>JBBDRG010000052.1:0-118123 GCA_040905585.1 Verrucomicrobiales bacterium
CCGCCAGCCTCCTCACGCGGGACTACCGGGAGCCCTATGCGGTGGAGGGGTGAATGCTCCCTGCCGTCCTCGCTCCGCGCTCTCTCCACTCCATAAATCGGTTGTGGACGGAGCGTAGCGGCGATAACTGGACAGGGCTCGCTCACTACGTGTCTCTCGCCGTCCGGATAAAAATCTGCTGGCGTTTTCATGGCGCGCGGCCCGATCCCGCACTCGACGACCGCGGGCCGCGCCGATAAGCTCTCGCATCATGCGATTCTTGTTTCTCACCTTCCTCCTGCCCGCTTTCCTCCTCCCCGCCCCGGATGCCCGGGGCGAAAAACCGAACATCGTCTACATCATGGCCGACGACCTGGGCTGGTCGGACATCGGCCCTTACGGCAACGATTTCATCGAGACGCCGAACCTCGATCAGCTGGCGAAGGACGGGATGCGGTTCACGGATTTCTACGCGGCGGGCGCCGTCTGCTCGCCGACGCGCTGCGCGGTGCAGTCGGGACAGAATCAGGCCCGGATCGGAATCACCGCGCACATCCCCGGACACTGGCGACCCTTCGAGCGCGTCCAGACTCCGCTCACGACGATGGCGCTGCCCCTGGAGACGGTCACCGTGGCGGAATCGCTGAAGAAGGCGGGCTACTCGACCGGCTACATCGGCAAGTGGCACCTCGGGAATTCGCCGGAACATCAACCCGAGCACCAGGGCTATGACTGGACAGCGGTGGTGGGCGGCCCCTTTCTCCCCGGGAGATTCCGCGTGCAGCACGGGGCCACCGATCTCAAGCCGAAACCGGACCAGTTCCGTACCGACTTCGAGGCGGAACTCGCCGAGAACTACATCGCCGGGAATGACGGTAAGCCGTTCTTCCTCATGGTCTCCCCCTACGCCGTCCACATCCCCCTCGCCTCCCGCTCCGATCTCGTCGAGAAATACGAGAAGAAGGCGAAGGAGAGGGGGCGCGATCTTCCCCACCCCGTCTACGCCGCCATGACGGAGGAACTCGATACCCTCGTCGGACGCGTCGTCGCCGCCGTCGAAAAGGCCGGGTTGACGGAGAGTACGATGATCGCCTTCTCCTCGGACAACGGCGGACTCTACCGGCGCTACGACTACACGCCCGAGGCCGACGACGAGGTCACCAGCAACGCCCCTTTGCGCGGCGAGAAAGGCCAGCTCTACGAGGGCGGGATTCGCGTGCCCCTCATCGTGAAATATCCGCCGATGGTGAAGCCGGGGAGCGTCACCTCCGCGGTCGCGGTCAGCCACGACTTCTACCCGACCTTCGTCGATCTCGCGAATGGTCGGCTTCCGGAAAACCAGGTCATCGACGGCCTCAGCCTGCTGCCGGTCCTCCAGGACGATTCGGCGATCCTGAAACGGAACGCGATCCATTTCCATTACCCCCACCACCATCACCATCGCCCGGCTGCGGCCATCCGCGAAGGGAACTGGAAGCTGATCCAATACCTCGACGACACCGGAGAGAAGGAGCTCTACAACCTTGCCGAAGACATCGGTGAGCAGAACGATCTCTCCGGGGAAAAAGCGGGACGCGCCGCCGACCTCGGGAAAAAGCTCAATCGCTGGCACACCCGCGTCATCGCCCGCCTGCCGATCCCGAATCCCCACCACGATCCCGAGCGTGCCGGCGAGTGGTGGAGCCTGCGCACCGGCGAACCGATCGACAGCGCGGCGAGGAAACGGTTTCCGCCGACCGAGAAGGATCTGTGATCGCGTCGGCCACCGGTGCCGGGGGCGGTGGCTCCGCCGGCGGTCCATCAAGACGGACTGGACCGCGACCCCGCTTTTCTGATAGGCTCGGGTTCCAATCGAAATTCTCCCATGACGACGCGACGACACTTCCTCGAAAGCCTCACGATGGCCGCTCCCTGGATCGGGTGGCAAACCACCGCCTCGGGCGGACCTCCGTCCCGCGACCTGCGCGTCGCCAGCGTCGGAGCGGCGCGGCGGGCGTGGCGCAACATCGAGGGCATCATGAACGTCCCGGGCGTCACCCTCGTGGCCGTGGCGGAGGTGGATACCGACCACCTCGAGCAAGTAAACGCCGACTACCCCGACGCCCGCGTCTACCGCGACTGGCGCGAGATGCTGGACCGCGAGGCGGGCGAGCTCGACGCCGTGCTCGTCGGAACGCCCGACCACATGCACGCGGCGATTGCCATGAGCGCGATGCAGCTCGGCCTCCACGTCTACTGCGAGAAACCGCTCACCCGGACGGTGCACGAGGCCCGGGTCCTGCGAAACTTCGCCGACGACCATTCCGACATCGTGACGCAGATGGGCAACCAGCTCGCCTCCGCGGAATCCAACCAGGCGGTCGTGCGGGCGCTGCGCGAGGGAATGGTCGGCACGGTGCGGGAGATCCATTCGCTCAACCCGAAGGCGTGGGGCTCGATGGAGCCGCTCCCGGAATCCGACGAGTCCGTCCCGGGAGGACTGGACTGGAACCTCTGGACCGGCGTCCGCCCGATGCGCCCGTGGGTGCCCGGGCACTTCCACCCGCGCGAATGGCGGGGACGGATCGGCTTCGGCTGCAGCAACCTCGGCGACATGGGCTGCCACATCATGCACCCTTGGTTCATGGGGATCGACTGCGCTCCCCCCACGACGGTCGAGTCGCTGGGGCCGGGTCCGGCCAACGAACACAGCTGGCCGCTCGACATTCGCGTGCGGTGGGAATTTCCGGGCACGGAATTCAGCGGCGGAAAGCCCTTCGTCGCCTACTGGCACGACGAAGGGCAGTCCCCTCCCGAGCACGTCGTCGCCGCCGTCGGGGGGCGCGAAAACCTCGTCTCGAGCGGCAGCGTCGTCATCGGCTCGCGCGGCACGCTCGTCTCTCCCCACGGTGGGAAGAGCGAGATTTCCCTCTACGTGGACGGGGAAAAGGATCCCGATGCCTTCGGGTCTCTCCCGCCGGCGGGCGATCACCACCGGAATTTCGTGGACGCCATCCGCGGGGAGAACGAAGGCCGCCCCCCGATTTCCCATTTCGGCTACAGTGGCAACCTCACCGAGGCCGTCCTGCTTGGCACCAATGCCGTCCGCGTACCGGGCGAAAAGCTCGAGTGGGATTCGGCCAACCTGCGGTTTACCAACTCCGAAAAAGCCAACCGCCTCGTCAAGGAACCCCACCGCGACGGATGGGAAGTCGAGGGCCTGTGACGGGTGGTGGTAGTCGTCCGTCCGCTTCCTCGTTCGCCGACGCGACGCCAGAGGTCGCGGGAATCGGAAAGGCAGGCCTGACCGACCTCTCACCGTTTTCAATCACGAGGTTCGAGGAAAGGAACCATCGGCTTGATTCCCGGCAAGACAACCCGCCCATCGCTGATTTTCACAGGGTGATTCAACTCCGAGGTGACACGACGCGCGAAGGTCCCGGGAACCAAGTCTGCCGTCTGTCGCCGACTGCTGGTGGCGGCACCGTTGAAATTCCTCCTGCGGCAGCCGTCGTTCCCGTCCATAGTCACACCACCGGAACCGCTACCCACCATCCACCCTCACCTCTTCGTTCCCATGTTCGACTGGATCGCCACCCCCGACGCTTGGATCGCCCTTCTCACGCTCACCGTGCTGGAAATCGTCCTCGGCATCGACAACATCATCTTCATCTCCATCCTCTCGGACCGGCTGCCCGCCTCGCAGCGGAAGCGCGCCCGGCTGATCGGTCTGGCGCTTGCCATGCTCATGCGCATCGCCCTGCTCTTTTCCCTGACTTGGGTGATGGGTCTCACTCGCGAGTTGTTCGAGGTCGTCGGCCATGGCGTATCCGGAAGGGACTTGGTTCTCGTATTCGGCGGACTCTTCCTCCTCGCCAAGGCGACGTTCGAGATCCACGCCAACATCGAGGGCCATTCCTCGGAAAAGACGCGGGCGAAAGCGGTCAGCTTCGGTTCGGTCCTCGCCCAGATCGCTCTTCTCGACGTCGTATTCTCTCTCGACTCCGTCATCACCGCCGTCGGCATGGCGGATGAGATCGCCATTATGGTCCTCGCCGTCATGATCTCGATCGGCGTCATGATGGTCGCCGCCGGCGCGGTGGCCCGATTCGTCAACGAGCACCCCACCGTCAAGATGCTGGCCCTGAGTTTCCTGCTGCTGATCGGGTTCACCCTCGTCGCCGAAGGCTTCCACGTCGAAATTCCCAAGGGCTACATCTACTTCGCCATGGGCTTCTCCGTCTTCGTGGAATTGCTCAACCTCAAGATCCGGGGCCGCCGGCCCGGCGCCCGCCTTTCCGGCCGCGAACAGCTCTCCGAGCCGCCCGCTACCGAAGCCACTTCCTAGCGCAGGCGGTGAACGGAGCGATGAACTTTCAGGCTCTTGCGTCAGCGGGCCGAAAGAAAGAGACAATCACTCGGCGCCGCCTTCCAGCACCCGGGCCACGGATTGCATGACGAGGTCTTCCACCTCCGGCTGGAACGGCCGCAGCCAGCCGTAGTAGAACATGGAATTCCCCGCCTCGTAGCCACCGCGCTCCACCATGCGGCGGGAGACGATGTAGCAGGGCGTGGCGTTGGCGTAGGCGACGGGCCAGACGCCGGGTCCGTGCTCCTTCCGGATGCGGAGCTGGAAGTCGATGCAGACCTCGCCCGCCATGAAGACGAAAGTCGGCCCGCCATCGGCGAAGCGCCACGACTGGGAAAGAAACGGCACGCCGTCGGGCGTCTCCTCCCCGGCCTCGATCTGGTCGAGGCGGTTCCGGGCGACATGGGCGCGGGCGGCGGTGGGCGGGGTCTGGATAGGATGGTTGACGTACTCCCGCAACGTCTCCTCGGACGGCATCGGTTCGAGCGGAAGTTCCGTCCGGTCCATGGTGGCCGCTTCCGGCGCGCCGAAGGTTTGCCAAGTGTCGTCGCCCAGCAGGCGATCGACTTCGTCGGCGATCTCCCGCGCGTGGGCCATGGCCACCCCTTCGTCGCCACAGAAATCCGGGCGCTGATCTCCGCCGCAGCCAATGGTGCCGATGGCGACGCAGCCGGGGTGGCGGCGCTCGATCTCTTCCAGCGTCAGACCCACCCAGTCCCCGTGGATGGTGTTTTCAAAGCCGCTGATCAGGCTGCCGGTAATGGCCACGTTGTGGCAGGCGTAGGTGAAATGGAGCGCGGTGAGATCCCCCGTCGCGGCGTCGCGGACCGACAGCACCGGCAGAGTGTGATCGACGGGCGCCTCTGGATTCCACGTGACCATGAGCTGTCTGTCGGGATCCCGAAGAAGCCGTCCGCCTTCCTCCATGCGCCGGTTGGCGGCGAAGGTGACGCGCCCGGTGGTCCAGGCGAGACGGGAAGGTTGACGGGCAGCCAGCGCTTCTCCCGCCACGGCGACGAGACGATCCGCCAGGAGGTCCGTGTAGGCGTCGACACGCTTCTGATGGTCCTCGGGCAAGGGGCCGCCGTAGATGCCGGTCAGGAGGTCCGTCAGATGCGGCGCCCAGTGGGTGTGGCTCGCGCAGAGGGCGATGCGGTCCCTCGGAAGTCCGTGCTCCTCCGTGATGCGGCCGGCCACGCGTTCCGCGAGCGTAGCGGGCACGCCAATGCCGTCGTAACCGAGGAGGACGACAGCTTTCTCCCCTGCTCCCATGGCCAAGGCGCGGGCGAAGAGCTTCCGCCCCACGCGCTCCGACTCGGTGGGTTCCTTGACGTTGATGAGCTGGACCGGATCTTCCGGCGTGATGTCGATCCGGGCCGCCCCGGCCGGGACGGACGGAGCATCCGCCCGGACCGGGGCCGGGAGCAATCCGATCAGGAGCAGGAAAAAGGAAAGAGACGTTTTCATGGTATCGGCTTATTTCAGGGCCCCGAGGTAGGCCAGCAGATCGGCCATGCCCTGCTGATCGATGGTGGCTTCCAGCCCCTCCGGCATGAGCGAGATCTTCGAGGCGGTCAATTCCTCCACCTCGGAACGGAGGATGTTCTCCGACTGGCCGTCGGCGCGCGTCACGGTGAAGCTGGTCGCGGTTTCCGCCGTGATCAGGCCCGCCACGAGGCTGCCGTTCTTCTTCGTGACGGTGTAGTTGGTGAATTCCGGGTTCACCTCCCGGTTCGGGTCGAGAATGTTGACCAGCATCCATTCGCCGCCCCGATTCTGGAAGGTGGCGGGGACCGGCCCGACGACGTTGCCGAAGCCCTCGGCCCGGTGGCAGACGGCGCAGGCGGCGCGGAAAAGGGCGCGGCCGCGTTCCATGTCGCCTTCCATGGACAGGGCGGGTTGATATTGGCCGATCAGCTTGCTGCGGTCGTTTTCGCGGTTGGGCGAGAGCAGGGCCAAGGCGCGGGCGGCCTGGTCTTCGTTCGGGGACAGGCAGAGCCGCTGAATCTGGATCGCGTTCAGGTCGCCGGGATTGAGATCGCCGCGCTCCACGGCGTCCAGGATCGGTCCGTAGCGATCGCGGCGGGAAAAGAGGGCATCCATCGCCGCCGTGCGGATGGCGGGGGTGAGCCGGGGGAACAACTCGACCACCCGGGCGGTCAGGCCGTCCACCCGATACTTGCCGAGCACCTCGACCACCCGCTTCTGCAGCGTCTCCGGCGTGGCTCCGCCGAGCAGGGCGGTGAGCGGTTTCCCCGTTTTCTCGAACGGCAGCATTCCGGCCAGGCTGATGGCGTCGAGCCGCGCGGATCTGGACTGCTCCGGATCGGTTGCGATGGCAAGCGCCTGGTCGAGGACGGCGCGGAAGCGTCGGGCGCCGGGAGAAGACTCCTCCCCGGAAACGAGCTGCTGGAAGCGCGCGGCGCCGGTCCGGACCCCCTCCCGCAGTCCCAGCACGAGGGGAAGCTCCAGCTTGTGTGGATCGTCCTCCGGCAGGGCCGCCAGCGTGGCGAGCAGAACGTCGAACTCCGCGGGATCGTTCTTCCGCGCGATGAGCTGGGCGAGTTCCCGCAGCAGTTGCGGAGCGTCGGGATTCTTCCGGAATGCGGAGTCGCCGAGCAGGCCGCTCAGCACTTGGTCCGCGCCATCGTTCAGGGACGTCAGAAGCGCCATGCGCACCCAGGGATCGCCGCCATCGACTCGGGCCAAAGCCGTCAGAGCGCCAATGCGGGCTTCCGACTCCACCTCGCCGAGGGTGAAGGCCAACTGAAAGCGGGTTCCCGGATCGGGCTCGTCCGTCATCGCCAGCACTCGATCCCGGACCTCCGGTCGGTCGTTCGCCAGGCGTTCCGCGAGGCGCAGAGCGTGGGTGCGGACCCCGGAGTGCGGGTCCTCCAGCGCCGCCAGCACGTCGGCGGCTTGCAGCTTCCCGAGCCCCTGCAGCGCATACAGGGCGTGCAGGCGGCCAAGGGCACTCGTGGAATCTGCGGCGACGGTGCGGATCGCCGGCGCGGCGGAGGCGTCCTGCCGCTCGTGGAGAAGCCGGGAGGCCGTTTCACGTTGCCAGGCGTTCGGATGCGCGAGGAGCCCGGCCAGTTCCTCGCTGGACTTCCCACCGAGCGGATCCGGGCGCCGGGTCTCGCCGTCTTCGTGCACGATGCGGTAGATGCGTCCGCGGTCGTTGCCACTGGTGAGGTCGAGCATGGGTTTGATGGAATCGCCGAAGCTCCACGGATGCTCGATGATTTCCCGGTACATGTCGGCCACGTAGAGATTGCCATCCGGACCGTTGGCGAACTGCACGGGACGGAACCACGTGTCGCTGGAGCGGACGAATTCGCTCTCCTCGTCCATGCGGCGTCCTAGGAAGGGGACGCCATCCGGCTCCAGGCGGTTGCGGTGAACGAGATTGCTGCCCACGTCTCCCACCACGGCCAAGCCGCGGAATTCCTTCGGCCAGGCGTCGCCGCGATAGATGGTGATGCCGGTGGCGGCCGTGAAGTAACCGGCCGCCCTTCCCCCGCCCTCGAGGCGGAACTGCATGAGCTTGCCCTCCAGCCGCATCCGGGTGCGGAGTTCGCGCCAGGGCTCGACCGGGCTGATGCGGTAGACCTCCGGCTGCCGGCCTTCCGCCGAGATGCTGAGCCGGGAATCCGGTGCGCGGAAGTTCGGATTGCGGGACAGGTAGCGCTCCTCGTAAAGCACCTGCTTGAGATGATCGCTGTTGGAGCAGGAGAATTTTCGGCCCCAGTCATCGAAGCCCATGCCGTGCTGACCGCCCTCCGTGGTCACGGAGTATTCGCCCGTCTCCGGATCGAAGGCGAAGTCCCGGATGCGGAGCTCGAGCGGATCTTCATCGCCGCCGGGCGCCTTCAATTCGATGCCTCCGCTGCTGGTCGCGGCGTGAATGCGGTTGTCCAGGCCCCAGCGGAAGGAATTGACCATGGCCTGCACGTTCTCGTGGGAAAATCCGGTCAGGACGCGGCGTTTCACGTCCGCCTTCCGGTCGCCGTCCGTGTCCTTGAAATACCAGAGATCGGGCGGCGCGGCCACGTAGACGCCGCCTTTCCAGCAGGCGATGGCCGTCGGCCAGGGCAGGCCGTCCACCAGCACGTCGCTCCGGTCGTAGACGCCGTCTCCGTCCTCGTCGGTGAGCACGCGGATCGCGCCGAGTCGGTCCTCGCGCTGCTCCGAATAGCCGCGCATCTCCACCACGTGAAGCCGAAGATTCTCATCGAAGGCCATGGCCACCGGGTCGTGGACCAGCGGCTCCGCAGCGAGGAGTTCCATGCGGAAGCCGGGCGCGAACTCGAAGGTCGTCATCGCGTCCTCCGGCTCCACGGCCGGAAAGCGCGGAAGGGTCTGCTCGGGTTCTTCCTCGGCCCGGGCGGAAAGCGGAACCAGGATCGCCGCCGCCAGAAGAGGACGAAGCGCGGACGTCAATTTTTCGGTTCGGGGATTCATCGGGCGGACCATACCACAAGGGGCAGGCCTGCGCATGTCCATGGACCGGGGTCAGAAGAAGCAACTCGCGGCCGAGACCGCGCGCTTACCTCCTTGCCACCGATGTTCCGGTTCGTTACTCTTCGCGGATGAACGCTCGCTTCTTTCGCTTTCTACCACCCACGCTCGCGTGTGCCTTCGTGGTTCTCTCCCTGCCGAAAAAGACCCTGGCCGAGAACGATCCGGCCGCTCGGGACCGGCTTTTCAGCGAGTCCATCGAGGAGATGTTTCCCGGTCTGGTCGAGATTCGACGCGATATCCACGCCCACCCCGAACTCTCCAACCAGGAAGAGCGGACGGCCGCCCTTGTTGCCGATCGGCTTCGGGAACTGGGCCTCGAAGTGGAAACAGGGGTGGCGAAGCACGGGGTCGTCGCTCTCCTGAAGGGAAAGGGCGCCGACAAGGAGGACGCTCCCTGCGTCGCGGTGAGGGCGGACATGGACGCCCTCCCGATCACGGAGCTGCGAAGCCTCCCTTATCGCTCCCGCAATCCGGGAGTGATGCACGCCTGCGGCCACGACGTGCACACCACCGTGGGTCTCGGCCTGGCCGATTAGATCCTGCCAATCCCGCCAACCGCGACCGCAGTCTTAGGGAAGCGGCTCGTCGTCTTCCGGCACGGGGGATATGATCGGGTCGAAGGTGGAAGGTTCGGGCATCTGGGAGTGGTGGATCCAGTAGACGGTGCCCGCGATGGCTCCCGAGGAGATTTGCACTTCGACCGCGTCGGCCTCCGCTCGAATGGTCGTCATCGAAACCGACCCGCGCAGTCGGCGGATCCCGAGTTCGGACAGGTTGGCGCTGGCTCGCTCTTCCGGCGTGGGATGTTCCGCGAAGAAACGCCTCAGGGAGTCCGTCGATTCCGCGAGATAGACGGGATCTTCCGAGTCCCCGAGGGTGAGGGGCGTGCTCGCCGGAATCGCGCTGGGTTTCCGGGTCGAATCGGGCAGGCGGTCTTTGGCCATCTCGATCCCGAGCCTTCCCGACAGATACAGGGCGACGATGAAAAGAGCGGCCACGGCAACGCGAAGGAGTCCGGCCAAAGCCTTTCGCCGTTCCTCCCGGGACAAGGACCTGGATTTCTTCGAACGGGGACTGGCGGCGTTGAAAGAGGCCGGAAGATTGTCCGTGTCGTCCATCAGGAGTCGCGGTCGATGCGGTCCGACAGCTTGCGGCTACCTCGCTCGAGCAGCCGACGCTCTTCCGCCGTGAGGCTTTGAAAGCCCTCTGCGTTGATCTTGTCGAGAATGGCGTCGACGTCCTCCGTCACGAAGGTCTTTTTCCCTTCGCGCCCCCGGTCCCGAACCCGGGGGAAGCGACCTGCGCGCGGCGTTTCCCCCTCGCGCAGAATTCGCACCCCGAACTTCTTCCCGAGGGACTTTCGCCGCGGACGCGCGCCGCCCTTCCCGCGGGGATTCCTCGGAAGCCAGAAACGGATGTAGGCCCACCCAAGGAGCATGCCTCCGAAATGGGCCATGGCCGCGATGCCGACTCCGTCCGCCGGACCGGAAGACAGTCCGAAAAACAGGGTCAGCGCGTTCACCGCGATCAGGAAGATGGCGATTTGCCTCAGTGTCAGGCTGATCGGAAGGATGAAGAACAGGAGCAGTTGAATGCTCTGCTGGGGGATCAGCGTGGCCACGGCAATGACGATCGCCAGCACCGACGCGGAGGCGCCGACGATCTGAGGATCCTGCCCCATGACGAGGCTGAAGGCGAGTTGAAGGACGCCGCCGGCGAGACCGCCGAAAAGGTAGATCTTGAGCACGTGGGCGGGGCTCGTCAGGTTCAGCAGCATGCGACCGAGAAAGAAGAGGCCCAGCATGTTGCCCAGCAGGTGCAGTAAATTGTGGTGGGCGAATTGGTAGGTGACGAGCGTCCAGAGGTGCCCCGAACCAAGGGCCTCGAGCGACAGCGCGAGAGCGTTGGTGTCGGGGCGGTAGAACAGGAAGGTCTGAAGGAGGAAGACGCCCACGTTGACGACGAGCAGCCAGGTCACGACGCTCCACGAACGGGGCCCTCCGCTCCTGCCGGAGGGGCCGTCTTCTCTCATGTAGTCGCGGGAATAAATGCTCATCGTAGAGGCCGGGACCTCGAGGCTCCTTCAGAATTACGTCGAAGGAGGGCTTTCGGGCAAGCGAAGGCAGCGAAGCCAGCCGAAAAAACTCGACACTTTGGGGTTGAAAGTATCTTAGATTTCTTGATGATTAAGGCAGCAATGGATATTTCCGCCTACCTCGTCCTCATCGCGGCCCTTTTCGGGCTCGCGGCAGTGATGCTTTATTCCCGATTCGCTTCGCGGAGCCGGGAGAAGTCGCTTCACCACGGTCCTTCGGAGGCGGCATTTGCAATTGCTGCGGTTTCGTCGCTTTCGGATGAAGAAGTCCCCGAACCGGCCGGAGCCCCGTCGGGCGTTCGCCAAGACATTCCCTCGATCAAGGCGGCCCCGATCGAGGACAGGGAGACCTCGGAGAAGAACGGGAAAGACGTCGAGTATCTGGACGAGTTGCAGGAAGCGGCGGCCGGGTTGGCCATGCTGATGCGCTCGTCGGCGGCGAACCGTTCCACGCCAGTGGTGTTCGCTCCCCCGCACGAAGAGGAGGAAGAGCCTATCGAAGAGGAGTTCGTTGTCGAGGAGAAGACCGAATCGGCGCCCGAGGCCGAAAGCGCGACGGCCGCCGAAGAATTCCCTGAGGAAACGCCCCTGATCGAAGAGGAAGCTACCCTGGCGGTTCTGCTGGGAACCGAAGTCGCGGACCGGATCGAGCGGATCGACTCGGGTCTCGATGCTCTGGAGAACTTGATCGGAAGCATCGAATCCGGCATCGCCGCTCTCGAGCCGTTCGACGATGGAGATTTCGGCGATCCGGACGCAGACTCCGGATCGGAGGATTCGATCGTGTCCGAAGCCGCGTGATCCGGATTCCGCTCGCGCTTTACAATCGATCGAGGTGCGCCAAGGTGACGACCCTATGGGAATAATCGGCGCTTTATGGGGCTTTTCGGGGGTGGTCGCGCTCCTGGGGTTCGCGATTTTCCGGCTGACCCCCCGGGCGATGGAATCGCTCGACTCCCCGCTGACTGTCGTGCAGTGGATTTTTCTGGTCGCGTTCGCGGTGTTCATGCTGGTGGCCGAAGGCTACCGAGGATTTCAGAAAAAGTTTTCCCCCCGGACCGCCGCGCGCGTTAAATACCTTCGGGATCATCCCAGGCCGCTCCACGTCATCCTGGCACCCTTTTTCTGCATGGGCTATTTCTTCGCCAAGCGCAAGACGCGGATCACGGCGATCTGCCTCACGCTCGGGATCGTCCTGCTCGTCGTGCTCGTAGGATTCCTCCCGTCGCCGTGGCGAGGAATCATCGATTTCGGCGTGGTGCTCGGGCTCACCTACGGCCTCGTCACCTTCGCGGCGTTCACCGCGAAGGCGGTCTTTGCCGACGGGTTTTCTCACTCGCCCGAGGTGCCGGGGACCTGAACGTTCGGCTTAGGCGTGTTCCGCCCAGACGTAGCAGCTGCCGTCGGAGTAGATGTCCTTGTAGACGATGGTGAGCACTTTGCGGCAGTGGCGGTGGCCCCGGCTGTCGTAGTAGTAGTGCGGCGCCATCTTCTTGCTGACGATCACCGTTTTGACGATGTACGGTTCGACGGCGAGGACTTCTCCGGCGCACGGCGCCGCGTTGTAGCGTCGCCTGTCCTCGTAGTGACGGTAGGGGAGCGACTGGTTGTAGCGCGGCGTCTGGAACTTGCTCTCGGCGCAGTGACCGCTTCGGTAGGCGGCGGCGTAGCCGGTTCCTCCGGCGTGCGCGGAGGAGAGAGACAGGCCCGAAAGGGCGAAGGCAAGGGCGACAATAGGCAGTTTTCTCGTCATGGCGTCGTGTTTGTTGAAAACAACTTATGTGACATTCTGGTTACGTCCAGTACAATGATTGTGGCTATTCAGCGGGCTAACTCTTTCGCGATGGCTTCGAAAAGCTCTTTCTTCAGTTCTTCGGTATAGCCGCTGTGGACCCATGCGACTTTCCCGTCCCGACCGATCACTACCGTGTGGGGAATGCCTTCGACCCCGTAGGCGCGGCTGACCTTCATGTCGAAGTCGAGGGCCACGGGCGTGTCGTCCCACTCTCGTTTTTTCAGGAAATCGGAAATGATCGGCGGTGTTTCCGCCTGATTGACGGCCCGGAAAGTCACCGCACCGTCGGGAAAGGCACCGACGGCCGTCACCACGTCGGGCATGGCCTTGATGCAGGGGCCGCACCAGGTTGCCCAGAAATCGAGCACGACGATCGTGCCGCGGTGATCTTCGAGATCGAAGTTGGAGTCGTCCAGCATGGTCAGTTTCACGGGGGGCGCCTCCTTGCCCACCAGCGGCGAGGCGGGCCCGCTTTCTCCGTTGGGGATGTCGGGCTCGGGCGTGAACTCGACCTCCCAGTCGTCGTAGGCGGTCACGTCCATTTTCTCGAGGCGGTGAACGGGAGTTGCGGGTCCGCGCTTCATGTCGCGGACGTTTTCTATCGGGATGCGACAGGTCCCGAGGAGAGACGACTCTCCCACGAACCGGTTGCCGTCGACGCGGTCGGCGGCGAGTTGGAGCCGGCTGCCGTCCATGAGGACGAATTGGTGGGTCACTTTGAAACTGTAGTGCTTCAGCGCAGCGTAGTGTTCGTCGTCGAACGGGTCGATCAGTTCGTCGCCTTCCGTGTCGGGTTCCTCGTCCTCCGCAGGCTGGCGCAGCCAGACGATGGCCGAGACGCGGGAGCGCGGCAAATCGAGCGTCGCTTCGCCGGACGCGAACTTGACGCTGTCCCCGGAAGCGGCGAGGAGATTTCCGCGCAGAAGGTCGCCGTTCGGCGCGATGAGGAGGTGGGTCGGCACCGAATCCCGCAAGGTACGGGGGATGCTCAGCGCGTTCTGCCGCGCCGCCGGATCGATGACGCGTCGGGGCAGGCTGCCGGGCGATCGGTCGATCCGGAAGTCGGAAATCTCGATCTCGTTGTCCGCCTGGTTCCATCCCTGCCAGCCGCCGCCCATTTTGAAATAGATGCCGTTTCCAGACACGTTCTCGGGGTCGACCGCCAGATCGAGCGAGGTCTTGCCGTTGACGATCACCTCCACTTTCTCCGGTCTAGCCCGGATTTCGAAGCTGGCGCTGTTTCCGGTGATGGGAATCTGGTCGCCGGAGAACGAAAAGGCGCCGCTCTCCTTCAGTTTGCCGATGAAGAGCCGGTTCCCCTGGGAGGCGATGATGATGTCGGTGGACGGGGTGTTCGCCTGCGGACTCGCGGCGAAGAGCTTCAGCGTCATGGCGCCGTAGGATTTCTTCCATTCGGCGTCGAAATGAATCCGGTCGCCGAGCAGAAGCGATGGGTTGCCGAAACTGCCGCCGGTGAAATTCACCGTTTCCGGGGTGGAAGTGACTTCGTCCTCGGAATCCTCGATCTCCTCCCACTGCGAGTCGCGAAAACCCGTCAGGACTCTTCCGGCGCTTCCGATGTCGATGGCCCGGATTTGGCCGGTGGCCACCTCGATCCGACCCGTGATCGGACTCGAAAAACGCACCCGTTCGGGTTCGATGGAAATGAGATCGCCGACGAGCACCTCGTCGTTGACCAGGTAGAGCCGCGCGCGACCGATGATGCCGGGGAGGTCGCCCGCGGTGGCCGGGTGGGGATCGCGGTTGATGGTCGCTTCGAATCCGTCCGCAAGAGGGGTCGCTTTGCTCGAGCCGGGCGCTCGCCAGCCGATCAGACTGTCGGAATTCCCGTTTCCTATGGCTTTCGTGGTACCGCGGAGGGAAAATCCGCGCCCCGTCAGCAAATCCGTTCCCTTCTCCGCGGCCGCGGCGACTTCCGGAAAGCGGACTTCCTTCGCGTCCGCCAGAACGACGCGAACCGGTTCCTCCGACCACGACGGCGAGAGGACCAGTTCCTCCGGCCCGACGCGTTCGAAGTCACCGCTGGCCGTGGAGCCGCCGAACCAGGCGATTCGGGTGGAGTTCGCCTCAAGAGGCTCGCCGGAGTCGGGTGTCGGCGAAACGATCAGTTCCTGCAGGTCGCCCAGAGGCACCTGCCGGTTTCCCACGGTAAGAGACGACGAGCCTTCCGTCAGGGAGACGTCGTCGATGCGGAAGCGCGGCTCTCTTCCGCGGAGATGGAGCCGAGCTTGGCTCAGGTCGATGAGCGGGATGCTGACCCCGTCCCATTCCCGTACGGTCAGGGAAGTCAGTTTCAGTTCCGGCGTGCGGTTGAGAATGGAAAAGCCTCGCGCCAGTGGATCCTTGGACCGGGCTCGCTTGGTGTCCCGCTCGCCCCGCTCCACGGTGACGTCGTCCAGGGAAGCGAGAAGTTTGCCGGAAGGTTCGCAAAGCCGCAGGTCGCCGGTCGACTGGTCCCAGAACAGCCTGAAGTCGAGCGACCTCGTCTCCTCGGTGAGTTCCAGAACCGGGACGAAACGGGTGCGGTAGGTCAGAACGAGGTAGTTGTCCCACGTTTCGATCATCGGTCCCCGCGGCGCGTCGCGGACCAGCCCGATTTCCAGATTCGGTTTACCCTGCGGAAAACGCGCGCTGAAACTGAGTTCCATCTTTTCCGGAAGCTCGATTTCGCGGAACAGGTTTCCCGACCATTGGTGGGTGGCGAATTCGCCCCGAAGGTCGGTGAACCATTCGGTGGGTTCGCGGTCGCGTCCCGTCGAACTCCAGTCCTCGAGATCGTCCGGACCGGAATACTGGAGGTGATCGCCGCTGGCCTGGATGACGCGCTCGATGGCGTCGATCCGGATGCGAAAAGGGGCGGCGAACGGCGGGCAGGACATTTTCAGCGTGCCCTCCCCGATGGCGAGCAGATCGCCCTCGAGCCGGTCGCCGTTGTTGAGAAGCACGCGAAAGCGAGGTTGCGGTTCGTCCTTCAGACGGTTGGCCGTGGAAAAGCGGATTCCGTCCAGCTGGTCGAGCCGGATTTCCAAAGGGGCGGCGAAGGGTTCGGCCTCCCAGCGAATGGCGCCGTCGTCGCTTTGCAGAATCGCGCCGCGAAGCTCGTCGCCGTTTCGCCATTTCAACCAGCCCGTCGCCCCGTCCTCCGCGCTGCCCGCACCGGCGAAGCCAAGCCACGCCCACGCGGCCAAACCCAACAGGGTTGGGCGGAGGACACGAGAGGGTCGAGTGCGGGCTCGCATGGCTTCAGAAGCGTTCGTAGATGGGCAGAAAGCGGTAGTTCAGCGCCAGGGCGAGCAGCGACATGGCGGTGCCGTACGACTCTCCGTAGCTTCCCGGGAAGCTGCCGTCTTCCGCCTGTTGGTCGGACAGCTTTCTCGACATGGCGCGGTTCCATCGTTCCCAGGCGTCCGGATCGCCCTGGAACAGTGCTTGGGCCATGTAGTAGTAGAAATAGTGAGTGTGCGCCGTTTCCCGGTGGTCGAGTCTGTCGGCGATGTGCGTCAGCGAGGCTTGGTATTCGTCCCATTCGCGCTTGTGGCCCACCGAGTAGACGAGGGTTGCCACCGCGGAGCGGGCCATGGACTCGCCGCCGCCGCCGATTCCGCCGCTGTAGGCCACGAAGCCGGACGAAGCCGTGTTCCTTTGCATGTAGACGAGCGCGTTTTCGACGGTCTCGTCGGGCACGGCGAAGCCGGCGTTGCGGCACGCCAGCAGCCCCATCAGCACCGACCCGGTCACCGAGGTGTCGGCGTCGGTCGAAGTGGGGGAGTAGCGCCAGCCGCCCCATCGATTGGCCTGCTGGGCCTCGACGGCGAGCCGGATCGCCCGCTCCAGCGTCTTCGCGATCGACTGGCGGGGTTTGTCGGAATCGGCCCCGCTCCAGAGAGTGGCTTCGTCGACCGCACCGTAGGCTTCCGCCAGAGCCAGCATGGCGAAGCCGTGATGGTACATGCTGTTGGGAATGAAGCCCGATTCCTCCTGTCCGGAAATGATGGAGCGGACGGCGCGCTTCACGTTCTGCCGGTGCCGCCCGAAATTGGGATCCTCGCCGCCGGCCAGAAAGGCCATGAGGCACAGGCCCGTGATGCCGTGCTCCGACCGACTGCGCCAGCCACCGTCCTCGCTCTGCGACGCGGCGAGGTAGTTCAGCCCCCGTTCGTAGATGTTCTCGACTTCGGGGGGTATCTCGTTGCCCAGTCGCACCGAGGAAGTCTGCGCCGGGGCGAACGAAACACCGGCGAGCAGAGCGGCGGCGGCAAGTAAACGAGGAGAAATGAAGGTCATGTCAGGATTCTTCGGCCTTGTTCGCCGGAGCCTCCTTCGCGGCGGCCTCGTCGTCGCTGCGCTCGTTTCCGCGGCGAGCGGCTTTCACCCGGTCCTTCTTTTCCTTCCGTTTCTGGTCCCAGAAATGGTCGAAGCTGGAGGTCGCGTCCTTGAACCGTTTGTACTGTTCCTCCGTCAGGATCTCCCTGAGGTCGTCCTGGTCGGACGCGTTGGCGAGGGACATCAGCATCTTGCGCTCGAAATGGTCGCCCCAGTAGCGCTGCACGTCCTCCAAGTAGAGCGTGGCGGCTTCGTGGACGATTTCGCCCAGCTTCTCCCGCTGCTCCGGCGTGAGGCGGAGGTGCGAGTCGATGGTCGTGAGCGACATGCGGGAAAAGGCTTCGATCCGGTCGAGTTGACGTTGGTCCAGAACCTCCTCGTAGCGCGCGATTTGCTCGTCCGAGAGCACCACCTTCAGGGTGTCCTTCCACAGGTCGAGCGTCTCGCTTTCCTCCTCCGAGCGGTTGCCTCCGAAGCTCACGTTGCCCATTCCTTCGAGCATTTCCTTCACCGCGTCGGTGTCCGCTCCGTCCAGGCGGGTTCGGAAATATCTCTCGGCCTGTTCGTGCCAGTCCTTCATCGATCGCTCGGAGGCCCCCTTCGCCGCGAGTTCCAGCCTCTCTCGCTGCTCCCCCCCGAGTTCGCAAAGACGGGCGACGTCGTCGATGACCACGTTCATGAACTTGAGCCGCTTCCGGCGTTCCGCGTCGGCCAGCTTGAGAATGTGCTGCGATATCTGGGCGCTCAGAGGCGCCGGCTCGCCGGTCTTCCCGTCGTCGGTCGCGCGGGCGTCGCCGTTTTCGTCGTCCTGTTCGAGGGCGTCGTCACCCTGCTTGGCGCCGATTTCAATGAAGGGATCCGGCTCTTCGATCTGGCCGTGACTCGTGACCGCGGGAACTCCCGCGAGGAGGACGGATAAAAAGAAAAATCGTAAAGCGATTCGAATGGAGGGGGGATCAATCATCAATTCGATTCTATAGCGTTGAAGTAGGTATCGAGGCCGCGCCGGAACTCCTCCGGCAGTTCGCGTCCGGCTTTCCCGGTGGACTGATCGACTTCGCGGTCGAGGGGAGCGGAGGTTCCGTCGGACTCGCCGCCGGGGCCGATGTCGGTGAGAGACGCCGCGCTTCCGCCCGCCGTTCCACCCCCGCCGGGATTGCCGCCTCCGCCGCCGCCGCCGCCCGAGGGATTCTGCCGTTGCGCCTGGAGGAGCAGTTCGATCACTTCCGTTTCCGCGGCCACGGCTTCGGCACCCGTGTCGGGACGTGCAAGCACGGCGCGGGCTTCCCGCATGACGTCGGACACCACGGTGAGCAATTTAACTTCGTTGCGGAAATGCTGGGCCGCGTCGGGAAGGGCTTGAATGTCTGCCAGGATTCCGTCGGCTCGCTCGCGCAGGTCGGCCTGGGTCAGTTCGAGGGGACGGACTTTCGATTCGTAGACGTCGGGCGCCAAGGCGGGCCGGGCGGCGTCCATTTCGCGGGTTTCGTCCCGCAGTTCCATCTCCTCCTTGAGAATCTTCATGATTTCGAGCACGATTTCCGGCGGCAGGCTATCCTTGGAGCCCCCTTCGCTCGATTGGCATTCCGAGGCGGAGACGAGTTCTTCCGCCCAGCGGTCCAGGGTATCGCCCCAGTACTCGGCCGCCGAAATCGAGCGGCCATTGAGATTGATCAGGGTTTCCTCGCCGATCTCCTTGATGCTGGACACCACCGAGAGGCTTTTCATCTGCTCGAGGACGTTTTTGAAAACCAAGTCCTGTTTTCGTTGAAAATAGGCTTCGAGATCGGTCTGGATCTGGTAAATCGAGCGGCTTTCCTCGTCTTCTTTGGTGGCCGTCTCTTCTCCGACTTTCCGCAGTTGTTGTTCGATGCGATGCCTGGGCAGCCCGAAACCCGCGTCGAGCGTCTTGTTCAGAGTCGACGCGATGTCGAATTGCTTTCGCGACGCGGCCTTGAATCGCTTGACGAAGGTGCTGGCCTCCAGAGAAGATAGGATCTCCTGAAGCTGGTCGGCAACCTTGGCGAACTCCTCCAGCAGGCCTTTCTGCTCCGTCACGGCGCTGTCGAGTTCCTCCTGGGCGGGCGTCTCGGGCTCGGTTTCCGCTTCTTCGCCTTCGCGGGCGGCAGCGAGCGAGGTGGCGGGAAGGCCGAGCGCCCCGGCACCGGCGGGCTTTTCGGACTCCGGCTTGTCGGGCTTCTCCTCGTTTTCCGTCAGGCTCGATTCCTGATCGGAAATGCCGGGGGTCGCGGGCGTCTCGGAACCTTCTTCCGATTTCGCTTCGGGATCCGAGGGATTCTCGTTCCCTTCGCGGTTGGAGACCTGCGGACCGCTCCCGGCTTCCTCCGGGGTCTCCGCAGATTCCTCCCCGGGCTCGGCGCCGCTGGCCCGGGAAGCCTGTTGAAGCAAGTCGGAGACCGAAGGCATGCGGTTCTTGGCGATGTCGTCGAGCGAGCGCATCATGGTGGCCCAGGATTCGAGACGCTCTGCCTCGAATTCGTCGTTCTTCGTCGCTTGGCGGACCAGATCCCGGCCGCTCTTCGTCAGCGCGTCGAGTCGCCGGGCGTTGCTCGACTCGGCCGAGGACTGCTCCTGCAGGCGTCGCCGGTTCTCCGGCCGGTCGAGTTCGTCGGCGGGGAGACCGCGCAGGTCGAGGTTGGTTTCGTACAGTTGCTGCTCGTTCTCGTAGACTTCGCGGGCGTTGCGGAACCATTTGCCGAACTCGTCGGTCAGCCACTGAGCGTGATCTTCCGCGCTGAGAACGTGGAGCACGAAGGTGGGCGAAAAGCTCCGCTCCCGGTCGGGCAGGTAGTCCTGGGCGAAAGCGCGTATCTGAATCGTCTGCGGCGCCACCCCTTCGCGGGCGGCCGAAAAAGTTCCCCGGCTTTGGATCTCCAGCTTCTCGGGAGACCCCGACGCGACGGTCTTTTCTCCCACGGCGGGCTCGGGATTGCGGTCCCCGTCCTCGACCCCGTGCCAACTGAGCCCGAGTTCCCGGATTCCGAAATCGTCCACCCCGGAGATGTCGAAGGAAATCGTCTCGTCTACCAGGACGACCTGCTCGGTGGTCACCGGGTTGGCGAAGACGTCGGGCGCGGCGTCCTCGACCGGGTTGACCTCGAGTTCGACGGGCGCCTTCGCTTGGAGTCCGTGGATGTCCCGCCAGGAAAAGGTTTGCTTCAAAGACTCCTCCACCGCTGCCGGGGTGGTCGAGAAGGAGGCTTCGTCGATCGTCGCCGGAGCGCCGTTGGCCTCGGCCGAGGCGAGTTCTCTCGACGCGGTGGCGGAAAAACCGACCTTGGCCCCTTTCACGACGGAAACCGAGCCGCCTCTCACCGGGATCACCGGGTCGTGGTCGTAGCGGAGATAGTCGGGGAGGCGGATCACCGCGTTCAGTTCGGTGAGTTCGGGGCGGGGGAGGGGTTCGACTTCGATTTTCTGCCGCATGTCCCCGACGCGGAGAGAGAGCGTTCCGTTCTCCTTCTGCGGCGGAACGTCGAAGGGATACCGCTCGTCGGTCCGCGACGAGAACAGCCGCGTGTTTCCGGGCAGCCTGACCGAGGCGTTGTTCGGGCGCCATTCCGTCGACCCGGCGAGTTCCGGCGTCAGATTGAAATTCTCGGCGTAGGGAACGACCGCTTTTTCGGGAAGCGGCTCCAGCTGCGCGAAGGTGTAGCGGTCGATCCCCTTCCACGGGGACGCCCAGCGGGCCAGCGTGTTTCGCGCGGCGTCGGAAACCAGGAACAACAGCAGTCCCACCAGGGCGATCACGGCCAGGGCCGAAGTCAGCCAGGTCGCGTAGTGATTCCGCGGGACGGCGTCGTCGAATTCCTCGTCGGTGATGCGCTCGTCGACCTGCTTCATGGCCGCTTCCACCAGCACGCGACTGTTCCCCTGGGAAGGAGAACGGGCCAGCTCCACGATGCCGAGCAATTCGTCGCCGAGACGCGGGTATTTCCGGCGCAGCACCCGGGCCACCTGTTCGAGCGAGCGTTGCTTCCACACCCACCGGCGCCATCGCACCGGGAGCCCGACGGCGGGAACCGCGAAGCCGAGAATCAAAGCGGTGGCGCGGAGCCACTCGGGGGTGTCGACGAACCGGTCGAGCCCGAAAACCAGCAGGTACGAAATACCGAGACCGAACAGGCCGGCGAGCGCTCCTTCGGCGATCTTCACCGACCAGAGCCGTTGCTGAAACGATTCCAGCTTTCGCTTCAGATCCGGCGGGATGGACAGGTCGCTGTCGGTCTCCCGGGGTGATTTGAACGTATCCGCCATCTCTTCAAGAGTTAACCACATTCCGCCGCGTTCCGCCAACCGGCTTTTACCGAGGGGTTACGCCACTTTCGTATCCTTGTTCGTTCCAAAAGCGCTTTTCGAGAAAAAAAAGAGCCCCGTTGCGCAGGCAACGAGGCTCCGGAATGAATTGAATTATCGACAGAAAAAGAGGCTCAGCTCTCCGAGTCCTCTTTCTTCTGCCAAGTCTGCAAGACGTAGGTTGATCCCTTGTCTCCGAGGGATTGCACGGCGGCGTAGGCCGAAACCTCGGCCGATCCATCCGTGATCACGGTGACTTTCTGGGTTCCGGGCTCCTCGCCGTCTTCGATTTGAAGATCCTGGAAGCCTTCCAACTGACTGAACGCCGAACTGACGTCCTTTTTGCAGCCGCCTCACGTGACGCCGGTCATGCCGGCGATGTAGGCCACTTCGCCGGCCATTGCCGAAGAGGCAAGACCCACGACGGCCAACGTCATGATAGTAATGATTTTTTTCATAGTGTTATTGGCGGGCATCGCAGAAACGCTCTGCCCACGGTGGAACATAAGACGCGCGACGGGGCGAGTCCTTGCATAAGTTCGCGCAAATACGTCATTTGCCGTGAGGAAGACCTCCGTTGCGGAAATCCGGTCGCGCGACGAGCCGAGCGGGGGAATGTTGCAGCGGATGGGAAAAAAGATCGCAGAAACAGGCTTCCCGCTGCCGGAAGAGGCGTCGTTCGACGAGATCGTGGACGTGCGTTCCCCGGGGGAATTCGCGGAGGACCACGTCACCGGGGCGGTCAATCTTCCCGTTCTCGACGACGAGGAGAGGGCCCGCGTCGGAACCGTCTACCAGCAGGCGTCCCCGTTCGAAGCGCGCCGTATCGGTGCCGCGATCGTCTCGAGAAACATCGCCGGGCACCTCGAAACCCATTTTTCCGGGAAACCGCGCGATTACCGCCCTCTCGTCTACTGCTGGCGCGGCGGGCAGCGGTCCGGCAGTCTCGCGACCGTCCTCGCCGCCGTCGGCTGGCAGGTCGCGGTGGTCGAAGGCGGCTACCGAACGTATCGCCAGCACGTCCGCGAATTCATCGAGTCGCGGAGCGCTTCCTTGGATTTTGTCGTTCTCAACGGCTATACGGGCGCCGGCAAGACGCTCGTCCTGAAATCTCTGGACGCGTCGGGAGAGCAGGTCCTGGAACTGGAGGGGCTGGCCCGCCACAAAGGGTCCGTGTTCGGGGGCGACCCGGAAAACCCGCAACCGGCGCAGAAGCGTTTCGAGTCCTTGATTTTCGACCGACTGAAGGAATTCACTTCGTCTCGTCCCGTCTTCGTGGAAGCCGAAAGCGCAAAGATCGGGGCGCTCAATCTGCCGAATCCGCTCTGGCAGCGCATGAAGGGGGCGCCCGTGATTGAAATCGTTTCGCCCCTAGAGGCCCGCGCCGCTTATTTGACCGACGACTACCGCGAATGGTTGGCCGACCCGGACCGGATCGCGCGGACGCTCGACCGGCTCGAGGAATTTCATTCCCGCGCTACCCTGACCGCCTGGAAAACCCTGGCCGATCGCGGCGAGTGGTTCGAACTCGTTTCGGCCCTGCTGGCCGAGCACTACGACAAGCGCTACTCCGTGAAAGGGAGCGGGCGTTTCCAAGCTCCGGCGTTTGCGGTGGAACTCGCCCGCCACGACGATGACAGCGTCGCCAAGTGCGCCGCCGAAGTGCTGGCCGCCGCCGGAGACCTCGTTTCCGGTGCACCCCAACCGACGGGCCGTTAAGAGACTGTTGAGACCATGCCCATCTACCTCGACTCCAACGCCACCACGCAGGTCCATCCGGAAGTGGTGGAAGCCATGCTGCCTTACCTCGCGGGACGCTGGCACAACCCCTCCAGCGGCTACCGCGCCGGCCGCGAGGTCAAGCAGGGAATCGAGAAAGCGCGGGAGCAGGTCGCCGCGCTGATCGGCGCCCGGCCGTCGGAAATCGTGTTCACCGGCTGCGGGACCGAGTCGAACAACATGGCGCTCAAATCCCTCGCGCGGGAGGTCGGGCGGAAAGGCTCCCGGATCGCGGTCGGAAGCTTCGAGCACAGCGCGGTGCTGCGCCCCGTCGAAGCCATGGAGGCCGTCGGATTCGACGTGCGACGCGTCGGCGTCGACCCGGCAGGCAGGTTGCGTCTCGACGACTTCGAGGCAGCGGTCGACGGCTCGCGTCCCGGCTTCGCTTCCGCGATGTGGGCCAACAACGAAACGGGCGTGGTTCAGCCCATCGCCGAGGCCTGCGAGATCGCCGCGGCGGCGGGATGGCGCCTGCACACGGACGCGATTCAGGCCGTTGGGAAAGTGCCCGTCAGCGTCGTAGAGACGCCGGTGGATTTTCTTTCCATTAGTGGCCACAAGTTCCACGCGCCGAAGGGGGTAGGGGCCCTTTTCATACGAGAGGGAATTCCCTTCGAACCCATGATTCGCGGCGGCGGTCAGGAATCGGGACGGCGCAGCGGCACCGAGAACGTGCCCTACATCGTCGGCCTTGGCGCGGCTGCCGACATCATGCGCCGGGAATTGGAAAGCGGGGGGATCGACCGGGTCGCCGCGCTCCGGGATCGGCTCGAACGCGGGTTGCGGACAGGGTTGAGCGACACGCCCAACCCTGTCGAGTTCAACGGTTCGCGGGACCATCGCACCGGCAACGTCGCCCACGTGTCCTTCCCGGGCTGCCGAGCGTCCGATTTGCTCCCGAGACTCGATGCGGCCGGCGTCGAGTGTTCCGCCGGAAGCGCCTGCATGACGGGAAAAGACCAACCCAGCCACGTGCAGAAAGCCATGGGCTTCAGCGACGAAAAAGCCTTCAGCAGCCTGCGGCTTTCGCTGTCGATTTTCTCCACCGAGGCCGAAGTGGACACCGCCGTCGAGCGGATCGTGGAGATTGTGCGGCAGATCGCCTAGGAGACTGTTGAAAAAGGCTGGAATGAAAAACGGCGAGCCCTTTTGTTTACTGGCGAGCAACGCCGGTTACCGGCGCGGTGAGGGAAGGGAGCGAGCTACCTGACCGAATCGGAACGAAACCAGGAAACAAAAGGGCCGCCGCCCGAAAGGGTCGATCAAAAACGATTCCGGCAACGCCGCTGTTTCCCATCCCAAAAACAACAGAGATTTTTTGTTTCAGAGTTTTTCAACAGTCTCCTGGGATCGGCGGTCGGGATCAGTCCAGAGTGCGGCCGTCCGCGAGATGGCGCTCCGCTTCTTCGAAGATTTTCGAGTAGCCGATCGTGAAAGATTTGGAAGCTTCCGACCATCGCAGGGCGCGAAAATGATCGTTGCCGGGATCGTAGGGACAGTGGGCGGTGGCCACTTCCGAGAACCCGAACCGCTCGTAGAGACCGGGCTCGCCGAACACGAAGACGCTGGAGCTTCGAATCGGAGGCACTTGCAGCGTGGTCGCGATGAGGTCGGCGCCGATGCCCTGCTTTTGGAAATCGGGATGAACGGCGTGGGGGCCGAGATGGAAACCGATCGGCTCGCCCTCCTTGTAGGCCGGAGTGTAAAGGATGTAGCCGACGACGCGGCCGTCCTCTTCCGCCACCCAGTCGGCGTGGTCCACGTCGCTGCTCTTGGCCGCTTCGAAGAGACAGGACTCGAACCGACTGGGATGAAAGGCGGTGTTGAGGACACCGTGGATTTCGGAATGGTCTAACTCGTCGGCGGGGCGGATCATGGGGCGGTTTCGTTCCTCGGAATCATACAATCTCCTGGCCCATCCAGCGCGCAATTTGTGAATTTTCTTCGCACGGCGCGCGCTTCCGTGATATGAGGAGTCAGGTTTTCAGGGAGAGAGATGGGCGCCTGGTGGGCCCCGCGGTCTTCAAAACCGTTGTCGGCAAGTGATCCTTGCCGGGGTTGGTTCGATTCCTTCCCTCTCCGCCAATTTTCCCGCCTCGTCCCGGCTTCGGGTCAGGCGTCGGCCGCGCAGGTCCGGAATCCGGCGAAAACGTCGTGCCGGTCCGGGTGGTAGGCCTGCCGGTAGGTATTGCGGATCAGAAACGCGGAAGTCGCTCCGCTGCCGCCCCGGGTGGTCTTGTGGTCGCCGAACTGGAGGGTCGACATGTAAGCGTACATGTCGACGCAGAAGCCGTCGTAGGGCAGGTACTGGCTCGAGGTCCATTCCCAGGCGGTTCCGATCATCTGCCGACAGCCGAAGGAACTGTCGCCTTCGGGGAAAGCGGCGACGGGCGCGGTGCCGAGACGGCGGCAGTCGAGATCGGCTTTTCCCTCTTCGAATCGATCTCCCCAGGGGAACTTTTGCGATCGGGGACCTCTCGCGGCGACTTCCCATTCGAATTCGCTGGGGAGGCGGCGTCCGGCCCATCGGCAGAAGGCTTCCGCCTCCCAGAAGCTGAGGTGCAGAACCGGAGCGCGGCGATCCAGAGGGTCGAGGGAATCGAAACGCCGGACCGCCCACTCGCCGTCGCGCTTCTGCCAGTAGGCCGGCGTCGTTCGCCCGCATTCGCGGAGCCAGTACCGTCCGCCGAAGCTCCAGTGGTCGGGATGGCGATACCCGCCGTCCTCGACGAAGGCGAGATATTCGCCCTGCGACACGAGGGTGGGGGAGATGCGGAAGCCGGGCAGGGTCATCTCGAATCCCGGCCGTTCGTTGTCGAAGCTGAAGTTGGACGATTTCGCTTCCTGCTCCCGTTTCGGCACCCCGATGAAGTAAGTGCCTCCCGGAATTTCGACATCGCCGAGGGAGCCTTCGTCGGCCACCGGCTCTTCGGCCTTTTCGCCGAGGAAGGGAGGCGGCGGGTACCCGAGCGTCTGCCGGCACCAGATCAGGGACTCGAGATGCATGCATTGATGGGCGACGACGTACTGTCCCAGGTACGACTCCTCGTCGGAAAGCGAGGCGCTTCGGGCGAGGTGGTCGCGGGTTTCGTCCACGACCCGCCGGTAGTAGGAAAAGGTTTCCTCCTTCTCGGGGACGACGCCGGGGTTCCAGCGTTCGCGATGGGGGATGTCGAAGGAATCCCACACGGAATCGTAGTCCGGCATGAGGGGCTCGGTCCCGTAGAGGCGACGCAGGAGAAAGAACTCGTAGAAGAAGGCGGCGTGTCCGAGCTCCCAGATCGGAGGATTGATGCCGGGATCGTAGGGCGGGTGCAACTGGTCGTCCGAGAGGTCGTCGACCAGCGCCGTCATCTGCGCGTCGACGCGATCGATGGTGGAGAGGAGTTCTTCCTGCGAAATCATGAGGCCGCGGTGTTTTCGGTGGCAAAGAGAGACGCGAGCATGCGGCCGAGCGACTGCTTTTCCGTTTCCGGGGCGAATTGTCCGGCGAGGGAACGGCCCCGGTCCCGCAGGGCTTCGTAGAACTCAGGGTCGGTCTCGCATCGCCGGAGCAGATCCGCGAGCGCTTCGGAGTCCCCCACGGGGAAGAAGCCGGGGTAGTCGTCGCCCAGCAAGCCGACGACGCCGTCGACGTGCGTGGAAAGCACCGGCGTTCCGTGGACCAGCGCTTCGCCGACGACCCGCGCGCCCCCTTCGCTGCGGGAGGTGAGAACCATGACTTGGCACGAAGCCAGCAGTTCGGCGGTTTCCGAGGCGCTCAGTTCTCCCAGCCAGTGGTAGCGGGGATTTCGGCGCTCTTCGGCTTCGACGAGCTCTTCGTACTTCGCCTCGAGAATGCCGCCGGCGTGGCGCACGCGGATCCGGGAGTCCGCCGGGAGCAAGCGGGAGGCTCTCGCGGCGAGGAGGGGATCCTTGACGTCGCGCAAATGTCCGACCACGCACACCTCGAAGCGATCCTCGGCGGGGGGCGGGCGCTCCGCGATCCTCTCGGCCGACTGGACGATCACGAAGGTCTTGCGGCGAAGGGGCTCGGGAACTTTCTCGACGGCCTTCGGCTGGAGCGCGACGATCGCGTCGGCTCGCTTCATCGAGGCGAGCGTCGCGTCGGAAGGCTCCGGATAGATGTCGGTCCCGGTCAGCGCGAGGACGAGATTTTCTCCGGGGTGCCGATGCTTGCGCGTCGCCGTGGCGAGAGCGGTCTTTTCTCCATGCAGCGCGACGACGAGATCGAGGGAGCGGTCCGGAAGTTCGGTCCCGACCCCCACGGCGTGTCCCATTTCGCCGAGCATGGCCGCCCACTGGCCGGCGGTGCCGCGGTTGCCGGTCCGCTCGAGCGTGCTCTCGGGGGTGAGGATGAAAATTTCCATTGTTGGGGCGTCGTCGCTTCATTTCCCGTGGAAAAAGCGAACGCTTCGTGAGAGCATAGGCGTCGACGGTCGCCCCGCGGGGTGCCGTCCGCGCCTTATCATGTCAGAACACGCAAAAAAAGAAAGTCGAGTGAAGCTCACTTCGCTGTCGTCGTGCGCCGGTTGAGCTTCCAAGCTCAGCCAAACGGCACTCGCGCAGGTCCTGCGCGGGCTCGAACAATTCGAAGACACCAGCTTGCTGGTCGGGTCGAGTACATCCGACGACGCCGCGGTGTATCAACTTTCCGAGGATCTGGCGCTGGTGCAGACGGTCGATTTTTTCACCCCCATCGTCGACGATCCGTATCTCTACGGGCAGATCGCGGCCACGAATTCGCTTTCGGACATCTACGCCATGGGCGGTCGTCCGATCACGGCGATGAACATCGTGGGAATCCCAACGGAAATTCTGGGCCTCGACATCGTCCACGAGATTCTGCGGGGCGGCGCGGACAAGGTGAAGGAAGCCGAGTGCGCCCTGGCCGGCGGGCATTCGATCAAGAATCCGGAGCCGATCTACGGCTTGTCGGTGACCGGTCTGGTGAATCCGGCGAAAATGATCGTCAATGCCGCGGCGAGGGCGGGAGACGTTCTCGTCCTGACCAAGCCTCTCGGGACCGGCATTCTCACCACGGGCATCAAGCGCGCACTCGTCGGGCAGACGCTCGTCGACCGGGCGGTCGCGCTGATGGGCCGCCTCAACAAGCCCGGCCAGACGCTGGCGGAACGCGGCCTGGTCAAGTGCGCCACCGACGTGACCGGCTTCGGCCTGCTGGGGCACCTGATTTCGCTTTGCCGGGCCAGCGGCACGACCGCCGAATTGAACGCCGCGGACATTCCCTTGATCGACCCGGAGATTCTACGCTTGGTGGAGGAGGAAGCCTGCGTCCCCGGAGGCACGAAGGACAATCTGCGAACCGCCGAGTCGGACGTCCGTTTCGACGACGGTGTCTCCGAAGCGATGAGATACGTGCTCGCCGACGCGCAGACGAGCGGCGGACTGCTTTGCTGCGTGCCCGAAGCGAATCTCGACGCGGTCATGCGGATTTTCGACGAAGCGGAGACGCTCTCGAATGCCGTCGTCGGCCGGATCGGTCCGCCCGCGGAGTCGGGCGAGCCTTTGATTTCGGTCGCGTAGGGACGAGACCCCTCCGCGCCGTCGGCGTTTGCTTTCGACCGCTCGGGCGACCATACTTTGGTGATCCAGGCGCCGTACATGAGTTCGAAATCTCCCAATCCCCTCGCTCGAATCCCGGCTGTCGACAAGGTGCTTCACGCCCTCGGGCAGCAGCCGGACCTGCCGCCGCTTCCGCTCCCGCTTGTCACCGATCTGGTGCGGGAGGCCGTGGAGTCGCTGCGCGAAGAGGTGAAGGGCGGCCGGAGCGAGGGCGAGGCGTTCGACGCATTCGTCGCCGGGGTTCGCGGACGCATCGAGTCGCTCTATCGCTCCCGCATTCACCCGGTCATCAACGGGACGGGAGTCTGCCTCCACACGAACCTCGGACGTTCCCCGCTCGGCGAAAAGGCGGTCGAGGCGCTCGCGGCCACCGGGCGTTTCTACAACAACATCGAGCTGGACCTCGATTCCGGCGAACGCGGCAGCCGGGGCGGCTTCCTGGAGCGTTGCCTCGCCAAGCTTTGCGAGGCGGAAGCCGCCACGGTGGCGAACAACTGCGCCGGAGCGCTCATCCTCATCCTCAAGCACCTCGCCAACGGCGAACGCAACGAAGTGATTATCTCGCGGGGGGAGCTCGTCGAGATCGGCGGGGGATTCCGCGTGCCCGAGATCATGGCGGCCGGCGGCGCGAAGCTGGTCGAAGTCGGGGCCACGAACAAGACCTCGCTCGCCGACTACGAGAACGCGATCGGTCCGCGGACCGGCATGATATTGAAAGTGCACCGCTCGAATTTCTACATGGAGGGTTTCACTCACGAGCCGGAAACCGAGGAACTGGTCGAGCTGGGAGGCAGGCATGGTCTGCCGGTGGTGGAGGATCTGGGTAGCGGCGCGATGATCCCTACGGAATCCCTGGCGCGGATTCCACACGAACCGACCGCGCCGGAAGTGCTCGGGCGCGGCGTCGACCTGGTGTGCGTCAGTGGAGACAAGCTCTTCGGCGGTCCCCAGGCGGGAATCGTCGCGGGCCGGGCCGCTCTCGTCGCCGGGATCAAGAAGGAGCCGTTTTTCCGCGCGCTGCGATGCGACAAACTGATCCTGACGGCTCTGCAGGAAACGGTTCTGGAGTATCTTCGGCGCGGTCCCGGAGAGAAGCCGGAATTGCCCTTGTTGCGAATGCTTTCCGCCGGGGTCGAGGAGGATTTGCGCCCCCGGGCGGAACGAATTCTCGAAGGGCTCGCCGCGGCGGAGGGTCTCGAAACCCGCGTTGTCGACTCGATCGCCCGCTGCGGCGGCGGCACCATGCCGAAGGCGGAGATTCCCTCCCTGGCACTCGATTTCAAACCGCTCGGCATGAGCGTGACGAAAATGGCGCGGCTCCTTCGCGAACGGGATCTTCCCGTGATGGGATACGTGGCGGAGGACCGATTCCGCATCGACCTGAGAACCGTTTTCCCGGAGCAGGACGATTCATTGGTCGAAAATCTCTTGGCAATTTTTTGATTGGCGGCAATGCTGCACGAGATCCGGTTTGTGCCATCCGCCCGCGGCGGCGCGGGCGTCGGGAAGTCGGAAACGGCCACATGATACGAAGACACCAAGTAAACCAACCATTCCAACGATGTTGAAAAGACACCTTTTCCGCGTCGGTCTGGCTGCGGTAACTGCTCTGGCCCTTGTCGGCTGCGGGGAGAATTCCGCACCAGTCGACTCTACTGAAACAACTTCCACTGGAGGAGCCTCTCCCGAGGATGGTCGTCCCGGGGATGTCCCGGAGTCTGCCGAGACCTTGTACCTTTCCGCCATTCCGGACGAGAAAATCACGGACCAGAAGGCGAAGTTCGACAAGCTGGCGGACTATCTCGAGACCAAACTCGGCGTCGAAACCGAATTCGTTTTCTCCAAGGACTACGCCGACGCCGTCACCAAATTCAAGAACGGCGAGGTTCAGCTCGTCTGGTTCGGCGGCCTCTCCGGGGTCCAGGCCCGCATGGCGGTCGACGGCGCCCGGGCCATCGCGCAGGGCGAGGCGGATCCGCGCTACAAGTCCTACATCATCGCCAACCGGTCGACCGGTCTCTCCGAATCGGACGAGTTTCCCGAGGCAATCAAAGACATGACCTTCACCTTCGGCTCGCCCGGGTCGACGTCGGGGCGTCTCATGCCGACCTATTTCATCATGCAGAACACCGGCAAGCACCCGGACGAGTGGTTTGCCGAGAAGCCCGGATTCCAGATGAGCGGCGGCCACGTCGCGACCGCCCACGCGGTCGCCGACGGCACCTACGAGGTCGGGGCGCTCAACTACAAGACGTACGATTCGCTGGTCGAGGAAGATCCGAGAATCGCCGAGAAGACGGTGAAAATCTGGACCACTCCCGAGTACGCCGACTACAACTTCACGATTCATCCGGAGACCGAGACCTTGTTCGGCGAAGGCTTCATCGAGAAAGTGCAGGCCGCGTTGGTCGAGGCGCCAGCCGGATCGGACGCGCTCAAGGCCATCAATCGGGAGGCCATCATTCCCGCGAAGAACGAGGATTTCGACGGCATCAAGGAGACCGCCGTGGAGGTCGGTCTGATCGAGGAGTGATTCCAAGGATCCCGTCATCCGCGTCATGACCGCCGCGTTTCAACTAGACGGCGCGACGTGCCGGTTCGGCGATCTCGCCGCGGTGGACGGGGTTTCCCTGTCCATCGAACAGGGTGAACGCGTGGCGTTCATCGGCCCCAGCGGCAGCGGAAAGACGACCTTGCTGCGTCTGCTCAACACGATGCGTTCCCCGGACGAGGGAAGCGTGTCGGTGTTCGGCGACGATGTCTCCGGACAGGGCGTCGCCGACCTCCGTCGGCTGAGGTCGAAAATAGCCACGATTCCCCAGCACCTCGGACTGGTCCCGAATCTGACCGCGATCCAGAACGTTGTCTTGGGACGGGGAGGACGACGGAGTACCCTCAGGTCCATCCGCGATCTGCTGATGACGTCCCGTTCCGACTCCGTCGCGATTCACGCGATTCTCGACCGCGTGGGGATCGAGGAGAAGCTCTACAATCGCGTCTCCGAGTTGTCCGGCGGCCAGCAGCAGCGGGTGGCCATCGCTCGGGCCTTGTTTCAGCAACCGGAGGCTCTGCTGGCGGACGAACCGGTCTCCAGCGTCGATCCGGCCCGCGCCCGCGACACGGTGCGGCTCCTGACCGAACTCTCGGCGGAGGACGGCTTCACCCTCTGCGTCAGCCTCCACCACATCGAGCTGGCCCGCGAGTTCTTTCCCCGGCTCGTCGGCCTTCGGTCCGGAAAGGTGGTTTTCGACGATGCGCCCGGCGCCCTGGAGGAGTCGCAGTTGAGCGAACTCTACGATTTGAACGAGGAAGAAATGATGAAGGACGCCTGAGTCGTGGAAAGCATGAGCGCGATGTCGGGAAGGTTCGGAAAGAAGCGCTGGGTCGTCGCCGGACTCGGTTTCGCTCTTCTCGTTTGCGCGTGGGCGCTCGGCTTGACGCCCGCCGGCTTGGTGCCGCCCGATGCCGGTCACTGGTATCGCGCCGGGGAATTTTTCTCCGCGGCGCTCCGCCCGGCTTTCGACTACCAGGATCCGAATGTGCCGGCCGACGCCGATCCGATCTGGCTCAAGGGACTCAAGGGGTTGCTGGCTACCTTGCGATACGCGGTGGGGGCGATGAGCCTCGCCGTGCCCGCCGCTCTCGTGCTCGGCTTTTTCGGCTCCTCCGCGTGGTGGCCGGCGCCGCGCGGTCGGGCGACCGGCTTTCTGCTGAGAACGGTCTACCTGGGCTGCCGGTTCGTCATGAGCTTCGCGCGGTCCATCCACGAATTGATCTGGGCGCTGTTGTTCCTCTCGGCGATGGGGATTTCTCCGATGGCGGGAATGGTGGCCCTGGCGATTCCCTTCGCGGGGACTCTGGGCAAGGTATTCTCCGAACTGGTCGACGAGGAGACGAGGGAGGCCGCCGAGTTGTTCCGCGCGATCGGGCACCGGCCCGTGCAGCTGTTCTTCGTCGGCATTTTTCCCTCGGCCTTGCCCAACCTGATCACCTACGCCTTCTACCGTTTCGAGTGCGCCGTCAGGTCGTCGGCGGTTCTCGGCTTCGTGGGGATCGAAACGATCGGCCTCTACATCGAGCTTTCCCACGAGGAATTCTACTACCGCGAAGTCTGGACCTATCTCTATCTATTGCTGGCGCTCATCGTCATTGTGGACCGGTGGGGCGCCGCGATTCGCCAACGACTCAATCACTCCACCCTGGCATGGCGACCATGACGACGGCCGCCACGGACCGACACGAGCGCGTGGCCCGTCTCCGGCGGTCGCGGCCTCGGAGTGCTTTTCTTCGCGGGACCGCCTTCGCGCTCTTCGGCCTGATCGCGTGGGCTTGGATCTCCTTCGGGCCGCTGACGGGACGTCTGCCGGCCTCGCGCCGATGGGAGAATTTCAAGAATTTCCTGGGGGAACTCGTTCCCTCTCCGGTGCGGCAGTCGGGCGACTGGATCGACGCCTTTCCTTGGGCCTGGGAGCTGCTGAGCGGCGAAGGGTTCCTCGCCCTGATGATCACATTCGGCGTCGCCACGTCCGCGATTATTCTCGCCGGCGCATTGGCCCTGCCGCTCCTGGTCTTGAGCAGCCGGCGGTTCGCCCGCCCGGATCCTTTCGGCCTGCGGCTGGGGAAAACGGGGGGATGGAAGGGGCGACTATGGAAACTCAGCGGCCCGGCGGTGCGATTCTTTTTCGTCCTGGCCCGGGCGGTTCCCGAGTACCTGCTCGCGTTCCTGCTCCTGTCCCTGCTCGGCTTGCAGGTGTGGCCGCTGGTCCTGGCGCTGGCGATCCACAACACCGGAATCCTCGGCCGGCTCTGGGGGGAAGTGACGGAGAACGCCGACGCCGCGGCCGCGGAGCAGGCCCTCGCCGGGGGGGCGGGACGGGCGATGGTGTTCGGCACCATCGTTCTCCCGGGCGTCTTCAACCGCTTCCTGATCTACTTTTTCTACCGCTGGGAGACCTGCCTGAAGGACGCCACCGTTCTCGGGATGCTGGGGCTCCTCACGCTCGGAAAACTGATCGCTCTCTCCAAAGGGTTCTTCTGGGACGAGATGTTTTTCTATATTCTGCTCGGCGCCTCCTTTATCCTGATAGGCGACCTGTTCTCCACGTGGCTTCGGCGTCGATTGCGGTGACGCGCTCTTTTTCTCCGTACCCCGATGACGACAGATTCTTCAAGCGCGAGACACTACATCCTCGGTACCGCCGGGCACATCGATCACGGAAAGAGCTCGTTGATCGAGAAACTGACCGGGACCGATCCCGACCGCTTGCCGGAAGAAAAGCAACGGGGCATGACCATCGAACTCGGCTTCGCCAATCTCTCGCTGGAGACGACCGACGGCTCCGGCGACGAATTGGTGCTCGGCGTGGTCGATGTTCCGGGACATGCCGATTTCGTCAAGAACATGGTCGCCGGCGTCGGGGCCGTCGACCTGGGGTTGTTCATCGTGGCCGCCGACGACGGCTGGATGCCCCAGACCGAAGAACACTATCAGATTTTGCAGTATCTCGGTCTGGAGAAGGTCGTCGTGGCCCTGACGAAGATCGATTTGGTCGACGATCTGGAACTGGTGCTCGAGGATCTCAAAGAGAATTTGCAGGGTGGACGCTGGGAAGGCGCTCCCGTGGTTCCGGTGTCCTCGCACACCGGCGAGGGAATCGATCGACTCCGGGAAGCCATTGCCGCGATCCTGACGGAGACGGAACCGGTTCGGGACATCGGCAAACCGAGGCTCCCGGTGGACCGGGCGTTCTCGCTGAAGGGCGTCGGGACCGTCGTGACCGGGACCCTGGCGGAGGGAACGCTGCATGCGGGCGACGATCTGACGGTGCAGCCGGCGGGGACGGCCGCCCACGTCAGGAGCGTTCAGTCGCACGGAGAAAAGGCCGACAGCGTCCCGCCCGGTACCCGCACCGCTCTCAATTTGTCCGGCATCGGGGTCAGGGAGGGGCGTCGCTCTTCGGATACCGGCATCGGGCGGGGCGACGTGCTGACGCGGGCGCGGCTCGGGGCGGCGGTCACCACCATCGACGTGCTGTTGGCCAAATCGGACAGGGCCATCCGCGGGATGCGGCGCTCGACCAAGGCGATCCGGACGGGTCGTGAAGTCATGTTCCACCACGGCAGTGCCGGCGTGCCCGCGAGGGTGCATTTTCTGGGCCAGCGTTCGCTCGCGCCCGGCGAATCGGTCCCGGCCGAGCTTCGGTTCCGGGAGCCCGTCTACGTCTTCGTGGGCGACCGCTTCGTGATTCGCGACGCCTCCCTCGGACTGACCCTCGCCGGAGGGATCGTGCTGGACGAGGACGCCAATCGCCGCGCCTTCCGGAAGCCGTTCCAGGCCGCCTTTCTCGAAGCCCGGGCGGAGGATCCGGAAAATCCGGAAACGCTGGTGCGCTCGCAACTCGTCCGCGACAAGGCGGCGCACGTGCCTTCGCTACTGGCCAAGTCGCACTTCGGCGAATCCACCATCCGCGCAATGACGGAGCGATTGGTCGAAGACGGGGTGCTGGAGCGCAGCGGCGACTGGGTGTTCGAAGCCGAGTGGTGGCGCCGGATTGGCACTCTAGCGGCGGAGGAGGTGAACGCCGTGCATCGCGACCATCCGGAGAAGCTGGGCATGCCCTTGCGCGATCTGCGGAGCGTGATCGAACCGGAGCTTCCCGCGCCGAAGTTTTTCGACATGGTCCTGGAAGGCCTGCTCGCGGGAGAATTCAGCACCGCCGGTCCCCATGTGCACCGGCGGGACCACCGGCCTCGTCTTCCGGCCGAGTTGGTTCAAGCGGGGGAGACGGTGCGGGGGCGCCTCGCGGCGGATCCCGCGAGTCCGCCCAACAAGGGCGAAACCGCCACGAACCCGGCCGAGGAGAAGGCGCTGAAGTTTCTGACCCACACCGGAGAAGTGATCGAACTCGATCCGAAGACCGTGATTTCCAGCGCCGGCTACGATCAACTGGAAGCCGAAATTTCCGCTTACCTGCGGGATCGCGGGCGCGCCACCGCCAGCGAACTCCGCCAACACACCGGAACGGTGCGCCGAATTCTGATGCCGCTGCTGGAAAAGCTGGACGAGGGGGGAGTGACGGTTCGGGAAGGGGACGAGCGACGGCTGCGGGGGTGATTGGTTCCTGCGGAACAGGCACAAAGAGATAAGGCACGGAGGCACAAAGTGACTTGCTATTACTCCTGATCCTAATCCTAATCCTAATCCTAATCTGCCCGTGATCGGGGAGTAGGATTGAGAGGAAGAGCAGGAGTAAGAGTGGTTGCGTGCTCCTCCCACGACTTGACTTGGAGCTGCCGATCGCGCTCGAAATGATTTCGGATGTAATCTCGAAAAAACGACCGTCGCGCAAAGCTGGACCGCTAACGAGCTGGAGTTGAAATCCGCAGCAAATGTCTTGCCGCAGATCCATGAGTTTGTTAATATGAAGTGGGGTTGGAAAATCAGTAGATGGATGCGAAATTATGAACCGCCCAGGCATGTTTCCCTCGCCAGTTTGCCCATTTTTCCGTTAGTTTGTTTATGCGGCTTCCCGACTTTATTCTCGCGCAGATCGAACCCATCCTCGAAGAGTGGGAATCCTTCGCTAGGAGCATCTGGCCGGGACCCATGGCCAGCCGCGTCGTTCTGCGCGATCATGGTGCGGACATGTTGCGCGCCGTGGCTTTGGAAATGAAGTCCCACCAGACGGCTTCCCAACAATCCGACAAATCCAAGGGCCGCGCCGATGACGGATCGAGCCAGAAGGGCAAAAGCAGCGACAAGGTGGACGCGGCATCGAATCAACACGCGCTCAGCCGACTCGCATCCGGATTCGAGCTGCGCGAGTTGGTGGCCGAATATCGGGCCCTGCGGTCCAGTGTCCTAAAGCTCTGGACTCAGAGTATGTCGGAACCGAATGCCCGGGATATCGAAGACATCATCCGCTTCAACGAAGGGATCGATCAGTTGCTCACGGAGTCGATCGCCAGCTTCGCACGCAGCGTGGATGGCTCGCGCGATTGCTTCCTCGGGATCCTCGGGCACGACCTCCGGAGCCCGCTCACTTCCGCCACCCTGTTCGCGCATATGCTCGAGGAATCGAAAACGCTCGATCCCAAGTCCCTGCAAATGGCAACCACCCTTTGCCACAGCCTTGACGCGATGAATCTGCTCGTCCGCGACCTCCTCGATTTCACCGGCAACCGGCTCGGAGCGAAAATGGAGGTATCTCCCCAGCAGATGGACCTGCGGCCCCTTTGCGAAGAAGTCCTCAATGAGATACGGGCGATCCACCCCAAGCGCACCCTCGTTTTCAACGCCGAGGGCGACGGGGACCTCGCGGGTGAATGGGATGGTCGGCGTCTCCGCCAGTTGATTTCGAATCTCTTGGGAAATGCCGTGCAACATGGCTGCGCGGACTCGCCGATCACTCTCACCGCGACCCCCAAGGCGGCAGAGGTGCAATTGACCGTTCACAACCGGGGGGCCACTATTCCCGAGGATATTCTCGGCGCCGTTTTCGATCCCATGAGAAGCCGCCAGACGGGAGAACACTCCGTCCCCGCCGGCAGCGTCGGTCTCGGCCTGTACATCGCCCGGGAAGTGGCGAACGCCCACGGCGGATCCATTGCCGTCGCCTCTGCCGATGAAGAGACCGTGTTTACCGTTCAACTCCCGCGTGCTACCCCCACGGGAGATTGAGTGCCGCGTCTCGCACCTGCCCGGGCCTTCCGCCCTCCTCATACCCTCTGCCACTTTATCCGCCCCTCCGGCCTGATTCGGATCGGCGGTGGAAGATCTGCCTTCCTTTTTGCCTCCGTGCAATCGTGGATTGCCGAGCGGCTTTCGATGCGGAGTGCCGGCAACGTGTCGGAGCAAGTGAGGATGTTCGCGAAAAGACCCGAAAAGGATCTTTCAAAGGAGATCCGAAAGTGGAAGACGAAGAATCAATGAAGGCAAGGCGATCATTTGTGATTGGTTATCTGACCCTGGACCCCTTTCTTGCTCATCGATCAATCTCGCTTCGCCTCCACGGTCCAGGGATTGTGTCCGATCACGACTTCGACCTTTGGCTCGACCGGGGTGAAACCTGAAAAAAGATCGGGTTCGAATCCAGGCTCCGCTACCGCGTCGAAGTCGAGAGGCTCGGTTTTGCTTTGATGAATCTCGCAGGATGCGGGACTTGGATCACCGGATTGCTCCAAGGGCAACCGAGCGGCCAGATTCCCGGTCTCGGTGTGCCGGCAGAACTCGGTAGCGGGTTTCCCCGAAAGGAGGCAAACATCGTCCTTCGCCACCTTGCTGCTGAGGGGAACGGGTTTTTCGCTGGAAAGCGCGGAGGCGATCGAGCGCCAGACGGGGAATGCCGTGATGGAACCGAATGCATTCTCGTAAATGGGTTTCGGCTTGTCGAATCCGATCCATACGCCCCATGTATAGTCGGCGTCGTAGCCGACAAACCAGTTGTCTTTGAATTCGTATGAGGTACCCGCTTTTCCTGCAAATCCTTCGCCGAAGTCGCGGGACAGCAAACGTATTGGATCGATCTCGAAGGTTTTCGAAAGAACCGAATTGATGATCGACGCGGTTCCTTCGCTCATCACCGGCACAGGCTGCGCGCTCCGGGGCGCGGAGTAAACGACGTTCCCTTCGCGGTCCTTGATCGATGTGATCATTCTGAGTTTGTCGGCGCGGGTGCCGAGATTCGGAAAAACGGTATAGGCATGGACGAGTTCGAGAAGATTGATGGGGCTTTCGCCGAGAAAGGAATTCGAATAGCCGTTCAGCTTGGATTTCACGCCGGCGTCCGTCAGCATCTGGCCGAACGAGTCGACTCCGAGTTGTTGGCCAACGCGGACGGCGACACCGTTTTTCCCTCTCGCCAATGCGTAGACTGCGGGAATTTCGCCTTCATAATCGTTGTCGAGAGTTTCGGTTCCCCATTCGCCGAGTATTCCCCCGGTGCCGCCGATCATCACTTTTTTGTTGTCGAGCGGTGCGTCGAGGACTTTGGTGAAAGGAGTGACTATTCCCGACTCGAACGCGTGGGCGTAGACGAACGGAACCAAGGAGGTGCCGGGAGCGCGGCGAGATTGCCAGACCCGGTCGTACTGGCTGTCCGCGTAGTCCCGACCGCCGACCGCAGAAATGATTTTGCCTGTTTTATTCTCGAGGACGACCAAAGCGCCCTGCAGGTAATCGGTCGATTTTTCGACCGAAGAATCGGACTTCGACTTGTGCGCGAAATTTTCATTACGCTCGATCCGGGCGAGTTGGTCGTCGAGCATCGACTTGGCGCGAGTCTGTAGATAGAAATCGACGGTTGTGCTGATTTCCAGTTCGGAAAGGTCGCTGTATTGGCCGAGAATATCGAGGGCTTCCTTCCTGATCGCGGCGAGCAAATAGTGCGGACGTTGTGCTCGCTCTTCTGGAGAGATCAGCTCGACCTCGATCGCCGCGATTTCGGATTCTTTCTCTTCGGAGATCATCCCGAGTTCGCTCATCCGGCGGAGCGTTCGGTTTCGCGCGACCGTCGCCGTCTCGAGATCGTTGAACGGCGAGAGTCGGTTCGGACTCTTGATCAGGGCCGCAATTGTGGCGGATTCCGACAAATCCAACTCGGAAACGTCCTTGCCGAAGTAGCCGCGCGCGGCAGCGCCGACACCCCAGAACCCGGAGCCTAGATAGATCCGATTCAGGTATGCTTCGAGGATTTCATTCTTGGTGAAGCGTTTCTCGATGCGTCGGGCGAGAAAAAGCTCGGCCATCTTGCGGTTGATCGTCCGTCCGCCGAGGTCGAACGCATGACGGGCAAGCTGTTGCGTAATGGTACTGCCGCCTTGAGTGATGCCGCCGGCCTTGAGGTTCGCCACGAACGCGCGTGCGATGCCCTTCAGATCGACTCCGTTATGTGCGCGGAATCGGTGGTCTTCGGTCGCGATGATAGCTTGGATGAGGTGCTCGGGCACATTTTCGAGATTCACATGACGGCGGTCCTTCAGGGCGACCTGGCCGAGCAACTTTCCGTTCGCGTCCAGAGCGATCGAGCCCGATCCCACTCTGTGGACGGTCGCGAGGTCGTATTTATCGGCCCGTTCGCTGTAGTGTCGGAGAATCCCGATGCCGAAAGCAACGCATCCGACGAAGAGCAACAGCAGGATCACGATGGTAAGACTCCACCAGGGATGATCGTCAACAACCGGTCTTAGATTCCTCCGTGGCCGTGGATCGACTGGCGCAGATGCGGTTTCCGCAGGAGCGGAAGAAGAGGGCTTTTCGCTGCCGGTCGCCACTGTGGATTTCGCGGACTCTTTCGGGATCGGAATAGGCGTATATTCTTCCGCCGGTGGCGCGGGAGCGGACTCCGGTGCCGGTTCACGGTTCTCCTCGACGAAATCGCCGAAATTGTAGTCCTTTTTCGGTTGGCCCGTGCCGGGAAGGATCGGGGAACTGTCTGGATCTTTTTCCATCTGATTCGAAGCGAGTAATTCAACGGGGTACCGAAATTCTACGCTGAACCGGGGCTGTATCTTGCGGAACCGGCTGCCCCTGCACCCGGACACCCGGCCCTGGGATGCGCACGGCACTCCTCGGCGCCGGCTCTGCGACCGGCCGTGCTGTGGGCCGTGCTGTGGGCTGTCGTGTTGCGGGCCGTGCTACCGGCTGTGCGGCGGGCTGCGATTGAGAAGGAACGGCGTTGCCGACAGGATCTGCTTGCGGGACTTGGGAACTCTGGGTAAGCGGCACCCTATCGGCGAATGGATTGGCGGGAGTTTTCACCGTGATTTTCACACGATATTTTTCGGTGTCCGCGTAGACCGCTTCCACGAAGTCCGCGATGAGGGGCGCGGCATGTTTACCTCCGGAAAGTGTTTCTCCCGAATCGCCCTGGACCAAGGCCGTGAATGCGATCCGCGGCTCGTCCGAACCTACATACCCGGCGAACCACGCCAGGTTGAGCTCTTCGCCACCGGATCTCCACTGGGAAGTTCCCGTCTTGCCGTAGACTTGGGGGAGATCGTGAAACCCGGCTCTACCCGTGCCCCGTTCGTGATTCACGACACCCCACATGCCCGTGCGGACTGCGGTCCGGTCGGCGAGCCGGGAGTTGATGAAAGAGCGCTTTTCTGTCGGGAAGGTATCTTTGATCTTTCCCGTGGCGGGATCTTGAGTCTGAATGATCAACCGCGCCTTCGGAACATACGTCCCTATCGAAAGTCCACCCATCGCTACAGCGAGCTGGAGAGGGGATACAAGAATCTCGCCCTGGCCGATCGCCGTGTTGGCCATTGCCTGCCTCGCCAAGACATTCTTCGTCTCGGGCAAGTTTCCGGAGGAGGTCTTGATCGGGAGTCCAGGATCGGAGCCGAATCCGTAGGTGCGCGCAGTCCGGAGGATCGGAATGCCACCAGTGGCAATTCCGACTTGGTAGAAAAACGTGTTCGATGAGCGGAGCAGCCCGTAGCGCACATCGAGAAGGCCTTCGTGCCCGTCGTGCCAGTTCCGGAAGATGCGGCCGTCTATTTCCAGGGCCGGGGGAGACGGCAATCGGGTGTAGTCGCCGTTCAAAACGCCGATGTCCATCGCGGCAAGGGCGACGAAAGGCTTGAACGCCGAACCCGGAGGGAACTCACCCCGGGCGGCCCGCGGATACATCGGGTTGGCTGGATTCTCGGTGAGCGCCTTGTAGTCGGCTTGCGAGATACCACCGACGAAGAGGTTCGGGTCGAAACTCGGGTAGGAGGCCATCGCGAGAATATCTCCCGTGACGGAATCGACGGCGACAAGAGCTCCGGGCCGCTTATTTTTCTTAAGCGTCTCGTATGCGAGCTCCTGCATGTTCCGGTTGAGCGTGGTGACCACGATGTCGCCCGGAACAGGTGCGTCGACCATAACGACATCCCGGAGTTCGCCTTTCTCGCTGTAGATGTAGCTGGCGAGACCAGCTTTCCCTTTGAGCTTTTCTTCGTAGACCAATTCGAGTCCATCCTTGCCGACCGAGGGAGGCCATAGATTCTCCGGATCGGCGAGCGGACCGTGCTGGAATGGCATCGTTGGATTCGTATAGCCGACGATGTGCGCGTCGGTGATTCCGCCGGGATATTCGCGAACAAACATCGTTTCGAAAACGAGCAATTCGGACGACTCGACCAGAGGTTTGAGGTTCTCGGCTTTTTCCGAGGAGAGTGCTCCCGAAAGGGGGAACAAAACGAATGGGCGATGCTCCCAATGTTTCGTGAAGTTGGAGACGGAGAAATTGAACTCCGCTAGTTCAGGCGTGGCTCCGAGCGCCGCCTCGACTGCGGTGATAGCTTCTTCCAGAGAATCGGCCCCGATTCCCTTCACGTTGATGGAGAGAAATTCCGCAGCCCGGGTCTGAGCGAGAGGCTCTCCGTATCGATCGATGATGAGACCACGCGGAGCGGGGATTTTGAGAAGCTGTGTATTGAGATTTTTTTCCGACTGGAGCGGAGCAGTACGGTCCTCCTTGGTCCCGACGAGCTGGGAAACGGAACGCTTGGGCGATGGAGTCTTCTCGACCGCAGGCTCAGCTTCTGCGGAGGCTGTCTCCTCGGGCGCGGCGGGAGCTTCCTCCGAAACGGCGGGCGCGGCGGTTGCGTCAGCTGTCTCTTGAGCTATCAGAGGCGTGAGCCAAAATGCGAAAAACAGAGCCGAAACATGGAGTGCAAGACAGGGTAGGCGGGAAGTCATTGTGAGAATCGTGCCGAATCGGGAAGTTCGGAAGTACCCCGCAATGGGGTCGCAGCCATCGTGCCACGGTGGGAAAGCACGTCGCGCAGGGCTTTTGCCTAAATGCGTGCGAGATTCGGCATTGCGAATTGCAAAGCATTTCGAGTAAATGCAATTCCCCAACACCGTTCGGGTCACACGGATTCGGGGTCGGGGGTCGGGGTTCACCAAAGAACCCATCCGCACGGCAAGAGGAAGTCCGATCAATCGTAAACGTTCTTGCGGTGTCCGGCTCTCACGACGAGAACGACGAGGCGTTCTTCCTGAATCTTGCAGATGATCCGGTAGTGGCTGGTGCGGTAGCGCCACAACTCGCCGAGATCGCCTGTGAGCGCCCTGCCGAACTGGCGGGGATCCTCGCAGCCGGAAATGTTTTCATCGAGATACTTCAGAATCCTCCGCTGGCCGTCTCCGCCCACCTTGCGCAGTTGCTTGACGGCCTGATCGCTGAGTTCATAGTCCCAGCTCACGCTTCGCCTTCTCGCCGGTGTAAGTGCGCTCGGTGTTCTCGAGAGCGAGCATGCCGAGGTAATAATCCTCGATGTCGTCGAGATGCTCCTGGAGGGCTTTGCGGAGATAAAAGCTCTTGGTTCGCCCCGTCTTCCGGGCGAGTTGTTCGAGACGCTTCTCGGTCTCCGAATCGAGTCTGACGGTGGCCATACCCCACTGTAATACATGTAATACACGCTTGGCAACCACGGATTGCAGGGCTGGAGAACACGGCCGCCGATCCCGGAAAAGAGGCCGGCCGGGCCGGAAAACGACCGTCATCGACCCGTGTTGCGGGAAGGGGACGAGCGACGGCTGCGGGGGTGATTGGTTCCTGCGGAACAGGCACAAAGAGATAAGGCACGGAGGCACAAAGTGACTTGCTATTACTCCTGATCCTAATCCTAATCCTAATCCTAATCTGCCCGTGATCGGGGAGTAGGATTGAGAGGAAGAGCAGGAGTAAGAGTTGCGCTAAACAGCCCCCACCGCTTTCCGGCCGATCCAGAACACGGTCAGCAGCAGGACGATGGCGCCGATCCAGATCGGGCTGGCCCAGAGGCGGAGGCGGCGCTCGAGGAGGTCGGGCTCGGGCAGCGCTGTAATTCTCGCTCTGATGGTCTCCAGATCCGGGGCGGCGAACAGTTCGCCGCGGGTGATCCGGGCGATCTCGTCGAGCACGTCGTGTCTGGCGGGTTGATTCGTTTTCTCGCGGGCGCTGCCCTGCACGGCGATGGTGGTCTCGAGCCTCCCGCCGTTCTCGGCGCCGGTCATGGTGATTTCGTGCTCGCCGGGTTCGGTCGGCTCGAAGTTACCGGTGAATAGCCCCCATTGTTCCTCTCCGCCCGGCTGCAGACGAATGGAGTCGACCTTGCCGGAGGGCGCGGTGATCTGAACGACGATCGTGGCCGACTGGAGCGGTTCGCCGCCGGGACTCATCGCGTTGGCGTTCAGGGTGAGCGTGTCGCCGGTTCTGGGACGGTCGGGGGAGTAGAAAAGCCGCATCAGTTCGCCGCTCGCCATGTTCCGCTGGTAAGCCATCCAGCGGGCCACCTGACCCCAGAAGCGGTAGTGGTACTTGTCCTCGACCCCCTTGCGCCAGCGCCAGGCGCCGTCGGTTCCCATGAAGAGAATCTTGCCGGTGCCGTAGGTTTTCGTAACGATGAGGGGGATCCGTCCGTGGCGGTTGGACTCGGAACTGTGGGTGGCGAGCACTTCGGAACCCGCCTTGGCCCGCGTCACTCCGGCGTACCACTGGAAGCCGGGCAGGGAACCCCAGACGTCGGCGTTGGCGTCGTCGCTGTCTTCGAGCCGGGTGAGCAGACTGCGCGCGCCGAGTTCGGTCAACTCGAACTGACCCGGCGTCGACGAGCCCCAACCCCGGGGCTGGGCGGGGTCGAGGGTCACGGGGAACAGGTCCTCGATTTCCGTGTCGAGAAGCGACTGCTGGTGGCCTCGGAAACCCGGCATGAGCACCAGTCCCGCCGCCTGGGTGGCGACCTGCTGCTTGAGCGATTCGACGTTCTCCCTCGAAAGCTGGTCCGGCGCCACGCCGACGTCTCCGAGGAATACCACGTCGAAGGAGGCGAGAAGGTCGGGATCGGGAAAGGCCTCGAGGTATCCGGGGCCGCCGCCGACGCTTTCGATGTCGGGATGGAAAAGCAGGCAGCTCACCTCGACGCCGGGGTCGCGTTCCAGGGCGTTCCGGAGATAGCGGTATTCCCAGCGGGGAAAGGTGTCGATCAGCAGGATCTTCAGTTCTTCGCGCCGGATCGTGATCGGAGCAGTGAGCGTGTTGTTGCTCCGGTCGCGTTCCTCGTCGACCGCCGGCAGGGTCAGCGTCAATTCGAAGTCTCCCGTCGCTTGCGGCGTCCACGACACCGCATCCTGAAGGCGGCCCATGGCCGGGAGGGTGACGTCGGTCGCGAGCGTTTCGCCTTCGCTGGTGGCGATTTCCATGGTGGTGGAATGGCGGCGAGGCAGCGAACTGGCGAGGGTGAAGGGAAGGCGGACCGGCTTCCCCGCGATGCCGAAAGTAGGCACGTCGAAGGCCGTCACGGCGAGGTCGGGAAGTCGCGTCTCGCTGCCGATCGGGACGGCGAAGACGGGCACGTCTTTCATGCGCAGTCGAGTGGCGGCGCGCGCAGGGGATTCTCCTTCGTTCCAGTCCCCGTCGGAGACGAGAACGATCCCCCGCAGGTTCGGGTGTTGTTCGAGCGACGCGGACAGCGCGGCGGCGATGTCGGTTCCGGCTCCGGCGTCGTCGGTCTCCGGCGAGAAGTCCTGAACCACGACGTCGTAGTCGGGTTCCAGGGACGCCCAGGACTCGGAAGCGGCCACGTCGGAGGCGACTTCCTCCCGGGATCGGGCGTTCGCCGCGGGCGTGTCCGGCTCGAGGACGTCCTCGGTCGCCATGCTGCCGGAGGCGTCCCGCAGCACGGCGATGACCGGCTTTTCCTCCGGCTCGAAGGTCTCCCTCCATTCCGGTTGGTTCAATGTCAGGGCGACCAGGACGACGATGAGCAGTCGGAGCGCCTCCAGCCAGCCCGAAGCGGCGGAAAAACGGTTTCGCCTCCAGATCACGAAGCCGACGACCGCGGTCGCGATCACCAGCACGACACCGAACACGACGGTCGCCGGGGTGGCGACGAAGGTGAGTTCGCTGTTGGTGAGTGTCACGGGCGGGAAGTGCAGGGTTGGAAGGTTTCGGTTTGTCGACCACCGGCGGAACAGGGTCGGGCGGGAGACTCGACAGGGTTCGCTCAGGGGGTCGCCATCTCGGTCTCCCGGCGCGGGGCCGGACGCGGGGGGATGCAGAGGACGGCCTCGATCAGAAGCGCGAGCGCCATGGCGACGAGGAAGGCGCGCCAGACCTCGGAGGCGAGGGACGTGCCGCTTCCGACGCGGTCGTCGATTCGCTGGTAGTCGACGCCTTCGAGCAAGGGTTCGAGCGCTTCCGAAGAGAGGGTGCGGAGGTCGTCTTCGGAATCTGGTCGGTTCAAGGCGACGAGGCGACCCTCTTCTCCGCCGTTCCGTATCTCAAGCGCCCCCGCCTTGAGTTCGGGCGCGACGAGATTGCCGCCCCTCTCCGCGGAGGCGAGCACCTCGATTCGTCCCTCGTCCGACAGACTTTCCGGTCCGGCGTCCCGGAACTGGGCGCGCGAGACGGCGTTCGCGCCCTCTTCCAATCCCCGGTGGACCATCACGAAGAAAGCCACGCCGTCGGCCGCCAGCGTCGAGTGGTCCGTTCGCGGGAGCGTTCCCCAGACGTAGACGGCCCCGTCGTCGGCCCCGTCGAGATCGGTGATGACGCGCGCGACCACCGCCTCGCCCGATTCGAGTCTCAGCAGCGGCTGCGTTTCTCCGGAAAAGGCGCGAGACTTGAATATCCCGAGTTCGCCGATCGGCAGGGGAGATCCGCTTCGGGTGTTGGCCAGCAATCCCGATTCCGTTCTCCACCAGCCGATCTCGAGCGGTGCCCCCTCGTTGCCGAGCCACTCTCCCCAGCCGACCCCGAACAAGGACGCGTCGCCGCCGTCCCGCGGCGGTAGCAAGACGAGGGTGCGGCCGCTCTCGACGTGCTGCCGCAGAAGGGTGGCCTCGGTGGAGTCGGCGTCGGGGATGGGGGCCTGCCAGAAGAGCTGGGCGGTTTCCTCCCAGGGAACCTGGGCGACTTCCCGCGTCCCCAGCAGAATGGCTTCGTAGGAAACGGCGGAATCGACGGGAGCGGAGGCGGCGGTGGCGATGGCTTCGGCCGTGGCGGAATCGTCGCTGACCACGACGGACTTCCTCGGGGCCGCTTCGTCGAAGACGAAAAAGGCGGTGTTGTCCGCCGGGTTGTCGTCCGCCGGAAGGTCGATCCGCCCCCAGCCGCGTTTGTTGCCGGTTCCGAGCGGCAGGGTGTGGCCGAGCCTGACGAGTTCCGTTCCGGAAACGGTCATCTCCTGCACGGTCCGGGTGCCGTTGATGGTGAACTCCACCGGCACCGTCTGTTCGCCCGCCTCGGAGGGTGCCTGGCGCTCGATCGTCAGGTCCATCAGCAGTTGAAGTCCGTCGGGACCGGGTCGCCGTTTCACCTCGTCGACGGAAACGGAAAGATTGTTGGTTTCGGCCTGGGGATAGGCCAGCAGGAAGAGCCGAACCGTGTCCTTGGCCGCCAGTTCGGCCCGGATGGTCTGCCACTGTCCGGAGGACGGATTCCAGTCGCCGTGCCTGAGATCGGAGGCGAGCCACAGGTCGGTGCGCCCGCTTTCGTTCGTCGCCATGTAGTCCGCCCCCGCCTGGAGCAGCGCGGGGATGTCGGCGGCGGTGTCGGTGGCGGCGGTCTCGGGAAGGTCGCCCAGCGCACCGACGTCGAGCACGGGCGTTGGCGCCAGGGTGGCGCCGTCGATCAGCACGACTTCGCTGGTTCGGCCCGTTTTCTCCAGCAGGTCTCCGATTTTCGCGAGCGCCGCGGAGCGTTTCGATTCGCCGGTTTCGAGATTCTGCTGCTCCATGCTGGCGGAGCGATCCAGGAGAAGGACGACGGTGTCCGCTTCGCCCCCGGCCAGGGCCAGCCACCCGGAGGCGAGCGGCCGCCCCGCGGCGAAGACGAGGGCGGCCACGGCCAGCACCCGCATCGCCAGAATCAGGAGCTGCCGGAGCCGGGCGATCCCCTTGGTCAACTTCTTGGCATCGAACAGGAACATCATCGCCGCCCACTCGACCGTGCGGTGGCGGTGCTGGTTGATGAGGTGGATGATGATCGGCAACAGCGCCAGAGGGAGGCCGAACAACAGGATGGGCTGGAGAAAACTCATCTCGCGCTGCGGGCGGTTTTCGGATTCCTTCCCATCAGGAACCGGGCGAGGACCTGGTCGTAGGGTTCGTCCAGGAGGACGCGGTGGTAGTCGACCATGGAATGATTGACGATTTCGTCGATGGTCTCCAAATAGTCGCCCACGGCTTCGCGGTAGCGTCTCTGGACCAACGAAGGGTCCGCGAGGAGAGAGGAACCGCCCTCCAGATCGATGAAGCGGGTGGGGCGATCGAACGAGAACTCGATTTCCTGCCGGTCGAGCAAGTGGAACACGGCGACGTCGTGTTTGCGGAAGCGGAGGTGCTGAAAAGCCTCCTTCAGCGGCTCGGGCGGAAAGAGCAGGTCGGAGACGATCACGATCAGCGCGCGTTGGGTGGTTTTTTCGGCCGCCGCGTGGATCGCCTCGGTCAGTCCGGTTTCGCCCTCCGCTCGGAGGGCCGCGAGCCGGTCCAGCACGAGACCGAGATGGGACGCGCCGCGCTTCGAGGGGATCTCGCCCTCGAACCCCTCGGCACCGCCTTTGGAGCCGCTGTGGAGACCGACCGCGTCGCCCTGCTGGGCGGCGATGTAGGCGAGGGTGCCGACGAGGCGGCGGGCGTAGTCGAGACGCGTCGCGCCCGGTTCGCCGTAGCCCATCGACCCGCTGGTGTCGACGATGAAACAGAGCCGGAGATTGGTGTCGGCCTCGAATTCCTTGATGTAGTAGCGGTCCGTGCGGCCCCAGGTGCGCCAGTCGAGACGCCGGGTGTCGTCGCCGGGAACGTATTTCCGGTACTGGGCGAATTCGAGCGCCGATCCGCGGATCGGGCTGCGGTGGCGGCCGGACACGCTGCCCAGCATGGGATACCGCGAATTGAGCGGCAGCCCCATCAGCTTTCCGAGAACGGCGGGGTCGAGAAAATCTCGCTGGACGGTGTCGGACACTCCGGTGGCGGTTCGGGGATTCGGCTCAGGCTTCGCTGCTCAGTTCCTTCACCAGGCGGGCGATGATGGCCCGGGAGGTGACGCCTTCGGATTCGGCCGTGAAAGTCTTGATGATGCGATGGCGGAGAACGGGTTCGGCCACCGCGACGATGTCCTCCTGCCGTACCATGTAGCTCCCTTGGAGGGCGGCGCGGGCACGGGAACCGAGAATGAGATACTGCACGGCCCGCGGTCCCGCGCCCCAGGCGACGAGCGGCCGGATCCAGTCGGGGGACTCGTCCGAATCGGAGCGGGTGCGGCGAACCAGGTCGACGGCGAAGTGGTAGATGTGGTCCGGCACGGGGATCCGCCTCACCAGATCCCGGAAGCGGATCACTTTTTCGCCGTCGAGAATGTGCTTCAGTTTCGGGATGATTGCCCCGGTGGTGGTTCTGGCGATGACGATTTCCTCGTCCCGCGACGGGTAGTCGACGCCGATCATGAACATGAATCGGTCGAGTTGCGCTTCCGGCAAGGGGTAGGTGCCTTCCTGCTCGATGGGATTCTGGGTCGCGAGAACGAAGAACGGCTGCTGCAATTCGAAGCTGTGTCCGGCCACCGTGACTCGGTGCTCCTGCATCGCCTCCAGCATGGCGGCCTGGGTTTTCGAGGGCGCCCGGTTGATCTCGTCGGCGAGGACGATGTTGGCGAACACGGGCCCCTTGGCGAACTCGAACTCGCGCCTGCCCGACCCGGTGTCCTGTAGAATCTCGGTGCCGGTGATGTCCATCGGCATGAGGTCGGGGGTGAATTGGATCCGGCTGAAACTGAGGCTCAGGGTCTCGGCCAGGCGGGAAACGAGGAGGGTCTTGGCGAGTCCGGGGACCCCCATCAGGAGCGAGTGTCCCCGCGCGAAAAGGCAGATCGCCAATTGTTCGACGACCGTTTCCTGCCCCACGATGATTTTTCCCAGCTCTTCACGCAGATCGTCGTAGGCGGTGCGAAGTTCGTCGATGGCGGCGACGTCGTCGGCATGTAGTTCCTCGGGTGGGGCAATCGTGTCGGGCATGGATCGAGTGGGCGTTGAAAGTGGCAAACGATAGGGGCGGGGACGGAGCGAGGAAAGGTGAAATTTGGCCGCCCCTCCTTCGAAGCACCGCCGACTGCCGGGCAACGTCGGCTTGACATTGGGGCTTCGGTGCGTGCCTTTTGGCATTCCATGTTCGACGACCACAGCAGCTATCGCGAAGATCATCGCAGCGACTCGCTTCGCGATCGAATCTGGCGGGTCGTCTTTCTGTCCGACACGAAATCGGGAAAGGCGTTCGACGTCGTTCTCCTGTGGCTCATCGGCCTGAGCATCGTTGTCGTGATGATCGAGAGCGTGCCGGTCTATCAAGCGCAACACGGACGATTGCTCGTGAATCTCGAATGGGTTTTCACCATCTTGTTCACGATCGAGTACATCGTCCGGGTCTGGGTGGTGCGGAACAAGCGGGCCTACGTTTTGAGCTTCTTCGGGGTGGTCGACCTCATCTCGATCGTTCCGACGTACCTGGCGGTTTTTTTCGCGGCCGGGCCGCAGTACCTGATCGTGGTCCGCATGCTGCGCCTGCTCCGCGTCTTCCGCGTTCTCAAGATGGCGCGGCATCTCGGGGAGGCGAATCTGCTGCTCAACGCGATGCGTGCCAGTTGGGCGAAGGTCTCCGTGTTTCTGTTCTTCGTCCTTTCGGTCACCACGATCCTCGGGACGCTGATGTACATCATCGAGGGCCTTGTCGCCGGGAACGAGGGGTTCTACAGCGTGCCTCAATCCGTCTACTGGGCCATCGTGACGCTCTCGACCGTGGGGTACGGAGATGTCGTTCCTTTGACTGCGATCGGAAAAGTGATCTCCACCGTCATCATGCTGATCGGCTACGGCACCATCGCCGTACCCACCGGCATCGTCACGGCGGAACTCAGCATGAGCTTAATCCGGGTGGACACCCGCCGCTGCGCGGAATGCGGTCATGCCGGGCACGATCCGAAGGCCGGTTTCTGCAAGATGTGCGGGCAGGGTTTGTAATTGCCGACGGCGGAGGTGGCTCGTGGAATGGCCGAGCGGGATCGCTTCGAGAGCGCGGTTCTCCGCGAGAATCCAATGGATTCCGGCGAGGTTTCCGGCATGTTCGCTCCGTGAATCTTTCCGAACTCCAGGCGCAGTTGAAGCGCCTCGATCTCGCCCCCAGCCGGAAGCTCGGTCAGAGCTTTCTCGTCGACGACAATCTGGCCCGCTGGATCGCGGCGCAACTGCAAGTCGGCGCCGACGACGTCGTGGTCGAAGTGGGGGCCGGATTCGGGGCCCTGAGCGAGTACCTGGTCGGGAAGTGCCGACGTCTCGTCCTGGTGGAAAAGGACGGCCGTCTCGCCCGGTTCCTGGATGACCGGTTCGGGTCGCTCGGCGTCGAGGTCGTTCACGGCGACGCGACGGAATACGACGTGCGCCCGCTGTTTCGCGAAGGCTCGGTGAAGTTCGTCGGCAACCTGCCGTATTCTTCGGGAAACGAGATCCTGCGTCGTTTTCTCGACGCGCCCAGCCCGGTCTCCGCCGCGGTGGCGATGGTGCAGAAGGAAGTCGGCGACCGTTTCGTCGCGGCGTCCGGCTCGAAAGCCTACGGCGTGCTCGGTCTGATGCTGCAGAGGCGGTGGTGCCCCGCGGCTCTGAGGACGGTGGGGCCGGAGCTTTTTCATCCTCGGCCCGCGATCGATTCGACGGTCCTGCGGTTCGATCCCCGCCCGGCCGACGACCTGCCTCCGCACTCGCCCGAGGTCTTCGCCGCCGCGGTGAAGCGCGGATTCTCCCAGCGGCGCAAGCAACTCCACAACAACCTCGGGGTGGAACCGGAGAAATGGTCCCGGATTTGCGAAACGCTGGAAGTGAAGAAGAGCGTCCGGTCGGAGGAGCTGACGCTGGAACAATGGACGGTGCTGTCCAACCTGCTCGAACCCCATCCGTGCAGCGAGTTGCTTCCCGCCGCCGCCGAACTTCTCGAAGTCGTCGACGAAACGGACACCGTGGTGGACCGGCTGCCCCGCCGCGAAATCCACGAACGGAAGTTGCTCCATCGGGCCGCGCACGTCTTTTTGTTCAACCGCGGGGGCGAGCTGTATCTGCAGAAGCGATCCCGTCTCAAGGATACCCATCCGGGGAAGTGGGACAGCAGCGCCTCCGGGCACGTCGATCCCGGCGAGAGCTATCTTGAATGCGCCCGACGCGAAATGTGGGAGGAACTGTGGGTCGAGCCGAAAGGCGAGATCGCTCGCGGCGCGAGAATCGCCGCGTCCGAGGGGACGGACCAGGAATTCATCGAAGTGTTCGCGGCCGAGCCGAAAGGCAAGATTCGGGTTCACGGCAAGGAAGTCGACAGCGGGCGCTTTTTTCCGGTCGAGGAGATCGGCCGCTGGATCGGCGAACGTCCCCAGGATTTCGCGACAGGGTTCCGCACCTGCTTCCTCGAATGGAAAAACCTGGACGTCGAACCGCCGCGAGAAACGTATCGGTAGAAAAGGGGGTTCGCCCTCAACCTGGATTGCCTTTGCCGCATCCGACGCGTCGCGTCGGTCGCGGGCCACGGAAGATTTCGATTTCGATTTCGCAGGAAGCAGGAAGCAGGAAGCCGGGAGGAGCTTGATGATAGAGGACCAACTGACATCGCCCGGACGCGACATCACCAATCCGAGGGTGCTCGAGGCCATGGCCGAGGTCCCGAGACACGAATTCGTCTCGGGAGAGCAACGAAAGTACGCCTACGACGATCGGCCGCTGTCGATCGGACACGGACAGACGATCTCGCAGCCCTTCATCGTCGCCTACATGACCGAGAAACTCGATCCGCAGCCGGACGACAAGATCCTGGAGATTGGAACGGGGTCCGGCTACCAGGCGGCGATTCTGTCGAAACTCGTCGACGAGGTCTATTCGATCGAGATCGTCGAGCCGCTCGCGGAGCAGGCGGCGCGAACGCTGAAGCGACTCGGCTTCGACAATGTCCACGTCCGGTACGGAGACGGTTTCGCAGGCTGGCCCGAGGAAGCGCCCTTCGACGCGATCATCGTCACCTGCGCGCCCGGCGACGTGCCGGAGGCCCTGGTCGAGCAGTTGAAGGAAGGCGGTCGCATGATGATCCCGGTGGGGGATGTAGCAACGGTGCAGAAGCTCTACTTCATGGAGAAGATCGACGGCGAGGTCCGGAAGCAATCCGTCATGGACGTCCGCTTCGTCCCGATGACGGGAAACGAGTGAACGGGGAGCTTCCCGGAATGATGGCGTTGCGCATGCCGCTGCAGCCTTCGGCGAAAACGCCGTGTATGGCCCCGGCGACGCGGCCCTCTGAAATCTCGGAGTCTCCGGATCTCCGAACCGCGGAGCCAGGAGGGGCGGTAGCCTGCTTTCAAGGCAACTGCCGGGTCGCGGCAGGGGATCAAGCTCCCGGATCCGTGGCCTGCTCCAGAAAAGGCGGGCGCTCCTCGCCGTCCCAGGCGGTGAGCCGGAGGTGGGCGAGCAGGTAGTCCCGCATCGCCCGGCGCACGCGCACAACCAGCCGCCCGTTCCTCATGGCGAAATCGGCCTCCACGGAAAGGCGCTGGTCGTCGTCGAGGGCCGAATGGGGTTGCAGTTCGAGTTCCTCCCAGGTTTCCCAATCCTCGTCCCGCCGCGGTGGCGCCGCCGCTTCCTCCGGCCACTCGGATTCGGAGATCCGGCTGAGAACGAAATCCCGATACTCCTCGTTCTCCTCGCACCACGCCCGCACGTGCCAGCGGTAGCCGTCGTGGCCGAAGGCGTGGGGCGCGATCCAGCGCCAGCGGGCGGCACGGCGACCGGTGAGCGAGCCGTAGTGGATGCGCAGGCGCAGGCCGGTCAGGGTCGCGAAGAAGACCGCGCGCTGCACCGCGGGGGAGGCCTCGCGCACGGGGAGCGACACCCGCGCGATTCGCCCGCCGGGCGTCTCGGCGGAGGCGGGCGCGATCGCTCCGCCGGCACCGCCCTCGAGATAGCAGGCCATCGCCTCCTCGATCCGGGGGACGTGCAGCACGCAGGTCATCCCCGGTTCGCTGCGATAGCGCTTCGCGCGGGTGTCGTAGCGCGCCGCCAGCGGATTGAGTTCGAAATAGCGCTGCAAGTCCGCGCTGGCCTGGGCCAGGGAGATGCCGAAGCCCTCGCCCAAGTCGCGACGTTTCACCCAGCCGCGCCAGTAGAGGCAGCGCTCGATGAAGCGCAACCGCTCCTGGGCGGCCCAGGCTTCGGGATTGGTGGCGTTGGACATGGGGAGAAGGGAAAGAGAATATCAGGCTTTCTTAACAAGATCGCAAGCGAGGTGTTGAGTTTTTCGTATCAGTCGTGTTTTTCGATTGACTAGGTAATATAAACGTATCTAATCTCTGAGCACGATAGCTCATGAACCGACGAAACCTACTCACTCGCGCGCTTGCCTTCGAAGGCCATGGCCAGTTCTTTCTTGGCTTCGTGTTGCAGCGTATCGCTTCCCAGGTGATGGAACGAGTCGGGCTCGTCGCTCATGGAAGAACCACCAGGACCGGTTCGAGGGATTCAAGGACCGTGTTCCATCACCGCCTGCGGTTTCGGCGGATTCCCTTGCCAGACTCGTGGTCGATCGGCACGATGGACCGATGGGTAAGCTCGCGAGAGCAGTTGCTTCCGGGCTCCGTATTTTCGATTGATTGAATTCGAAACGCTCCGCCTTCATGCCACTGAGATACGATGATTTTTTTGCTGCTGCGTTCCCCGATGACCGGCGCCCCTACGGCTACCAGTGCCGCCTCGCCTGCGGGCCGGAGGCCAAGGCGGAGGAGCCGGGCACCCTCGGGGCGGGAACTGCCTGCGAGAGCCGCTTGATCGACATTCCCACCGGCTTGGGGAAGACGGCCGCCGTCGTGCTGGCCTGGTTGTGGAACCGGCAGCAAGCCGGATCGACCTGGCCCCGCCGCCTCGTCTACTGCCTGCCGATGCGGACGCTCGTGGAGCAGACGCGGGATGAGGTGCGGGGGTGGGTGGAGCGACTCGCCGACGCCGATCTGATCTCCACCAAGCCCCGCGTCGTAGTGCTGATGGGCGGCGAATCCCTCGAAGGCGACGAGAAGGACTGGGACATCCACCCCGAAGCCGACACTATCCTCATAGGCACCCAAGACATGCTACTCTCCCGCGCCCTCAATCGCGGGTACGGGATGAGCCGCTACCGCTGGCCGATGCATTTTGCGCTGCTCAACAACGACTGCCTCTGGGTGATGGACGAGGTGCAGTTGATGGGGGCGGGGCTGGGCAGCACGACCCAGTTGGAAGGGTTCCGCTCCTCGTCGGGCGAAAACAGACCGCCCGATCTCGGCAGCCGGAATTGCCGCAGCTGGTGGATGAGCGCGACGATCCGGCCGGATTGGCTCAAGACGGTAGACTTTCCCGCGCCGCTTGCGGAGTCAACCCCCACCGGCCTGCTCGACACCGAGAAGTCCGACGGCGGACGTATCGAAGCGCTGCGCAGCGCGCAGAAGCGGATCGGGAAGGCGGGTGTGGCTTCAGGGGAGAAGAACGCGAAGGATGTCGCTGAGTTCATCGATGCCCATCGTTCGATCGACCATCTCAACCTTGTGGTGGTCAATACGATCAAACGCGCGCGCAGCGTGCATGCGGCTCTCGTGAAGCACCTAGGAAAGGAGGATCCAGCCCCGATCCTGCTGCATTCTCAATTCCGTCCGGCTGATCGCTTGCGCGTCCTTTCGGCTGTCGCTTCCGCCGTACCCGGCCAGGTTGTCGTCAGTACCCAAGTCATCGAGGCTGGGATCGACCTTTCCGCCCATACCCTCTTCACTGAGCTGGCCCCGTGGTCGTCCCTCGTCCAACGCTTCGGGCGCTGCAACCGCTGGCTCGTCGAAGGCCGACCGCATTTCTCCGACGCCGCTATCCATTGGTTCGACCTCGACGAAGACAAGGAGTGCCTTCCCTACAAGCCTCAGCAGCTTTCTGCCGCCCGCGAGCGTTTGACCAAGTTGAGCGATGCCGCGCTCGCGAATCTCGAAACCATCCCGTCTCCCGACACCGACCGTCCAAGCTTCCGCCACGTTCTCCGGCGGAAGGATCTCGTCGAACTTTTCGACACCACCCCCGACCTCGCCGGAGCCGACCTCGACATCGACCGTTTCGTCCGCGACGCCGATAATAGTCACGTCCGCGTCTTTTGGCGAAACTGGCCGACGCAGACTCCAGGCGGAGACGCCAGCTCCGGAGTCGCCGCTGAATCCGCGCCCCTCCGGGAGGAACTTTGCGCCACGAGTGTGGGTGAGTTGCGGGCGTTGCTAGGAAAGGCCGAGCCCGCTACCGCCTGGCGCTGGAACCATCTCGACCGCAAATGGGACGAAACCAAGACCGAATCCCTCTTCCCCGGACAGACCTATCTCCTCCACAGCCGCCAGGGGGGGTATGCGGAAGGATCGTCAGAAGCGTTGCCGCTGGGCTGGAGCGGCGATCCGAAACAAGTTGTTGCCCCGCTCGATGAAGGTCGTGCAACGGAGTCTGAAGAGACGGAAGCCAACGAGGACGATGGAGCCTCCGCGCAGGAGCTGTGGCAAACTGTCGCACAACACACCGACGACGTCTGCCTCGCCCTCGAACCTCTCCTTTCCGCCCTTCCGGAATTTTTGTCTTCGTTCTCCGAAGGCGCTGCCACTCCTCTCGCTGAGATCCTGCGCCAATCGGCCCGCTGGCACGACTGGGGAAAGGCCCATCCCGCGTTTCAGGCGAAACTCCATGCCGAGAAGCTCGTCCAGGCGCGAGCGACCGGGAAACTCCCGACGAACGCGACCGATGCTCCTGCGGCCAAGGCGCCAAGCGACGCGTGGATCTCGGGACGACTGCCGCGGAAAGCCGGTCCCGACGAGCAGCGAAGACGGCACTTCCGCCACGAACTCGCCTCCGCCTTGGGCATCCTGCATCCTGATTCCGACTTTCCGCTCACCGAGGACTCCGCCCGCGACTTGGCTGCCTATCTCGTTGCCACCCATCACGGGAAGGTCCGTCTCTCCATCCGGTCCCTTCCGGACGAGTGGATCCCCCCCATTGACGACGACCACCCCAACGAGCGCCGCTTCGCGCGGGGCGTCTGGGATGGCGACCTCATCGACTCCTGCGAGCTCGGCGGCGGCGTGACCGCCCCCACGATCCGGCTCTCTCTCGAGCCCATGGAGTTGGGACTCTGCGAGGCGGACCCGTTCAAGGGCCAGCCGTCCTGGGCCGAACGCACCCTTCTTCTGCGCGACACCCTTGGCATCTTTCGTCTCGCCTATCTTGAAACTCTGCTGCGATGCGCCGATGCCCGAGGTTCCAAAACGCCCCAACCCCGCCAATGAACTACGATTCGCTCATCGGCTCCATTCGGCGAGTCCACGACACCGCCCTGGACCAAGCCACACAGACGGTCAATCGTTCGTTGGTTTTCCGCAACTGGCTCGTCGGAGCCCATCTTGTCGAGTTCGAGCAGCGAGGCGAGGACCGCGCAGCCTACGGCGAGAAGCTCCTTGAGAAGGTCGCGTCCGACCTCGCCTCGTCCGGACTCAAGGGACTCGGGATCAGCATGTTGCGGATGACCCGCCGCTTCTACGAACTCTATCCCCAAATTCGGCAATCGGCGATTGCCGAATTGCCGGAGGACAGGGCTTTTCCGATTCGGCAGTCGCCGATTGCCGAATGGGCGGAGGACTCCGCAGCGACGCGCGATGGACAGCCGGCCCCTTTGCCGCCCGCCGCAGTGCTGGCTTTCTCCTGGACGCATCTCATCGAATTCATCCGCCTCGACGATCCTTGGAAGCGGGCGTTTTACGAGAACGAGACCTTAAAGGGGACCTGGTCCGTCCGCCAGCTCCAGCGCCAGATCGGTTCCCTGCTCTACGAGCGAACCGGCCTTTCCAGCGATAAGAAGGAAGTCATCGATCATGCCCGTCGCCAGGCATTTGAGTCCCCCCGGCAGATCGCGGACCTGATCCGCGACCCCTACGTCCTCGAGTTCGCCGGCTTGGCCGAAAAGTCATCCTACCTCGAGCGCGACCTCGAGACGCTGCTGCTCGACCATCTCCAGGCCTTCCTCCTGGAGCTCGGCACCGGGTTTTGCTTCGAGGCCCGACAGAAGCGCGTCACCGTCGGCAAGGAGCACGACTACATCGATCTGGTCTTCTACCACCGCATCCTCCGCTGTCACCTGCTGATCGATCTGAAGATCCGCGCCTTCGAGCACGGCGACGCCGGCCAGATGAACTTCTACCTCAATTTCTGGAAGGACCGGATGATGCAGCCCGGCGACCAGCCACCGGTCGGGCTCATCCTCTGCGCCGACAAGGAGCAACCCCGCGTGGACTACGCCACCGCCGGCCTCGACCGCCAGCTCTTCGTCTCCCGCTACCTTGCCAGCCTGCCCTCCGTCGAGACCTTGCAAGACCTGATCGAACGCGACACCGCCACCTGGCTCCGCGTCCGCGAGGAGGCGACCGGATACCTTAGCCCGAACCGATGAACCAAGCCCTACCGCTCCGCGGCTGCACGCCCGAGCCCTTGATGAACTACCTCAAGGCGCTCGGCGTCTTCCGCATCATCTCCGAGCAGGTGGATCCCACCTGCCGGGCCGCTTGGCGCGGGGGACAGTTCGCCCTATCCACGAAACTGACCGAACAGGAACTGCTCGAGTTCTTCACGGAAAACTATTTTCCAAGTCCGATCTTCTCTCCTTGGAATGCCGAAGGCGGATTTCTTACCGAAAGCGGCGCAAGTTTCGCGACGATCCACTCCATCCAGAACTCGAACTCTCCGAGATTAGCAGGTCTGCAGAATGCGATCGTCATGATCCACCAGATGGGCGCGCTTAAAGATTTTGGGGAATGCCGCACTGAGGCCAAGGTGCTGGACAAGAGAAAGAAAGCGAAACAGGCTACCGACGAAGACTTGACCAGGTTGAGGGAACTTACCAAGAGGGTTAAATCCTTGAAGGAAACGATTCTGTTCCAAATCCGGAGTGAGTTTCCTGACAGTGCTATGGGTTGGTTCGATACTTGCCTGCAGGTGGGCGACGACGGATTCTCTGTCGCGCCCGCTTTGGGTTCGGGCGGTGTTGATGGGCGCATGGAATTCTCGGCGAACTTTCTCAGAAATGTCCTGCTGGTCCTCGACAATCCCAATGCTCGAAACTGGATCGCGTCGAGTCTATTCTCCGAAGGCTTCGTCCCATTGCACGCAGCTTCGATCGGCCAGTTTTCTCCCGGCAACGTAGGAGGCCCCAACTCGACGCACGGTTTCGAGGGGAATTCCGCCATCAATCCCTGGGACTATATCCTCCTCATTGAAGGCACTCCGTTGCTTGCGGGTGCGATCACCCGTCGTTGCGGGAACGTCCAATTCGGCAAGTCGGCATTTCCATTCACCGTCGCTCCGGTCGCATTGGAAGGCGAATCCGTAAAGACCAGTGACAGCAGCACCGCACGTGGTGAAGTTTGGCTGCCATTGTGGGAAAAAAAGCTCCGCCTAAACGAACTTGAGCGTATCTTCGGAGAAGGCAGGGCGGAATGGTCAGGCGCTCAGTCGCGAACTAACATTGATTTCGCAAAGGCTGTGGCGAGCTATGGCGCGGACCGCGGAATCAAGGCCTTTACTCGCCACAGTTTTCTCCAACGTAACGGACGTTCCTTTCTTGCCACGCCGCTTGGGCGCTATGAGGTTCATTCGCGAGAGAACGTCACGCTCTTGCGTGAAGCCGATGCCTGGATCGACCGCTACCGCCGCGCCTGCGGCGACAAGACACCCGCGCGATTCTCCACCGCCGCGCGCCGAGTCGACTCTGCCGTATTCAACTACTGCGAACACGGCGGCTCCGCTCGGTTCCAAGCCATCGTGATTGCCCTTGGGCAGGCTGAACGGGAGCTCGTTACCGGAGCCAAGTTCCGGGAGTCCGCCTGGTTGCGGCCCTTGCGCGGACTTTCCTCCGCCTGGGTCGCGGCGGCGGACGACCACTCGAGGGAGTTCGAAATCGCCGTCGCGCTGGCGGGCGTTCGCGGCAACAAGGACGACCCCGGCCTACGAGCCAACCTTGAACCCGTTGAGTGGAAGAAGGGGCTGCTTTGGCGAGAGAATAGCGGCTCCGTCGTCTGGAATCGTGGTGATCTCGCCGCAAATCTCGTCGCCGTTCTGGAGCGACGCGTCCTCGACTGGCGGCGCCTTGGGCTGCCCGCCCCGGCAATCACATCGTGCCGCGGCGTGCGTCCTTCCACGGTCGCTGCCTTCATCAACGCTGAATTGGACGATGACAAAATCGAACGCCTCCTCTGGGGGCTGGTTTGCTGTAAAATCGATTGGGCTCCGGAGAGTGTCTACGGAGCCCGTGACTCTATCGATACCGCTCCGCTGCCTCGCGTCTTTCCGCTTCTCAAGGCATCCCTTTCCGGACTTCATCCGGATTACCCGGACGCATTGCGTCCGAAGAAGCTCGACAGCGGACAAGCCGACCTTTGGGAGAAATTGATTCTCGTTACTCCCGAGGCACGGCTCCCGCACCTCCTCCGCGCGGGCCGCATCGCCGAAGCCGCCGCCTTGGCCTCCCGCCGCACCCGCAGCGCTGGCCTCCTTCCCGCATCTATCGAATGGGATCGGGAGGACTTTCCCAGCACCGAAGACTTTGCTATTCGCCTGGCAGCTTCCTTGATGCTGCCGATCTCCAACCGGCGTCTCCTCCAGCTTTGGAGCCTTGTTGCCCGCATGGAGCGCCTTAAGGAACCCACCGCCTGACCCACATGTCCCACCCCATACAACTCAAACAAACCCAACCCAACCAACACCATGGCCATCGACTATCCCTCGCTCCAATCCGCCCCCCGGCTTCTGCTCGAAGCCGAACTCAAGCCCCTCCAAGGCGACCGCTTCCAACCCACCGGCTTCGCCGATCTCGGTGCCGCGCGGTATAAGGCACCGAACAATGAAGAGATGCTGCTCGTCGAGTCGGCACAGTCGGTGGCCAATCGCCTGGAATCAGTCATATGGGACGACGCTACAGGTGATCTTATCCCTGATCTTAAGGGGATTCCGTATGTCTCGATCGATTGCGGAGAGCACGGAAAGAGCAACAGTCTGTTCGAATTTCACCGCCTCAATTCACCCTACCTTTGGGAAGGGGTCGAAACTGATTCCGCAGTCAGGTTCCGCAACGCCTTCATGGCTGACATGGGATTGAGGCCGTCACAACGTCGGAAGAAGAAAGGTGTGAAGAAGTCAGACGAAGACGAAATCCCAGGAACGTTCGACATGAAGAAGTTTGTTACCACAGTATTCAAGTGGGATCCGAATTCAATCATACATGGGTTGTTTTTGGAGAAAGTTGCAGGGCGCCTGCGTCTCATGCGCATGCTATCAGGCTTCATTGAAGCAACGGACGTGCGAGCAGCGGAAAGCGGCGGCACCAAAATCGATCACATTCTTCCAAGTCCGAAGTCTCTTGGATTAAGTGCTGACGACGGCTTCGGCAATGTCCCGTTCCACCGCACCGAGTTCACCGCCAAGCGCATCGTCGCCTACTTCAACCTCGATCTCGCGCTGCTGCGGGGCTACGGTCTTCCGGAGGAAGCCACCAAGCTCCTGATCGCCCTGTCCTTGCTCAAGGTGCGCCGCTTCCTCAACCAGGGATTGCGCCTGCGCACGGCCTGCGATCTCGATTTGGCTGGCGACCTCACGGCGACGCGCCCTCAAGGGTTCGTAGTTCCCAACGAATCCGACCTGCTGGCGGATGCGAAGGCCCGCCTCGATGCCTGCGCAAACATCGACGGACTCTTCAGCGAACCCCCCGTTACGATTGTCACTTGGGAGGCTCCACTGAAGGGCAGAAAGACCGCGAAGCCAGAATCAGCTTCAGGCGACGAAGAAGACAACCAGGACGACGAATGACTGCCATCGAACTCACCTTCCCCGCCGGGCGTTTCCATGCCACGCCCTGGGGGCGGCACGTCAACGAGGGCGCGGTTGAGTGGCCGCCCTCGCCGTGGCGGCTGCTTCGAGCCTTGGTCGCCACGTGGAAGCGCAAGGCCCCTCATCTCGACGAGGCCATCGTGCGCAACCTGCTGACCGCGCTCAGCGCTCCGCCGGAATTTGCTTTGCCGCCCGCCACTTTCGGCCATACCCGCCATTACATGCCGCCATTCAAAGGAAAGCGAACCCTCGTATTCGACTCGTTCGTCGCGTTGGGAAAAGAAGACCCGCTGCTGATCCTTTGGCCCGAGGTCGAACTCCCGGAAGAACAATCCGCCGCCCTCGCCGAACTTCTGCCCTTGCTCGGCACCCTCGGACGGGCCGAAAGCTGGTGCCAGGGACGATTGCTCACCGACGCGCAACTGCCCGAGGCGGATACCGCCATCAATTGTCGGCCCCTGAACGGCCATCCGCCGACCGGCGAAGTCGTTCGCGTTCTCGGGTGCGATCCTGCGACCGCATTCTCAAACGAGCACACGCCTCCCCGCCGCGAAGCCACCAGCGGGCGGGGCAAAGGGAAGACTACGGTCGTGACACCGCTCTACGATCCCGATTGGCACCTCTGCATTGAGACGCTCTGGCTGCATCAACAACGCTGGTCGATGCCGCCGGGTGCCGCCTGGCTCGACTACGAGCGCGCCAAGGACGCCCTCGCCCAACCAAAGCCACGTACCGTTCGCCTACCAACGCGCCCCCCAATGCACGTAGCCCGCTTCGCCCTCGATTCCGCCGTCCTCCCGCTCCTGACCGACACACTGCGCGTCGCCGAATCCGCCCGCATCGTCCTGATGAGCCGCCACGGGCGTTTGACGGAGCGCGACGGCGTGCGCGGCAAGTCGCGAATCTTCGCCGGCAAGGAGGACTCCGGAACGCCGATCAAGGACCACTCCCACTGCTACTTCCTGCCGACCGACGAGGATGGAGACGGTCGGCTCGACCACCTGACCCTCTTCGCCGCGGGCGGGTTCGGACCGGACGAACTCCGCGCCATCGATACCTTGCGCCAGATCAAGACCCGGGACACGGAGGACTCCGGTCACCCCCTCGGCGTGATACTCCTTGGTATGGGCGTTGCTCCCGAGTTCGCCCCCGGCCCCTTGAAGGCTTCGAGTTCGTGGATCTCAGCCACCCCGTTCCTCGCTCCCGACCATCCGAAGACTCGGGGTCGATGGCGCGACACGGAGCGTGGCGGAAGCGATCCGCACCGTTTCCTACTGGCTCAGATTCGAAAGGAACTCACCCGTTGGCTGGAGCGACACGACCTGGACATTCCGCTCGATTCCATCGAAGCGAGTTTGTGCCTCGACGGTTCCGGCAACATTCGTCGCCTCGACCGCCGCACGGAGGAACCCAAGGAGCGTTCCATCCAGTTCCGCCGCTTCCGCCAAAAGCGCGGCGACGACGGAGGACGCCGCCTCGCGGGCTTCTTCAAGCTGACCTTCCCCGAAGCCGTCCCCGGCCCTCTCGCCTTGGGCTACTCCTCCCACTTCGGCCTCGGTCTCTTCCTCCCCTCCGACTGACATCCACCCGAATCCAACTCATATGCAAGAACACCGATTCACTCTCCAGCACGGCGACTTCTCCGCCAAAGTCGCCCTCGGGGGCGATTGGTCGCTCCACGACCTCGCCGAGACTATCATCGATGCCGTTGGCTTCGACTTAGACCACCCCTTCGAATTTTGCGACAACCTCAAGAATCCCTACCGCAGCAAGGAGCGCTATAGCGTCTTCGCCGACATGGGCGAAGGCGAGGGCGAGCCGGGGGTGTCGGGTACTCCCGTCTCTCAGGTTTTCCGCCCCCGCCGCAAGATGCTCCTCCATTTCGACTACGGCGACGACTGGTTCTTCCTCGTCACCTGCACCGGCGTGGCCGAATCCGACCGCAAGCGCCGCTTCCGCAAGGTGCTGGCGACAAAGGGAACGATGCCGCCACAGTATCCCGACCTCGAAGAAGAGGAGTAGCTGCGCATGGCATTTCTGCGGGACTTAAGCCGAAGCTCGCGCCACTTTCCCATGACCCCCTCACCAAATCCGCCGCACCCCATACGCATCGAACTGCCCGTCGCTGCTGATCACGTCGAGGCCCTCTTCGAGCGCTTGGGCAACGAGCATCCGGTCGAAAGGATCTTTGTGGTGGAAAGGGAGATCTTGGACGCGGCGGCAGTGCGCCACCTGCACCGGCATCAAGCGAAAGCCTTCTTCGAGCAGGCGCGGCACCAGCTTCCGGTCCCAGTCCGGTGCCACGTCGAGGTCGTGGAAGCCGCCTTTGGAGAGCTTCAATCCAATCTCCCAGATGTTGACGATGGAGAACCAGACTTCGTCGGAATCTGCAATGGCCCGTTCCGCGCTTTCCGTGAGCCGGTCGGGAGCGCAGGCGATCCACAGCAGGGCGTTGGTGTCGGTAAGCGCCTTCAAAGCGTGTCGTCCTTCGCACCCGACTCCTCGAAATCCCGCTCGATCTCCCGGTCCAGCTCCGGGTTGTTGGTGAGGTACTCGAGCGCCTCCTCGGAAACCATCCCCGCAAGAAAGCCCATTTTCCGTTTCGTACGGGGCGGCGCGGCGGCCACGAGCCGCGCCACGGGCTTGTCGCGCCGGGCGATCACGACTTCTTCGCCCCGCTCCACGGCGGCAATCAGGCGCGAAAGATGGGTCTTCGCCTCGTGGATGGTGACCTGCATGGCCCCAACTTAGCCAAGATGACCAAGTTTGTCAAAGCCCGGGCCGCCCGCTTCGTTCCGCGGCGTGCCCGCTCACCAGACCGCCGCTACCGGGGAGCCTTTCCGGTGGAAGACTCGATCCTTCGTCAGTACGGGCACGCCGCGCGCGAGCGCGGTGGCGGCGATGAGGCGGTCTGCGGGGTCGCGATGGCTCCAGTCGAGGGCGGCGGCGGCGATCCAGATCGACGAGTCGGTATCGACGATCTCCATCCACGGGACTTTCGCGATGAGCGTTGGCCATTCGGAGACGGGACGACGGGACGAAAAACGGCCTCGCCGTTCTTTGTCGCTGAGTTCCCAGAAGGTCACCGGTGCGACGAGCAGAGGGTTCCCCCCGGCGTGGGACTCCCGGAGTACCTCATCCGCTTTTTTGGAGAGGCGCGGGAATCCATCCAGCCACCAATAGAGCACGTGGGAATCGATCACCATGGGTTGCGGTCGTCGTCGCGCAAGGCCTCCCAATCTTCGATGGGGAGCGGCTCCATCAACTCCTCTTCCGGGACTTCTGGCTGCGGGTTGGTGCCCGCCCGATACCAGGCAAGCACGTCCTCGGCGGTGACCACGCTCTGCGGTGCCAGTGGTCGGACCTCCAGCACTTCGCGCCCGTGGTCGGTCACGATCAAGGGTTCGCCGGTGCGCTCCACCTCGCGGAAATACTCGAGCATCCGGGCCTTGAGCTTTCCTTTCGAGATCGTCTTCATGGTTCGAGCTTAACCGTAGTCACGACCCTGGTCAATTTTATCCCCACTTTCGAAAGCCATGGCCGTCGGCGTCTCCAGCACCCTGCCCGAGAATTGGGCCACCGTGGACATGGTCGCTCAGCATGCCTATTGCGCCCGGCGATTCCATTTGATGTATGTCGAAGGCCGCTGGGAGGAAAATATCCATACCCTCGAGGGCAAGGACGCCCACCGCCGGGTCGATCGCATCGACCATCTCCTGCCCGAATCCCATCTCGACGACGGCAGCGAGGACTCCGAACCCGAAGGGGCGTCGCCGCGCAAAAACCGCCGTGCTGCCGAAGAGGACGCAGCGGAGGACGGCGACGCACCGCCCGAGATCGCCCGCAGCGTCTCTCTCGGCAGCGACGAACTCGGTTTGCTGGGAAAACTCGATCTTGTCTCCGCCGATCCCGAGGGCGGCGAGGCCGTGCCGGTGGAGACGAAAAAAGGACGCGTGCCCAACACCCCCGAGCGCAGCTACCCGCCCGAGCGCGTTCAGCTCATGGCCCAGGGGCTGCTCCTGCGGGAGCACGGCTACCGAAGCGAGCACGGGTATCTCTACTTCGCGGGAAGCCGAACCCGGGTGCGGGTCGATTTCACTCCCGAACTCGAAGCCGAGGCCCGATCGGTGATCGCGGCGGTGCGGTCCGGGCGCTCCGCCGTCGAGATGCCGCCGCCGCTGGAGGACAGCCCGAAGTGCTGGGGATGTTCGCTCTGCGGCATCTGCCTCCCCGACGAGACCAACGCGCTGCGCGGTGCCGCCGCGATTTCGACCGATCACGGGCAATCTCCCGGGCGGAGCAACCCCGACATTCTGGACGCAGCCGATGACCCGGAACAGGAGGAAAAGGACGGGGTTGCCGGGCCGGATGTCCGGCGGCTCTACGCGGCGCGGGATCGAGCGATGCCCTTCTACGTCCAGGAGCAGGGCGCGCGCGTGGGCAAATCCGGCGAGCGGATCACGGTGACGAAGGAGCGGAAATCCGTGGGCGGGGCCCGCCTCGTCGAAGTGAGCCAAATCGTTCTCATGGGCAATGTCCAAGTCTCTTCGCAGGCGCTGCACCTCTGCATGGAGAAGGGGATCCCCGTGGTCCATTTCTCCACTGGCGGCTGGTTCCACGGTCTCAGCCACGGCATCGGCATCGAGAACGCCTACGCGCGGGCGGCCCAGTACGTCGCGGCGGGCGATCCCGCGCTCCGGGTGCGCTTTGCCGCCGGACTGGTTCGCGCCAAGCTGGCGAACCAGCGGGCGCTCCTGCAGCGGAACGGGAGCGGGCCGGAGCGAAACGCCGCCATTTCCTCGTTGGCGAAACGCTTGCGCCAGGACGAGGGGAGGTTTGCTTCGCTCGATGCGGTGCTGGGTTGGGAGGGGGAAGGGGCGGCGCTCTACTTCTCGGCCTTTTCCTTCATGTTGAAAACCGGAGAGTTGCCGGAGTTCGGCTTCGCGAGCCGGAACCGTCGTCCGCCCCGCGATCCGGTCAATGCCCTGCTCTCCTTTGCCTACGCGCTGCTGGCGAAGGAGTGTCTCGTCGCCTTGTGGGCCGAGGGGCTCGATCCCTGGTGGGGGCTCTACCACCAGCCGAGGCATGGCCGTCCCGCCTTCGCCCTGGATCTCATGGAGCCCTTTCGCCCCGTCATAGCCGACAGCGTCGTCCTCACCGCGATCAACACCGGGATGGTCGGCGCGCGCGATTTTGTCGCGAACCGCAACGGCTGCGCCCTTCAGCCTTCGGGGCGAAAGGGGTTTTTGCGGGCGTGGGAGCAGCGGCTCGACTCGCTCTACACCCATCCGGAGTTCGACTACCGATGCTCGTGGCGCACCATCTTGCGCATCCAGGCGCGGCTCCTCGCCCGCTGGCTGCGCGGCGACATCCCCGATCTGCCATGGCCCGTCGTGCGCTGACCAACACCCGCCGCCTCTTTCTCTGCACCTACGACGTGGCCTCGGACCGCGCCGGGGACAAGCGGAGACGGCATCTCTACGAATTGCTCCTCGACCACGGCGAGCATGTGCAATACAGCGTCTTCCTCTGCGAGATGACTTCGGGCGAGCAAACCCGGCTCGTCTCCGAAGCGCGAAGGATTCTGCACGATGGCGAGGATCAACTGCTCGTCGTCGATATCGGCCCGGAGAACTTCGACTGGACGGGGCGGCTCAATTGCCTCGGAAAACCTTGGACACCGCAGGTGCGCTCCTTTATTGTCTGAGTGGTTCCGCGAAGCGGGTAGCCGCGTCTTCCACGCCGCGAGAGGCCCAGTGGTCACGAGTCGCCAGGAGTCGCTCGCGATCTTTGACAGACAACAAGTTAGAGGATGGATTTGATGCCGACGCAACGCTCGTATCCGATACGAATTGACAGGCTCTCGCAAATCGGCTTGCGTAGGACTCGCAATCAGCGAGTTGTTACAGTAGCTATTTCCGCGCCTTCACCGGCGCGGTCTCATTGAAGCCCGAGGACGACCGGCAAAGGCGAGCGTTCGGCGGGATTTCCGCGCCTTCACCGGCGCGGTCTCATTGAAGCACGAATCGGTAGCGCTGGTTTGTGCGGTTTTGATAGATTTCCGCGCCTTCACCGGCGCGGTCTCATTGAAGCCCGGAAGAGGTCGACGAGTCCACCAGGAGATTGAGGCATTTCCGCGCCTTCACCGGCGCGGTCTCATTGAAGCTTCGCGGCGGCCTGCTTGGCCGCGCGGGATGCCGCAAATTTCCGCGCCTTCACCGGCGCGGTCTCATTGAAGCACTTCATCTAGGTCTATGTCGAATGGGTCGTTCATTATTTCCGCGCCTTCACCGGCGCGGTCTCATTGAAGCAAGTTCGCTGATCGTGTCGGCGGGAAGATTGGACTTATTTCCGCGCCTTCACCGGCGCGGTCTCATTGAAGCGAAACGCGCGGGCCGCCAGGACGGCGACCATGACCGATTTCCGCGCCTTCACCGGCGCGGTCTCATTGAAGCAGTTCAAACAGGGTTGGCTCGCTCTACGGGCTTAAATTTCCGCGCCTTCACCGGCGCGGTCTCATTGAAGCCCACCTTTTCAGGTCCCGTAGAATGCCGGAAATGAAATTTCCGCGCCTTCACCGGCGCGGTCTCATTGAAGCTCGCGGACAGCCTGCCGAGACGGTTGGCGGCCAGCGAATTTCCGCGCCTTCACCGGCGCGGTCTCATTGAAGCAAGCTCCCTGAGCGCCGTCTGAGCCTCGGAAACGGCTTATTTCCGCGCCTTCACCGGCGCGGTCTCATTGAAGCTTCGTACTGGCGAAGGGACGAAACGAGCCAGTCGCGATTTCCGCGCCTTCACCGGCGCGGTCTCATTGAAGCCTGTCGCTCCGGGGCTTCTTGTTGCTCATGGTGCATATTTCCGCGCCTTCACCGGCGCGGTCTCATTGAAGCCTTGTCTTGGCTTTCGGCGCACCCTTGCGCAGCCTTATTTCCGCGCCTTCACCGGCGCGGTCTCATTGAAGCCTGAAACTCCACCACCCAAACCCACGGATTCGCTTATTTCCGCGCCTTCACCGGCGCGGTCTCATTGAAGCTTCAGGATGCCCGAGAACGTCTCGTCCTCCTGCCGGATTTCCGCGCCTTCACCGGCGCGGTCTCATTGAAGCAAGAGGTTCCCGACTACCTGAACGACCTGAACGCCAATTTCCGCGCCTTCACCGGCGCGGTCTCATTGAAGCTTTCCCGTGTACGCGGTGAAGATCGGGGTGAAGAAGAATTTCCGCGCCTTCACCGGCGCGGTCTCATTGAAGCCGGAAGACAGCGCGGCCGATGCCTTTCAACCCTGTCGGATTTCCGCGCCTTCACCGGCGCGGTCTCATTGAAGCTAGCGCGCGAACGCCAGCGCGTAGAACCGCTGAAGCATTTCCGCGCCTTCACCGGCGCGGTCTCATTGAAGGCCGATCATGGACCACCCGTCGCCTCCTGGTTTGGCGATTTCCGCGGAGGGGGAGGAGATGCGCTCGCGAATCCCGCGTGGGGCGTGTGGTTCGGACGCAAGGCCTGCCTCCCCGCCCTACCGCTTTCGCCCATGGTTGCGACGACGCCGGTCGAGGCCCTCGCCGCCCTCCTCGACCGTCTTGCGGTATGGGAAGGGCGAGAAGCCCCTGATCCGGCGACCCTCGAATCGTGGGAGGAGCCCGAGACGACCGACCCCGCAGAGGGCGACTTCTTCCTCCACGACGCGCCGCTGTCCTTCGGAGAGAGGACCTTCGCCGCCCGCCCCGTTCGGCATCGGCGCGCGACGAGCGGCTCTAGACAATCCGCAGCGCCGGATGCAACGCCGAACGACTTCTTCGAATCCCTATAACCCCCAGCGAGGCGTGGCCTCAGACCAAGCAAGCCTCGCAGTCTTGATCTTACATAATCCCCGTCGGTCCCGAAAACTTGGCTCAAAACGATCGGCTTCGCCGAATCAAGGTCTCCGAGACCTACGCGGCACGAAGCTCGCCGACAGTTTGTGAATCGATTGACTTAGTCCGATAGCTTAGTCTACACTGTCCCATGGCGACGACCGTCAACATCCACGAAGCCAAGACCCACCTTTCCCGCCTCATCGAGCGGGCCGAGCGGGGAGAGGAGATTATCATTGCCAAGGCGGGCACTCCCAAGGTGCGCCTCGCCCCGGTCGCCGAAACCCGGCCGCTGCGCCGTCCGGGCCGCTTCGCCGGTTCGCTCAGGGTGGGCGCCTCGTTCTTCGAGCCGCTCCCCGAGGAAGACCTCGCTGCGTGGGAGGGGAACGAAACGCCGAGGGAATGAGACTGCTTCTCGACACGCACACCGCGCTCTGGTGGTGGGAGGACTCCTCCCAACTGAGCGAAGCGGCGAGGATTGCCATGGCCGATCCCGAAGCCGAGATCTTCTTCAGTTCGGTTTCGGGCTACGAGATCTTCCAGAAGGTCCGGATCGGGAAACTGAGCCTCCCCCGTCCCCTGCTGGTCGATCTGCCTGGAGAGGTGCGGCGCGAGGGATGGCAGGCGCTGCCGCTCGGCCTTGAGGAGTGCGTTCGCGCGGCCTCCATCGAGAGTCCGCACCGCGATCCCTTCGACCGCCTCCTCGCCGCGCAATCCGATCACCACGGACTCGTCGTCGCGACGAGCGACCCGTTCTTCTCGGAGGCGGGTTTCCACAGTCTGTGGTGAAGGGACGACACGAACCGCCGCCCGCCGCCGCCCATGCCCATTTTCGAAAAGCCGCCCCTCGACACCCTGTTTTCCCCACCCGCGTGGGGATGGCCCGGGCTGATCGGGGAACGGATCGCGATCCATGCGGTTTTCCCCACCCGCGTGGGGAACTTCCGCGCCACTCGCGCGCGGTCCCATTGAAGCCCGCCCACTTCGTGCCTTCTTCCTCTGTGCCTTTCCCCTATCCCGCGCGCGGTCCCAGCCGACCCCCGGCACGGCCCGCTCACACGAACAGTTCGCGCAGGGCGGTGCCGCGGTCGACGATGGGCACGGGGCGGTCGCCGTCGAAGAGGTGCTTCCGGTAGTCGATGCCGAGGGCGTGGTAGAGGGTGGCGTGCCAGTCGGGAACGGAGATGGGTCGCTCGGCCGGGTGCTTGGAGGCCTCGTCGGTGACGCCGATGGCGCCCTTGTGTTGCAGGCCGCCTCCGGCCATGAGCACGCTGAAAACGGACCCCTGGTGACCGCGTCCGCCGCCGGCGTCGAATCCGGAGGGGCGTCCGAACTCCCCGGCCACGACGACGAGGGTCTTGTCGAGCAGGTCGTGGCTCTCGAGATCGTCCATGAGGGCGCTGAGGGCTTTGTCCAGCCCCTGGATGAGGAGATGCTGGTTGAGCTGGCCGTCGTTGTGGGTGTCCCAGCCGGTGCCGTTGGTGAAGTTGAGGTTGTCGAGGATCTCGACGAATCGCACGCCCTCCTGGACGAGGCGGCGGCCCAGCAGGCAGCGCTGCCCGAATTCCGCTCCGTAGCTCTCGCGCACGGCGGCGGGCTCGCCGGCGAGGTCGAAGGCCCGGCTGAAGGGGCCGGTCGCCAGCTTGCGGCTCTCGCCGATGAGTTCGTCGTACTGGATCACGGGGTCCTCCGGGGGGCGCGAGTCGCGGGCCGTGCCGCGGACGAGGTCGAGGAGGCCGTCGCGGCGGCTCTGGCGCTCGCCGTCGATCCCTGGGGGGAGGGAGAGACCGGCGGGTCCCTTCTCCGTGTCGAGCAGATAGAGGTAGCTGTGACGCGGGCCGAGGAAGCCCGCGCCGCGCGACACGCTGGGGTAGCCCGCGAGGACGTAGGCGGGTACGCCCTCCTGGTCGGCCCCCTTTTCGTGGGCCACCACCGACCCGATGGAAGGGTAGGCCACCGTGCCGCTGACGGGGCGGCCGGTGTGCATGAAGTGGACGGCGGCGGCGTGCTCGTCGATGACGTCGTGGGTGAGGGTGCGCAGGATGGTGGCGCGGTCCATGCGCCGGGCCAGCTCGGGGAGATGCTCGCAGATCTGCACGCCGGGCACGGCGGTGTCGATGGCGGGGTAGGCGCTGCCGGCCTTGCGGGCGGCGGGGTCTCCCAGCGGCTTGGGGTCGAAAGTGTCCACCTGGGCGGGCCCGCCCCCGAGCCAGAGCACGATGCAGTGCTCCGCTTTGCCGGCGGGGAAGTCGGGCTTGCTGCCGGCGCCGACGAGGGGGCCGGCGGCACCGAGTCCGGCGAGGGTGGCGGATTGTTGGAGAAAGCGTCTTCGTTTCATGACTGGTCGGGGAAAGGGGCGAGGATTGAGAGAAAAGGGGCGAGGGGCGAGGGGATTGACAGGAGGCGCATCAGGGGACGAAGGAGAAATCCGGGGCGTTGACGAGCGCCCAGACGAGGTCCTCCATGCGCTCGCGCCAGTCGCTCTCGATCCATTCCGTGGGCGGCGGGCCTTCGTAGGCGCGGGCCTCGATGTCGGAGGCGAGTTCGTTGGCGGCGACGCTGAGGTGATTGGTCCAGCTGATCTCGCGGACTTCGGGGATGTAGTCGCGCTTGCGGAAGTCGGGCTGCGCGGTGACGAGACGGCTTTCGAAGCCGGGCTCGAGCAGGGCGACGAAGCCGCTCTTCTCCTCTTCGCTGGGGAGGCGGGTGAGGAAGCGCAAATAGAGATCCTCGACGAGGGCTCCGGGGGACTCGGCCTCGATGGCGAGTCCGGTGAGATCGCTGTAGTCGCTGAGGCGGGTCGTCCAGATTCCCATGAGTCCGTTTGCGAGCATCCCGGGCTGGATCACGTTGGTTTCGTTGACGCGTTCGGTGAGGGGTTCGGGCCGTGCGTCGCGCCAGCCATTGGCTGTCATGACCGCGAGGATGGAGTCGGCCTTGGGCAGGGTGAGACTGGGCCGGTCGCGGTCGCTGGCGGTGGTGACCATCTCCCAGGCGCGGCGGGGGAAGCCGAGGTTGAGGAAGTTTTGCGGGGGGAATGTGCCCTCGATGTCGAAGGTGAGTTCCTCGCTGTAGTTCGGCACCCCGGAGGCGTGGAAGAGGCTGTCGACGAGCTGCTCGGCGGTGAGCCGCTTCCGCAGGGGCGCTTCGAAAAAGCGCTCGTCGGGGGTGGCGGCGGCGGCGAAACGCGCTTCGCGGCGGAAGGCCTCGGTGTTGAGAATGATGCGCGAGAGGTGCTGCATGTCGTAGCCGGAGGCGACGAACTCGCGACCGAGGTAGTCCAGCAACTCGGGATGGCTGGCGGGATTGCCCTCCCAGTCGTCCGTCGGCTCGACGAAGCCCTCGCCGAAGTAGCGCTTCCAGACGCGGTTGACGACGACCCGGGCGAAGCGCTCGTTCTCGGGCCGCACGATCTCCCAGGCGACGTCGATCCCGCCGGTGCCGTCGGCGGATGCGTCGCCGGGGCCGAGATCGGGGAAGGGCCACTTCGGGTCGACGGCGGTGCCGGGCTGCAGGGTGACTTTGACGACGCTGTCGTCCTTGCCCTCCTGTTCGAAAAAGGCGGGCGGCACGGTGGAGGACTCGGGCAGGGTGACGGGCTCGCCCTCCAGCAGGGCGGCGAGGGAGAAGAGATCCTCCTGGGTGGTGGAGTGGTAGGGCGAGTCGTGGCAGCGGGCGCACTTCATCTCCACCCCGAGGAAAGCGGTGCCGACGACGTGCGCCTTGGCGGCCATGGGGACGTCGTTCTCGGCGGCGCGGGAGAAGCCTCCGGCCCCGCCTCCGTGGACGCTGCCCTCGAACGTGACCAGTTCGGCGACGAACTGGTCCATGGGCTTGTTGTCGAGGAGCGACTCGTGCAGCCAGTAGCGGAAGGGGCCGGAGTTGTTGAACACCGGCTTGATGAGGCGCGGATTCTCCGCCAGCACGTCCTGCCAATAGCTGACCCAGTGGTCGGCGTGGCGCGGGTCGGCGAGAAGGCGGTCCACCGTCTCGGCGACGCGGGTCTCGGCGGGGGCGGCGAGGAAGGCGCGGGCCTCTGCGGGCGTGGGGGGCACTCCCACGGCGGCGAGATGGAGCCGGCGGAGCGCCATGAGAGGCTCCGCCTCGTCGGGAATGTTCACGGTGGCGGCGCGGGAGGCCCAGGGCGCGCCGTCGGCGATCCAGCGACGCACCAGCTCGACCTGGTCTTTCGAGAGGCTGTCGCCCTTCGGTGGCATCACCTCGGTGGTGTCGTCGGTGGCGACGCGGTAGAGCAGTTCGCTCTCGTCGGGATCTCCGGGCACCACGGCGGGCAGTCCCGACTCCCCGGCGGCCAGCGCGGCCTCGCGGCTGTCGAGCTTCAGATCGCCCTTGGATTTCTCGCCGTGGCAGCGGTAGCACTCGGACTCGAGCAGGGCGACGACCTCGGCGTGCTCGGGCGAGGCGGCGTCGGGGTTTTCGCGCTCGCGGCGCTGGGCCGTCTCCACTTTGGCGAGGAGAAAGGAGTCGACCACTTGCGGAGGCGAGGCGGGATCGGCCCCGGGGGGCAGGGCGACGGGCTCGATCGAGGCGAGGTAGTCGCGGGCTTGGCGGTGGCGTTCGGCGATGGTGTCGGCGAGAGACTGCGCGGCGGCGCGGCGGCGCTCGTTCTCCATTTTGGTGAAGGCGTTCCGCTGGGCGGCGGTGAGGGCGGCGAAATTCGCGGTGTCGAAGGGAACGGGCTCGGTGTCGCCGGGGTGGAGAAGGTGCCAGAAGCCGCTGCCCTCGTACTGGGCGGCGACGAGGAATTCGTTGACGCTGAGCCGCCGGTTGGACGCGCCCACCATGGTCTCGGCCTGGATCAGGAACGACCCGCCGCCCTCCAACTCGACGAGGACTTCGCGGGTGCCGAGGCGTGGGCGCGGGTAGGGATCCTCTTCGGGTTGGGGACGCAGCTTGCCGTGGGCGCCGCCGCCGACGCGGAAGTGCTCGACCTCGGCCACGGTCTCGCCCTCGACGAGGAGTCGGGCCCGTCCGGGGGCGCGCAGCAGCAGAGTGTGCTTGCCGGGCGGCAGTTCCACCCGCGAGGCGAATCGCAGATGGAGTGGCAGCTTGCGGTCGCGGCGCACGCCGATGTCGTTGTAGACCTGCGGGAGCGAGGTGAGGGAGAAAGCCGCGAGGGGAAACGTTTCGTCGGGCATGCCGTCCAAGTCGGGCCACTGCTCCGGGTTGGCCCCCGTCTCGCGTATTTCCACGAGGACCTCGTCGGGGTCGACGAGAGTGAGCTGCGGAGGGATCGGCTCCGGAACGACGCGCTCGTAGCGCTGCGCGAGGCGCTTTCCGGAAAGGGCCTTGCGGTGGATCGCGAGCTCGCCGATGGCGCCGTGGAAGCTGTTGCCCGCCGCGCCGGCACGCGAGGAGCCGATGATGACGACGTCGTCGTCCACGACCGGGGCGTGCGTGGTCTCGCCGCCCATGTCCCAGCGGCCCGAGACGGCTTTCCCGTCGATGTAGCCTTTGACGCTCTTGGGTTCGCCGAAGGTGTAGGTCAGCGCGACGTGGTGCCACTTGTCGTCGGAAGGGATGCTCCCGCCGGAGTTCCATCGGTGGTAGTCGCCCTCGTGCTCGCCGTCGGGACGGCTGCGGAAGAGAAAGCTGAGTCCGGACCCGCCCGCCCGGAGCGCCCAGTTCTGGTTCACGCCGCCGGAGGTGCTGCGGCCCTTCCCGACGACGTAGCGCAGGCCGCTTCGGCCGCCCTCGTCGATCTGCACCCAGGCCTCGATGGTGATGGAGTCGCCGTGGTCGAAGCGCAGGTCCTCGCGATCCTCCACCTCGAGGCGTCCGCCGTCGCCGAAAAAGCGGACGCTGCGGGTCTCGGGCGGCAGGGTGTGGGAGTCGGCGGCGCTGGGGCCGGGGACGAGTTCCACCTTGCCGACCTTGTCGTCGAGGGCGTCCTCGCCATCGAAGCGCCACCAGGCGACCGGTCCGTCGGCCTCGATCTGCTCGACCAGTCCCGGGGTTTCGGCCGAAAGACGCGCGGGCGCTCCCGGGAAGGCGACCAGGGCGGTCAGGGCGAGAAGGAAGCGGCAGGCCGCTCCAAGGCGGTGGGCGGGGGATTTCATCGATTCCATGATAGAACGAACGGGCGAAAATTGCAGCACCGATTCGATACCACTTTAGGGGGGGCCGCATCGCGTGCCCCGTCTCGATTCGATGGTTTCCCGGCTCGGTCGCGTAGTGGAGGATTCAACCGCCGCAGAGCGTCGTCTCGAGTCCCAGTTCCGTCGCCATGGCGGCGCGGGCGAGGAGGCAGCGTTCGGCGGCGGCGGCGTCCTCGGCGTAGACGACCTGGACGTGATTGGAGGGGTGGCGGGCCATCATCTGGTCGCGGGTGACGCCGTGGAAGACGGCGTGCATGATGGGCCACTCGCGGGTCGTGGATTCGAGGCGGCGGGTGGTTTCTTCGTCGGGAAGGGCGACGACGTGCCCGCGCCCGATGTCCATCTTGAGGCGACCGCCGGAGACGAAGATCCGGCTCCAGACGATCTCGCCGGGTTTGGCGACGCCGGAGCAGGTGGCTCCTCCCTTGGGAAAGTACATGGCAGGCTGGCGATGGCCGTGCGATCCGGCGAATCCACCGGCATGGTGCGCGGGCGGGGCGGCGCCGCTGATTTCCAGCACCCAGACGTAGTCGTCCGTCGTGCCGCTGCGGTCGACGTCGCCCCATCGCAAATCGTGCAGGGTGGTCTCGACCGGCTGACCCAGGGCGGAATGGACCCGCTCGATGAGCAGCGCGTCGAGTCCGGCGCACTCGTCGACTTCGTTGAAGTGGGGGAAGGGGCGGCCCTCCCGGATCACCGTTCCGTTCGATCGAGCGACCGGTGGCCGCTCGCTGTTGTTGAGAAGCCCCTCGACGAGATCGGAGGCGGCGCACATGTCCTTCAGCCCGAGTTGGTACTGGATGCCGATGGCGTCGCAGCCGAAGGCGTCGCCGAGGCGGCAGGCGGCCAAGTACATGCGGCCCTGCTCGAGGACCTGGACGCGGGTCAGCTCGGTGGCTTCGTCTTCGCCGAAGTGGAACTGGAAGCCCCGCTCCTCGAGCCACGAGAGGACGGCTTCGGCCTCCGCCTCGGGGACTTCGCCCATGGCGAAAAGGAGAGCGCTCTGGGAGAGTCGCTCCTTGAAGACCCCGAGAGGAAAGAGCAGCTCGTCGGGAACGATGGCGTTGTACATGCCCATGCAGCCTTCGTCGAAGACGCCCAGGATGGCGCGGCGTTGGCGGAACTCGGTGGCGAGGGTTCGGCCCGTGATCTCGGCCTCGCCATCTCCCGGCGCGTAGGGGCGGCAGTGGCTCGTATCTTGGGTGATTTTCCCGGTCTCCAGCCACTCGCCGAGGCGGGCGCGGAAGGCGGGGGCGGCGAAGTCCTCGCCCCAGAGGGTGGAAAACTCGATCTCGGCTTTCACGAGACAGCCGTTCAGGTTGAGCATGCCCACCAGTCCCGGCCACTGGCCCGACCAGTTCGCCACGGTCAGGATCGGACCGCGGTGTCCGATCAGTCCCGGCAGCACGTGATGGCTGTATTGCCAGACGCTCTCGGCGACGACGAGGGGGGCGTCGCGGTCGATCCCGCGAAAAGTCTCCAGGCACGCCTTTTGCGAGTCGAGAAAACCGTGGCCCGCCTCCTCGTCGACGGGGTGGAGACGTTCGACCTCGGCGCCGAGATCCGCGAAGGCGGCGATCAGATCCGTCTCCATGGCGGCCTGGGTCGGCCAGCAGCGGCGGTTGGCGGCGAGACGGGCGTCGCCGCTGGCGGCGAGGAGGATTTTCTGGGAGGTCGGAGTCATGGCGGGGGTGGCAGGGGATTAAAGAAGAGCCCAAGGAAGAACTCGTCCGAGTTTGATCGCGACCGGGGAGCATGATCGCCGCCACAGCCATTCTTGCCGGGGCGGAACTGGCCACGTCGAACCGGAAGGACTTCGAGCCCTTCGCGCCTCTCGGGTTGTGCCTTTGGACGGGCTCCTAGGCGAAGGTTCTGTCGACGGAGCGTCATCATTTCACGGCACGTTCTCCGATCCCCAACTCCCGCAGCCTCTCCTCCACCAGTCTCCGCTCCGCCTCGTGGAATCGGTGGAACGGCGCGGCCATGAAGTCGTCGCAGACGCCGAGGAGGGAAAGGGCGCACTTGATCGCTTTGATGATGGCCGACCCGTGGTGGCCGATGGAGTAGAGCGAATCGCTGATTTCAAGGACGCGGGCCGAGAGTTCGCGTACGCGTTCGAGATCGCCGGCATGGGCCGCCTCGTAGAGGTCGACGTAGAGCCGCGGGTGCAGGTTGGCCCCACCGCAGACGCCGCCGTGCCCGCCGAGGAGGACGACTTCGCCGAGCAGCTCTTCGGGCCCGACCAGGAGCGACCAGTCGGGCCTCCGCGCGGTGGCGAGGCGGAGCATCTTGCGGAAATAGACGAGGTCTCCGGAGCTGTCCTTCAAGCCCGCGATGTCGGGCTGGTCCAGAGCCCAGGCGATGGTTTCGCGGGTGAAGACCGTCTTGGTGAGTGAGGGCATGTTGTAGAGCATGAGAGGGACCGGCAGCTCGGGGAGGAGCTGTTCGAGATATTCGCGCAGCTCGGGAGGATCGGCCGGGAAGTAGAAAGGCGCCGAGGTGACCACGGCGGCGGCCCCGAGCCCGGCGGCCTGCTGCGCGAGGCGGGCGGACTCCACCAGCGAGGTGTCGGTGATGCCGACGAGCACGGGGACGCGCCCGGCGGCGAGGCGGCAGGTGCGCTCGACCAGCTCGCGCCGCAGGCGGTAGCTGAGGCTGGGGGCCTCGCCGGTGGTGCCGAGAGCGAAGATGCCGGAGACACCGCCGGAGATCAGACGCTCGACGAGCCGCTCCAAACCGGCGACGTCGAGCGAGTCCCGGTCGGTGAGGGGGGTGATCATCGGGGGAATGATGCCGGTCATTGGAATGATGAATGATGAATTATGGATTATGAATTTTTGTCGCGCCCCTTCGCATTTTTCACGATGGTTGTGGTGATGGCGGTGAGCTGGTCCGTCTCATCGAGAAGGGATGCCATTTTCTTTTCGGGGACGATCTCTGAAGCGACGAGCAGGTCGAGCCAATAATCCGTTTCGTCCAACTCCTTCAAGCAGTCGCCGAGTTTTGATATGAATTCGGCGTTGGAGCGGGCACGGGTCGCTTCGCGGTGGTTCGCTCCCACTGATGTGCCAGATCGAAGCGCTTGCTTCCCCATCACCTGCGCCTCGGTGGTTTTCGGGAGTGCACAATACATCTTCACGATGCGAAGGGCATAAGCCCTCAACCGACCGCGAAGTTCCGGAGGGTCTTCATCATTCATCATTCATCCTTGATCATTGAAGAAATTGCCAGCCCCACGAGAAAGATGGTCAGCGTCCCCACGACGATCGTCAGGTTGGCGTGGAGGACGGGCTTGAGGTGCTCGGGAACCCAGGCGGCGCTGAGCCAGAAGATGACGAACACCCCGATGACGACCCCTGTGGCCGCGGCGGCGTTGCCGGCCCGCCTCACGACGAGGCCGAGGAGAAACAAGCCCAGCATCCCGCCCGCGAACATGCCCGAGAGCTGCCACCAGATATCGAGCACGTTCTTGGCGTTGCCGGTGAGGAGCAGGGCCGCTCCCGTTCCGACGACGCCCCAGAAGACGGTGGCGGTGCGCAGGACTTTCATGGTTTCCCCTTCGCCGATCTCCCGGCCTCGACGCACGAGGCGGATCCAGAGATCCTTGAGGGTGATGGTCGCCGAGCTGTTGAGGCTGGTGTCGATCGTGCTCATGGCGGCGGCGGCGAGGGCGGCGAGGATGAGGCCACCGACCCCGGCGGGGAGATGGTTCGCGATGAAGTGGGGGAAGACGGAGTCGTTGAAGGTGCGGTCTCCCGCCATCTCGCGGATCGCGGCGACTTCCGCCGGCATGGCCTGGTAGTAGCTGAAGAGCAGCGCTCCGATGAGAAAGAAGAGCAGGGAGACAGGGACGTAGAGGACCGCCCCGATCCAGAGGGAGCGATTCGCGGCTTTCTCCGAGGAAGCCGCGTGGTAGCGCTGGATGTAGTTCTGGTCGATCCCGAAATTGGTGAGGTTGATGAAAAGGCCGTAGACGAGCACGACCCAGACCGTCGAGTTGGCGAGGTCGGTGAAGGACCAGCTTCCCAGGGAGAATTTCTGGTTTTCGGCGGCGATGGTGATGGCGCCTCCGGCCCCCTCGGGATGACCGAAAAGCAGCAAGCCCGCCACGAGGACGGCGCCGGCGGTGAGGACGACGCTCTGCACCGCGTCGGTCCAGATGACGGCTTCGATTCCGCCGACGAGGGTGTAGGTGGTGACGAGAAGGCCCGCCACGAGAATGATGGTGGCGAGGTCCCAGCCGGTGACCTGCTGCAGGCCGATGGCGACGCCGAGCATGATGGTGGCGCTGCGGGCGACCTGGGTGAGGAGGTAGCAGACCACGACGTAGATGCGGGCCCAGGTCCCGAAGCGGTGCTCCAGATGCTCGTAGGCCGAGATCGTTCCGGTGGAGCGGTAGAAGGTCACGAACCATCGCGTCGCCACGAGCACGGCGAGGGGAATGGAAAGGGAGAAGACGAAGGAATTCCAGTTCTCCGCGTAGGCCTTGCCGGGCACGCCGATGAAGGTGTTGGAGGAAAGATAGGTGCCGAAGAGGCTCAGCCCGATGACCCAGCCGGGGAGGCGGCCCCCCGCTTTCATGAAACCGTCCGAGGTCTTGCTGCGCCGGGCGAACCAGAAACCGACGCCGACGACGACGGCGATGTAGAGGACGAGGACGACGAGGTCGGGGGTTCTCATGAAGGCGGGTCAGGATTGGCGAACGAGGCTGCGGACGGCGTCAACGAGGTGGCGGGAGAGATTCTCGATGCGAAGGTCGATGGGAACGAGAGTCCCGTCGTTCGTCGGAACCAAGTTTGCGGGATGGGTGTCGGAGATCGCGACTTCCCGCTCCGGATCGAAGTATGAAGTGCAAAGGATTCGAGGCGGGCAGAGGAAGGCGACTTCATGGCCGGTCGGCTTCCCCGAATTGCTCCGCGATGCGTTCCGCGTGTGCCGATACGGCTTCGGCATGGGCCTCCTCGTCGGCGAGATTGCGGGTCTCGAGCGGGTCCGTCTCGTGGTCGTAGAGCTCGCGGGCGATGACCGTCTTTTCTTCGAGGTCGCGCCATTCGGTGTAGCGCCAGCTCTCCGTGCGCACCGAGTAGCCCCAGGCCTCCCAATTGCTTCGCGGGCCGTAGAAGGGTTGCTGGTGCTGGGTGAAGGCCGCTTCTTTGACCGTGGCGGCGGGGTCGTCGAGGACGGGGGCGAGGTCGTTGCCCTCCAGGTTGGCGGGAAGTTCGTCGTCGATGCCGGCGACGGAGGCGAGGGTGGGGTAGAGATCGACCAGCTCGGCGAGGGCGCCGGTGCGGCGTCCGTGGCCGTCGGGGCGTCGCGGGTCGGCGACGATGAGCGGCACCCGGGCGTCGAGTTCGAAGTTGGTGGTCTTGCCCCAGAGGGCGTGTTCGCCGATGTGGAAGCCGTGGTCGGAGACGAAAACGACCACGGTGTCCTCGGCGTGGCCGCTTTCCTCCAGCGCGTCGAGGACGAGCCCGATCTGGGCGTCCAGGAAACTGACCGCGGCATAGAAGCCGTGGCGGTAGTGGCGGACCTCTTCCTCGGTGAAGTCGCGGTCGGCCGGAGTCAGTCCGTAGCCGCGAATCTCGCGCGACTCGTGCAGGGCGATTTCCGGCGCGCCCTCGGGGGCGTAGGGGGGATCGGGAAGGGGAATGGCGGCGGGGTCGTAGAGATCCCAGTATTTCTTCGGGGCGACGAACGGAAGGTGGGGGCGCCAGAATCCCACCGCGAGGAAGAAGGGCTGTTCGTGGCCGGCGCGGTCGCGCAGCACGGCGGCGGCGAGGCGGGAGATCTGACCGTCGCGGTAGGCGGTGTCTGGGACGTGGAGATCCTCGAAGAGGGGAGCTTTCGGTCCCGCCTCCACGGATCTGAGGGGGGCGGGCGTGTTCCGGTAAACGGTGTCGTCGGCGTGGGTGCCTTTGAAAAAGGCCTCGTCCACCGACCAGGATTGCCGGTCCTGGGTTTCGCCCATGTTGTGAAAAATCTTGCCGACGCCCTGGGTGAACCAGCCGCGGTTTTTGAAATGCTGCGGCAGGGTGACGAGATTCTTGCCGTTCGGAGCGGTCTCGCGAAAGCCTTTTCTCAGGTCGTCGACGCCGACGGTGTCGGGGCGCAGTCCGGTGAGAAAGGAGGAGCGCGAGGGATTGCAAACGGCCTGCTGGCAGTAGGCTCGTTCGAAGACGAGGCCGCGCGCGGCGAGGCGGTCGAGGTTCGGGGTGACGGCGGCGGGGTCGCCGTAGGCCCCGATGGTGCAGTGCATGTCGTCGGCGACGAAGAGGAGGATGTTCGGGGGCGCCGCCGTTAGAGCCGTCAGGGGGTAGAGGAGGGTGAGGTAGGCGGCGGCGAGCGCCCAATGTCGAACGTTCAACGGCGAACGTCGAAGTTGGTGAAAGCGGGTGGGATGGAAAGCGAGCATGGGGTCTGGCTGAGCGTTGGAGGTTGGAGGTTGGAGGTTGGAGGTTGGAAGTTGGAAGTTGGAAGTTGGAAGTTGGAAGTTGGAAGTTGGAAGTTGGAAGTTGGGGCGCAACGGCCTCCGTTGTTTCAAGGCTTGTCGCGAGACGTCGCGTCGAGGTCCGCTGGATCGAGGACGACGTGTTTGATGCTTTCGCGTTTCCAGGTGTAGGCGAGGTGGACGAGGCCGTTGCGGTCCTGGATGACTGCGGGATAGGAGAACTCGCCCTTCTCCCGCTCGAGGGTGAGGACGGGCTCCCATTGTCGGCCGTCGTCGGACAGCGCCACGTTCAATTCGCCGCGGTTCGCCGGGAAGGGACCGCGGCGAAGGGTGTGGTTGTAGACGAGAAGATGCCGTCCGTCCGCAAGGGTGAGGGCGTCGGTGCCCGAGTTCGGATTGGGGAGATGGGTCGCGGTGATCGGGTCCCAGCTCGCTCCGCCGTCGGACGACCAGCTCTGGGCGACGACTCCCTCGCGGCTGCGACAGAGGACCTGGAGCCGGTCGTCTCCGTGGTCGAGGAGGCCGGGTTGGATGGCGTTGAAGCCGTGCCCTCCGGGGACGGGGCCGACCACCTCCCAGGTCTCGCCGAAATCGCGGGTGATTTCGAAATGGACCCGCCAGCCCTCGTGCTCGGTGCTGCTGGGGCAGAGAATGGCGCCGTCGGCGAGCTGGATCGGTTTGTTCTTCACCGGTCCGATGAGGTGGGGGCGGCTGCCGAGGCGTTCGTCGGTCCCGAGTTTCCAGGGCGTCGCCCAGGTGCGGCCTCCGTCGTCGCTGCGGGTCATCATGCCCCACCAGGCGCTGGCGCGGTTGGGCTCGGGGGGGACGACTTTGTAGAAAAGCAGCAGGGGGGCGCCCTCCTCTCGGGGTTGGAAGAGAACGGGATTGCCGGTTCGGTGGATACGATCTTCGCCTTCCGAGCCGTCGGCGACTTCGAGGGGCTCTTGCCATTGCCCGTTCTCCTGCCGGGCGAACCAGATCGAGTTGTCGACGTGGGGCTCGTTGGTGCCGCCGAACCAGGCGGCGGCGAGGGTGCCGTCGGGCAGTTCGACGAGGGTCGAGGAATGGCAGGTGGGCGTCGGAGCGTTCTCGGGATCGAAGACGGATGCCGCAGTCACGAATCCGGGGTCGCCGGGCTGGACCGGGGGTGGCAGCTTGCGTTGGGAAGGGTGGTGGTTGTCGGCCCGCCAGATGGCCCCGCCCCGGTAGATCTCGCCGACGGGATAGCGCGGGCTGGGCGTCGCCGCTCCGTCCATGATGGCGGCGATGCGCTCCACCACGCCGGGGTGGTCGTCGGCCAAGTCGCGCGTTTCGCCGATGTCCGATGCGAGGTCGTAGAGCTGCATGCGTCCCTCTTCGCGGCCGAGGCGGATCCCTTTCCAATCATCGAGCCGAACCGCCTGGTCGTAGTGGGGGCGGCAGTGGCCGTAGTCCCAGTAAAGAAATTCGCGGGGAGTCGCGAGCGCCTCGCCTGTTAGCGCGGCACCGATGTCGAGGCCGTCGAGATCCTCCGGTGGCTCCGCCCCGGCGAGCCGCGCGAAAGTCGGCAGCAGGTCCTCGAAGGCGACGACCTCGTCGCTGACCTCTCCGGCGGAAACGGTAGCGGGCCAGCGCGCGATGAAGGGCACGCGAATACCGCCCTCGTAGAGATCGCGTTTGAAACCGCGCAGCGGGCCGCTCGTGTCGAGTTCCTCCCACACCGTGGAGTGGCCGCCGTTGTCGCTCGTGAAAAGGACGAGGGTGTTTTCCGCGAGGCCGAGTTCGTCGACGAGCGCGGTGATCCGTCCCACGTCGCGGTCGAGACGGTCCACCATGGCCCCGTATTTCCTGGCCTTCTCCGGCCAGTCGCGCTCGGTGTAGGGGGCGGTCGAAGGCACCGCGAGGCCATCGGGGTCTTCGTCCTTGGAGGAGAAATGGGGGATGGTGTAGGCGGCGAAGAGAAAGAAAGGTTCCTCATTGGAATCGCGGATGAACTGCAGGGCGCGCTCGGTGAGGAGGTCGTGGCTGTAGTGCTCGCGAGCGACCGGGTTGCCCGGCAGTTCCTTGCGGCCCGCATCGTCGTCGAGATACTCGGTCCAGTAGTAGTGGGCGTGGTCCTGGTTGAGGTAGCCGAACCAGTGGTCGAAGCCCTGCTCGAGCGCCGCGCCCGGCGTCCCGGCGTCGCCGAGGGACCACTTACCGACGCCGCCGGTGCGATAGCCCGCGGAATGGAGCACCTCGGCGAGGGTGGTGTCGTCCTCCTCGAGGTAGGTCGGGTAGTGGGGCACGTTGTCGCGGGCGGGGGTGTGGCCGTTGTGCAGGCCAGTCATGAGCACGCTGCGGGAGGAGGCGCAGACCGGCCCGCCCGCGTAGGCCTGGGTGAAGCGGAGGCCTTCCTCGGCGAGACGGTCGATGTTCGGAGTGACGAGGTGTTTCTGGCCGTAGCAGCCGAGGTCGCCGTAGCCGAGATCGTCGGCCACGATGAGCACGATATTGGGCTGCGGCGCGGCGGAAGCGACCCCGACGAGCGCGAGAGAACAAGCGAGTGCGAATAGCGGAGTGAGGTTCATGGCCTGGGAGGGGTGTCGGGATCGGGGAATTTGGCGGCGCTCTTCTCCATGCGGGCGTTCCAGGTTTCCCAGGCGCGGTTCAGTTCCTGAGTGCGATCCGGGTGAAGGCTGGAGAGATTGTTTTCCTCGCCGGGATCGTTGCCGAGATGGTAAAGCTCGGGGGATGATCCCTTTCGGTCGGCCACCAGCTTCCACGGGCCGCTCCGCACGGCCCGCTGGGAACGGGTGCGCCAGTAGAGATTCCGACCGGCGAGCTTCCCGCCCTCGAACAGCAGCGGGGCGAGATCGACCCCGTCGGAGGCGACCCCGTCGAAGGCGACCCCGTCGAAGGCGACCCCGTCGAAGGCGACCCCGTCGGAGGCGACCCCGTCGGAGTCCGGTACCGGGAAATCCGCGTCGGCCAGTCCCGCGAAGGTGGGTGCCAGGTCGTTGGTGTGCGCCGTTTCGCCGGTGACGGTCCGGGGGGGGATTCGTCCCGGCCACGAGGCGATCAGCGGCACGCGATGACCGCCCTCGTAGAGATCCACCTTCTGTCCCCGGAAAGGGCCGTTGCTGGAGATGTTCCGGAACCTGCTGCCGTAAGTCAGGTAGCCTCCGTTGTCGGAGGTGAAGACGACGAGCGTGTTGCTCTCCAGGCCATTGCGCTCCAGCGCTTCGATCACCGCTCCGACGCTCGCGTCCATCGACTCGATCATCCCCACCACGTGCGGCTCGACGTTTTCGGGGTTGGGAACGATCCCCCATTTGTCTTTGTGATAGGGCTTGCCGGCCACGCGGTGGGGTGGATCTTCGGGGCCCTGCCAGGGGAAGTGGATCGCGAGGTGGGCAAGATAGAGGAAGAAAGGCCGGTCCCGGCTCGCCTCGATGAATTCGACCCCGTGCCGCGTGATCAAGTCGGTGGTGTAGCCGGATTCCATGACGATTTCGGTGTCGTGCCACCAGTCCTCGTTGCCGGAACGGTCGACCCGGGTGTGGAAGTCCCCGTCGCCCGAATGGAGCCCGCGGAAGAGGTCGAATCCCTGGTCGTTCGGAAGGAAGGGCGGCTCGTAGCCGAGGTGCCACTTGCCGACACAGGCGGTGGCATAGCCCCCTTCGCGGAGCCGTTCCGCGATGGTGACCGCCTCCGGTGGCAGTCCGAGGTGGCCCATGGTCTGCGCGGAGAGGGCGCCGTCGAAGATTTCGCCGAAGCGCTGCGGATAGCGCCCCGTCAGGATGGAGGCCCGCGTCGGACTGCACATGGCGCCGCCGCTGTGGAAGTCGGTGAAGCGCATGCCTCTTTCGGCGAGCGCGTCGATGTGCGGCGTCTTGCTGACCTCGCTGCCGTAGCAGCCGAGGTCGCCGTAGCCAAGGTCGTCGGCGACGATGAGCACGATGTTCGGCGGCGCGGCGGGGGCGAGTCCGGGGGCGGCGGACAGGGCGGGGGCAAAGAGACTCAGTAGAGCGACCATGGCGGCACGACTACTGGCGGAGACAGGTTGGGTCATGGGGATGCTACGGCAGCAGAATTTTGGGATCTCCGTCGCGGCGAATGGCGCGGAAATGGGAGAGGTCGAGGGTGTAGAGGCGCTCGGCGCAGCACTTTTTCGCCGCGACGAGATGCAGGTAATCGTAAATGGCGCCTCCACGGACGCCCCGCGATTCCGCTTCCTGCAGAGCGGCGATCTTTTCTTTTGGAGAGAGTTCGACCAATTTCAGGTCCGGCAGGTAGTCCTTTTCCAGAAAGGAAACGACTTGGGAGGCGGGGTATCGGATCGCGAGGCGACCACCGGTGAGGGTGGAGAAAGTTTCCGGGATGCCGTGGGAATAGAGGTGCAGGTTCCGCCTGTTCAGGAGCGCCATGCATTCGGCGTGGTGCAGTTCTTCCCGTGCCATGGCGGCGACGAGAACCGAGGAGTCGATCGTGGCGATCATTCTATCTACCGAGTCGTTCGGCGAGCTGGGCTTCGCGCTCCTCTCTGGCTTCGCGCACGGCTTTGGCAGCGTCGAAGGGCACGCCACCGGTGAGGACCCTGCGTTTGCCCTCGCGCACGACCCGCACCTCTGCCGTTGCGGGCGTCAGTTCGATCCGGTCTCCGACGATTTCGGCATGCAGGGAAGTCCCCGGCGCGAGGTGAAGTTTTTCACGCATAGCTTTGGGAATGACCACGCGGCCGGCTTTGTCGATGGATATGGTATCACTCATGGTATCAAAAATGGCATTAAAAATGGCATTTGTCGCGCCATTTCGGATGGTATCCACCCTCACCCCTCCGGGTCGAAGATCCCGATGGGCTGCGCCTCGAGCCTGGCAGGATCGACGACGGCGTGTTTGATCTTGCGGCGGTTCCAGGTGTAGGTCAGGTGGACGAGGCCGTTGCGGGCCTGGATCATGGCGGGGTAGGAGAACTCGCCGCTCTCCTCGCGCTCGACGAAGCCGGCGGCCTCCCAGTTGATGCCGTCTTCGCTGACGGCGAGGTTGAGCACGTTGCGCTTTCCCCAGCCGTCCTTCCGCTCGCCGCCGAGGTGGTTGTAGAGGAGGAGGTGCCGTCCGTCGGCCAAGGTGAGGCCCTCGACGCCGGAGTTGTTGTTGGGCAGGTTGGTTTCCTCCAGTTCGCTCCAAGTCTTGCCGCCGTCGCCGGAGCGGCTCGCGATGATTTTTTCGTTCTTCGAGCGGAAGAGGGCGAGCAGGGTGTCGTCGGCGAGAGTCAAGAGGGTTGGCTGGATGACCTGATAGGGTTGCTCCTCGGGCTCGAAGCGCTGCCAGGAGGCACCCAGCTCGGGGTGCTGGAGATCGTCGAGGTGCTCGAAGTGGAAACGCCAGTCGTGGTCGTGTTCGGTCGAGGAGGGGCAGAGCAGGGTGCCGTCGGCGAGGAGCAGCGGCTTGCCGCGCACGGGGCCGTCGATGTCCTCGGGCAGCCGGCGGCGGTCGCGAAAGCTGCGACCGCGGTCGTGGCTGACCATGACCTCGCCCCACCAGGTGCGGGGGTCGGGTCCCACTTTGAAGAAGAGCATCGTGGGTCCGTCGCCGGGGGCCTGCCAGAGCACGGGGTTCCAGCAGGGGTGGCGGGTGCCCTCGTGCTGGACGCCGTTGGCCCACTCTTTCGGTCGGCTCCACTCGCCGCCGTCGAAGTAGCTCGACCAGATGCCGACGTCGGGGTCCTTCTCCTTGGTGCCGCCGAACCAGGCTGCGACGAGGCCGCGGTCGGTCTCGGCGATGGTGCTGGCGTGGCACTGGGGGAAGGGGGCTTTGTCGTAGATGAACTCCTCTTTGACGAAACCGGGAAATTTTGGATCGGGCTGGTCCATGGGGGCGCGGGCTTGGAGTTTTTCTTCGGGATACTGAATGGTGTCGGCTTTGTGGATGTGGTAGAGGCGTCCGTCTTCGGCACCGATGAGCAGCTCGGGCACGCCGTCGCCGTCGAAGTCGGTCACGCAGGGGCTCGCGGTGTGTCCGGAGACGTTTCGCTCGGTGAGGTCGCCGATCTTTTTCAACACGACGAGTCCGTCGCGGTCCTCGCAGTTGCGGTACCAGGTGGCGTTCTGCGAATTGACGAGGAGGTCGAGCCGTCCGTCGTCGTCCCAGTCGGCCACGGCGATCTTGAAGCGGCCGCTGCGTCCGGCGGAGCGGGCGTTGAGGCGGATAGGCTGGTTGTCTTCGTCGACGAAGAGGCGCTCGGCCGGACCAACGCCGCGGCGGAGGGTGAGGTAGCCTTCCTGGTCGAGCATGACGAGGTCGAGCGTGCCGTCGCCGGTGAAGTCGATCGCCACAGGGGTGGTGCGCCACTGGGTGAGGGTGTCGCTGGAAGGCGCCTGCCACCACTGCCACTTGGGCGGGTACTCTTTCAGGCCAGTGTCGAAAGGAGCGGGTTCGACGCGGATCGGATCGTCGGTGCCGCGGAGGAGGCCGACGCGGCCGAGGATGGAGTTGTAGACGATGTCGAGTTTGCCGTCGCCGTCCCAGTCGGCCACCGAGAGGGTGGTGTAGCCCCACTTGGCCTCGCAGGGACCCTGGATGGAGCCGTTTTCCCCGGCGAGGATGCGGAAGGGGACGTCCTCGGCTTCCTCGAGGAGAACGGGCGCGGCCCACTTTGGAAGGTCGTTTTCGCCGGGGCCGAGGTTCTTGAAAAAGGCGATGTTGCCGGCGGTGTTGCCGCAGAGAATGTCCTGGAGGCCGTCGCCGTCCCAGTCCGCTGTCCAAGGCGTGGCGAGGGCGCCGAACTTGAGGGTGTCGGCCTCCTGCTGGAAAAAGATGGGCTGGTGGAAGACGGGCAGGCCGTTGCGGATTTCGCCGCTGTGCTCGACCAGCGCGACGCGTCCGTCTTCGTCGCCGACGACGAGGTCCATGCGGCCGTTGCCGGTCCAGTCGTAGGCGGTGGGGGTGATCATCTGCACGTGCATGTGGAGCGGCTGTCCGTCGGAGCCGACGAGCCTCCGCCCCGTGGCGTAGCGCGGCTCCTCGCGGGTGCCGATGTTCTCGAAGTAGGTGAAGCCGTCCAGGAACTCGCCGCAGAGGAGGTCGAGGTCGCCGTCGTCGTCGAAGTCGGCGAAATTGGGCGAAGGCCAGCCGTAGGTCTCGATGAGCGAGCCGTCCTCGGTGGTCAGCTTCGCGGGCGTGTCGGAGTAGTCGGGGGTCTCGTCGGTGCCGCGGTTTTCGACGAGGTAGACGTAGCCGCGCAGAGGGCCGTTGCGCCAGCGGCCCCGGGCGTCGTAGGCGTGGTCCCAGACGAGATCGGTCCAGTCGCCCACCCCGACGACGAGGTCGTGGACGCCGTTGCCGGTGTAGTCCACGTAGCGCCACATGTTGGCGCGCACGCCGTTTTCGTGGACGTTGGATTCGGGGTAGATGCGGGGCGGTTTCTCGAACTTCGACTCGCGGAAGTCCTCGTGTTCGAAGCCGGGGACCAGGATGCGGGGTTCGCCTTCGACGTAGGAGATCTGCATGTTCTGTTTGGCGGGTCCGAGGCGCACGCCGGTTTTGAAGAGCGGTTGCTTTTCGCCCGGTTCGCCGATGTTCTCGAAGAACCAGACGCCGTTGGAGGGCTTGTCGGGGCAGGCGACGAGGAGGTCGGTCTTGCCGTCGCCGTTGTAGTCCATCGGCATGGGCCAGGCCCAGAGGCCCACGCCGAGATCGACGGCGAGGCCGGGGTGGTTGTATGCGAGGGGTTGGAGTTTCCAGTCGTCCTCGGCCGCGAGCGCGAGGGGCAGCGTGGCGGCGAGGGCGAAAGTTGTGGGCAGGGTTTTCTTCATGGGGAAAGGGGGTGCGTGGGATTCTGGACCGTCATTCGGGTTGAGCTTCGGTGGCGGCATGCCGCAGGACTTGTCCCTGGGCCGCGAGGGTCTTCTGAAGCGGGGCGACGGGCACGGCGCGCGGGACGCCCCCGTGTTCGATCGCAAGATGCGCGGCCACCCCGGCGGCCTGGCCCAGCGCCATCCAAGTGGGCTCCATGCGGATGCTGGAGAAGGCGACGTGGGTGGTGCTGGCGGCGACGGGCGCGAGGAGGCCGTCGAGCTTCGCCGGGACCATGATGCGGTAGGGGATCTCGTAGGGGCGGGTGATGTGCTCGAGCATGCCGAGGTAGCCCTCGAGGACGACGGTGTCGCCGGGCTGGCGTTTGCGCACGGGGAAGCTGTCGATGGGGAACTCGCCCACCGCGATACTGTCGGGCTGGTGCACGGGGGCTTCGCCTTTACCGGTGATATCGTGTTGGGTGAGGGTGTGTTCGCCGACGAGACGGCGGCCTTCGCGCACGTAGAGCTGCCAGGGAAAATGGTCATTGTCGGTGAACTCGTCCTTGGGCCAGTGCAGCTCGTTGGCGATGACGCGGTGGGCCTGGGGGACCTCGGGGTCGTTCTGCAGGAACCAGATCAACCCCACCGCCAGGCTGCGGTGGCGCTGCCGGATGCGCTCGCGGGTAGCCTCGTCGCCTTCGACGTAGCCGCGGTTTTCCTCGGGGAAGGGAAAGCCGAGGGGGCGGGGGTTGATGTTGACGTCTGTCTTGCCGTTGGGGATGTCGGTGACCGAGAGCGCCCGCACGAGGGTGTCGAAGTGCTCGGGGTAGTAGCCGCGGCCGGGCTTGAGAACCTTGGGGCCGGCGAGTCGGCCCGCCTCGAGGTCGTCGAAGTAGCCGAGGTAGTCCTCGCGATCGTAGCCGGGAGGGGGCTCGGTCAGGCGGCGGGAGTTGGCGGGGTCTTTCGTCAGGCAGAGCCGGTAGGTGTAGGCGGGGAGTCCGTCGTCGCCTTCTCCGGTGGTGCCGGGGAGGAACTCGCGTTCCTGATAGTCGAAGTAGACGACTCCGGCGTGGGGCTCGCCGAACTCGTCTCGGGACTCGCGGCCGAGCCGATACTCGGCCCCGGCTGCGGCGTAGAGGTCGCCTTCGTAGGTGGCGTCGATGAAGACCTCGGCCTCGAGGGTGCGGGTGCTGCCGTCGTGGCGATTGAGTATCTCGATGGCGACGAGGCGGTCCCCGTCAACCCGGGCGTCGTGGAGCCGCCAGCCCTTCATCACGGCGAGGCTCGATTCCTCCGCGAGCATGGACTCGAAGACCGCTTCGGCCACGGAGGGTTCGTAGTAGTAACCGTCGCGGCAGAGCCCGACGTTCTCGTGCTCGGGGCCGTAGGTGATCACGTAGTGGTCGAGGATCTTGGCGACGAACTCCTGGAAGATCCCGCCGATCATGGCGCGGTTCTCGATGTCGCTCTTGCCGAGCCCGCTGGTGCTCATGCCGCCGACGTGGTCGTGGGACTCGACGAGTACGACCTCGCGGCCCATGCGCGCGGCGGAGAGGGCCGAGGCGATCCCGCCGGGGGTGCCGCCGTAGACGACGATGTCCTGGGAATGGGATTGGCCGCAAAAGATCGCAAAGATCGCAAAAAGGGTGAGATGCAGGGCGGTGCTTGGGTTCATGGCTTGAATTGGATAGCCGAGCGAATCTGGCTGGGATGGGCTAACGAATCGATTCTCGAGGAGACGTCTCATTGGCTCTGAGATCGTTAAGCTTCACCTTCAGCACCTCGCAGGTCATCTTGAGGGTGTTGAAGGCGATGTAGAGCGCGCCCCCGTGCTCGATGAGGTGGGGGTAGTCGACGTGGCGGCCGCCGACGAGGTAGATGAGGCGGTCGAAGACGAGTCCGTCGTCGCTGAGAGCGAGGGTGAGGGGGTTGCGCATGCGCGGGTTGCTGTTGGAGACGAGGGCGTAGCGTCCGTCGGATAGGCGCAAGGCGCAGAATTTCGAGCGGGCGTCGGGGAAGTTGGTGCGCACCGGTTCCGTCCAGGTGCGGCCGTGGTCGGCGGAGAAGGCGCGGTAGAGGTAGCCGGACTTGTTGTTGTCGCGGAAGAGGGCGCAGAGATTGCCGTCGGGCAGCACCCACCAGTCGGGCTCCTCGGCGGAGAGGGTGGGGTCTTGGCCGGCGGCCTGGGGGAAGGAGGTCCACTCGTCGAAGGAAGCGACCCCGCCGACGGCGACATGCACGTCGCCGACATGGTCTCGGCGCGACATCATCCACTCGCCCGAGGGCAGCTTGCGCGGCTCGAAGTTGTTGAGGGCGTCGTCCATGACGAGGCCGTGGTGCCGCCACCCGGGCACCGCCGCCGCCGCGTCCTCGAGGGAGAAGGCGTGCAACTGGAGGCCTTCGCCGCGGTAGCCCGCGGGGCCGACGAAGCGGCTCGCCAGCGCCAGCAGCTCCCCCTCGCGCAGCCAGAAACCGCGGGCGATCCAGCCGTAGCCTTCCTCGGGCGGGCCGCTGAGATTGGCGACGGGGCTCCAGTTCAGCCCGTCCTCGCTGGTGGCGAAGGAGACGTGCTGTCCGGCGAGGTCGTGGCCGGGGACGCGGGCGGGGCCCCGGCTCGCTCCGGGGCCGTCGCTCCACATCGCCCAGAAGCGGCCGGCGTGGTGAACGAGGTAGTTGTGCTGGTTGACCCGGTCGCCGCCCTCGGGCCGTGCGTCGCTGACCACGGCGTGCTGCGAGGGCACCGTCGGCAATTGCGAAAAGGCGATGCGGTGGGTGTCCTCCGGGATGCCCGGCCCGGCGAGCATGAGCTGGCTGCCGGGGTTCTCCACCGGGTGGGGAGGGGAGAGGTCGAAGGGCGGCTCCGGCGGCGGAGCGAGTTCGGCGAGGACGGGCTCGACCAAAGGTGCGGCGGCGAGTCCGGCGTGGTCCGGGGCGATGAGGATCTTGGAGAAGGCGGGCTCGTCCTGGTCCCCGCGCACGATGGCCTTGGCGAGATTGGCCTGGCTGTCGCCTTTGAGATTGGAGAGGGTCCACTCGTCGGGGGAAGAGGGTTTGCCCGGGATGGTGCCGGCGGGCAGGATGCGGAGATGCAGTTCGTCGGGCTGGGAACGCCGGCTGACGAGGCGGAGGAGCAGGGAAAAACGTTTGTCTTCGGGCAGGATTTTGCCGGCGGTCTCGTCCTCGTAGAGCCAGGCGGAGAGCCGGCCCTCGGCGTCGATGCGGACGGCGACGCGCTCCTCGCCCGAGCGGGTCGCGAGACCGAGGGAGGCGGCTTGTCCGCGTTTCGGGACGGTGAGTTCGGCGGCGAGGTGAAGAGTTTCGCCTTCGTTGCCAAGGTCGATCCAGTCGGGCGTCGCTGAGGGGCGGGCGGTGACGGGGGGCAGCGCTTCGTCGCGGGCGACGGTATCGGGCATGGCGAGGACGTCGAGATCATCGAGCCGGATTCGCAGCAGCTCGACGCTTTGTTTTCCGCCGGCGAAGGCGACGAGGAGGTGGTCCCGGTGCTCGACGGCGTGAGGGTAGTCGACGTGACGTCCGCCCACGAGCCAGGCGAGCTTGTGGAAGACGACACCGTCATCACTGATCGCGAGGGTCAGGGGATCGCGGGCGCGGGGGTTGCTGTTCGAGATCAGTACGTAGCGCCCGTCGCTCAATCGGAGGCCGAAAATCTTGGAGGTGGCGTCGGGGAAGTCGGTGCGCACCGGGGCGGACCAGGTGCGCCCGTGGTCGGCGGAGAAGGAACGGTGGAGAAATTTGCTGCCGCCGTTGTCGCGGAAGAGGGCCGAGAGGCGACCGTCGGGCAGGGTCCACCAGAGGGGCTCTTCCGCTTTCAATTGGTCGCTGCTGCCGAGCACGGGGAAGGACTCCCACTGGTCGGCGGATTCCACGCCGCCGACGAGGAAGTCGACTCCGGCGGACTTGTAGTCCCAGGGGCGCCGCGACATCATCCACTCGCCAGTGGGGATCCGTTTGGGCGGGAAGTTGTTGATGGTGTTGTCGGCGATGACGCCGGTGTCCTCCCACGACTCGCCGTCGGCGGCGAGACGGAAGGCGTGCAGGGCGAGGCTCTCGCCGAAAAATCCGGCGGCTTCGTCCAGCGTCGCGAACGGGTGCAGTTCGCCCTCGCGCCCCCACAAGCCGCGGGCGATGTAGCGGAAGCCCTCGTCGCTGCGTGTGTTGTAGTAGGGGGAATCGGGGCCGGAACCGGGCGGGTTGGGAGTGAGAATTTTTGCCTCGCTCCACACGAGACCGTCGGGACTGGTGGCGAACTTGACGACCTGACCGACGCGGTCCTCGATGGCCGGACCGTCGCTCCACATGGCCCAGTAGCGCCCGTCGTGGTGGGCGAGGTAGTTGTGCTGGTTGACGCCCTTCTGCTCTTTCACGCTGTGGATGACGGCGTGCTCCGAAGGGATCCGGGGGAGGAGTGCGTAGTCGATCTGGTGCGGGTCGTCGGGCATCCATTCGCCGGCGAGCATCGCGGGCGAGGAGGGATCGGCGGCCCGCGCGGGAGGGGCGAGGGCAACGAGAGGAAGCAGAAGCGCGTAGAGGGCGAGGCCGAACCGGGACAAACCGGCGACGGGCGCGGGGGGCTGTGCGGGAAAGTGGTGCATCATCGAGGCTGGGATCGGTCGACGGGGGCTCACGCCGCCCACCAGCGGTCGGTGGTGTCGTGGTCGGCTTCGGTTAGGGTGAGCTCCAAGCTGTTGCGGATGTGGCGGCCCATGGCGTCGTGGGCGGACTCGGAGTCGCGGCTGCGGACGGCCTCGGCGATGGCCTCGTGCTCGGCTTGGGTCGTCTCGAGGATGTCGAGGCGGAAGGCGTGGCGCTCGGCCTGGAAGATGCGGGTGAGGATGTGGCTGTCGCCCACCACCTTGAGCATGCGGCGGTTGTGCGAGGCCTCGATCAGGGTCATGTGAAAAGCGAGATCGAGGGCGTGGAAGCGACGTGCCACCTCGGCGTCGGCGGTCTCCGCGCCCGAGCGGCGCACCTCGTCGACGAGTTCGCGCGAGGACTCCAGGTTGCGGTCCAGCTCGGCGAGGAGCCGGTCTCCGATGCGCTCGGCGGCCCGTCGCGCGGCGAAGGATTCGAGGGCCTCGCGCAGCTCGTAGAGTTCCACCGCCTCGTCGCGGCTCAGCTCGCGGACGACGGCCCCGAGCTGGGGCACCAGCTCGACGAAGCCCTCGCTCGCGAGCTGCCCCACCGCCTCGCGTACCGGGGTGGCGCTGACGCCGATCTCCTTGCCGATGGAGCCATAGGAAAGCCGGGTCCCGGGGGGCACGGAGCCGTCCAGGATCTTCTGGCGGATGTGGCGGTAGGCGCGCTGGGAGTGGTTTGATGACATGTTGATATGGAAGTCTATAGAGTTGTGTGGAGTTGTGCGCAAGCGAGGCGGCCGGCGCGATTGCGGGAGGGGTGGCGCGCGCGAGGCGCGCGGAACGACGAATGACGCCGGGGGTGAGTCGGGTTATGGGAGGGAGCTCCGATCCCGTCGCGATTTCGATTTCGATGAATTCGTTTTGAGGAGCTCCGTCATGACACGGTTCGCGTTGGGGATGGGCGTGGATGTGGGCCAGGCTGCGCACGCCGACGAACCAGGCGGCGAGGCCGGGAGTCAAGCCGCCACCTGGAACCCATCCGCCGAACGCCCGCCCCCGCCTTGAATCGAGTTCAGTTCCCCCGCAGAATACGCAGGCAAATCGAGGTCCACCTCGTTGCCGAATTCTCCTTGGGCAAGCAGGGGAAATGGTCCTTTGGCGCGAGGCATGGGCGATGCGTCTGCGGACAGTGCGCATTTTTTAATTTGGAAGCGGTAGCTGCCGAAATTGACGAGGAGTCCGTGCTCGATTCCGGACGACTTCAGATAGCCAAGGATCTGCGCGACGTGCTCGTTGGCCGTAGTCCTCCGAAACCTTGGGTTGCTTTCGGGATCGGGCTTTCTTTAGTGGCGGCGATGGATCGCTCCGAAATTTTGGCTCGCCTCGACGACTCCTCGGAGGAGTGGGACATTCTCGTGATAGGGGGAGGGGCGACGGGGCTGGGGATCGCGGTGGACGCGGCTTCGCGCGGCTACCGCACCGCCCTGCTGGAACAGGCGGACTTCGCCGAAGGCACGTCCTCGCGGAGCACGAAGCTGATCCACGGCGGCGTGCGCTACCTTCGCGGCGGCCAGATCGGAATGGTGCGAGAGTCGCTGCGGGAGCGGGGGAGGCTGATGAAGAACGCGCCCGGCTTGGTGAAGCCGCTCGCCTTCGTCGTCCCGGCGTTCCGCTGGTACGAGCGCTTCTTCTACGGCTCGGGATTGACGCTCTACGATCTGTTGGCGGGAAGGCTGGGAATCGATTCGACCGGGCACCTCTCGGCGTCGGCGACGAGGGAGCGGATTCCGAACCTGACCGGCGAGGGCTTGCGCGGCGGGACGCTGTACTGGGACGGGCAGTTCGACGACGCCCGGCTCGCGGTGGCCCTGGCGCGGACGGCGGTCGCGAAGGGCGCTGCGGTGGCGAATCACGTTCGAGTGGAGGGATTGATCAAGGAAGGCGGGAAGGTCTGCGGCGTGGTGGCCCGCGATCGGATCGAGGACCGGGAATACCGCCTGCGCGCGAAGGTGACGATCAACGCCACCGGCGTTTTCACCGATTCGGTCCGTAGACTGGACGAGCCCGACGCGACGGAGGTGATTCAGCCGAGCCAGGGAATTCACGTGGTTCTCGACCGGTCCTTTCTCGGCGGCGACACCGCGATCATGATCCCGAGCACGGACGACGGGCGAGTCCTCTTTGCCATTCCCTGGCGGAACCGGGTGCTACTCGGGACCACGGACACCGCGGACGTGCCGGTCGAGTTGCACCCCCGGCCCTTGGAGGAGGAGATCGACTATCTGCTGGAGCACGCGGGGCGCTACCTGGTCGAAAGGCCGACGCGGTCCGACATTCGCGCGACCTTCGCGGGGCTGCGGCCGCTGGTGCGTCCGCCCCGTAACGGTGGCAAAACCTCGGACATTTCGCGGACCCACAGCCTTTTCGTTAGCGATTCCGGTCTGCTGACGGTCGCCGGAGGCAAATGGACGACGTACCGCCGCATGGCCGAAGACGCCGTCGACCGGGCCTGCGAACTGGCCGGGCTGGAGACCCGACCCTGTGCGACCGGCGACCTGACCCTGTTGGACGAGCCAGGAGGCGGCGACAGCGACTCGCTCGACCCGGAGCTGCCATACACCGAGGCCGACGTGCGACGGGCGGTAGGAGAGGAAATGGCGATGACGCTGACCGACGTGCTGAGTCGCCGGACGCGCTGCACGTTTCTCGACGTCGCGGCGACGCGGCGCTGTTCGGACCGGGTCGTCCGCTTGATGGCGGCGGAACTCGGACGCGACGAGGTCTGGATCGAGCGGCAAAAAACCGTGCTGGCCGAGGAACTCGGGTCAGAGGCTTCCGACGTCCCAGAGTCCGTCTGAAGGCGAGTCGGACGGGTCGTAGTCGGCGTCGCCCAGCGCGAACCGCGGAGGCATCGCGGTGAACTTCAGAGACAGCTCCTCGTCGTCGAGCCCGACGGCCGTGGGCATGGCGCCGGGGCGGTTCGGAAGATAGGGAACGAGGTCGTCCGCCACGAAGTCGGCGTAGCTTTTCGCGGGATGGTCCGCCAAGTAGCTTTTCTGGGCGATGTAGACCGCCTTGAGTTTCTCGCCGGCGGCGCGCCCTTTCTTCCAGTCCGTCATGGTCGAGACGGAGTAGGTGATGATCGAGGCCAGCCCCAGCATGAGGGCGATCACCACCGTGATTTCAACGAGCGTGAGTCCGCGTTGGCGGCGGGGTCTGTATGGATTCGCGTGCAATGGAAGGGGGAGTTAGCCGGGAAGTCGGGCGGATTCGACATGGGCCGCCTCCGCCTTCTTCTCGTCGGGTGGGTCCTCTGCCGACAGCTTTTTCCAGAGATGCACGGGCAGGCCGGAAAAAGCCATGGAGAGTATGGCAATTCCAAATATTACCCAGGAAACTTGCAGTGTAAAGCTTTTATCGGGGTTATTGAAGAGTTTTCCCTTCCATCCGCCGCATTCCGCGATGCGGGAGGTGTAGGTGATGTTCGCCACCTCGAGGTTGGCGGTCAGCTCGTCCATGGCCTGGTCAGTGGTCACCGTGAAGCGGTAGAGGTAGCGCCCGCCGCTCGCCGCCGTGGTTTCCTCGAGGGTTGCCCCCTGTGGAATCTGGTGGGGAAGGGTGTTGCAGTACACTTGACTGACGTAGACGAGCTTTTTTTGAAGCCAGCGGTCGAGAGCGGTTTTTTGCATGATTTTTCGACGGTTCGGAGGAGCTGTTTAGAGACCCTGACCGTTCATCATCTTCGGTCCCATCAGGAAGATCGGAAGGAAGGCGCCGATGAAGACCATGGTGATCAGCAGCGCCGCCGCGATGAGAACGACGAGGTTCACGATGGTGGCGAATTCGTTGACGATCTGGTCCACGTCTTCCTCGTACATCTGGGTCAGAAGATTCAACTGCTGGCCGAGCGACGAAGAATGTTCTCCGATCGAGATGAGGTGTGCCACCTGGGGATCGCAGGAGGTGAACTTTCGGATGGCCTCTGAGAAGGGGAGGCCCGTCTCCACGTAGCGTCTCCCGGCGTTGAGCAGTTCTTCGCACATCGGCGTGCCCCGGAGCGATTCGGCGGAAATTTCGACGGCTTTGGAAAGGTTGATCCCGTTCGAGTGAAGCATGTCCATGGAACCGAGAAACAGAAGCTGCCGCATGCCCATGACGAGTTTCCGAAGGATCCGCCAGCGCGCCATCATGAAGAAGGTGACGGCGTTGCGAACTTTTTCGACGAAGAGGAACGAGAAGACGGAACCGAGGAGGCAAAGCACGAAGGGAATCCAGACCTTTTGGGTGATGTGGCTCAACTTGAAGAGAATCCCGGTGAGCGCATCCGGCTCCTGATTGACGTCGGCGAGAATCCCTTCGATCTCGGGGATGATTCGCAGCTGGGCCGCGATGAAGAGCATGATGAGGGCGAAAATGATGATGGAGGGCAGCATGGTGGCCTTGCGCATCTTCGACTTGAACTCGGCCTCTTTCTTGAGCCGTCCGGCCACGGAATCGAACGCCCTGTCCAGTTGGCCGGCGTCGGTGCCGGCCCGGATCAGCGAGATGAACTTGTCGTCGAACTTGCCGGTTTTGGCGAAGGCGGCGTATCCGGGGAGCCCGGTTTCGATGAGGTCGCGGACTTGCTTCAGCGTATCCCTCACGACCGGCGATGGGTGGCCGTTGGAATAGTATTTGAGGGCGTCGGCGGTGTTGATGTTCGCCTTGAGCATGGACGCCATCCCGCGGCAAAGCTTGATGAGTTCCTTTTGAGGGAACTTGGATTTGCTCGCGTCTTTCTGAAAGAGACCCTTTTTCGCCGCGGGAGCATGATGTCCCGAAGCGCTTGCGGTCTTTTCCTTGATCCGCGCGGCGAGAGCCGCCTGGGCGGCCGAAGAAGGCGAGGTGTCGGTGGTGCTCATGGATGAAATGGGTCCGGGTTCAGTCTCCGGCGGACATGTCGATGACCTTGCGGAGGGCATCGAGATCGGAGCGGCCTTCGCGGACGAGTTTCAGACCGCTTTTTCTCAGCGACGGCAGGATGCCCTGTTCCCGGACGGCGAGTTCGAGTTCGTAGGGGCTCAGGGTTCCCTTGGAAAGGGCGTCGGACCATTCGGGGGTGATCGGAATGATCTCGAGAATGGCGGTTCGTCCGAAGTAGCCGCGCCCGTCGCACTCGTTGCAGCCGTCGGCGTGCTTCTGGAAAATCGGTGTTTCCCGCCACTCTTCGTCGAGGTTGAATTTCTTGATTTCGCGTTCGGTGAGCCCCGGCTTCTTGATCTTGCAGTAGGGACAGAGAAGCTTCACGAGGCGCTGGGCGCAGGCGGCCTTGAGCGTCTGGGCGATCTTCCAGCGCTCGATTCCGAGCTGCTCGAAGCGCTCGATAATCTGCGAGGCGCGCGGCGTGTGGATCGTAGTGAGAACTTTGTGGCCGGTGATGGCCGCTTCGATGGCGAGTTCGGCGGAGTCGAGATCCCGCACCTCGCCCATGAGGATGATGTCGGGATCGCTGCGCATGAAGCTGGCGATCATGGCCTTGAACTCGGTGGGACGAATGTCGCAGTGGAGCACGCCGGTGATCTCGTCCTCGACCGGGTTCTCCAGGGTCAGGATGTTGTCCTCCGGCCGATTGAGTTCCCGCAGCATCGCGTTGAGCGTGGTCGATTTGCCGGATCCGGTCGGACCCGACATCACGATGATGCCGGCCGGAATGGCCATGACCTTCTCGAGTTCGAACAGCGTGGCGGAGTCGAAGGCCAGGGAGCCGACGCCGAGCTTGGCTTCGAAACCGCTCTTGTCGAGAATCCGCATGGTCACGTGGTAGCCGCGGTAGGTGCGGTGCCGCTCGAAACGCATGTCGATGGCCCGGCGCAGGTAGTTCACCGTGAAGCGACCCGAGATTCCGGGCCTCTTGGCGCGTTCTTCCGGGGCGAGACCCATCAGGTTGAGAAGAAACGCGTCGACTCGGTCCTTGAGCTTCATCGGGATGTCGTACTTCGTCCCCATGTCGCCGTCGATCCGGTAGCTGTAGTGGACGCTTTCCTTGTCGCACTTGATGTGGATGTCCGAGGCGCGGCTCTTGACGCCGTCCGAAACGATTTGGGCCACGAGCTGGGCGAGCGGTTCGTCGTGCTTTTCGGTGACGTTGAAGTCGTTGATCTCGTCGCCGCGTTCATCGACCTCGATGGCGTCGAGGTCGGATTGCGAGGGGCCGGCGGTCCGGGCGACAGTCTCGATGACTTGGGTAATCTCCGCCACGGGGGCGAGGATCTTGGTGACTTCGAGGTCGGGGTACTGTTGCGAAAAGGTGTCCTCGGCGGTGGGATCCCACGGGTTCGCGACCGCGATGTAGATTTGCTCGCTGTCCTTGTAGAGCGGCACGAACATACCGCGATTGAGGAGGGAGGGGTCCGATTCCTCCAGCAGAGACCGGTCCACGAAGTCCTTGATTTTGAGAAAGAGCGGCAGGGAGGTGATGGTGCCCACGCTGGCGAGAATGCGGTTCGTCGTGCATGTCCGCGGAATGTCTTCGCGCGAGCGTTCCGCGAGACTGGGATCGTACTCGATGAGCTTGTCGACGATGGCGTCGGTGATCGTCTCGTTGAGCGTGATGCCGATGTTGAGATTCATGTCCCGAAGTGTCTTTCGCAGGCGTACTTCCAGGCGTTCAGGTCCGTGGTGGTGACGTAGGAGAAAGGCTTGCGTCCGATTTCGCCTTCGATCTCGTTCGATATGAGACGGGCCGCCGCCGTGGCGGTGAAGGGATTGACCGAGGTGACCGTGAAAAAGTCCTTTTCGTTCACTTGGATGATGGGGCAGGCCATGAGACGGCAGATTTCCGAAACGGCCGGGTAGGAAGTGTAGAATTCGATCGGCGTATCCGTCTGGTGGGCGAAGGCGAGGTGGCTGATCTTGGTTTTCGAGTAGCGGAGCAAGGACTTGGTCAACCCGAGCAGGAGATCCCGCGCTTCGATATCTTTTTTCTGCCAGCCTTGGAACACGAGGAAGGGAAGAGCGTCGGGGAACGGTTTTCCTTTCGGAGTCTGATTGAGCATTTTGAGATACTGCTGGGAGATTCTGCCGGTATCCTCGGGGCTCAGCTTTCCGACCTTGTTGAGTGCCTGGAACGTGTACTCTCCGCAGTGGGCCATTTGTCGACGCAGGAGTTCCTGCGCAGGCATCCCGCTGGCCTCCTTTTCCGGAGCCGAACCTTCCGCCGAAGCGGGGGAGGTCGCCCGTGTCGCGGCGTCGGAAGTCAGATCGGTGTTGGGAGGAGTTGGATGAACGGTTGCGTGACTCATCTACCTCGGTTCTGCTTGTTGCCTCCGAACAGTTTCCCCAGAAGACCGCCTTTGCGCCGTTCGCCGTTCACGGATCGAACCGTCACGCTCGGGTCGTGGAAGTCGGGAACGCCGTCGCCGGTTTTCCCGTGGACGGGCCGGGCTTGGGGCTGATTGTAGGGGTGGCCGGGATTGAGCAGGTTCGCCGGAGGGTCGGGTTCGTATTTGTGAAAGATGTTCCCGCCGGTGTTCGGCAAGTCGGAATGGTAGCCGTGGCCGGGATGATCGCGGTCGGGGTAGTCGTGGTCGGTGGGAAGCACGTGGCTGTCGTGAATCTCGTGACTGACGAGGTCGTTCTCGATCGCGACGTCCGGACGATAGAGCTTGGGCGTGACGATGAACACGAGACTGGTGTGCTCTTTCGTTTTCTCGGTCGACTTGAAGAGCAGCTTCACTGCGGGGATGTCCCCCAGCAGCGGGACTTTGTTGGTTATTTCCCCGGAGACCTCCTCGTAGAAACCGCCGATGAGAAGCGAGTGTCCGTTGGGAACCCGGGCGGTCGTCGTCACCGTCGACTCGTTCACTCGGGGATAGAGATTGCCCGTGGCTCCTTCGATGTACTCCACGACCTGGGCGGAGCGCGGTCGAAGAGACATGCGGATGGTGTCGTCGGGAAGGATCGTCGGAATCACCGCTACGGAGACACCGACTTCGCGGGTGGTGGTGGGATCGCCGGACGGGTCTTCCGTGTCGATTTTGTAGCGGACTTCCTCGGTGATGTTCTGACCGGCGTCCGTCTGGGTGATGGTGGAGGTGATGATCGGGATCCGGTCGATGATGGAAATCAATCCCTCTTCGTTGTCCTCGGCGATGAGGGTCGGACTCGACTCCTGTTCGGCCAGGTTGCCGGCGTTGAGCGCCCGGAGCACGGCGGTCAGCTCGAGCGGCGAGAGAACCAGGTTGGAATTGTCGTGGATCGTTTCCCGCCTCGTGTCGAGCTCGAACTGGCGGTTGTTTTCGACCACGGCGAGACTGTTGCCGGATCCCGTCGAGGTCAGCACCTTGCTCACCGTATCGAGTTCGGGGAGGTTGAAGAGAGCGTTCAAGCCGCTGCGGGCGCCCACCTGCAGTCCGGTCTCGCCGAGGATTCCGGACCAGTCGACTCCGATCCGGTTGGCCGAGCTGCTCGTGACGCGGAGGATGCGGGTCTCGATCGCGATCTGCTGCTTGGGTTGGTCGATCTGATCGAGGAAGAGGGCGAGAGCGTTCAGTTTTCTTTCGTTGTCCATCACGATGAGCGTGTTGGTCTTCGACTCGTATTCGATGATGCCGCTGCCGGGCGTGAGGAACGGCTGCAGGATGAGCTTGATCTGCTCGATGTCGCTCGGGCGGAGATATTTGAGCTGGTAGCGGAAAGGCTCGGTCGGCAGCTGGGACAACTGAGGGGAGGTGAGGGCGTAGACCGTGTTTCCCTTTTCGTGAATCGTGACCCCGTACATGAGGGACAGTTCCTCCATTTGCCTGACCGGATCGTCGTCCATCAACTGGCCGGTAACGACGAAACTGGGCCCTTCCAGATCGGCGTTGTGGAAATACTGCATGTCCGCGATCTGGGCGAGGTGCTGGAAAACGTCGTTGAGCTTGGCTTCGCGCAACCAGAAGCCGGTAGGCGTCTCCTCGATGATGGAGGCCGGTTCTTGACCGTCTTCGACTTCCACTTCCGCTCCGGCGGTCGGAACGAGCGTGGTGCCGGCAGTCTCTTCGGCGACAGCGTCGACGAAGCTGTCCTCGTAGTCGGCGGCGGCGTCGGACTCCGTATCCAGATCGACTTTGGTTTGGGCGAGAATAGCGGTGGAGTCGTCCGGAGTTTCGTCGAGTTCGCTCAGTTTCGGAAGCGCTTCGTCGGCGACCGTTCGGAGGAGATCGTCGTCGGAGGCGTCGGCGGTGATGGGAATGGGATCGGCGTCGCCGGTTGATTCGTAGAGGACCGTTTCTTTCTCGTCGCCTCCTTCCTCGTCGGTTTCCTTTTGGTCGGCAGGCTCGGCGGTCGGGTCGGGAACGGAGAACTCAACCAGCGTGGAATCGTCCTCGAATTCGACGATGGCGTCCCGGGTGTCGTTTTGGGGTGGCGTAGCGAGGTCGGCGTCTTTTCTTTCAAGTAGCAGCAGCGCGGCCAGCGAAAGAATGCCGGCCGTGGCGATGGTCCCAATTTCTTTGAATTTCATTTAGCGGATCGGTGAAGAATGGAGAGGCGGATAAAAGTATGGAATTTCTACTAAATATCGTATCGCCGAATAATCTACAACATTTAATCAAAATTTCCATAATTTTATTAATTTATTATAAATAAATCGTCCATTGGTTCGATCCCGCCTCCCAAGGGGCGCTGCGAGCTCCGCGTGATGGGTTCGAACTCTTTCGGCGTGGCGTCGAAGTCGACCGTGGCCACTTCCCGCGTGTCCATATCCTGGAAATAGATTTCGGTCCCTCGAATCTTCTCGAGGCGAAGGCGGATGGTCATCTCCTTGAGTTTCATCCCGAATTGGTCGCCAGCGGAGAACGATCGGGCACCGAGCACGATTTTCTCCTGTTTGGGATAGACTCCGGTGATGGGAAGCGTCTGCAGAGCGTCCTTCAAAGACGAGTTCGTGAGGACCGGCGCTTCCTCCACCTCGTTATACTGGTCGGCCAGCAGGGGTTCGCGAGTATTCGCCGGATCCATTTTCATTCCGAAGGGATCCACGGGCCGATCGTTCTCCTGGATTTTGGCGATCAGCAGGTTCGAGCGCTTGAGGAAATCGATGTCCGACGTGTCCGCTTCGTCGTCGTCCGGAGGAACGAGGCCCGGGGGAGCGGCCTCGGTTTCGGCCGCGGGATCGGCCGGGTCGTCGGGAGGCTGCGGCTCCTGGGCGGAAACGAGCGGTACGAGAGCCGAGATCGCGATCAAAAGGAAGTAGCGGAGTTTTTTCATGACTTGGATTTCTCCCAACAGAGATAGACCACACCGAATTTGAGCTTCCCGTTTTCGCCTGCGGCTCCTCCCGGCATGGACGAAATCTCGAGGTTTTCCAGGATCAGGTTGGGCATTTCCGTTTCGAGCTCGGCAAGGAGCAACTGCATTGGCTTGAAGCCGCCCTCGAAGCTCAGTTGGATTCTCGAATGCGGGTTCTCCGTGCTCCCGGCGATGGAGCCTCCTCCGGTGGCCTGGCCCATTTCCGTCTGCCGCAGCACGGAAGGGTCGTGTTTGGCGAGGATCTTGTCCAGATTCCGGGTAAGCGACTGAATGAAGTCCTGGTCGAGTTTCGAATTCCAGTACTCGATCTTCTCCCGCCGGTTGTCCGTGGCCATCGTAGCCTCGAGTTGATCGGTATGGCCTTTCGCGGTTCGATAGCGTTCGAGAGCCACGACTTTCTCTTCGTGGGCGGTCGCGATCTTGCCGCGGCCGACGAGAGTGGCGATCAAGAGAGCGGCGATCACCAGGGAGGGAAGGGCGATCCCGAATATCGCGATGGCCTTGGTGTGAAGGGTGGGGGTCATTCGTTTTTGAGGGCCTTGGTGTTGATGGCGAGGTCGTCGCCGTCGCTGAGGCTCTGTCTGATGCTCAGCTCGAAAGTGGTTCTGAAATGGCGGGCCATTTTGACGGGGAATTCCTGGGTCGGGGGCATGCTTCCCTGTTTCTGCTGCAGCGTGACATCGAGCTCCCTCGTCTCGGTGCCGACCGAGAGGTAGTCCGCGTGGTTTTCCTCGGCGATGCGGTTGAGCAACCCGCCGACGCGCGTTCGGCTACCCAGGGTGGAAAGTTGGGTCGCCACTTCCGGGTTGGCGTAGCCGGAAATGGTCCAATTCCTGTCCAATCCCACGACGTCCTTTTTCGACGAGCTCGACTTGGCACTGGCGCGGTAGGCGGCGCTGCGGAGGATGACCCCTCCGTCGTCGGGAAACAGATCCAGCAGCGCCTGCATCGCCAGCCAGCCTTCGGAGCGTTTCGCGAGCAAGCCGCTCCAGTGTTCCCATTGTCTTCGTTCCTTCTGGAGAAGGGCGACCCGCGCTTCCATTTCCGGCGCGGCAAGGGCTGACAGTTTCCACGGCTCCGAGCGCATCTTGGTGAAGAAATCCATCCCCGTCCATCCGATGAAAGCCAGGAGGCCGACGATCGCCGCCTTCTGCGCGAGGCTGCTGAACTTCAGAAGCCTGAGATCGCCGCGGGTCGGCATTTTCCTCGTTTCTTCCTGCGAGGGGCCGTAGAAATCCTGCACCGCCCATTTCTCGCGGAGCTTGAAGAGGTGGGAATTTCCGGCCGCCTTCGCATCCTCCTGCCGAGTGGAGAGCGCGAATTCGAAACGGCCGCCCGGAATCCCTTCGACCAAGGGAGAGTTGAGAATATCGAGGCAGTGGTGGGGAGCCTCGGCATGGCTTTCGAGGTAGGGAACCAGCAGTTTTTCAAGGTGTTCTTCGGGCAATCCCGACATCGACACGAGGATCAAGCGCGGATCCTTCATGTTCAGCAGGGCCGCCGTGCTGGTGATGATGTCGTCCGTTTCCTCGGGGGTCAGATGGGGGCCGGACCGGTGTACCAGGGGGCGGACCATCAGCAGCTCGCCCTTTCGCCCCGTGGCGCTGATCAGGGTGAAGGCTTCGTACTGCAGCAGGCACAGGGTATTGTCTTCGGTGGTTCCGAGTTCGGCGATGACGCTGGGGAGACCGCTGACCGATTCGATTGCGGCAGACCGGGTTTCGGCGACGACTGGAATATTCCGCAATTCCCCGTAGGCCCGAAGCTCGTTGACGACGGGCCTGAACTTCGAGGATATCTGGACGGCGAGGGAACGCTTCTCCGTTTCCCGCGCCCCCGGAAGAGGCAGGAGGCGCCAGTCTCCTTCCCCGGGGTCCACCGTGTCGTCGCCGAGAGCGATTTCAGGTGCCGTGACGAGAAGCTCGTTGAGGGTGCCGAAATCGTCGTCTTCGGCGAAATCCGGTGCCAGGTCGCGGACCCGCATGCCATCGGCCACGTGAAGAACGATGCCGAGGGATTTCGGCTTGCCGCCGAACTCCTTGCTCGAAAGCAACTGCCTCAGCAACTCGTGAACCGCGCTTCGGGACGTTTCGTCCAAGCCGACGGGGTTTCCTCCTTCGTCCGTTTCGAGCGAGACTTGGGGGAGAGCGGGGCCTTTCCACCACTGGTTCAGCGATTTGTTGAAGATTCCGCTGGCGGTCGTCGTGGTGCCGATCCAGAGATGCCACTGCACCTGCAGGTCGGTCGCGCTTTTGTACCAGTCCGCGTTTTTCGCGCGAGTGGTGCTTTTCAGGATTCGCTTAGCCTGGCGGTAGATCGCGGGCAGCGACGCGTCGGTGTCGAGGAGTTCCATGCGGCAGAGGGGGAAGGATGGTGAGGGTTGTCGGCGGGACTTCCATCGTTCCGGTTCGGTGGTTGACGGAAGTCCAAGCTGGATTCGAAGGGTCGGCTTGATCGGCTGTCGAGGAAAAGGCAGGCGTGCGGGCTGACCTTTCCTCGGGAGCGGTTCGTGCCGAGCTTGGGGGAAGAAAATCCCGGTCCGGAGGAACGGATCCTCGCGGACCGGGAAGTTGGTTTAATTTCGATTCGAACGCGACGGCTCGATTACCAGCCGGTCACGCTGCTGGGCACGTGCTCGTTGTCGCCGGCAAGCGAGCAGCTCAGGTAGGGGGTTCCAACTGCGGGAACCACATCGGCGGTGGTATAGGCGCCGCCGCTGGGGCAAGCCGGAACCGTCTCCAGCATTTTGCCGGTGCCGGCGATGGTTGCGAGAGCGAGGTCATTGCCCACTTCTTTTTCGTAAAGGTTCTGGTAGGAGCGCACGGCCTTCTGCACATTCGAGATGTTCAGAATGCACTTGGCTCGGTCGGAGCCCTCCTTGTAGGCGGAAACGCCGATGAAGAGGACGGAGATCAGTCCGAGAAGGACTGCGATGACCAGGGTGATCTCGATCAGGGTGAGACCAGCCTGCTTCTTGTTGTTGCTGTAGTTCAGTTTCATTATCTGTATTATTTATTGTTTTTTATTCCCGGCGCGGTCGAAAGACCGCATCCAAGATTGGGTTCAGACCGCCTGTCCGGGGATGAAAAGGAGATCGTCTCCTTCGTCTTCGTTCATGCGGTTCATCTGAAAGGCTTGGTAGGTGATTTTGCCCATGTTGAGCAGGTTCCTGAGATTCGCGTCCCACTCGATGTTGCCGGTGTGGCGGATCGCGTCTTCGAGCGATTTGGCGGCCCCGTCGTAGGAGGCGATGCCGGACCGGACCGCGGAGCTGTTGTTCTGCAGGAACTCGTAGTTGAGGATTCGGCCGCCTTCGGTGGGAATAAGACCCTGGGAGAGGATGAACATGAGGATCTCGGAGAGGCGGCCCAGCAGCGAGCGATGCTGCTCCTGCGGGAAGAATTCCAGAATCCGGCTGAGCGTCTTGACCGCGCCGTTGGTGTGAAGCGTCGAGATCACGACGTGCCCCGTCTGGGCGGCCTCGATGGCGATCTCCATGGTTTCCCGATCCCGGATCTCGCCGATCAGCACGACGTGGGGGGCTTTGCGCAAAGCGTCCTTCAGCCCCTGCTTGTAGGTGCCCACGTGCTTGCCGACCTCCTGCTGGGTTGCGAACCCGGGCGAGGGGATCTTGCGTCCGTGCTCGTCGGGCATGGCGAGGAAGCGGGAGTAGCGGTACTCGATCGGATCCTCGATGGTGACGATGTGCCGGGGCTGGTTCTGGCGAAGCCAGTCGAGAATGGCGGCCAGGGTGGTCGATTTTCCCGATCCCGTCTGTCCGGTCACGAGACCGAATCCCTGGCGGCGCTTCATGAATTCCTGGAGAGCGCGAGTCGTGTCCTTGGCGAGGCCGAGCGTTTCGAGGTCGGCGATTTCGTCGCTGAGAATTCGGCAGGTCAGGCCGGGCCCCGAGGTGCTGAGGTGGGCCTGCACGCGCATCCGCCCCGACATCGTCCCATCGGGAAGGGGAAAGCCGTCGCAGCTGAAGTCGGCGACCTTGTCCTCCAGAATCCGCTGCTTGACGGCTTTCGTGTTCTGCAGATTGGAGGTCGACTCGGACGTCGCGCCTTCCTGGCGGCCGTAAAGGAATTCGATCACGTTCATGACGACGTGATCCGGCAACTCACCGAGCTTGCCGATGAGCTCGAGCCCTCTTTTCGTGTGGCAGTATACCCAGGAGCCGCTTCGCATCTGGATATCCGAAATCGAGTTGGCTCCGGCTACGGCGAAAATCTCGCTCATAACGTGGTGGGCCTGCTTGGTGGACTCTTCTGATTGCATGAACGCGATAAAAAACGGTATAAGTATACCATATTGCAATAAAAACCATAATGCAAGAGGGTTATTATAATTTTTCTCGCGCTTGGATCCGGGAGGAAAACGGGGGAGGAGGAGCCGAACGTCGAACGTTCAACGTCGAACGTTCAACTTTGAAACGCCTGGGGGCGGGGGCGCTAAACAGCGAAAAAGCTACTCGCTAAGAGACTGGAGCCGGGCGCCGGCCGCCGGCCGCCGGCCGCCGAGCGGCGGATTAATTGTCTCCGGACGGCGTTTGTTCGGCGACTTCGCCTTCGGGGGCGCCGACGCCGGGGGCTTCGCGTCGCGCGATCATCGCGTCGAACTGTTCGTAGGTGCGGTAGGCGAAACGTTCGCGTTCCACGATTTCCAGTTGGCGCGGCGAGGACAGGTTTTGCCAGGTTCCGGCTTCCTCGGCCTTCGCCTGGAGTTCGGAGAATCTCGCCAGGCAGAAGCCGACCCTGGAACGGTACTCTTTGAGCGTTTCCAAGGGAATGGGTTTTCCGGAAACGCTGAAGCTCTCGGTTTCCATGAGATAGAGGTTCATCGCCGCCGATGCGGCGGTCAACCACGGCTCCGGGTCCTCGTTCTCGTGGAACACGGCATCGATCGTGTGGCGAGCGATCAGCTTGGCGTGCTCGCGGCTCGATTCGGTGCCTCCGAAATCGTGGGTGGTCAGGAAGAGATGGTACGAATTGTAGACCCCGTAATGGGTCGGATCCATTTTGTAGCTTCGAAGCAACATGCCTTCGATATCCTTTTTCACGGTGGCGAGGTGAGCCTCGCTCATCGACTTCGGATTCGTCCGCAGGTATTTGACGGCGGAAAGGCGGCCCAGCCACTGTTTGGCGCGGTCGATCGGTGGCTCCTCGGATCCCGCCCGGCCGGGACTGGCGCTCGCGGCCGCTTCGGCGGCGATCCGGCAGCCCTCGCAGTGGTAGTCGCCGTGGTCGTGGTCGTGGTCGTTGACCGCGTGGGAATGCTCGCCGGCATGAGCTGCCTCATGCTCGTCCTCGCCGTGATCGTGCTGGGCGTGATCGTGCTGGGCGTGCCCGTGATCTCCGTGGTCATGATCGTGATCGTCATCTCCGTGACCATGGTGATCGTGATCGTGATCGTGGGGGGCGATCTGCTCGACGCCGAGGTGCCAGACTCGGTCGATGGTCGATTCGGAAAGCCGGGCCAGCAGCTTGCCGTAGGCCGAGCTTTGCAGGGCGAACGGGTTCCGGTCCGTCCGCAGCGAATCGTCGGATCGCAGCGAGTGGATGCCGACCGCGGTGAGGGCGACGCCGCCCGCCATCCACAGGGTCCAGAGGACTCGGGCACGGGTGCGGTTCATTTCGCTTCGCGGTAGAGTTGGAACGAGGCTCCGAGAATGAGAACGCCGATGCCGCCCAGATAGGTCGCCGTTTTCCCGAGGTCGAGCCAGGGCATCGCGCCGAGTTTGAATGCCAGTCGCGAGTTCAGGTCGGAGAGGTGGTAGTGGGGCGAGAAGATGTAAACGAGATTCAGGAGCGTGTTCTGGTTGTCGGCCAGGAACACCTCGAGGTAGCCGATCCCGAACAGCCCGTAGAGGGCCAGTCCCGTGGTGATGGCGTAGGCGGCGGCCCCGTTGAGCCGGGTCCCGAGACTGATCGAAAGAATCAGCAGCGGCGCGACCACCAGGAAAAAGAGCAAGGCGTATTGAAGGTTGGTGACGAGCCAGTGCCTCGCCTCGGTGGCGTCGCCGGGCATCGCCGTGAAGGTGCTCACGGCGAACGCGATGGCGGCGAGGCCGGCGAAAACGGTGAAGCAGCTGAGCCAGAGTTGCAGCATTTGTCTCCGGCGCGAGACCCCCAGGGTCTTGAAATAGTCGAGGATGCCGTGCGACGACCAGCGGTCCCCGATCGTGGCCCCTTGGAACAGCAACCAGCCCAGGGCGGTGATCCAGAGCAGGGACCAGGCGGCTTGGGCGCGAGCGGGCTCGAGCAGAGACGGCTTGGTCTCCCAGGGCGTCAACAGCGGCAGCACGAAAGGGAGGGCGAGCAGAAGCACGGCGAAGATCGCGAAGGTTTTCCGCGTCACAATGGAGGCGAGGGTAAGTCGATAGAGTTCCATGGCGGTGCGTCAGTTGAGTGATTGCTTGGTTTCCACCCAGTCGAGCGAACCGTCGACCTGCTGTTGCTCGAGCCGACCGTCGCGGATCAGGAGAGCGCTCTTGGCCTGGAGCGTGGGTTCGTCCGGATGGACGCAAACGAGACGGACGATCTCGTCTTCTCTCTGGCGCCACACCGAGTCGACCTTGTCGCGGGCGACGAAATCGAGACCGGAGAACGGCTCGTCCAGGAGAAGGATGTGAGGCCCTCCGCGGCGCGCCCGGGTTTCCGCGACGATCAGTCCGACCTTCTGGCGGTTGCCCTTCGACAGTTTTCCGTAGGGCTTGTCGACTTCGAGTTCGATGTCCTCCGCCATGCGAAGCGCGAACTCCCGTTCGCCATTCTTGAAAAACGCTCCGAAGATCCGCCGCGGTTTCAGTTCGGGATCGAAGCGGAGGTCTTCGTCGACGAACTGAACGCTTCCGTGGCAGTTGATGTTTCCGGCAAGCGAGGGGATGATGCCGGCGATCGTTTTCAACAGCGTGGTCTTTCCGCGGCCGTTGCGCGCCAGAAGCAGGTGCCGTCCGCTCTCGAGCGTGATGGGGCGGTCGGTGCTGGCCAGATCCGTACCCTTGCCGCGCTCGCCGAAGCGGCGGGAGCGGTATCCGATGCTTAGGCCCTCGGAGAGGGTAACGGTCGGTGCCGGAGGGGTCGAATTCATGGGGGACGCGGGTAGAACTTTCAGTTAGGCGATAATTGTAATAAACATTAATACAATAATTTTAATAATAAAAGCGATAATTAAGTTCTCCTATGCATTTTTACTCGATCCGGCTTCATGGTGCCCCGCAATTCGCCGGGGACGTGGATTTTCAGCAAGGCCGACCGCCATTCGGTCCTTTGTCGGGAGATCCGGCAGCGAAGGCGTCGCGGGTCAGTGGATCTCCTCGATCGTGACCATCCAGTTCATCAGGTTGATGGGCGGCAGGTCGGCGGGACTGCGCAACGCGGTCAATTGGGCGCGGACTTGATCCGCCTCGACTCGCTCTTCGTCCGCCGTCTTCAACTCGAGAGGGTTGAAGGTGTCGCCCGACCCTGTCTTGAGACTGCCGAGTTGCCCTTCGAGGGTCACCGGCTGGATGAGGGAGAGGGATTCGCCAAACCGCTTCTCGGGTGCGAAGAGGGAGAGGGGGGGATAGTAGGTGGCGTCGACGGGAATGCCCGAGTTTTCCGGCGGCGTCGTGGTCACGGCGTTGAGGGTTTCTCCGATGTAGAGCCGGAGATTGGTCACGATCGAGAAGCCGGAGGTGTAGGCCGTCATGTCCTTGCCGCCTCGCAGAGTCACGGCGACGTCGCTATCGACCGACGGGTGGCTCGGTTCCTGGACCGTGGGGTCCGAACTGTTCGGAGAGATGTGAATCGAGTGGTTTCGATCGATCGTGGCGGCGTTGCCGAGTGAACCGAGAAACGTCGGCAAACGGTCGAGATTGAGGACGAAGGCATTGCGGAGGTTGTCCAGCACGTCCGTCTGGAAAGGGAAGGCGTCTCCTCCCGCTTCGAGTTCCGTGGGCCAGTTCACCCCTCGTTCGTAGTCGATCTGGCTCCAGCTGTTGGTGTCGTTTCGGTAGTAAAAGCGGATCAAGACGGGCATTTGGTCGTCCTCCGCGGCCATCTCGCGAATCTCGATGCGCATCGCGACTTGGTTGGCACCCCGGGAATAGTCCTTCCAGCCCGTCGGCGAGACCCGGTCGCTGCGCGAGCCGTCGCTGCCGCGTTTCAGAAAATCGAATCCGGGATTGATGGGGATGAAGGCGACTTTGCCGACGTTGCCGCCGGTCGAGGCATCGTGGAAGTCGCTCGCGGAGTTCAAGGCCCGGTCTTCCCGGCCCCCGAGGTCGTCGAAACCGTCGGTCACGGATCGACTTTCGACGGTGGTCGTTCCACTCAGGGCGACGGATTCCCTGGCGGAGATGGCGCCGCCCGAAAGCGCCACCGTTCCGCTGGTTTCGATTTTGTTGGCGTTGATGCCGCCGCCCAGGGTGACGTTGGCCCAATCGGTTCCGTCCGCGAATTGCCCGACCTGCATGAGCGTCGCCGATGATAGTGGCAACTGGGACGGAATTTCGTATATCGATAGAACGTAGTTCTTCGTCACGGAAGGGATGCCGGTCTGCTCCTCGTTGTGCTTTCCGAAGGTGAGGGAAAAGACCCACCAGTTTCGCTTGGCCACGAAGAGTTCGCCGGGTCGCTTGTAGCCGAATTTCACGTCCGGATATTGAAGGAGATTGTAGCGAGGGTAGGTCGTGGGGGAAACGTTGAGGCCCTTCTGGTACCAGGAGACGTAGGACTTGTCGAAGGAGACGACGGGATACTTCTTGTCGAGGAGGTAGTTGTCGTAGGTCAGTTGGAGAGCCGCGGGGATGTGGGGACCGATCTTGGGATCGCCGAGCATGTAGTATTCCCACCAGTTGCCGCCGTTGACGAGGTTGTCGGTTCCGTCGTCGGTCTTTACCGGCGCCTCGACGAAATCGGAGACGTCGTCGAATTCCGTGTCGCCGGAATTGCCCGAGATCGCGCTGGAAAGATCGAGGGACGTCAGCAACAGGGGATCCGCGGCTTGCTCGGCGTTCCCCAGGGTGGCCGCCTCGGCGAAAATGGTCTCCCACGTGTAGTGGTCGGCGTTGCCCGCCGAATTCTCCTGCATGGCTCCGATGGCCTTGTTGGGAACGATATGGAGCAGGGCGGAAAGGATCGCGTCCTCCTTTTGCGAATAATCCTGCTTCACCTGGGCCCGGGCCTGCGCGTCGAAGCTGTTGAGGTTCCCCAGCAGCGTGTAGGTCAGCATCGAAAGGAGTACGAGCGACACGGTTGCGACCACCGCCATGGTGGCGTAGCCGGCGTCCTTCGCGTTCTTGGATCGGAGCGGTATCATGGCATCAGTCGGGGCTGCCCGCGTAGGTGATCTGGTCCCCGTTCTCTCCGGTCATGGTGATGAGTAGAATCCCCGAGGAGTTGTCGAAATCGACGAGATCCGGCTGCGACGAAATCGTCCAGTTCGGGGCGTCCGTCCAAGAGCCGGTTCCGCTCGGCTGAAGGTAGTAGTTCAGCTTCTTTTCTCCGTCCGCGACCTCGAACGCGACGATTCCGGTATCGAAGTCGCCGTCCGGGTTCCGGAACCGCAGTCGAAGAGCCCGTCCTCCGCTGCGGACCGCCTCCGTCGCTGCCTTCGCCTTGTCGACGTCCGGGTAGATCCGGTAGTTGTCCGCCTTCGTGATGATGGTGGACAGGAGCGTGTTTATCTGGGGAGCCTCGTCGCGCAGAAAGGAAAAACGCATCAAGGCTTTCGAGAATCCGATCTGCTGTTGCAACAGGCTGATGAGGGTCATCGCCACGCCGAGGCCCAGGGCGAGGGCCAGGGTCATCTCGATGACCGTGAATCCGCGGGAGCGTCTGCCGGGGCGGTCGCGTTTCATCGAATCCGCAGGGTGGTTCTTGTCTTGACGTACTTCGTGTCCGCCACTTGGTAGACCAGCATCGACTGCAGCCTCCACGCCTCCGAGGAGCCCGGATTCGTCGACAGGGTTCCGGAACCGCCCTTGGAGACGAGGTTGTTCGAATCCGGAATGCGGGTGCGGTGGAGCGTTCCCACGACGTCCGTGCCTCCGGGCAGTTTGCCGATCACCGGGGTGGAGGTGGTGACGTCCGGGTAGAGAGCCCAGAGCGACGAGTCGCCCGTGATGTCGTCGAAGGGAATGCGGGAGGCGAGGGCGCTCTCGCGGGTGATGTAGGCGTCCGTCATGGACTGCTTGACCGTCCAGACCTGACTCGCGGAAGTATTGATCGATGCCTTCAGGGTAATCAGGGCCACCATCACGAGAGTGCCGTAGGCCACGGCAATCTCGATGAGAGCGGAAGCTCGCTGGCGGGACCTGGTTGTTTTACGGAGATGCATTTCGTCGCTAGTCGACGCTGGTCACGCCACCGTTGACCCGAATGGCCCGCTCGACTTGGAAGCTGGTGTAGGCGAGACGGTCGATTCCGAAAGGAGTGACGGTGAGGACTTCCAGAGTCCAGGGGCCGTCTGTCGGAACGCTCTCGTCCCAGCCTGCCAGTTCGATGGTTTCGTCGCGCGGAACGGAACCGTCCACGAGGATGGAGGCGCCGGGAACGACGACACCTTGGGTTCCGAGAGCCGGCGATCCCGGATAGACCTGGACGTAGGTCCAAGAGTCCGGATAAAGGTCGTCGAGGACAACGGTGACTTCGGGAACGAGTTCCTTGATCACGTCTCCGCTCGCGATTCCGGAGAGGGAACTGGTCGCCATCGGCCAGACCTGCATGAATTGGGCGTCCAGCTGGGATTCCGGCGCTTGCTCGTCTTCGAGAGAGTAGACCGAAAATCGCTCTTCTCCCCGGACCTTGGTCCGATCCCCTCCGGGAATCGAGGTAACCGGATAGCTGAGCGTATGCGTGCCATTGCTGTCGAGCGACCCTTCGGAAAGGAGGGTCGCGTTTCCCCGGTCCGTATTCTTTCCCGTCCCTTCGCTGTGATAGGCTTGAACATGACGCAGGAGTTTGACGGATTTGGCGGCCTCCGGTGCCTCGGGGTCGCTTGAGAGGCCGTCCACCATTATGTTCACCGTGAAGGGGCGGTCGCAGCGCGTTCGGGGAATCACCTCGTAGGGATCCTCGGAAACGATTTCCACCTCGGCCACGGGAATGTAGGAGTTCACGTAGGTCGAATCGAGCAGATAGCTGGTCAATGGATCGGACTTGATCGTCCAGAGTTCGAAGCGGGCGCCTTCGGGATTGATCTCGAGCTCCGACAATCGGGTGCCTTCCTGTTCCACGGAAACATCGTATTCCGTGTTGTCGGGCATCTGTATCTGTCGAATGAAGTAAGTGAAATCCTGGGCACCCAGTGTGGTGACGAGGCAAAGGGCGGAAAGAATGAGCGATAGAGTTTTCATGTAAGATATTATCGGTAGGTAACGGGCTTCCTTTCGGAGCGTTTCGGGATATCCTCGGGGTCTTTGAGGGGGAGAACGGAAATGGGACCGTTCTTGTAAGTGGCGACCACGAGGGAACTGCTTTCCTCGATTGACGCCAGGGTTGCCTCGGCGAGCGGGGCATAGCCGATGGCCTGTTCTCGGGTGACTTCGACGGCGCGAATCCAGCCGCGATTGGCGTTGTAGAATTCCCGCCAGGTCTTCACTTGAACCTTGGGCTTGGCCCCGACTCTGTCCTGGAGTTTCTCGGGAAGGTGAAGAACCGCACCCTTTGGAACAAGCGTCAGGGATCCCCCGTAGCAGAGAACGGTCGAATCCGCGATCAGGTCGCGTTGAGCGTGCTGCTTCGACGGATCCTCTCCCGCGTTTCCTTTGGGAGGTCCCGCATCTCGAACCGGATCGTTCTGCTGGGCCATCCGGAGTCGCTGGCTCAACTCGTCGTGCGTCGTGGCGTCACGCATTTTGCCGGCATCGATGACGGGCGAGCGCGACTGATCCTCCGATGCACTTGGGTGGACCAAGAGAGCGGCAAGCGTGAGAGTCAAGGTAGTGGTGGATAATTTCATGTGAATGAATTTGTTGGGCACCGGGGCCCGAAAGAGCAGCTTACTTTTTCCGATGGCCCCGGACCTGGGATTCGTCGTCCACGGTGGGATCACTGTCGGTGAAGGGGGCTTGGCCCGGGTTGCTGCTGTCGACGCCGTCGGTGTTGTTTCCGTGGCCGTTGTCGTTTCTCTCGTCGTAGAAGGTCAAGAGCAGGGCGGCATCCTGGAGATCCCATTCGCTGGAAGCCGTGTCCGAATGCGTCACCTCCATGAGGATGAGAACGTCGCGCGCCCCCAGCTTCACTCTGCCGTTTTCGTCGAGGTAGGGGAGAAGGAACGATTCCGTGGCGGGATTCTCGTGCATCGGAGTGGATGTTGGCGGCATGGATCCGTTTCGCAGCGCCACGATATTCGCGGTGGCGGTTGCGGAATCGAAGAACGGGCCCCAAGCCGATTCGTGATAGAATCGCCCACCGAAGTCGATGGTGGATCCGCGGCTGACAGGAGTGGAGTAGACGGTCTTGTTCGGTTTCACGCCCTTGCGCTTGTCGAAGAAAACGGACACTGGTCCTTGTCCGCTGTAGTTGACTTGCATGTCCACTGGCACCTCGACGACTTCGTCGGGGTCGCTCGAGGAAGTCTTCGTGACTCCGTTGCCGATGACGCGGACGTCCATGACGAGATCCCGGGTGGGGACGAGTGTGGCGGATTCGGTCACGTCGACGACTTTATCGAACGTTTCCGGGATGGTGACGGCCCAGCTCACCTCGGGATGCGTGCCGGTCTGGACGATGGTCGGATAGGCGGAAAGCGTTCCGACCGGAATGACGGGGGTTTCGTCCTGCGCCAAGGCGCCGTTCAGAGCGAACGCGCAGAGGGCGAACAATAGGATTGGAATACGATTCATAGTGGTCTGTTTGTGGTTTCTGGATCGCGGTGGATCCGGTTTCGTAGTGTTTCTGAGCGGGGAAGCAGCGGCTCGCTTAGCGGTTTCAAACTCGGGTTTCACCGGGAATTCAAGGAACTCGCGGCAGGCACCCACTTCCCAGCCAAACGAAAAATAGCATTTTTCGAAAAAAAGGCAAGAATAATTATAACAACTATAATTACTGTATTTTGTGGCTCCCTGCACGGAGCGTTCCGACGTCGCGACGATTTCTCTTCCGGACTGCGGAGGGACGGTGCTGACGGTGGTCTTTGCGAGAGGAACCTGCCACGTGGCGCGCGGCGGTCGTGGGCTGGCGAAAAGCCGGCGGGGTGCGCCAAGTATTGGCGGTCGCCGAGGAAGACCGATCGATCCCGGCCGGCCGTGTGAACGTCGGTGCCGCTCGCTTCGCCGAAAAGAGAAACGGCGCTCTAATCCTCTCGGCCGAATTTCCGGGCGAACCCGCAGCGACCGCTGGTCTAGGAGACTGTTGAAAAACTCGGCACGCCGAGCGGCAAGTCATTTTGTTGGCTGGCACGGCGCGATGAGGAAGCGGTGCG
>JBBDRG010000053.1:0-31291 GCA_040905585.1 Verrucomicrobiales bacterium
TGAACTCCGGGTCGCCGCCGCGCAAGAGGCTGGAGTGACGGCTTCAGCCGTTTGAGAGACTGTTGAATTAACCCTTCAAAAGTGGAAAAGGCTGCTTGATTCTGAGATCAGGATCGGGCGTCTATCCTCGGGTGAAAAATTCGTTCAGACCGGGAAAATCCGTGATTTCGCCCCCAGAAGCCTTCTGGGGTTCGAGAAGAAGCGCCAGGCCGCCCGAACAAGGGCAAATAGAGGGCCAACCCACCGGTTTCCCGCCTGATATTGCTTCACCGTTCCGAATCCGTACACATTTCGCCCGTAGATCGCGAGGTTGAACGTGAATGCGGATATCATCAGGCGCTTGCCGATGTTCTCGTGTCCGGTCAAAGTCGTTCGCCGGGCGCCTCCGTGGTCGAGTTGGTGCTGGAAACTTCGCTCCACCTTTTCGGCCCGGGCCCGCATCAGCTCGCGGCCCATGTCGGTTTTCCGATTGGTTCGGTTGGTCTCGAATGCCTTGGCCTGCTCCTCGTTGTTCTTCGAGGGAGCCCGGCCTGCGGGTTCCGCGATCACCGGTTCGATCCCTCCGGCAACCAGCTCCGCCAACTCCGCGTTCTTGTGATAGCCCTTGTCGCCCACTCCGTATCGCTTTTGCGAGGCGGCGTCCTCTTCGTCCTCCTCGATTGCCTCGTCATCATGGTCGGCATCCGGGTCGGTGGGAGTCTCCGTCGGCTCGTCAACTTGGTCCGCGATATGATCGACCACGGCGGCGGCGGTCTCGATGTGAGCGGCCATGCCCGTGGAGTCCGCTTTGGTAGCCGACTGGATCTCGCAGGACAGGATCGCCCCGCTGTCCAGATCCACCGCGTTCTCCACCTTGTGGATCATGTCCCAGGCACCGTCCTTGCGCGGCCCGATGGACGCGGCCGGATCGTTGGGGCTGACCCACTCCTCGTTCGACGTCTTCTTACCCTTGCGTTTCCGGTCAAATTCCGCCACCGCAGCCTTGTCCTCCGGATCGATCCCCTCGGCGGCAGCAAGCTCCGCGACGTAGTCGCCGTAGCTCTTGCCGTCTTCGCGGCGTTCCAGCTTCCCGAGGCTGGCGTTGGCTTCCATCGTAGTGCTGTCGATCCCGATCTTTTTCCCGGGCAGCAACCCGGCTCGTCGCAAAGGCCGCAGCGAAAAGGTGAACACTTCGGCATAGACTTCCGCAGGCAGGCGATTGCGGATTATCGAAAGACTCGAATGATCGGGTGTGGCTTCGGTGACGTCGCAACGCAGGAAGCGGCGCACCGACAGCGAGTCCTCGCAGCGCGACGCGATCCCGCGCTCGCTGGGCAACTTCTCGAAATAACCCACCATCAACATCTTGAAATAGACCTCTGGATCGATCGGCGGTCGCCCGCCCGCTTCGGCGTGGTAGTAGGGGGCGCACAACTCGCGCACGAAGTCTCCGAACCCTTCCTTGTCCAGATCGTCGGCCAGCCTGTCGTAGAACGTCTTGCCCCGCCCCGCGCGGATCGAATCGCGAGTCACCCAGAACTCATTTTGTTCGGGAAGCGTCTTCTTTCGGATCATTAACTGATCTTAATCAGTTTGAAGGCGCTGCCAAGTCCAAGCTTGATCTCGGAGGAGTTTTTCAACAGTCTCTTAGCCGATGCCGAATCGGGTAGGAGCGGGGATTGAACCCGCTCCCCCCACACCACCCGGCATGCGGGTTTGACGGCGCTCGTCCCTCGCTTGCCGCTTCGCGGTGCCCTTGCGGGCATCTGTCTCGCTTCGCTCGGCTGCACCGGGCGATTTCCATCAGTCATGGATTCTCCGCGTGGAAAAGGGGTCGGGGAGCGAAGAAGAGGATCGGCGACGAGGTCAGATTCGCTTCGCAATTATTCGTAACTCGTTGCGACCGGGCCGGTAGCCGTAGCAAAAGTGCCGAAGGCCTGTAGGCGCTTTGGACGGAGCGAAGCGGAGCCCCGCAGGGGTGAGGGGCGGGCGGAGTCCCCCGAATCAATGTTCGCTGAAGTCCGCCTCGAAATGCGGCCCCAGCACTCGCGCGACGGCTTGCTGGACAACTCGATCCAGGACCGTCGGTATCCCCAGCGGGCGTTTCGACCCGCGGGCCGGTAGGTTCCTTCTCTGATCGCCGAGACTTCACTCGGCCAATGCTCCCGCGCGAACGCGGAATGCGGAGGCCGACGTGTCGGCCCCACTGAACTCGGTTTCCGGAGGAGGAAACCGCTGGATGGCATGGCCGTAGTGGAACGAAGGCAAAAGTCCGCGACGGACATGCCATTCATGGTCTTCCTTTCGGCGTGGGTCAGCTTCAGCGTTGGCGAAAAGAAAAATTGACAAATACACCAGATACGCGACTTTTGGTGTATGAGCAGAACGAATATCAATCTCGACGACGACCTGGTTAGAAAGGGCCTGAAGATAACCGGCTTGCGAACGAAACGGGAGCTTGTGAATTTTGCGTTGAGGGAGTTGGTCCGCAAAGAGGACCAGAAGAGTATTCTCTCTCTTGAGGGAACGATCCGATGGGAAGGTAACCTAGATGAGGTCAGAAAGGGTCGATTCGATCGATGATCCTCGTCGATACCAGTGTCTGGATCGAATTTCTGGAAGGACACCGCCATTGGACCAAGGATAGACTTAAAGAGAAGATCAATGATCGTGAGACGATCGGATTTATTGATCTAATTTTATTGGAGATCATTCAAGGCGTCCGGGATCGCAAGGATCGGGAGATCCTGGAATTGCGTTTCCAGAGCTTTGCGGAGCTTCCTGTCAGGCGGTCTACCATCATGCTTGCAGCCGAGATCCATCAGGATCTCCAACGGAAAGGAATTAGTATCAGAAGCATCATTGACTGTGTGATTGCAGCAGTAGGTATTGAAACCGGAGCCGTGATTTTGCACAAGGACCGGGATTTTGATTACATTGCAGGGCACTTTCCGTTAGTCGTCGAGAAACAATAGCGCCAACCAGACGCTGGATTCGACAGGATGGGCTGACTGCCGAGTCATATTCGCGCTTCGACCGTGAACATTTTATCGCGACTCTTGCGGACTGGGGCTACTTTGGGCCGGACGAACGTCGTCCGGGCTGGCTGAAGTCAAACCGGGGCCCGAATGGCCCGCGACAGCCGCGTCTTCTACACGTCTCTAGGCCATCCGTCGGATTTCGACGACGACCGCCCCCACTTCCGCGATCTCCTCTTGAACGGAATCCGCTGGGCTTTGGAGACTGTTGAAAAACCATGAAACGCAAAATCGGCTTTGAGTGACCGATGGAATCTTGCGGCTTCGCCGTTGGGTTCAGGGAGCCGCCGCTTCTCGCTCCGGCCCTTTTGCCGCCTACGAGACTGTTGAAAAACTCTGAAACGAAAAATCTATACTTTTTCCGGGCTGTTTTGAGCGGCTTCGCCGGAATGAATTTTAACCGACCCTGCGGGCTGCGGCCGTTTTATTCGCTGGCTTCGTTGCGATTCAGTCAGGTAGCAGGCTACCTTCCTTCATCGCGTCTTCCCATCGAACAAAACGGCTCGCAGTTTTCCATTCCATAGTTTTTCAACAGTCTCCTAGCCGCGTTGTTCCTCGGTCGCGGGGCACGCCCCGCTCCCTCGTCGCGCCGGTAACCGGCGTAGCTCCCCAGACGACAAAATTGCTCGGAGTTTTGCATTCCCTGCTTTTTCAACAGTCTCTTTGGGCGAGATCTGACGGCGTGTTCGATCGAGAGGGAGCGGGCCGCCTCCGCCTTTACCCTGTGTGCCTTTGTGCCTTTGTCCGTGCCTTCGGCGAGCACGGCTATCCACTCGAAAGCGAAAAAGCCGGAGCGTTCGCCCCGGCTTTTCCAAATTCCGTTTCGACCGGAGCCGGCCGATCAATGGTAGGCCGCCTGGGACCCTTTGATGTCGCGCTTCTTCAGCCAAGGCATGAGATTGCGGAGACGCTTGCCGACCTTCTCGATCGGGTGCTGGGTGCCTTGTTTGCGGAGTTCGTTGAACTTCTTTCCGCCGCTCTCGGCCTCTTCGATCCATTCCTTGGCGAACTTGCCGCTCTGGATGTTCTTGAGCGCCCGCTCCATCTTTTTCTTCACGGAAGCGTCGATGATTGTCGGCCCCGTGGTGAGATCGCCGAACTCGGCGGTCTCGGAGATCGAAAAGCGCATTCCGGAAATGCCGGACTCGTTGATGAGATCGACGGTGAGCTTCAGTTCGTGAAGGCACTCGAAATAAGCCATCTCGGGCTGGTAACCGGCCTCGACGAGCACTTCGTATCCGGCGGTGATGAGTTGGCTCACGCCGCCGCAGAGAACCGTCTGCTCTCCGAAAAGGTCGGTCTCGGTTTCTTCCTTGAAGGTGGTCTGGAAGACGCCGGCCCGGGTGCCGCCGATGCCCTTGGCCCAAGCCAGAGCGATTTTCTTCGCGTCGCGACCGGGATTCTGATGCACGGCGATGAGCGATGGAACGCCTTTTCCTTCGACGAACTGTCGGCGCACGATGTGGCCCGGCCCTTTCGGAGCGACCATGATGACGTTGACGAAGTCCGGCAGCTCGATCGTGTTGAAGTGAACGGCGAAGCCGTGGCTGAACAGGATGGTCTTGCCTTTCTCGAGGTACGGCGCGATGTCGCTGTTGTAGATTCCGGCGATCTTGGTGTCCGGCGTGGCGATGAAGATCACGTCGGCGGCCTTGACGGCGTCGGCGGTGTCCATGACCTCGAACCCGTATTCCTTGGCCACCTCGCGGGACTTGCTCTTGGGGTAAAGGCCCACGACGACCTTGACGCCGCTGTCCTTGAGGTTGAGAGCGTGGGCGTGCCCTTGGGAGCCGAAGCCGATCACGGCACAGGTTTTGCCCTTGAGCACCCCGAGGTCCGCGTCCTTGTCAGTATATATTTTTGCTGCCATTTTCTGTAGTCTCTGCCTAGGCGAGGCGCGTAGGTTCCGCGCAAACGGCGGGATGGTCAACCGGTAAAACCGGTTGCGGGCGGGCCGTGTTCAATGCTAGGATCGCCTCTTTTGGAATGAACGACAACGGTCAACGGGAGACCGCCGCGACTCTCGACCCGTTCGCTGCGTTTTCGCTGATATGGGCGTGTACCGCCTTGGTGCACCAGCTCGCTTTCACCTTCTGGACCGAATCCTGGCAGGGGTGGTTGCTGGTGGTCGCGGCGATCGCCTGCATCGTCCGGTCGAATTGCGTGCTCCGGTTCACGGTTCTCGTGGTCGCTTCGCTTCTCAATCTCTGGCACAAGCTGCCCTTCGTTCCGAACCACATCCTCTTCGAGGGGATGCTCCACCTCGTGATGGCGATCGGCCTGGCCGGCTTCTTTCTCCGGAGGGAGGGACGGGAGGCGTTCGCCGCGTCGGGGGAGATCTGGAAATCCCGCCTCGCGCTGGTGCTCGTCGCGGTGGCGCTGAAGGCCGCCTACTTCTATCTGCCCGGCCTTCCGCGCGGCTACCTTCTGGGGGGAGCGACGACGCTGTTTCTGCTCGTCGCGGCGGGTCGGATGCTTTTCCACGAAGCAAGCGTCGGCAATGGCGCGGTCTTTTTCCACAACATCGCGCCGGTGCTGCGGCTGGGCCTGTTTTTCACCTACCTGTGGGCGGCGATCCAGAAGCTGAACCACGACTACCTCGACCCCGAGTTCAGTTGCGCGGCGAAGCTGCACACGGAGATCGCGGAGTATTTCGGTCCGCTGATTCCGACGGATCCCTGGGCGTTGCACGCGGCGATCTGGGGCTCGTTTCTCTTCGAACTCGGCATACCGGTGCTGCTCTACATTCGCCGGACACGGTTCATCGGTTTCATCGCGGCGGTGTGGTTCCACCTCTGGCTGGCGATTCACCCCGCGGCGGGGATTTTCAGCTTCAGTTCGTTGATCCTCGCCATGCTGTATCTATTCCTCCCGGTGTCGTGGGACGAGCGTCTCCGCGAGTTGTGGGACGCGCAGCTGCGCTGGATCGGCGGCGGGAGCATCGCGCTGGGACGGCGCATAGCGGTTCGGTTCGCGGTCGCCGGCTTCTTCTTCACGCTGATCACTCAAATGCTTCTCTACTTGCTCGTTGGACGAAACTACGAAGTGTTCCACATCGCCAACCGGGTCGGATGCAGCGCCTTCTTCGTCTGGGGGGGCTGGATCGGGGCGTGCTATCTCGTCGCGGGCTGGCGGGGGAAGAAGTTCACTTCGCGTCTTCCCAACCGCTTCCGGTGGAACTGGGCCTGCGTCGGTCTGATCCTCGTGGTCACGAACGGAATCTATCCCTGGATCGGCGGACGGACGCAGACGTCGTTCTCGATGTACAGCAACCTGCGCTCCGAAGGTCCGGGGAACCACGTTTTTCTGAAAAGAATCGACCTGCTGCCCTATCAAGAAGACATGGTCGAAGTCGTGGACTCGGAACCAGACATCCTGGCGCCGGCCAATCCCCCGAGAGGGATTCAGCAATTCGCCAACCTAGGGCACACGGTCATGCCGTATTTCGAGTTCAGGCGTCTCGTCAGCGAAATGGACGGCGATCTCGAGGTGACCTACCGCCGCAACGGCGAGCTTCTGAAACTGAGTCGCGAAGAGGGAGAAATCGTCGGCGACGAAAAAGCGTTCGAGCCGCTACCGCTGCCGAAGCGCAAATTTCTCTGGTTCCGTCGGCTCGCCAATCTCGACGGCCCGATGGAATGCACCCACTGAGGAGGACAAGTTGCGGCACCGTCTACACCGGAGCCGAAATCCAGTCTTCCAGGACCGAGTTGGACTTGCTCCTTCCGATCAGGGCGCTGGAAATCGCTTCGGTGTCGAAGATCGCCCGGGCCGCGTCGCGGACATCGCCCGCAGTGACCCCTTGGATTTTCCGGTGAGCCTCCTCGGGATCGAGCCAGTCGTCGAAAAAGAGAAGGCTCTCGCCCGCCCACATCATCTGCGCCGCGGTGTTTTCCAAACTGATCCGGCTCTGTCCCACGAGATAGGCTTTCGCCCCGGCGAGTTCGGCGTCGGAGACGGTGTTCTTCCTGAGATTTTCGAGCACGTTCGAAACCCCCTCCAGAGCTTCCTTCAGGTTCTCGGGGCTCAAGGCTAGGTAGATCTGCAACAGCCCGGCGTCCGAGAAACTTACGATGTCGCTTTGGACTTCGTAGCACAGCCCCAATTGCTCCCTGATTTTCTGGAAAAGCCGCGAACTCATGTTTCCTCCGAGAATGGCGTCGAGCACCCTGTGGGCGAAACGGTCCGGATGATGGCGGTCCACGCTGCGGAAAGAGAGCGCCAGATGATCCTGCTCGTGGTCCGTCTCGCGTTCGAAGAGATGCCGCGAGGACGGTTCCGAAGCCGGGGTGAACGCGATGCGGCTCCCCGCGGGGATGCCCGCGAAGCGGGAAGCCACCGAATCGAGCACGGCGTCGGAATCGATGTTCCCGGCGATCGAAACCACCGTGTTCGCTCCGCAATAGGCGCGCCGGAAAAAACCCAGCACGTCGTCCCGCTGGAAGGCGTCGAGGCTGTTTTCGGTCCCCGTGATGGACCGGCCCAGCGGGTGGTCCTTTCCCCAGGCGGCCTCGCTGAGGAGGTCTTCGAGATGCTGCGAGGGCTGATCCCGGACCATGGAGATCTCTTCGTGAATCACCTGCTTTTCCGACTCGATCTCGGCGCCGTCGAGAGTGGCGTTCCGGTAGAAATCGGCCAGCACGTCGAAGAGCCGATCGAACTGGTCGGCGGGCCCCTGCGCGTGATAGGCCGTGTAGTCCTCCACCGTGAAGCCGTCGATGGTCGCTCCGAGCCCTTCGATATGGCGGGAAATGTCCTCCGCCGTGCGGGTCGGAGTGCCCTTGAAGAGCATGTGCTCGACGAAGTGGGCCAATCCGTGTTCGGCCGGGCGCTCGTGCCGGCTTCCCGCCCCGGTCCAGAGGCCCACCGAGACGCTCGCCATGTGCGGCATGGCGACCGTGGCCAGGCGAAGACCGTTGTCGAGTTGGTGAATCCGGATGTCGGTGGGCATGAGGGGGGCGCGGGACAGAATCTGCCGCAGGGGGAATCCGTTTTCCACCATGAAAAATCCGGGTATCGTGTTTCCAGAATGGCCCCGTCAACAACACTGCCCGATCTCCCCGCTTTTCAGAGGCTCGGCAAACCGGTGGAAATTTCCCGGATCGAGAAGGAATTGCAGAACCTTTTCCTCGACGACACCGACCCCGAAGCCGGCGGCATCGCCCGCGCTTCGCTGATCAACCTCGCCCTCTACAACGAAGACCAAAACCAACTGGAACAGGATTCCGAGATCCTCGCCGAACTGACCAGCGACGCGGCCTGCCGCTCGATCCTCATTTCTTCGGACACCGGAATCCGCGAGTCCGGAGCGCGGGCCTGGGTGCAGGTGCATTGTCAGATCGACCGGAACGGCAACAAGACCGTCTGCACCGAGCAGATCAGCTTCTTCCTGACCGGCGACTCGCCCGGACTGCTGCGCAACATCGTCTTCGCCAACCTCGATTCGGACCTTCCCCTGGCCTTCTGGTGGCGGGGCGAGTTCTCCGATGCCTTCGAGGAACTGCTGTATTCCCGGATCGACCGGCTCCTCTTCGACAGCGAAAGCTGGGAGTCGCCTCGAAACCAGTTCATCCGGCTGGAAAGCGCCCGGAAGAGCACGACCAAGCCCTTCGTCATGCACGATTTCGCGTTCACCCGCCTCAATTCGATTCGTCACGCCGTGGCCAACGCCTTCGACGGCCCCGCCGTCGCGCAGAAGCTCGGGTCGCTGGGAGAAATTTCAATTCGCTACCGCGACGGCTACCGCATGAGCGCGCTCTATCTCGCGGGATGGATCGCTTCGCGCCTCGACGCGACGGTGGACAAGAGCCAGTCCACCGCTTCGAGAATCGTCTTCGGCTCCAACCGCGCCGCCTCGCCTTCGTCCTATCGCCTGCATCTCGAGAAAATGGCCGCCGAACGAAAAGGGACCGTCGAGGTCGACTTCGTCTTCAGAGACTGCCGCGTCGAAATCAGCCGCTGCCAAAGCCGCGACTTCCTGCGCACCCTCGTCCACCGCACCGACGCCAAGACCGAGGAAAACTGGCTTCCGGCGAAGAAAACCACCGACGCCAGCCTCGTCGCCGACATCCTCAACCGCGCCGGCAGGAACCGGACCCACGCGCAGGTGCTTCCACTGGTGCAGGAGTTGCTGACGCTGTAGGTTTCGACGCGGAAATGGGAATTCCTGGTGTCTCCGGGAGAACACGTGTGCTGGTTCGGAGAGTCCGCATTTTTTGGAGCCTGTCTGCTTCTTCAAGAGTTGATTTCTGACTTGATCGAGATTCAGGACTCGGGCGTCGATTTGCACAGCCTCTATATCCGCCGAGAGATGAAGAAACTCGCCTCCGCTTTCGAAGGCTTGACGCCGACTCGTTCGTTTCAATTCTGGGAACGAGCGCAGCGAGGCGAGAGAGCGGTCGAGTTCTTCGAAAAAGAGTGCCTGAGCTTGATAAACACCGTGTTGAACGAAAGGTGGTTCTCCCAAGCAGAATCCCTCCCTCGTGCAAATCGGATCAGCGAGATTTCACCTCCGGCGTGAGGCATTTCGCCCCGATCCACCTCGATTCGGCAGGGCCGTCTTTACAGGAGGAAGTGGCCGCCTAGAGTGAAGGGATGCCATTCAAGTTGAAATGGGTGGTCAATCCCCCTCCCGATCCCGCCCGCGTCCGTGAATGCGCGGAGGCTTTCGGTCTCGCGCCGGTCGTGGTGGCGCTGGCGTTGCAGAGAGGCCATACGGAGCGCGAGGAACTGGAGCGATTCTTCCATCCGCGACTGAGAGACCTCGGAGATCCCTTTTCCCTGCCCGGAGTCAAGAAGGCCTCCACGCGCATTCTGCAGGCGATCGACCGGGACGAGTCCGTGATGCTCTACGGCGACTACGACGTGGACGGGGTCAGCTCGATCGCGCTTCTCTGCTTGGTGCTGAAAGCCTTCGGCCTCGAGGCGAAATGCTTTCTGCCCACCCGACTCGAGGAGGGTTACGGACTGAGCGTCAAGGGAATCGAGAACAGTCTCGACGAGGAGACGCCGGACCTGTTGATCGCCGCGGACTGCGGCACCAATTCGTGCGCGGAGGCCGAGCTGCTGCAGAGCCGCGGCATCGATCTCATCATTCTCGATCACCACGAGCCGTCTCCCTCGGGAACGGCGAAATGCGCGGCGCTGGTCAATCCCAAGCTGGGAAACGACTTCCACTATCTCTGCACCGTCGGCGTGGTTTTCAAAGTCGCCCACGCACTGCTGAAGGAGCGCCCCATCCCCGGCTTCGATCTCAAGGAGTATCTCGACCTCGTCGCGCTCGGGACCATCGCCGACATCGTGCCGCTGGAAGGGGAAAACCGTATTTTCGCGAGACGCGGCCTTCAGCAGCTCGACCGCACCATACACCCCGGCCTCGACGCTCTGAAATCCGTGGCCGGAGTCGGCACGCCCGCGAAATCCCACGACGTCGGGTTCAAGCTCGGTCCCCGCCTCAACGCCTCGGGGAGATTGAACACGGCGGCCGCCTCGCTCGATTTGTTGCTGTGCCAGGATCCCGACGAAGCGCGGCGGCTCGCGGAATCGCTCGATCGCCAGAACCGCGATCGCCAGGCTCTGGAACTCGATACCCGCGAGAAAGCCGAGCGGATGATCGGCGATCTCTCGGCCGATTCGAGAAGTCACGCCATCGTGGTCGGCGCGCGCGGCTGGCATCCCGGGGTGGTCGGAATCGTGGCGTCCCGCATCTCGAAGCGCTACCATCGGCCCACCTTCGTCATCGGGATCGACGAAAACGGCCTCGGCAAGGGCAGCGGACGCAGCATCCCCGGCATCTGTCTGGTGAGCGCGCTCGACGCCTGCCGCGACCTGATCGAAGCGGGGGGCGGACACGGAATGGCCGCCGGCGTGAGCGTGCGGGAGGAGAAACTGGACGAGTTCCGGGAATCTCTGATCCGTTGCGTGGCGGAGCAGGCGGTCGGCGAAACGCTCGTTCCCAAGTTGTTCGTCGATGCGGAAATCAGTCTCCGGGAACTGACCCTGGACCTGTTGGACAGCTACGAAATGCTCCGGCCTTTCGGCGCGGCCAATCCGCAGCCGCTCTTCATGGCGCGCGCCGTCCGGGTCTCGCAGGAGCCCCGGGTCATCAAGGAACGTCACTTGAAGTTCCGCTTCGAGCAGGACGGCGTCGAGCACGACGGCATCTATTTCAACGGGGTGGAGGAGGATCTTCCCAAGCCGCCCTGGGACATCGCCTTCACCATCGACCGCAACGAATGGCGAGGAAGGGTGCAGCTGAACATGGTGATTCAGGCCGTCCGGAAAGCGGGCTGAGGCCCCGTTCGACAGGGTGGGACGAGCGGCTCGACCCTGTTCGAAGCTCAACGCTTCAGCAAGGCCGCCTCCAGCACGTCGTCGACCGTCTTCATCGGAAGGATTTTCAGTTTCTTCCGGGCCGAGTCGGGGATCTCGGGAACGTCCTTCTGGTTCAGGTCGGGAATGAGAACGGTCTTGATGCCCGCCTGCACCGCCCCGATGGCTTTTTCCTTCAGGCCGCCGATGGGGAGAACCGCCCCGCGCAAATTGATCTCGCCGGTCATGGCGATGTCCTTGTTGACGCGGCGATCGGAAAAGAGCGAGGCCAGGGCGGCGTACATGGCGCAGCCGGCGGAAGGGCCGTCCTTGGGAATCGCTCCGGCGGGAACGTGAACGTGAACGTCGTACTTGCCGAAGTCGGCGTAGTCGATGCCCAGATCGTCCGCCCGCTCTCGCACGAGGCTCCAGGCGGCGTCCATGGATTCCTTCATGACGTCGCCGATCTGACCGGTCAGCCTGATGTTTCCCTTTCCTTCGTAGCGGATGGCTTCGATGTGGAGAACTTCGCCTCCGGCCGGGGTGTAGGCGAGCCCGTTGACCACGCCGGGCTGGCTCTTCCGCATCTTGGTTTCGCGGGCGAACTTCGGAGGCCCGAGAACCTCTTCGACGTAGTCGGGCGTCACCGTGATCTCGACGCTGTCGTCGTTCGCGACTTTGGCGGCGACGGCGCGGCAGACGCTTCCGATCTCGCGCTCGAGATTCCGCACCCCGGCCTCGCGGGTGTAGTCGTCGATCACTTTCTGAATGCCGCCCTTGTTCCAGCGGCAGTGGCGCGTCTTGAGTCCGTTGTCCTGCAGCTGCCTCTTCACCAGATACTGGCGGGCGATTTCCATTTTCTCCTCGGCGGTGTAGCCGGGCAGATGAATGATTTCCATCCGGTCCTGGAGCGGGGCCGGAACCGGATCGATGGTATTGGCGGTAGCGATGAAAATGATTTGGCTCAGATCGAAGGGGACGTCCAAGTAGCGGTCGACGAATTGGTCGTTCTGGCTCGGGTCGAGAACTTCGAGCAGGGCGCTGGCGGGATCGCCGCGGAAGTCAGCGCCGATCTTGTCGACTTCGTCGAGCATGATCACGGGGTTCCGCGTGCCGGCCCTGCGAATTTCCTGGATGAGGCGTCCCGGCATGGCCCCGATGTAGGTGCGGCGGTGACCGCGAATCTCGGCCTCGTCGCGGATGCCTCCCACGCTGATTCGCGCGAACTCGCGGCCCAGGGCTTCGGCGATGGAGCGGCCGAGGCTGGTTTTGCCCACCCCGGGGGGGCCGAGGAGGCAGAGGATGGGACCCCGTCCTTCGGGGTTGAGTTTTCGCACGGCGAGGTACTCGATGAGACGACGCTTGACCTTCTCCAGTCCGTAGTGGTCCCGGTCGAGCGTTTCCTGGGCTCGCTTCAGATCGTTCTGGTCCTCGCTGAGCTTCGACCAGGGCAACTCGGCCATGGTTTCGAGATAGCCGGTGATCACGGAGTGCTCCGGGCTGGCCGGGGGAATGATGTCGAGGCGTTTCAGTTCCCGCTCGGCGTGCTTCATCGCCGCTTCGGGAAGTCCGGCGGCTTCGAGCCGTTCGCGCAATTCTTCGGATTGCTCCTCGATGCCGTCGCCTTCGCCGAGTTCCCGCTGAATGGCTCTCAGTTGCTCGCGGAGGTAGGCGCGGCGCTGGGCGTCGGAAAATTCGTCTTCGACGTCGGCTCTGAGCTTTTGCTGCAACTCGGCGATGTGCAGCTGGTTGTTCAGCGTCTGCTGCACGGTGTCGGCCCGCTTGGCCACGTCGACTTCCTCGAGCAGCGCCTGTTTCTGGGCCAGGTCGAGGCTGAGATTGGTGGCCAGAAAGTCGGTCAGAATGGACGAGGAATCGATCGAGCCGAGAGCTTGGCTCGCTTCGTCGGGAATATTCGGATTCAGGCTGATGAACTCTTCGGCCGATTCCCGCAGATTTCGGAGCGAGGCCTCCCACATGTCGTCGCGTTCCGGAAACTTGTTCTCGAGAATCTCGAACTCCGCTTTGAGATAGGGCGACTTCTCGACGTACTTCGTGAAGCGGACGCGTTCGACGATCTGGATGAGAACGAGCGTCTGCTCCTCGCTCTGGCGGACCATCCTGAGCACGTTGCCGAGGACGCCTACGCGGTAGACGTCGGCCGGGCCGGGGGCGTCGAGTTCGGCGTCCTTCTGGGTGACGAGCCCGAGGAGCCGACCGTTCGGCAACAGTTCCTCCAGCAATTGGAGGCTCGCCTTCCGTTCGACGGTGAGCGGGGCGACGGTACCCGGAAACAGGACGACGCCCCGGAGCGGCATCACCGGAATGACATCCGGCATGTCGCTGCGCCATTCGGGCATTTCGGCGTCGGGGCGGCTGGTGGAAATTTCAATGATTTCCCCGGAGGACTCATTGAGCATCTGTTCGAAGTCTTCCATGCAGGGGCAGGTGAGGAGAAACCGGCGGCGCGGTGGTGGCTTGGGGGTATTTCAGCTGCCGGCAAAAGGCAGCACGACCCAGAGAAGGCCGTTCTCCTGCCGGGCGGTGACTCGATGGCGGTCGATCTGGATCGGGAGGGGAATATCCCGTTCGAATCGCCCGCTCTCGATTTCCATCGTCAGCACTTTCCGACATTGTCCCGACGTTTCGCGCGTGGGGAGAGGCGGCTTTCTCTCCCCCGAGATACGCACCCGGTCGGGCAGAAGATCTACGCTGATCTCCGATTTTTCGACTCCGGCGAGGTCGACCCAGATTTCGAATCGGTCGTCGTAGCCGTAGGCATTGATGTCGGGAGTCCATCCCCGGATGGACTTGAAACCCGAGAAATGGAGACTGCTGAGATCGCCGGCGACGTCGCCGGTTTTACCGATCATTCGTGTGAGGCGAATCTTCCGTGCCATTACTGTCAGAATAGGATCAGTTGCCCTCAATAGCAACGTGCGCCGCCCGGAATCAGGCGCAAAGAAGTAATGGAGAACGGTTTTGCTTGGTCATGGGGCCCTCGCATGAGATTCTTTCACCCACAGCATGAAACGCTTTCTCACTTCTCTCGCCGCCATCGGCGCTCTCCTCGGATTTTCGGAAGCCGCGGACGCCAAGTTGAACTTCGTCTTTCTCCTAGCCGACGATCTCGGCTACATGGACGTCGGATTCAACAATCCGGACACTTTCTACGAAACGCCGAACCTCGACAACCTCGCCGCCGGCGCCATGGTCTTCACCGACTTCTATGCCGCCTCCCAGGTCTGCTCGCCAACCAGAGCGAGCATTCTGACGGGCAAGTACCCGGCCCGCCTCGACCTGACGAATTTCTCGGGGGGACGCCGCAACGGGAAATTCGAGGCGGCGGAGTTCGAAACCGCCATGCCGCTGGAAGAATTGACCTTGGCGGAGGCGCTCAAGGAGGCGGGCTACCAAACGTTCTTCGCCGGCAAATGGCACCTCGGCGACGCGGAACACGGCCCTGAAACGCAGGGCTTCGACATCAACAAGGGCGGCGGGAGCAACGGTCTTCCGAGAAGCTATTTCTCCCCCTACAAGAACGTGACCAACCTGCCGCAGGGTCCCGACGGCGAATTCCTGACTTCGCGTCTGGCGGAGGAGTCGGAGAAATTTCTCGATCTGGCTGCGGGGAGCGGGGATCCGTTTTTGCTGTATCTGTCGTTCTACAGCGTCCACACGCCGCTCCAGGCGCCCAAGAATCTGATCGAGAAGTACCGAAAGAAGGCGAAGCGGCTCGGTATCGACGACGACGGCGACAGCTTCGAGAGGGGGCGGGAACGTCAGGTCTGGCCGGACACGAAGGAAGAGCGGAAGGTGCGGATCCGCCAGGACCACGCGACCTACGCCGCCATGGTGGAAAGCCTGGACACGGCGGTGGGCCGGGTGCTCGGGCGGCTCGACGCGCTGAATCTCAGGGAGAGCACGGCCGTCGTCTTCGTGTCCGACAACGGCGGTCTGTCGACTTCCGAAGGTCACCCGACTTCGAATCTTCCGCTGCGCGGCGGCAAGGGCTGGATCTACGAAGGCGGCGTCCGCACACCCGCCGTCGTGCGCTGGCCCGGGGTCACTGCCGCGGGGATGCAGTGCCCCGCTCCGGCCGTCAGCACCGATTTCTACCCAACCATGCTGGAGATGGCGGGGTTGCCGCTGCGGAAAGACCAGCACGTCGACGGCGTCAGTCTCGTCCCCTTCTTGAAGAATCCCTTCTCCAAGTTCGATCGCGGACCGATCTTCTTCCACTATCCCCACTACTCCAACCAGGGAGGATTCCCCGCGAGCGCCGTGCGGCAAGGCGACCACAAGTTGATCCAGGATCTGGAAGACGGGTACTACGAACTCTACGACGTCGCGACGGATCTCGAGGAACACAACAATCTCGAACAACTCGAGCCGGAAAAGCTGGAGGAACTTGCCGAAGCCCTCGATTCCTGGCGCCGCGAGGTCGACGCGAAGCCCTTGCGGAAAAACAGCGAGACCGGCGCTGATCCCCCTGAACTCTGGTAAAACCCTTCTATCCCCATGAAATTCCTGCCCCGCCTGACAACCCCATGCCATCTAGCCTGTATCGCGACAATTGGACTGATCGCGGGCTCTCTCCGCGGAGAAGACGCCGATCCCCGCAAAGGGTATCCTCGAACCCTGCACGACTACCACCCGTTCCGGTCGGTCGACGCTCCCGAAGATTGGGAAGCGAGGCGAAGCGAAATTCGGGATCGCGTACTGCTTGCCTCCGGACTCCTGCCCCTGCCGGAGAAAACGCCGCTGAACCCGGAAATTTTCGGCGCGGTGCAACGCGACGGCTTCAAGGTGGAACGAGTCTACTTCGAATCCTTTCCCGGCCACTACGTGACTGGCAGTCTTTTTTCTCCGACCGGAGAAACGGAGTCCCGAGGTCTCGTCGACGGCAAGCGCCCCGGGGTTCTTTGTCCCCACGGGCATTGGAAAGAGGGCCGATTCTACGACGTGGCCAACCAAGGCGGAGAACCGGCGGTCTTGAGGCACATCGCGAACGGCGCCGAGCGCTTCGAGTCGGCGGCGCGAAATCCGATCATCGCCCGGTGCGTTCAGCTCGCCCGGATGGGCTGCGTGGTTTTCGCCTACGACATGCTCGGCTACGCCGATTCGGTCCAGTTCGAAGAACACCGGCGCGGGCCGCGGGAGGCCATGAATTCTCCGAAGACGGGCGAATGGGGCTTCGTCAGCCCCCGGGCGACCCTGCGGCTCCAGACCAACTTCGGGCTGCAAACCTGGAACAGCCTCAGAGCCCTCGATTTTGTGGCCGAACTCGAAAACGTCGACCCCGATCGGCTCATGGTGACCGGCGCCAGCGGCGGCGCGACCCAGACCATGATGCTCGGGGCGATCGACGACCGTGTCGACGCCGCCTTCCCCGCCGTGATGGCCTCCACCGCGATGCAGGGCGGCTGCACCTGCGAGAATTCCCACTATTTGCGGATCGGACAGGGCAACATCGACATCGCCGCGGCGATGGCGCCCAGGCCGCTCGGCCTCACCGCGGCCGACGACTGGACGATCGAGCTGGAGACCAAGGGGCACCCCGATCTCGTCTCGCTCTACGAGAGCCTGAACGTTCCCGGACACTACGAGGCGCATTTCAACACCCACTTCAAACACAACTACAATCACGTCTCGCGATCCCAGGTGTACGACTTCACGAACCGGCACTTCGGCCTCGGGATGAAGGCGCCCGTCCTCGAAAGCGACTTCGAATTTCTGGGGCCGGAGGAACTCGGCGTCTGGTCCGACCCGTCCCGGAAACCGGAAAAATACCTCGTCGGCGACGAACACGAGCGCGAGGTCAACCGGACGTGGGCGGAAGCCTCCGACGCCGGCATGACCGAAGAAGCCGCCCGGCGGGGCTGGGAACTCATCCTCCAGCGGGGCGACGAAGACTCCGGCGAAGTCCGTTTCGAACTCGAAGACAAAGTCCAGGGAGAGAGCTTTCTCACAATGACCGGTCCGATTCGACGCGAGAAAGGCACCGATATTCCCGCCCGCTTCTACTACCCGGAAAATTGGAACGGCACCGTGGTGGTGTGGCTTTCCCGCTCGGGATCGGGCGGCCTGCACGGCGGCGATCCCCTGGAGCCCGTCAAGGAAGTCCGCGCGAGCCTGGATGAGGGTGCGGCCGTCATGGGGCTCGATTTCCCCGACCGGTCCGACAACGAGGCCGTCACCTATTCCGGCAAGTCCGACGTACCCGCGGACAGCTGGCAGCGATCTCCCGTCTACTTCTACGGCTACAACCACTCCGCCTTCGTCCGACGCGTCCACGACGTTCTCGACGCGGTCGAAATGATCCGCAGTCATCCCGACTGGGACGCGAAGAAGATCGTCGTGGCCGGCGAGCCCGGCACCGCTCACTGGACTCTGGCGGCGAAACTCGCCGGCGGCGGCGCCATCGATCGGGTCGAGGCCGACGCGGGAGATTTTCGCTTCGGCGAATTGGACGACGTCTGGCACGAGGACTTCGTCCCCGGCGCGGTCAAATACGGAGACGTGGAAATGCTGAGGAAACTGGCCGGCGCGGACGAGACTTGACCAGGGTTGTCAGGCCCACCGACCCTGTTTGGAGCGGCGGGCGCCCGTCATTCGGCGGGAGGCCGCAGGATGGCGCCCTTGATGGCCTTCATGCGGGTGCTTTCGAACTTCCGGACCAGCGAGTAGTCCCTGCGGTCCAGGACGTAGATGACGGCGTTCGAATTCTTGCGCTGCTTTCTCTCCATCTTCCGGCCCCCGCAAAGGTAGACGAACTGTTCGTCGTAACACAGCGCCTTGCAGAAAGCTTCGTCGGCGTCGTGTTCGAAGGCCAGCTCGCCGTCGACCATGAGCCCGGACCGGTAGGCGTGCTTGACCCGCTTGCCCTTGCTGGAGGTCGCGCAGGCGGCCACCATTCGGCCGTCGATGAACTGGAAATCGTGCGTTTCCCACCCGAACTCGAAGCGCTCGATTTCGTTCAGATCGCCGTCGGTCACCAGAACGCCGCTCTCGGCGAACTGGGTGGTCGTGAGCCAGTTCAGGTCGATGTAGAAGCGCTCCCCGTGCCGGACGATCCTGTTGAGGCGATTGTAGTTCTTCTTGTACTTCACCTTCCGGGCCGGATCCGGCGGGGTCACCCGGTGGATTTTCCGGGCTTGGAGATCCCGGTCGAAAATCCAGATTTGGTTCAGTTTGGTGGCGGTGACGTAAAGTCGGCCGTCGTGCGAACACATTTGATGGAAGTCCGGCGTGGGATCTAGAGTTCCGTCTGCCCCACCGGACCGAAATCGTGGAGCCGCAGTTTGTAGATCCTGCTGAGGCTGGCGACGAAGAGGTTTCCGCCGACGGCCCCGATGCCCATCATGGCTTCGTCGTCCGAACCCGCGAACACGCTGGCGCAGGTGTCGGTCGAGGGATCGAACGCGACGACCTGGCCGCCCTCGGTCGCTAGGAGCAGCTCCGGCATCACGATCAAATCAAAGATCGACTTTGGCGCCGTTGTTCTTGGCGCTCTCGTAGATCGCGGTGATCAGCGACACGGCCCGGCGCGCTTCGCGACCATCGACCCGAGGCCGGCGGCCTTCGCGGATCGCACTGACGACATCTTCGAAATTGCGCTGGTGCCCCGAGAAATCGATCGCCTTCGGATCGTTCGCGCCGATGCCTTTCGCGGTGCCGGTCCGCATCAGGTTCGCCGCGACGTCGTCGTCTTCCGGAGCGGACTCCGCGAAGTCCCAGACCTTGAATTTTTCATCGGCGAGGAAAGCCGAGCCTTGGTCGCCGCAGATGTGGACTTCCGCCGGGTGACCGGTCGACGACCAGCACGCCGTCGACGCCTGGATGACGCCCCGAGCCCCGCTTTTGAATTCGAGAACCGCGACGGCCGTGTCCTCGACCTCGATGCCTTCGTGGGCGAGGCATCCGGTGGAAGCGGCCACGGACGCGACGTCGCCGGCGAGGTAGATCAACTGGTCGATGGTGTGGATGCCCTGGTTCATGAGAGCGCCGCCACCGTCCAGCTTCCACGTTCCGCGCCAGGCGCCCGAGTCGTAGTAGGCCTGGTCGCGATACCACTTCACGTAGGCGTCGCACATGACGAGCGTACCGAAGCGCTCCGCTTCCACGGCTTTCTTGAAAGCGTCCATCGCGGGATGGAAGCGGCGATTGAAAATCCCGGAAAGGGTGACCCCGGCGTCCTCGCAGGCGGTGATCATCATGTCGATCCGCTCCGGGGTGATCTCGAGGGGCTTCTCGCAAACGACGTGCTTGCCGGCTTTCGCCGCCGCCAACGCCGGATCCAAATGCGCGCCGCTCGGGGTGGCGATGGTGACGATTTCGAGTTCCGGGTCGGCGAGAAACGCGTCGAGATCGGTGTAGCCCTTGCCTCCGTATTCGCCGACCAGCTCGTCGACCGCCTCCTGTCTTCTGCCGAAAAAGGAGTGGAGTTGGCCTCCCTCCATCGCCCGGATCGCCTGGGCGTGGAAGTTGGCGATCATGCCGGCTCCGATGATACCGAATTTCATGGGGAAAGTTTCAAAGGTTCGGGTTCGAATGTCGCGTCAAACCGAGCGTTTGTTCTTGGACAGGAATCCGAACAAACCGACAAGAAGCAGAACAATCAAGACGACAATTCCCATTTTTCCCAATGGCACGCCGCCCAGCGATTTGTCCTTGAGCGCCCAGACGGAGCCCAGCGTGGCCAGGCCGGTCGCGATGAACATGAGGACATTCATGAAAACGCGGCGCCCGCCCCGAGGCATCGACTCTCCGAGAAGGCGTTTCGAGTTCATCAGCAGGAGGAAGGTGAAGTAGGCGATGGGAAGCAGCGAGCCGCCGATCACGGAAGTGGGCACGGCGAGGGCGGCCTTGGATTCTCCGGTCCAGACGAAGGGATAGCAGATGCCGATGAGGCCCGGGATGAGGCTGCCTATGAAATGGAGCCTCTTGTCGTCGGGACGGCCCATCGCCTCGCACAGGCAGAAACCGTTGATGAGCATGAGAATGATAATGGTCGAGATGGCCATCCCCAACACGCCGACACCGAAGACGATTCTTCCCACTCCCTCCCCGGCGAGCGCCGAAAGCGATTTGGCGAGATCGCTGTCTTTGCGGTCGACCAGCATGGCGGCCACCCGCCGGTCCGCCAGATTCATGTTTCCGAGGAGTTCCACGCTGCGGGTTTCGCGGTCGGCTTCGTTCAGCTCGGCGAGTTCGTCCCCGAAACGCAGGACCACGAATTTTTCGGCCACGCTGTTGAAGCTCGAGACTCGGTCGGCCATCACCGTTCCATCGGGATTGAGGATATCGTCCGACTTCCCGTGGAATTGGCTCGCCGCCGCGATGACGATGCAGCTGGTGGCGAGCATGAACGGCACGATCAGGCCGATCCCGAGATCGAAAACGGCGAGTCCTCGGTGATCAGGGCCCCACTTCTTCCGGATCATCGAGTAGGGGAGAAGGAAAGTCATGTTGATGCCGACCGCGGTTCCGAATGCGGCGATGATCTTGTCTTTCTGGATCCCCCCGACATAGGCCGTCCAAGCGGTAGCGTTGTCTCCCGTGGCGGCCACGGCGTCCGCCACCGCCGGCGCGGGGCTGTTGAGAAAAGAAAGATCGGGAACGAATCCTCTGAAAATGGCGCCCCAGTCCAGCGAGCCGGACACGGTCAGTTTCGCGACCACGAGGAAGAAAGAAACGACCACGATGCCGACCATGGACTTGAGGATGACCTCGAAGATCTTGATCCCGCGCGCGTCCGAGTCGTAGGCCCGCACCACCAGGGACGCGGCGACCAGGAGCACCGCCCCGATCACCCAGGGCGCCCACGCGGCGCCCTCGAGAGCGGGGAACAGGTTTTGCTGCACCGCGCCGGTTCCGAGCGCGAACTGCGGCAGGCACCAGACGATGTTGGCCATCATCGCGGCGATGAGCCAGGCCCAGCCGAGAATCGGACTGACGAATTGGTTGATGGCCTCGAACGGTCGGCGTCGACTGGATAGCGTGACGTAGGATATCGCGCTGAGCATGATGACGCCGAGGATCATCGCCAGCGGCTGCAGCCACATGAGGTTGTACTCCAGGATCACCCCTAGAAACAGGGCGCTGGCGAGCGAGCCTCCCCCCAGGGTGATGGCGGCCTGGAGCCAGCCGGGGCCCGATTTCCTGGTGTAGTAACCCAGCCGCTTACGCAAAGGCTGCTTGTTGATTTCCGCCAGTTCGGCGGCCTCCAGTAAGTTCGGGTCGGGTTCGCTCATCGATTGTCGTCGTCGCGTGGTTTACAAACGCGACGCGAGTCTAGCTTTTGGCGGCAGGTCGTCAAGACAAGCCTCGCCGTATCTCCGCCGCGCCTCGATACGATTGGTTGAAGGCGCCCGCCGGATCGTGTTTGCTGTGCGCGTGACGACCCTTTCCGTCATTATCCCGACCTTGAACGAAGCGGCGGCTCTCCCGCCCGCGGTGAAGCCCCTGTTCGCGGCGGGCGCGACCGAAGTCGTCGTGGTCGACGCCGCCAGCGCCGACGGGACGGTGGAAGTCGCCAGGAGGCTCGGCTGTCGGGTGGTCGAGGCCGAGGGGCCCGGCCGGGCGCGGCAATTGAATCTCGGCGCGGCCTCGAGCCGCGGCGATCTTCTTCTCTTCCTGCATGCCGACACGCTGGTGGCGGAGGCAGCCCTCGAAACGCTGATCGAAACGTTCGACGGCGAGTCGGACGTGGTCGGCGGAGGTTTCGTTCGGGTCTTCGATTCTTCGTCTCTCTTTCTGAAAGCGACCTGCCGGATGGCGGCTTGGCGGAACCGTCGATTCGGGCTGTTTCTCGGGGATCAGGGAATGTTCGTGCGTCGGGCCGTTTTCGACGGGATCGGCGGGTTCAACGAGGGGCTTCCGTTGGGCGAAGACGTCGATTTTTCGCTGCGTATGCGCAAGGCGGGGAAGACGGTGGTCCTCGCCCCCCCCGTGATCAGCTCGGCGAGGCGATTCGCGAAGCGCGGCGCGATCCGGCAGACATGCACCGACTTTCTCCTGGCCCGCCGGTTGCTGCGGGAATTCGCTCGGCGGGAATCCGCCGTCCGGGAATCCGCAGGGTCCTGCTCCGTCGCGAAAATCGAACCATGAAACGCTTGGCGGAAAGAACCGGCGAGGCGATTCTCGAGTTCCTGACATGGTTCGGCCAAGTGACGAGACTGGCGGGCGAAGTGGTCGGGTCGATAGTTGTCGGGAGAGTTCGCCCGCGCTTGGTTCTGGTCCAGATCGTTGCGATCGGGTTCGGTTCGCAGCTGGTGGTCGTCATCGCGGGTGGTTTCACCGGGGCGGTCTTCGCGGCCCAGGCCTATTTCAAGTTCAGCGAGCTGGGTCTCGGTTCCGCGACCGGACCCGTCGTTTCGCTCGCGATGTGCCGCGAACTCGGGCCGGTGCTGGCGGGGCTGATGGTGGCCGGTCGGGTCGGTGCCGCCATGACCGCCGAAATCAGCACGATGCGCGTCAGCGAGCAGATCGACGCGCTGCGCTCGATGGGCGTCGATCCGGTCGACTACCTGGTGGTTCCGCGCGCCGTCGCCATCGTGGTTTCCATGCCCATTCTGGTGGGCGAGGCGATCGCCGTCGGGATCCTGGCGGCCGACGTTCTCACCGTCCGCGGCTTCGGCCTTCCGGAAGCGTGGTTCTGGAATCAGTTGGAGGCGCACACGGGCGTCGGCGACGTCGCGGTGGGTCTGATCAAGGGGCTCGTCTTTGGAGTCCTCATCGTTCTGATCGCCTGTCGGCAAGGATTGACGGCCGAGGGCGGCGCCGTCGGAGTGGGCCGCGCGACCACCCGAGCCGTCGTTTACGCGTCGCTCGCCATCCTGATCTCGAATCTCTTCCTGACCTTGCTGCTCAATTACTGGTTTCCCCTCGACGCGTTGACTTTCCAATGAGCGAAAATGCGCCCACCAGCCCCTTCATTTCCGTCTCCGGGCTTCGCAAGTCCTTCGGGGCGCACGAGGTTTTAAAAGGACTGGATTTCCAGATCGCCGAAGGCGAGACCACCGTGGTTCTTGGCGGCAGCGGAGCCGGCAAGAGCGTCCTGCTGAAGCATCTCAACGGGCTGCTGCATCCCGACCGCGGGAGCGTCGAGGTGGAAGGCGTCGACATCGCGTCTCTGAGCGAGCGCGCTCTGGGAGACGTTCGGCGCCGGATCGGGATCGTCTTTCAGGGCGGAGCGCTTTTCGATTCGATGACGGTCGGTGAAAATGTAGCGTTTCCCCTGATCGAAGCCGGCTTGCGGAACGTGGATTCCCTACGGGTCAAGGTGTCCCAAGCACTGGAAACGGTCGGCCTCTCCGGAGAGGAAGAGAAACTTCCGGCGAGCCTCTCGGGGGGAATGCGCAAACGGGCCGCGCTGGCGCGCGCCATCGTCGCACGACCCAAGTGCCTTCTTTACGACGAACCGACGGCGGAACTCGATCCACTACTGGCGAGAACGATCATCCGGCTGATTCGGCGTCTGAAGGAGGAGTTCTCGCTGACCTCGGTCGTCGTCACCCACGACCTCGAGGCCATGCGCGCGGTCGCCGACCGGGTCCTGTTCCTGAAGGACGGGAAGGTTCGCTTCGCGGGAACGCCGGCGGAGCTGAAGGATTGCGGAGATCCGTTCGTTTTCGAATTCCTCGACGCCGGTGGCGGCCGGCCCCCCAGCGAGTCCGGCAGGTAAACCCTTTGTCACGCCGCCGAATCGAGCCCATAATTGGGATGCGAAACACGATGGCCTTGCGATCACAACGCGCCGAGATTCTTGTCGGCTTGTTTGTCGTCCTCGGGCTGGCGATTCTGGGGTGGTTGATTCTCCAGTTCAGTCAGCACGGAGGACGGCCGAGCGACGGCTATCCGCTGACCGTCGAGGTGCGCGATGCGGCCGGCATCCGCGAGGGAGTTCCGGTGAGGCTGGGCGGCGTCGACATCGGCCACGTGGCGTCCGATCCCGATCTGGGAGAGGATTTCACCTCCGTCGACATCGAGTTGACGATCTACCCCGACCGGAAAATCCCCCGTCAATCACTCGTCAAAATCGGCACCAGTGGCCTGATGGGCGACAGCTTCATCCGCGTCGAGCCTCCCGTGGAACCAAGCGAAGCGTACTTTGCCGCGGGCGACCATATCCGGGCCACTCCGTCGGGCACGCTGAACGATCTCGCGGGCAGCGCCGAAGAGACGCTCGAGCGCGTCGGAGACGCGGTGGAAGAAATGGAGCAGTCCATTCGGCGGGTCGACGAGGTTTTCGCCAAGTTGCAGGAGAGCGTTCTCGACCAGGAAAACGTCGACAACCTGCGCGTGCTGTTGACCGAGCTTCGCGCCTCGTCCGAGCACATTCACGCGGCGGCGAAAAAAATCGATCCGGTCATCGAGGAGACGAGTTCGGCCATGAACGGATTGCATGACGCCGCCGCCACCGCGAACCACACCTTCGCAACCATGAACGACGGCGCGGAAAAATTGACCGCGACGCTCGAGTCGATCGACCCCGTCCTGGGCGAGTTCGACGAAACCCTGGATCATTTGCGCGTCACTCTGGGACAGGCCAGCGGCATGATCGATCAAATCGAATCCGGCGACGGCCTTGCCGGCGCTCTGCTGAACGACACCGAACTGAAGAACGATCTGCGGAGTTTCATCGACAAGCTCGACCGCCACGGCGTGCTTTTCTATCCTCGAGGGAAGGGATTGTTCAACCAATCCTCGGAAAAGAAGGAGACCGCCGGGACGAAGGGGGAAGCCCCGTCGCAGAAAAAGCGACCGTTCGCCTGGCTGAAACGGCGCCCATGAATACCCTCGTCATCTTCAAGCGATTCGAGATCTGGCTGCTGCTCGCCTTGGTGGCCGCGCTGGCCGTCTTCGCCCTCCAGCCGGAAGAGACTCTCGAACAAGCCGTCGAAACCGAGCCCGAACCGGCCAAGACGCTGGCGGAGAATGACGCGAACCGGACGGAGACGCCAGAGGCGGTCGAAGAACCCGGCTTGTCGGTGGAGAATGTTTCGGTGACGGGGACCAAACAGGGTAGGATCGTCGAGTTGACCCTGTCGGGTCGGTCGTCCACGGACGAGGAAATCGCGGTCACCGAATCGACCCTGTTGGCGCACACCGACGCGGGCGACCCGGTGAACCATTTTTTCGCTCCCTTCCAGGAACCGCCGGTGTTGTACCCGGACGAGGATTCCCTTGTCACCGTGAGGCTCTGGCTGGAGAAGCCGGCCGAATCCATTTGGCTGGACTTTCAGGGCAGGAAGGTGCAAACAGAGCTGCCCCGATAGTTATGTCGTCGAGCGCAGCGGAGTTCCTGCTCATCAACAACAACAACACCCGTACCAAGTTCGCACTGGGCTCGGGCGTGGACTTGCTGGCGCACGAATCGATCGCCTCGACGGAGGTGGCCGAGGGAACCGTCCGGGCTCTGCTGGCGCGGTGGGACTACGAAAAGGTGGTGCTCGCCTCGGTCGTCCCGGCCCATGTGCCGGCTCTGAGGAAGGCGCAGGACTCCCGGCCGATCGTCGAGGTCTCCCATGAGATAGACCTGGGAATCGCGGTCGATTTTCCGGATCCCTCGAAGGTCGGGGCCGATCGCCTCGCCAACGCGGCCGCCGTGGCGGGGCGGTATCCGGGCGAACCCGTCGTGGTGGTCGATTTCGGAACCGCGGTGACGTTCGACATCGTCGATTCGCGTCCCGCCTACGTCGGCGGGGTGATCGCCCCGGGGCTCGACGCGATGAAACGCTATCTCCATAAGAAGACGGCCTTGCTTCCCGAAATCGAACTCGCCCGTCCCCCGTCCGCGATCGGGAAAACGACCGAGCACGCCATGCAGTCCGGCGCTTTCCACGGCTATCGCGGCCTGGTCCGGGAGATCCTCCGGCAAGTGGAAGCGGAATTGGGCTGTCCGGCGAAAGTGATTGCCACCGGAGGATATGCCGCTTTGATAGCCGAAGACCTGCCGGAAATCGCGCTGCTGGAACCGAATTTGACCATGCAGGGACTGCTGCGGATAGGCCGCTTGAATTTTTAATATGACCGACTCTCAGGTAATTGGCGTCGATTTCGGAGGAACGTCGGTCAAGCTCGCCGTCGTCGACGGGCCCGAACTGGTCAGCGACGTTCGCCGCATTCCGACCCAGGATTTCGACAGCCCGGAAAGGCTCATCGCGAGGATCGTGGAGGTGATAGGCGATGTTCGGCAGGACCACTCGTCCGTCGCCGCCATCGGCGTGGGGGTGCCGGGGGCCGTCGACTACGCCAGCGGCACGACCTACAATCTCACCAACGTGAAGGGATGGTCCGAGGTGCGTTTGCGGGAGATCATGGGCGAAAAGTCGGGCCTCCCCTGCGTGATCGACAACGACGCGAACTGCATGGCCTTCGCCGAATGGAAGTTCGGCGCGGCGGTGGGAACGAGCAACGCTGTCTGCGTCACGCTCGGAACGGGCGTCGGCGGCGGACTCGTCCTCAACGGAAGACTTTACCGCGGCAGCACCCACGCCGCCGGCGAGATCGGGCAGATGAGCATCGACTACCGGGGCGTGCCGGGCCCCTACGGGAACTCGGGCGCGTTGGAACGCTACATTGGAAACCGCCAGATCGCCGAACTGGCGGCGGCCATGTACCGAGAAGCCGGAAAAGAAGTCCCCGAACCGCATTCTCCGGACGCCGTCGCTAAACTAGCGGAGGGCGGCGACGAGACGGCCCGGCGCGTCTGGGAGCGAGTGGCCGAGTGCCTGGGAAGCTGTCTCATGAACATCGTCTACCTGCTCAATCCCGAGGTGATCGTCATCGGGGGCGGCATCTCGGAGGCGGGCTCCCTTCTGTTCGATCCGCTCCTGCGCCACTTGGAAGCGTCGTTGACCGACGAGTGTTTCGATCATCTCCGGGTGGTGCCCGCACGGTTCGGGAACGCGGCGGGAATCATCGGAAGCTCCGCGCTCGCGGCGGAATCAACGTAGCAGGGGCCACTCCGCGAACTGGCGGGCGACGGCCTCGAAGGTGAGCGACTTGGCGGCGGCCCTCTGGGATTTTTCGATAGCCGCCACGTAGGCGTTGTCGTCGTAGAGAATTTGAGCGATCCGCTCGAAGACGTTTTTCAGTCGGATCGTGCCGTCGTCGCTGAAATCGCCGAACGCCACTTTCTCGATCGTCGAACTGCCTCCCGCGCAAATGCTGCGGGCCATCAAGGAGTCGCCGGCGACTTGCCCGGGCACCGTGCTTCGATCCATCTGAAAAACGACGCGATGACTGGACAGGAGAGCCATGTACTGCGGATAGGGAAGCCTCGCTTCCTGAATCCGGAGGCAGTCCCGGGGAAACGCCTTGGCCATCTCGCGGAGTAGCTTCATCCCGCTGCGCCTTTCGGTGTTGATCACCGTGACCCGGGGAATATTGAACTCGTGAGCAAGCGAAGCGGCGCGGGCAATGGAATGGATGTGGTTGCGCGCTTCGACTTTGAATTCGCGGGTGCCGATCATGATCCCCGATCTCTTTTCGACGGGTGTCGAGAAATCCCAGGCGGGGAAGTCGATGGGATAAGGAGTCGGGATGAATTTCATCTTCCTCCAGAAGGCGTTTTGTTCGACGCTGCCGCACCGCGGAGGCCAGGCCAGCGTCGGGGAAACGATGCCGTCCGCAAGTTCCAGAATCCGCCCGTAGGCCTCCGCGGCACGAAGTCTCCCTAGTTGACGGGTGATCTGACTGTGGCTGCACTCCTTCCAGGCGACGAGGACCTTGAGACCCTCCCGCTTCAGTTTCTCCACCGCCCTGAGCGTGATCCAGCAGCGCCGCCGGACCAGAACCAGCACGGCATCGAATCTGTCGCGTTCCCGGAGGACGTGCTCGGCAGAGTCGAAAAACGCCCCGTAGGTGGCCGCCGCGTAGGCGTGGAAGTTGATGGGCGCATGAACCTCGGAACTGTATCCGTCCGGTCCCTCGCGATAATCGAGATACGGGTCCCGGCCTCCGGGATTCAGCACTGCGAGGCGGACCGGAGAGTCGTATAAAACGGCCATAGGAATGGTGCGCGATACTGGATTTGAACCAGTGACCCCCACCGTGTCAAGGTGATGCTCTACCCCTGAGCTAATCGCGCGGAGCCTCTCGCGAGGGCGGGGAACGTAATCACAGCGAATTTAAACCGCAACTGGAATATTCCCGGTCTTCGCGGAGCGTCTCGACGTGAACGAAAAATCCATTTCAGACCGGGATTTCTACTCTCCCGCAGCCGGTCGCCGCGTCTGGGTCCAGGAAATTCGCGCCTCCGATTCAGACGGGAAAACCGTCCTGCTGCTGCACGGCTTGGGCGATCATTCGGCGCGACACGAGTGGGCGATCGACCTGCTCGTCGCGGCCGGCTTCGACGTCGTCGCCATCGACTGGCCCGGCAATGGCCGGTCGCCCGGTATCCGCGGGGATATTCCGTCTGTTTCCAGGGCGGGCCGTTTGATCGAAGACTTTCTCGAAGATTCCGGACTTTCTCCCGTCGGCGTTTTTGCCCATTCGACCGGAGCCTACCTTTTCGTCCACTGGCTGGCGACAAAGCCGGCGTGCCTCGAGCGACTGCGCTGGGTTTGGTTCAGTTCGCCGTTGGTCGTCCCGAGTTACGGGCAAAGTCCCGCGAAGGTGGCCCTGGGCCGTCGGTTGAGCCGAGCGGTGCCGGCCTTGAGCGTCAGTACCGGCGTGCGGCCCGAAGACTGCTATTCCTCGGAGTCGGAACCGCGGAGCTTCATGGGCTTCAGATATCTCGCGGAGGGGGTTCACAACCGGATCACCCTGAGGTTCGCGGTCAGCCTGCTGGAATCGGAACCCGGATTCTGGCCCGCCGTGGAAAAGGCCCCGGACGGACTATCCTTTTTGATCACCCAGGGAAGCGAGGACCCGGTTTGTCCTCTCCGCTTCGCCGACGAACTTTTCCGAGCCCTTCCCGGGGATCGGAAGGCTTTCGTCGCGGCCTCCGCCTCGCGGCACGAGCCGTTCAGGGAGAAACGGCGGGCCGGACTCGTCAATGCCGCCCGTTCCTGGGTGGAACGAACGAGAAAGCAGCCCGGCCAAAAGACATCGGGTTGACATTCCCGGACCTGTTTCCGACAATAGGAAAACACCATGTCCCAATCATTTTCCCTCATTGTCAGTATTCCGAGCCAGGATCCCGTCAGGCACGACCTGGAGGCCGACAAGGTGACTCTCGGCAGAAGCCCCGAAAACGACATCCAGATTCTCGTCGCGGAAGTGTCGGTCAAGCACGCCGAGTTCGTAAAAGACGGGGAGTCCTACAATCTCGTCGATCCGGGTTCCACAAACGGTACCAAGGTCAACGGGCAAGCCGTCGGAGCCTCCGGAAAAACGCTCGCGCCGATGGACAAGGTGCTACTCGGGGAAACGGTCCCGGCCTACTTCGTTCCTTCCGCCGTCCTGGAGAGCACTTCGATCCCCGAACTCGTCAAATCGATAGAGGAGGAATCGTCCAAGGGTGCCGCGCAGCCGGAGACGGCGCCAGTGGCTGTCGCCGCGCCTGCCCAGCCGGGAGCAGCGACGCCCTCGGCCGGCGCCTCCACGGTGAAACTCGATCAGGTCAGGCCGCCCGCCGCGGGCACCGGGCCCGCGAAGCCTCCCTCGTCTCCCGCCGCGCCCAAGCCCCCGACGGCGGCTCCCGGCAGCAAGCCCCCCGCGGTGGTCGCACCCAAAGCCGCGCCCGAGAGTCCCGCAGCCCCCTCCCCGGGAGCGACGCCCGCTCCGCCGAAGCCCGCCGGCGGCCCTCAGGCGCCGCAGCCCGTTTCTCCCACTCCGCTCCGGCGCCCGCCCGCCGAGGGCGAAGCTCCGGCGGCTCCCGCAAAGAAGGCACCGTCGATCCCGCTTCCCAAGACGCCTGAGAAAGAGGACGAAGATTGAGGCGCCGGTTCGCGGCTACTTCTTTCCGCAGGTTCGCCGCTCAGTGAGTGAGGGCGTAGAAGACGATGTTGATTCCGAGGGGGTAGGCGTACTTTTCCGAGAATTCGCGGAAGTACCACGGATCGGTCCCCTCCTCCTCCCACCCGTCGCCGAGATCGGTGTTGAAGCAGATCATCATGCAGATTCGCCCGTCGTCGTCCATGATGGCCCGGTAGTGCGGCGTCTCCGAGCCGGGTTTGTTCCACTCGTACGTGATGCCCTGCTCGCGTCCCATCATCGCCATGCCCACGGCGGGAATCTGTGGCTTCATGTCGAGGTCGAAGACGAGATGGAAAATCGGATGGTCCAGCTCGAGTTCGACGTAGTCGCGATCCGGGAAGATCTGCTTGACCGCCCGGTAGAAGTTCTTCCACTCGTAGGCGCCCCAGAAATCGTCCACCATGATGAATCCGCCGTTGAGCATGTATTCACGAAGGATGGTCGCTTCCTCGTCCGTGATCCAGATGTCCCCCGGCTCGATCATGTAGACGAACGGGTAATGGCGGAGTTGCTCGGCGTCGATGTCGACGATGACGCCCTTGGGATCGACTTCCAGCGAGGTCAGTTGCTGGAGGCGGTAGGAGAAATTCAATTCGCTGTCGGGATAGTCGATCATCCATTTGGCGCGCCGCCCCATCCAGGTGCCGGAATTGTAGCGCAGCCTCGCGAAGGTGAAGACGTCGTTCGGGAGTTCCCGGTTCACCTGCCAATCGGGAAAGTCGTAGTGCCCCCCGCCGCGCCAGTGCCGAGGATCCTCGGGGACTTCGCCGTCCTCGATCCCGAAATAGGTCGGCTGAACCGGCTCCCGGGAATCCTGAGCCGTCACCAGAAGGGTCCCCGCGATTACGAACAGAGCCGTGCCGCATTGTCTGATTCGAGAACGCTCCATGGCGGCACGATAATCCAAATTGAGCCCCGACACAGAAAATTCGCTTCGAACCGGTCGGAATCACCTTCCGACCCGTGCGAAGTCCCTAAGAGACTGTTGAAAAACTCTGAAACAAAAAATCTCTGTTGTTTTTGGGATGGGA
>JBBDRG010000054.1:0-27199 GCA_040905585.1 Verrucomicrobiales bacterium
GAGTGGTGAGTGGAGACTGGAGCGTGGAGAGTGGTGAGTGGAGAGTGGAGAGTGGAGAGTGGAGAGTGGAGCGGGGGGATGGTTTAGAACGGCATTTTTCCGCCGCCGCCGAACTGCTTCATCATTTGGTTCATCTTGCCCTTGTTGCGCATCATTTTGCGCATCTGGCCGAACTGTTTCAGCAGCCCGTTGACCTGGGTGACGGTGGTGCCGCTGCCGGCGGCGATGCGCTTGCGGCGGGAGCCCTTGATGATCTCGGGTCGGCGGCGCTCCTTGGGGGTCATCGAGAGCACGATGGCCTCGGTGTGCTTCATGCGCTTTTCGTCGATGGTGGCCCCCTTCAATTTGTCGGCCATGCCGGGCATCATGCCGAGGAGGCTCTGCATGCCGCCCATCTTGTTCATCATGCGGATCTGGGAAAGGAAGTCGTCGAAGTCGAAGGTGGACTTCTTCATCCGCTCGGCCATGCGGAGCGCCTCGTCTTCGTCGATGGCTTCGGAAGCCCGCTCCACCAGGCCGACGACGTCGCCCATGCCGAGGATGCGCCCGGCCATGCGGTCGGGGACGAAGGCCTCGAAATCGGACGGCTTTTCTCCGGTGCCGGCGAACTTGATCGGCTTGCCGGTGACGCTGCGCATGGAGAGCGCGGCCCCGCCGCGGGCGTCGCCGTCGAGCTTGGTGAGGACGATGCCGGTCAGGCCCACGGCCTCGTCGAAGGTGCGGGCCACTCCCACGGCCTGCTGGCCGGTGGCGGCGTCGGCCACGAGGAGGGTTTCCCGGGGTTCGAGGAAATCGCGCAGCCGCTTCAATTCCTTGACGAGATCTTCGTCGATCTCCTGTCGGCCCGCGGTGTCGAAAATGGTAACGGTGCCGCCCTGTTGCTCCGCCCACTTCAGGGCCGCCTTGGCGACCTTGATCGGATCCGTGGCGCCGGGCTCGGGGGCGAAAACGGGGACGTCGATCTGCTTGCCGAGTTGAACGAGCTGTTCGACCGCGGCGGGGCGGTAGAGGTCGCAGGCGACCAGGAGCGGACGGCGGCCTTCCTTGCGGAGATGGAGCGCGAGCTTGGCCGAGGTGGTGGTCTTGCCGGCGCCGTTGAGACCGATCATGAGGATGCGGGCGGGGGGATTGAGCTCGATCGGCGCGGCGTCGCCGCCGAGCAGCTCGGCCATCTCGTCGTTGAAGATTTTGACGATCTGCTGGCCCGGCTTGATGCTGCGGGTCACGGCCTCGCCGAGGGCTTTCTCCTTGACGTTCGCGATGAATTTCTTGGCGACCGAGAATTCGACGTCCGCTTCGAGAAGCGAGAGCCGAACTTCCCGGAGGGCGTCGGAAATGTTCTTTTCCGAGAGCTTGCCGTGGCCCCGCAGCTTCTTGAAGGTTTCCTGGAGGTTGTCGGAGAGGGAGTCGAACATGGGGGAGGGGGAGAAGAAGGGGGAGAAGAAGGTTAGGAGTGAAGAAGTTTGGAAGTTGAGAATACTGGCTACTTGCTGCTTGCTACCGGCCCCTCGGTTTCGGTGGCTTCGGTGGCTTCGGTGGAAAAGTAGTCGGCGAGGCGGTCCAAATAGAAGGTCCAGGCGATCTGCTCGTTGTCGTTGGTTCCGGCGTGGCGAAAGCTGACTTGAACGCCGTAGCTTTCGAGCCGCAGGCGCTGGGGAATCCGGTAGGTGACGCGTCCGCCGGCGGGGTCGTAGCGGTGGGGGACTTTGCCGAAACCGGAGATGCGCATGGAAATGCTGCCGGGCTCGACTCCCTCGAGTCTGGAGAGGTCCACCTCGATCAGGGGCAGGCGGTTGCCGATGGTCGAGTCCGGGGGCGGCTGGACGGTGACGAGGGGGGCGACGGTTTCGCCGTCCTCGGTGGTCGACTCGGTCATCAGTTGCCGTCCGGAGGAGGTGACGTTGCCGTTGCCGAAGTCCAGGGCGGCGTCGAAGTTCGCCAGGGTCGTGCCGTGGACCACGTAGCGCCCGATTTCGAAGTCCTCGGTTTCCCAGTTGGTTTTCTTGCCGTTGACGGTGAAGCAGGCCTCGTAGCCGAATTCCTCGGCCATCTCGAGAACCTGGTCGTTGTAGATGCCGTAGGGGAAGGCGAAAGTCTTCTCGATGGCGCCGGTGTCGCCGAAGTTTTCCACGAGGAATTCGTGCGACGCCTCGAGTTCCTCCTTTAGCCAAGCTTCGTATTCGGCGGGCGATTTCCCGCCGCGCCGGGACATATTCTGGTGGCTCGTGGAATGGCTGCAGATGGTGGCGCCGTTCGCCGCGAGTTCGCGGATCTGCTCGTGGGTCAGGGAGCGGCCCCCCACGCCGACGTAGTTCTTGTAGAGGAAGATGGTGAAGGGATAGCCGTACTCCTTCAGCACCTCGAGCGCCAGGGTGTGGGTCGCCTGCCAGCCGTCGTCGATGGTGATCATGACGCACTTTTCGGGGATGTTGCCCTTTCCCTGCTTCCAGTCCAGAAACTCGCGCATGCCGACGACGGGAAGCCTGGCGGTTTCGATCGCCTGCATCTGGTCCCGGAAATCCTCGATGTTGAGGATCATGTCGTTGGTCGACTGGCCCTCGGTGAAATCGTGATAGCCGAGGATGGAGACGCGGGCCTCCTTGTTGACGACCGGTTCCATTTTCACGGGTTCGGGCGGCGGGGGAATGTCGGCCTCCGCCTTCGCGCTCGCCGCCGCTTGGAGTTCGGCCGCCGTCTCGCGATCGATCCTCTGCTTGATCGCCTCGAGGTAGGGCGCGGCTTTCTCGCAACTGCACAAGAATCCGACCGAGCCGATGCAAGCGGCAAGAAGCAATCGAATGGGCGGGGCCGGATTCATGTTTTCTCGGCGAAGCAAAGGCCCTAATTATAGACCGGAACGCGCGCTTGGAAACCGTGAATTGGGGGGCGGGCCTCCCGGCGAGCGCGGCAATCGCGTTTGCGAATTGGGACGGGGTGGCTTATTGATAAGGGAATCCCAAATCCCCACACTCATGGCAGATCAAAACATCGAAATCACGGCTTACCTGAAAACTTTCTGCGGCTGGAGCGAAGGCGTGCGGGCCGTTTTCCGCAAGTACGACCTCGACTTCGAGGAGAAGGACATCATCAAGAACCCGGCGTTCCGCTGGGAAATGGAGCAGAAGACCGGACAGCCCCTGTCGCCCTGCGTGATCGTCAACGGCACCGTGCTCGCCGACGTCAGCGGCGAAGAAGTGGAAGCCTGGATGATCGAGAACGACGTGCTCGAGAAGAACGAGGCGGAGCCGGACGCGCCGATCGATTCCGCCTGCACCGACGAGGAACACGCGGCCATGGAAGCGGCCGCGCGGGCCAACCTCGGCGCTCCGAACGTCCGCATCGTCGAGTAGGAACAGCGTGGTTCCCGTTTGTTCCCCACAACTCGCCCGATGCCTCCGAGCAAGAGCCCCAAGAAAGGTCTCGGCAAGGGACTGAACGCCCTGATCAGGGCTCCCTCGGCGGTTTCGACCGCGCCCCCCGAATCTCCCGAGAGCGACTCCGTCGACGGGGAACGCCTCCTGCGCGTGCCGCTCGACCGGGTCGTGCCGTCGCCGCTGCAGCCTCGGAAGCATTTTCATCAGGAGGATCTCGACGAACTCGTCGAGTCCATCCGGGAGCACGGCGTTATTCAACCGCTCATCGTCCGCGAGGTCGGGGGTCACTACGAATTGATCGCCGGGGAGCGCCGCTGGCGCGCCTCGACCCTCCTTCGGCTCGATCGGGTGCCCGTCCTTCTGCGCGAGGCGTCCGACCGCGACGTGCTGGAGATGGCGCTGATCGAGAACCTCCAGCGCGAGGATCTCGACCCGCTCGAAGAAGCCGAAGCCTATTCTCGTCTCGCTGGCGAGTTCGGCCTGAAGCAGGAGGAGATCGCGCAGCGGGTCGGGAAAAACCGCGCCACGGTTTCCAACGCCATCCGTCTGCTCGACCTCGACGAGCAAGTGCAGGGCCTCGTTTCCCGGAAAATGCTCAGTTCCGGCCATGCCAAGGCGATCCTCGGGATCAAGACGAAGGCCGAGCAGCGTCTCGTCGCCGACATGGTGGTCAAGAAGAAGCTGAACGTCCGCGAAACGGAGAAGCTGGTGTCGGAACAGATCAACGGCCGGACCACCACGAAGAAGCCGAAAAGCTCCAGGCTGTCGCCGCAGGCGGAAGCCTACATCCGGCAGATTCAGGATCAGCTGCGCAGCCGCTACGCGACGAACGTCGGCATCAAGCACGGCGAGAAGCGCGGCAAGATCGAGATCGAGTACTACGGCAACGAAGATCTCGGACGCATTCTCGAACTGATGGGCGTGACCCTCGACTGATTGCCCCGTCGGTTGGCTGAATGAAATTCCTTTTCGCGCCCGTTTCCGCCCTCGCCTTGTTCGCGGCGGGCTGCGCGGAGAGCCCGGGCGAGTTCGACGCGGCTTCGTCCCTGCAGGCGGAAGTCTCCGGCGCGAAGGCCTTCGAGCACGTGGAGGCGTTGGTCGGTTTCGGGCCGCGTCCGGCCGGGTCGGAAGCCCTCGAAGCCTCGCGGCAGTACATCGAGAAGCGATTGACCGATCTCGGCTGGCAAGTTCGCCGCCAGACATTCACCGCGAAGACGCCCGAGGGACGGATCGAGTTCACGAACCTCCGCTCCCGCTTCGGCGAGGCGCCGAAGTGGGACGGGGGAGTCGCCGGACTGCTGGCCTCCCACTACGACACCAAGCTCTACGAGGGCTTTGAGTTCGTCGGCGCCAACGACGCTGGATCGAGCACGGGGCTCCTGATCGAACTGGCCCGGGTGCTTTCGCTGAAAGAGAACATCGCTTCCCGGCTCGAGCTGGTGTTCTTCGACGGGGAAGAAGCCTTCGGACCGAACATCACGCCGACCGACGGCCTCTACGGCAGCAAGCACTACGCGGGCGAGATGTTGGAGGTGCCGGAGCGGAAACGCCCGAAATGGGGGCTGCTCCTCGACATGGTGGGCGACGAGGATCTCAAGATCCGCGCCGGCGTCCGCATTCCCCGCGCCTCGCTCCGCGAGTTGATCGACGACAAGGACAGTGGCTACCGGGTGGACGTGGAAGCGCTCGAGGCCGCCCGCGACGAGCTGGCCCGCCGGCTTCTGAACGCGGCGGACGACTTGGAGTTCCGATCCTACGTGGGTATCAGCAGCGCCTACATCGTCGACGACCACGTGCCGTTGAACGTCTCGGCCGGGATCCCCACGATCGACCTGATCGATTTCGACTACCGGTTCTGGCACACGCCGGGCGACACCCTGGACAAAATCAGCCCGCGAAGCCTGGAGATCTCGGGCCGGGTGACGATGCAGTTGGTGGAGAGGTATTTGGTTAGGTAGGGGGAGGGGTTTGGGTGGTTAGGTTTTAGGTGGTTAAGTGGTTACGTTTTAAGTGGTTGGCGTAAAACCTAAAACCTAAAAATAGCGGGAACGTTGCCCTTGGAGATGCTGCCAGTTCGAGTAGGCGAGCAGGCCGAAGAGGATGCCCGCGAAAAGCCACCCGGACACCAGGCCGAGGACGGCGAGGGCGGCGGCGATAAGCAGTCCGACCCACGAGACGAGGCGTCGGTTCCGCGGGCCGGCGATGCCTTCGAAGATTCGGCCGCCGTCGAGCGGGACGATGGGGAGAAGATTCAGGATGGCCCAGCCGACGTTCACCCATAGCATCTGCCCCACGAAGACCTGAATCCACATGTTGGCCATTCCCGGGGTGAAGTAGAGCAGCCAGGTCAGACCGCCCAGCAGCAGGCTCGCGGCTGGCCCGGCGGCGGCGATGAAAATCGACTCGCCGCGGGTGAACTGCCCCGGACCTCCGCAGAGCCCTCCGAAACCGTGCAGCGTGATCTCCGAATAGGGGGCGCCGCTCTTCTTTCGAGCCCAGGCGTGGCCGAGTTCGTGCCAGACGATGGAACCGAGAACGACCGCCGTCATCATCAGGAACATGCCGAGGGACTGGGGGCCCGGCTCCCGCAGGTAGTTCATCCCGAGAAACAGGCAAAGGAGCCAGAACATCCACTGAATGCGGACGGGAAAGCCGAAGAGCCGAAAGGTGAGCATGGGGGGAGGAGAGGGAGGGTGGAAACGTGGAACGTCCAACGTGGAACGTCCAACGCCGAAGGGCTGAAAAGCTTGGAGAGAAGTTGAGGATTGGAATCAGCGAGCAGGGACGGACTCCCCTGATTCTCCACTTCCCGGCTCCTTTCCTTCTCTAATTCTTACTTCAAATAAACTCGTTGATCAGGTTCTCCAGCATTTCCTGGCGACCGCTGCGGGTGGCGGGTTCTCCGTTCCCGAGCGCGTATTCGGACAATTCTTCCAGGCCGACCTCGCCCGCCTCGATCTTGGCGCCGATGCCCGAATCGAAGGAGCTGTAGCGCTGCTTCTTGAAGTCGTCGAGCCGTCCGTCCGCGATGATGGCGTGGGCGATCTTGAGCCCGCGGGCGAAGGCGTCCATCCCGCCGACGTGGGCGTGGAACAGGTCCACCGGCTCGTAGCTTTCGCGCCGGCATTTGGCGTCGAAATTGAGCCCGCCGCTGGTGAAGCCTCCCGTCCGCAGCACGCAGAGCATGATCTGGGTGGTCAGGTAGATGTCGGTGGGGAACTGGTCCGTGTCCCATCCGATGAGTTCGTCGCCGGTGTTGGCGTCGATCGATCCGAGGGCGTCCGCGGCGATCGCCACCTCCAGTTCGTGCATCATGGTGTGGCCCGCGAGAGTGGCGTGGTTGGTTTCGATGTTGAGCTTCAATTCGCCCATGAGATCGTGTTCCCGTAGAAAATTGAGGCACGCCGCCGCGTCGGAATCGTACTGGTGCGTCGCGGGTTCGCGGGGCTTGGGCTCGATGTAGAATTCGCCGGTGAACCCGATCTTCTTCTTGTGGGCCACCGCCATTTTGAGCAGCCGCGCGAGGTGGTCGAGTTCCCGCGGCATGTCCGTGTTGTAGAGCGTGGCGTAGCCTTCGCGTCCGCCCCAGAAGACGTAGCCTTCTCCCCCGAGCCGATGGGTGACTTCGAGCGCTTTCTTGATCTGGGCGGCGCCGTAGGCGAAAACATCCGCGTAGGGAGACGTGCCGGCACCCTGGTTGTAGCGCTTGTGGGCGAAGAGGCAGGCGGTTCCCCAGAGCAGCTTGATGCCGGTTTCGTTCTGCGCTTTTTCCAACTCGTCCGCGACCGCGTCGAAGGCGTCGTTCGAGGCCTGGAGATCGTTCAGTTCCGGAGCGACGTCGCGATCGTGGAAGCAGTAGTGTCCGATTCCGCATTTCTGCATGAACTCGAACATCGCTCCGACCCGCTTGCGGGCGTTCTCGACCGAGTCCGATCCGTCGTCCCAGGGGCGTTCCGCGGTGGGGCCGCCGAAGGGGTCGGCGAGTCCGTTGCGCATCGTGTGCCAGTAGGCGCACGCGAAGCGAAGGTGATCCTTCATCGACTTTCCGCCAACCTGCTCGTCGGCGTCGTAGTGCTTGAAGGCCAGCGGGTTCTTCGAGTCCGGACCCTCGTATTGGATCGCTGGGATTTCCGGGAAAAATTCGTCGCTCATAGGCGGGGAGTTTCCCAAAGCAGGCGCGAAGATCAAGCGGAAACGGTTTTTGGGGGGGAGGAGGGAGGAGGGAGGAGAAGTTGAGAATCTGGAGACTGGGCCTTCGAAAGGCTGGCCGCCAGGATCCGAAGCCCATCCGTTTCCGTGTTTTCGGTGCGGGGCACCCCGTGTTTTCCGTGGTCCACCTCCAGCAGAAGCCCCGCCGGAAGCCCCGCCGGAAGCCCCGACGCCCGGTCTTGCGCTTCCGCGTATTTTCTCCATACTTCGGCCCATGAAGATCCCCGTGTTTCTCGGCCTCTCGTTGTGTCTCGCCGCTCCGGCCGCGGCCCAGTCTCTGGCGTTGCATCCGCTGTTCGGCGACCACGCCGTCCTGCAGCAGGAGTTGACGGTGCCGGTGTGGGGAACGGCGCCGGCGGGCGCCAAGGTGAGCGCGAAGTTCGCCGGACAGGAGCACGCCACCAAGGCGGACGCGGAGGGAAACTGGATGGTGGTCCTCGATCCGCTCGCCGCCAGCCCGGAACCGCGGACGATGACCGTCTCGGCCGGCGACGACTCCGTCGCTCTGGGGGACGTTCTCGTGGGCGAGGTCTGGATCGGCTCGGGACAATCCAACATGGCGATGACGGTGAGCGGTTCGCTCTCCGCCGACGAGGCGGCCGCCGCCGAAGAAGAAGGCGCCTACGAGGGCGTGCGTTTGTTCAAGGTGCCCGTCGCCGGCGAGGATTCGCGGCAGGCCACGATCGACGCAAGCTGGACGCTTCCGGAGAAGGACGCGGTGCTCCGTTTTTCGGCGACCGCCTTCTTCTTTGCCGCCAAGCTGGCGAGAGACCGCTCCGTGCCGGTGGGGATCATCCAGGCGGCCAACGGCGGCACCAACGCCTTTTCCTGGATCAACACCGACACCTTGGAAAACGATCCGGCGGCCGAGACCGTTCGCGCCTACTGGAACGCCACGCTGAAGAACTATCCCGCCGCGAAGGAGAAGTACGAGGCCGCTCGCGCCGAGTGGCAAGCGAAGACGGACGCGGCGAAGGCACGCGGCGAGAAACACGCGGAGCGCCCCCCGCGCGCGCCCCTCGGAAACGACCACGTGAAGCGCCCCGCCGGTCACTACAACGCGATGATCGCCCCGCTGCAGCCCTACGCGATCCGCGGCGTGGTCTGGTACCAGGGCGAGGCGAATTCCCGATCCCCGTTCAACGTCGGCTACAAGGATCTGATGTTTTCCCTGGTCGACGACTGGCGGACCGACTGGGCGGAAGCTTCCGAAGGAAAACTGGCCCGGCGCGACTTCCCGTTCTATCTGGTGCAGCTGCCCGGTTTCGGCGGCGGCGACCCCGAAGGCTGGCCGCTCGTTCGCGAGCAAATGCTGCGCTTCTGGGAAGAGGGGACCAACACCGGAATGGTCGTCGCCATCGACAAGGGCGAGGCCGACGACATTCATCCACGCGCCAAGAAGCCGATCGGGGAACGTCTCGCGAGCTTCGCCCGGGCCAAGGCCTACGGCGAGAACATCGTCTTTTCCGGGCCGATCTACGACTCGCTTCGCATCGAGGGAGACAAGGCGATAGTGAGCTTTAGGCACGCCGCTGCCGGTCTCGCGGCCCTCGACAAGAAGCCACTGCGGCATTTCGAAGTCGCCGGCGCCGACGGTGAATTCCACCCCGCCGAGGCCGAGATCGAGGGGAACCAACTCGTCGTGACCAGCGAGGAAGAGGAAGCGCCGCGGGCGGTGCGCTACGCTTGGAAAGCGAATCCCGAGGGCGCGAATTTCGGGAATCTGGAAGGCTTCCCGGCGAGTCCGTTCCGGACGGACAGCTGGTGAAAGCGGCCGGGATCACTCGGTCCGCAAGTCGTAGCAGATCAGCCGCGGCGAGGTGCCGTCCATGGCGGGCTCGTGCTGGGATATGTAGAGCAGGCCGCGGTGGACGACGGGGGACGACCAAGTGGCCCGCGCAAGGAAGAGCTGGGTTCGGTCGAGTTCCTCGAATCGCTCCGGCGACAGCTGGAGAATGCCGAGCGAGCCGAGTTCGCCCAGGGCGTAGGCCTTGCCGTCGGCGTGGAGAAAACTGCCGCGGAAATATCTCATCCGGTAGTCGCGTCCGCTGTCCAGCTCGAGGGTCCACTCCGGGTCGGCGCGCCAGTTTTCCTCGCCGGTGAGCGCGTCGTAGCTGGCCAGCGAGGCGTCGGGTTCGTTGCGTCCTGGAAAGCCGTAGAGATGGCCGTCGAGGTGAAGCGGCGTGGTCCAGTGCAGGCCGAAGCCGGGCGCTCGCCACACTTCCCGCCACTCGAGTTCGGGAGTCAGTTCGAGAAGGACGCCGCCGATTTGGTAGGCGTCGGAAATGTAGACCCGGTCGTCGCCGACGGCCACCGGCGTCGAGCCGTTGACGCTTTCGTATTTGTCGGCGCGCCAGGGAAAAGCGTCGAGCAGTTCCCCGGTGTCCGGGTCGATGGCCATGAGACCGCCGGCGGGCGGATCGCTCTCGCCGCCGCCGAAGACGAGAAGGCGGGGTTTTCCTTGAAGGGGCACGACGACGGGCGAGGCGTAGCCGGCGTTCCACTCGTGCTCGGTTCCCCAGACGAGTTCTCCGGTGTGCCGGTCGAAGGCGGCGACGGAAAGGTTGTCGTCGGTGCCGAGGGGGACGATGACTTTCCCCCCGTGGACGAGAGGACAGCTCCCGTGGCCGAAAAAATAGGACGCCAGTTCGAATTCGTCGGCGAGACGGCGCTGCCACAGCGGCGTGCCGGTGGCCAGGTCGAGGCAGGTGAGGGTGCTGGTGACGCCGAGGGTGTAGACTTTGTCGCGGTCGCCCTCGCCCTCGCCGGCCACGATCACGGCGCTGGCGCGGGGACCGTCGCTGAATCCGTAGCGATCCGTGTAGACGACGGGATACCCGTAGTGCCAGAAGCGTTCCCCGGTGGCGGGATCGAGACAGTCGACGGTTTCCTCGTCGCCGATGCGGTCGAAGAGGACGAGCCGGCCTTCCCCGACGATGGCCGAGGTGTAGCCGCTGCCCTTTTCCACCTCCCAGACTTTGCGGAGCCCGCCTTCCGGAAACGCGTCCAAAAGGTGGGTTTCGGGGCTGGTGCCGTCGTCGTTCGGTCCGAGAAAGCGGGGCCAGTCGGCGGTGACGGCGTCGGAGGCGAGCGGTTTCGGTTCGGGGTGGCTGACGAGACGGTCGAAGGGGCCGGCCTCGGGCGAGGCGGTGTTCGCTGGAATCTCGCGGACCTCCGGCGGCGCGGGATCGGCGAAGTCCTTTGCCCCGGCACCGAGGGTCAAGAGGGTCAGGCCGACGACGCAACCCTGTTGAATCGATGTCGGAATACGGCGGGAGATCATGCCGGGACGGTAGAACCGCAGCGGGGGTCTTGCCAATCGCAAAAAAGCGTTGTCCGGTACGGTTGTAGGGCCCACCGACCGGGTGGACCCTACAGGAACCGCTTGTTGTAACACCCGCTTTGCTTTGGGGGAGCCGCTCCGAAGAGCCACTCCGTGAAGCATCGCATCGGCTACGGTATATTGGTTTCCCGGGGCGATTATTCGTTCGAACTTTTTTACACAAAACCGCGAATTTTCGGGTCGAAGTCGGACGGAAACTCGTTTAGGTATTTACTATCAATCGGTTATGGCGCGCATTCTGCTGGTCGAGGACGACGAAGACAACATCGGGCTGCTGACCCGGCTCCTGGAGCATCACGGACACGAGATCTACGTGGCCACCGACGCGGAGGCCGCCGTCGCGAAAGCGGAGGAAAAACTTCCCGAGCTGATCCTCATGGATCTGGAACTGCCTGCCTCCCCGGACGCCCAGCCGGACCCCAACGCGGGCCTCGACGCGACCCGGGAGATCAAGTCGAGGGATGCGACGAGGGAAATCCCCATCATCGCGTTGACGGCGCACACCATGGCGCAACACCAGGAGAAAATCGCCGCCGCCGGCTGCGACGCGCTGCAGGAGAAGCCGATCTTTCCTTTCGAAAACCTCCTGGCCAAAATCCAGACCTACACCCGGGACGATGTCTGACTGGCTGGGAGACAATTTCGCGCTCGGCACCCTGGTCTTCATTCTGTGGGAGATCCTGGCTATCGCCACGATCGCCAACGTGGTGTTCAACGCCCGCACCGCGGCCGGCGCCTGGGGCTGGGCCATGGCGATGCTGGCGATGCCTTTCGTGGCGGTGCCTCTCTACTGGATCATCGGCCGCCAACAGTTCCGGGGCTACGTGGAGCGCCTCCGCGAAGGGCAGACGTTGAACGAAGAAATGTTCACGAATTTGACCGAAACGCTGGCTCCCTACTTCGCCAAGTTGGACAACGAGCAGCGCCGCTACGGAGGCGTCCTGGAGAAGTTGAGCGAGCGGCGTTTCACGAAGGACAACGAGATCTGCCTGCTGATCGACGGGGACGAGACGTTCGGCGCGATCTTCGACGCCGTCCGCGAGGCGAAAAACTACGTTCTGGTGCAATTCTTCATCGTCAGGGACGACGATCTCGGCAACCAGCTCCGGGTTCTGTTGGAGGAAAAGGCGCAGGAAGGGGTGAGAGTGTTTTTCATCTACGACGAGATCGGCAGTCACGCCTTGCCGCGGCGCTACGTGGATTCGCTGCTCGACGCGGGCGTGGAGATACACGATTTTCATTCGACCCAAGGGCCGAGCAACCGCTTCCAGATCAATTTCCGCAATCACCGCAAGGTCGTGATCGTCGACGGTCGAATGGGATTTCTGGGCGGTCTCAACGTTGGCGACGAGTACATGGGAAGAGACAAGCAGGTCGGACGCTGGCGGGATACGCACGTTAAACTGAAGGGGCCCGCGGTCCTCAGCCTGCAGATGGTCTTCGTGGGCGACTACTACTGGGCGACCCGCGAGACGCCGGAACTCGAATGGGGCACCGTCACCGAGGGCGACGAGATCGCGTGCGGCAGCGGCGACGCGGTCGTGCTCACCCTGCCGACCGGGCCCGTCGATCCGATCGAGGGCGGCACCATCTTTTTTCTCAACGCGATCACCAGGGCGAAAAGGCGGCTCTGGATCGCGTCTCCCTATTTCGTGACGGACGAATCGATCCGATCGTCGCTGCAGATGGCCGCGCTGCGCGGCGTCGACGTGCGGCTCATGCTTCCGGAAAAGCCCGACAAGTATGTTCCCTGGCTCGCCTCGTTCTCGTTCTTGAAGGACATGGAAGCGGCGGGGGTCCGGGTTTTCCGCTACCGGGACGGCTTCATGCACCAGAAGGTGGTGCTGGTGGACGACGACTTCGCCTCGGTCGGCACCGCCAACCTCGACAACCGCTCGATGCGCTTGAATTTCGAAGTCACCGCCGTGGCGTTCAGCGCTGTGTTCGGCGCGTCGGTGGAGCAAATGCTGCTGGAGGACTTCGGGAAGTGCCGGGAAGTCGGTTTCGAGGATTACGCGGGCCGGAAATGGTGGTTTCGTGTCGGCGTGCGGCTGGCGCGGTTGTTCAGCCCGGTTCTGTGAGCGATGTCGGAATTTGCGAAATACTTCGATTTCAACGCCACCGCGCCGATCGCCGAGGCGGCGAGGAACGCGTGGCTGGAGACGTCCGTGGAGCATTGGCACAATCCCTCCAGTCTCTACCGCGAGGCGGGCGCCGCGCGGATGCGGCTGGAGGAATGCCGCGAGTCGCTGGCCGACGCCCTCGGCATCGAGGAACCGGAGAGAGTGGTTTTCACTTCCGGGGCGACGGAGGCGAACAACGCGGTCGTGCGCTACCTGGCCGACCGAACGGAGGGAGGTCTCGCGGTTTCGCCAGTCGAACACCCTTGCGTGGATGCGGCCGTGAAGCGGGAGTTTCTGCCGGAGCGGGTTCTTGAAATTCCGGTCGAACCGCAAACCGGAGCGATCGACTTTTCCGCGCTGGAAACGTGGATCCGTCTGGACGAGGTCGCGGCGGTGTCGCTCATGGCCGCCAACAACGAGACCGGGATTTTGTATCCGTGGCGCGAGGCGGCGGCGCTCTGCAGGGAACACGGGGTTCTGTTTCACACCGACGCCGCCCAGTGGATCGGGAAAATGCCGGCCGAAGGGCTGGGCGAATGCGATTTCGTCACCGGGAGCTCTCACAAGTTCGGCGGCGGGAAAGGCGTCGGGTTCCTGGTTCTGCCGGAAGAGGGCAAGGCCGACGATTTCCGCGGTCTCGCGGGGGGACCGCAGGAGGACGGACGACGGGCGGGAACCGAGAACCTGCCCGGAGTCGCGGCCATGGTCGCCGCGCTTTCGGAGCGCCAAGACGCCCGCCTCGCCGGGATCGAGTCCGCCCGCGGGTCCGACCGGGATTGTTTCGAGACGACTCTGTCCGGAGAGATCGGCACGGTATCGCTGGGGGCGTCGGGGCCCCGGCTCTGGAACACGTCGATGTTCGTCCTCCCCCACACGAAGAACTTGAAATGGCTGACCCGCCTGAGTGCGCGGGGATTTTCGATCTCGACCGGCTCCGCCTGCAGCGCCGGCCGAGGCAACCCGTCGAAGGTGATGGCCGCGATGGGGCTCGACTTCGAGCGGATGGGCCGCGTCGTCCGCGTGAGCGGAGGCTGGGACACGACCTCCGACGACTGGGCGGCGCTGGCGGCGGCGTTCGGCGAGGTGGACGCCGAGCTGAAAAATCAGTAGCGGGGCACCGAGGGATCGATGCGCTCCGACCACCGGTCGATGCCGCCCGCGAGGCTCCACACTTTCCCGCACCCTTTCCGGCGCAGGAACATGGTGGCCTGCATGGACCGCATCCCGTGGTGGCAGTAGACGACGATCGGCCGGTCGTCGTCGAGGAGTTTCGCGGCCGCTTCGTCGCCGAACCGCGAGAGGGGGACGAGTTCCGCCCCCTCGAGGCGGCAAACAGCGAATTCCTCTTCCTCGCGGCAGTCGACCAGGCGGATATCCGGCGCGTCGTCGCTCGAGCGCAAGGCCTCCAGCGCCTTGGCTTCGATCTCGTACTGGTCTTCGGGAGGGAGCATGGGGGCTTCAATCGGTCGGGATCGGTAGCATCGGTTCCCGCAAAAATCGGTTCCCGCAAAAATCGAATTGAAGGATTCTCGGGGCCACCCATAGTGAAAGGGAGAGATTTTTCCTGTCAAATATATGCCGACCTACGATTACAAGTGCCAGAAATGCGGACAACAGTTCGAAGTGTTCCAGTCGATGACGGCCGATCGGCTCACCGACTGCCCGGAGGAGGGTTGCGACGGCAAGGTGAAACGGCTAGTGGGTACCGGCGCCGGCATCATTTTCAAAGGGGCGGGATTCTACCAGACCGACTATCGAAGCGATTCGTACAAAAAGGCCGCCAGCGCCGACTCCAAGGCCTCGGAGTCCAAATCGTCGGAGAAATCGGATTCCGGCAAGAAGTCGGACTCGTCCAAGAAATCTGATTCGACTTCGTCGTCGGGTTCTTCGTCGAAATCCGAAGGCGGCTCCTCGTCGTCTTCCGCGTCCACGACCACGAAGACCGATAGCTGATTCGAAACCGGAGAAGTCAATGAAACCGCATCGCCGCAAAAGCACGCCTCCCCGCCGGCAGACCGGCGCGGAAGAGCCCAGCGAGGAAGAGCAGCGGCCGCCGGCGGAGGTCCCGCCCGAGGCGCCCGCCGACGAGTCGACCGCTCCGGAAGAAACCAACGTCGATCCAGCCGCCTACGGCGAGCCGCCCGAGCAGGATCCGGGCTACGCCGACCCGAACCAGGCCTCCGTCGAGCCGGGCACCTACGAAGAATCCACCGAAGAGCCTGTGCCGCCACCCGTCGTGACCCCGCCGCCGATCAGCGCCGGAGCTGCGGGACCTGCGGGAGGCGCCGGTGTCTACGACGACCCGCCGCCCGCCGGTCCACCGGGGGCCGGTCCACCGGGGGCCGCTCCGAAGCCCAAGAAAAAGGCGGCCCGGCGGCGACCTCCCCCGCGCCGTCCGGCAACGCCCGCAGGAGCGCGGAGGACTCCCTACCGTCGGCCCCAACCCTCCTATGGCGGCGGCGTCTCGATGATGACGGTTTTCGTCTCCATTGTCGCGCTGGGCATGCTCGCGCTGATCGCGATGGTGGGGCTGCCGAAGGAGGATCTTTCGAACGTCGCCGGCTATCCGCACGAGCCCATGGCGGAGGAAGAACCGAGGAATCTTCTCGACGAAGCGCAGCGCGTCATGATGGACCGCACTTCTAGCATCGCCTTTTCCGAAGCCGAGGTGAACGCCTACCTCAACCACCGGATCGAGGGAGAGCAATCGGGCGTTATGGCGACCTTGGTCGAGTTCAAGGGCGTCTACGTCGACTTCAGTCCCGAGATCGCCGAGATCATCGTGGAGCGGGAAATTTTCGGGATGCCGCTGACCATCAGCAGCAAGGTGCATGCGGAGCCTTACCGGGGCCAAATCATCTATCGGCCCGCCGGCTGGACGCTGGGCCGCGTCGAACTCGGTAAGCGGAACATCAAGCCGGTCATCGGGATGTTTCTCCGCTTGCGCGACACGTTCCAGGAAGAGTTCGCGACGCTCAAGCAGATGATGGACGTCCGCTTCGAGCAGGACCGGCTCGTGCTCGACGCGGCAGCCTGAGGGGAACCATCGAGCGATGTCCGAAGCAGAAGGAGAAACCGTCCATTCCGGCAAATTCCTGGCCTACCGCCGGACCGAAGGCGGTTGGGAATACGTCTCCCGGTGCAACGTCAAGGGATGCGTCGCCGTCCTCGCGGTGACCGAGGACAAACGCGTCATCCTGACCGAACAGTTTCGCCCGCCGGTGGGGCGCCGGGTGATCGAACTGCCGGCTGGACTCGCCGGCGACATCCCGCTCCAGGAGGACGAACCGCTCGTCGTGGCCGCGAAGCGGGAACTGAAGGAAGAGGCCGGCTACGAGGCGAAGAACTGGCTGATGCTGACCGAAGGAACCTCGTCGGCCGGAATGACCGACGAACTCGTCACGATTTTCCATGCGACCGGGCTGACGAAAGTCAACGAGGGCGGCGGCGTCGGCGGTGAGGACATCAAGATTCACTACGTCAACCAGATGGACGTTCCCAAGTGGTGCCGCGACCGGCAGAGCCGTGGCCTGATGGTGGATTTCAAAATATTCGCCGCTCTTTATCTCGCCCGGGCTCTCCATCAGTCGACCGAGTCGCGACTGTGGTTCTAAGGTGGCGCGCGACCTCCGCTTCTCGACCGCCGCTCACTATTAGAAATCCCACTCGGACGGCAGGGCGGCGCCCCGGAAAAACGTCCGGGTTTCGTCCCGCATCGCCAGCCAGTCGGCAGCGGCGTAGCGGCGGGACAGGTGCAGCAGCAGCAGGTTCCCGACGCCGGCATCGCGGGCCAGCCGTCCGACGAGATCGGCGGTCATGTGCCCGTGCCGACGGGCCAGAGCCTCGTCGTCCGCCCGGTACTGGCATTCGCAGACCAGCGTTCCGGTCCCTCGAATCCAATCGACGAGATCCGCCCATTCGTCCGAGTCCGGCTCGACCCGGAAATCGGTGAGGTAGGCCAACGAATCTCCCGCCTTCGTCGTCAAGAGATCCTCGCGGAGTTGGCCGATCCGGCGCGGTCCTCCGCCGAGCGCGAGTGTCTCGTCGTCGCTTCGAGCCGGATCGGTGAGCGATTGCAGCCACGGTCCGGGAGCGAGGCCGCTTTCTCCCAGTCGGGAGGGGTCGACGTTTTTCCGCTCGGCTTCGACCATGCGGTAGGCGAGCGAGGAAATGGTTCCGTGGGGGAGCAGTTTCGCCTCGAGCCGGAAGTTCGCCGAGCGGTGAATCTCGCGAGAGTCTCGCGGAAACTCCGGCAGCCGGTGGGCTTCGGCGAAAGCCTCGCGGGTGAAGAACCTGGCCGCGCCGACGTGTTCCTCCGCGATTTCGTGAACGAGCCACTCGCCGGGCTGGTCGCGATGAAGATTCCAGCCGAATCCGCGGAATCGGTGCGCCATGACCTCCAGCGTTCCGGGCGGACCCCACACCTCGACCGGGACGTCGGGGCGATTGTAGTTGTGCCGGAAAAACGCGTCGAATCCGGCCACGTGATCCATGTGAAAATGGGAAAAGCAAAGATGGCCGATCGCCTGGACGGAGGCGACCCGGAGGCCGGAAAGGCATCCTTCCCCGCAGTCGAAGAGCAGCCGCTCCCGGGAATGTCCCGAATCGATCGTCGCCAGGAGAGCGTTGTCCGCTCCGGCCCGACCGAGTATCTGCCACTCGATTGCCATGCGGCGAACCTAACGTAGTGATCGCGGAATAGGCGAATGAATTTCGCCGGGGTCGGCTCGCGTGGTCTTGTCACCGGATCGCCCGCTGCTGGATGCCGCCGATGCCAGACAGCCACGCCTGCCCGGAACACTGCCGGCACGCCACTGCCCGCGGTCGGAGCTTTGGCCGTCAATCGAGGGCAATCCGTGGCGACTCCCGCGAACACGACGCCAGCACCCGGCGCGAACCGATCCAGGCCATCAGCAGTACCACGACCGCCGCAGCGATCGCGAGCCCGATCATGCTGTCGAAGCCGATCCCCGCGTCCAGCGCGATGCCGAGGATGATCGGGCCGAGGGCGGTGGCCAGCACTCCGAAGGTGGCCACGGTGCCCTTGGTTGCGCCGAGCGATTCCACGCCGTACATTTCCGCCCACACGGCGGTCATCAGAGGCCCGCCCATGCCTTGGCTCAAGCCCGCGAAAATCAGATAGACGAAGGCGATCCAGGGCGCGTCGTGGGCCAGCAGGGCCGAGAGTCCGCAGATCGCGGGCACCAGCAGCGCCGGCAGGATTCGCAACGCCGACCAGCGGTCGATCAGCGGCCCGATGAGCAGCGAGACTGTCATCCTCGCCACCGCGAACCCGACGAAGGCCGAGGCCATCGTCGAGGCCTGCCACGACCGCGATTCCGCCAGCGGGATCTGATAGAGAAAGAGCGCCGTGAGAACGAGTGGCAGGAAGAGATTGGCCGGCAGGACGAGAAGGAACAGCGGATCGCGCAGCAGGGCAGGCGGACGGAACCCGGCCGCCGTCCGGCCGCCGGTGGTTTCTCCGAGCGTCGAGTTCCGCTGCAGCAGCGACTGTGTCGCGGGCAGGAAAACAAGCAGGATCACCAGGCCGAGGATCATCCAGCTGGTCCGCCACCCGAACGCGTGGATCATGAGCACCACCGCCAGCGGCAGCAGGCCCTCGCCGAGCGGATAGCCGAGTGCCGAGACGCTGAGGGCCTTGCCCCTGCCCTGGGGGAAGACCCGCGCCATGGTCGTCGAGGCCGTGAGGCTGAGCAGACCCTGCCCGGTCAGTCGCAGGCCGATCAGCGCGACGAAGAACACCGCCACGTGCGTGGCCGAGGCCATCAACAGGCAGGAGCCACCCAGCCCGAGACCGGCGACGAGGCTGAAGCGAGCGAGCGGGAGGCGGTCGATGAGCCGCCCGAAAAACGGCAGACAGCAGGCGCTGGTCAGCGTGGCGGCGGCATACAGCGTACCGAAGGCCGCCGTGCTGAGACCGAAGCTCTCCAGCAGCTGCGGCACGAAAATCGAGATGAGAAAAGTCTGCCCGAAGCTCGAGAACAGCGTCGTCAGGAGCCCGAAACTCAGGATGCGGGGATGGGCGACAATAAAGCGGAGCATGACTGCTGGGAATTCGCTTTTTCAACCTCGCCGCGCACCGGACCCGGGATGGAGGAGATCCGGCCAGGGGACCATTCGCCGGAGGGGAATGAAGCGAAGCGTTCAATTTCCCGTTCCCGGGTGATCAACGCCTTCCTGCAAGCGCCTCCTTCCGAGCGGCTCCTTGCGAGCGCCTCAATGCAGGAAGTGGCGGTGGCCGGTGAAGACCATGGCGGCGTCGTGTTCGTCGGCCGCCTTGATCACTTCCTCGTCGCGAATCGAACCTCCCGGTTGAATCGCGGCCGTGGCGCCGGTCTCGAAGGCGTTGATGAGGCCGTCGGGGAAGGGGAACATCGCGTCGCTGGCGACGACGGAGCCTTTGAGACTGAGGCCGGCCTGCTCGGCTTTCCAAGTCGCGACGCGGCAAGCGTCGACGCGCGACATCTGCCCCGCGCCGATCCCCAGGGTCCGGTCGCTCGAGGCGAATACGATCGCATTGGATTTCACGTGCTTCACGACCCGCCAGCCGAACCGCATCGCTTCGATCTCCTCGGCGGAAGGGGGACGCTTCGTGACCACTTTCTTTTCGATGTTGTCGAGACCGAGCGCTTTCACGTCGTGATCCATCACCAGAAGGCCGCCGGGAGCGGACCGGATGATGGGCTCGGTGAGAGTGTCGGCGAAGGTCTCGCGCATCTGGATGAGGCGCAGGTTCTTCTTCTTCTGGAGGAGAGCCCTGGCATCGGTTTCGAATTCCGGTGCGATGATGACGTCGGTGAAAATCTCGGAAATCACCCGGGCCAGGCCTATGTCGAGCGGACGATTGCAGACGATGACCCCGCCGAAGGGCGCTTGCTTGTCCGTTTCGAACGCCTTTTCCCAAGCCAGACGGAGTTCGTTCTCGTCGGCCCCGACTCCGCACGGATTGGTGTGCTTCAGGATGGCGACGGCGGGACGGCGGAATTCGAGGATCAGCTCGGCCGCCGCGCCAATGTCGATCACGTTGGTGTAGCTGAGGCCCTTGCCCTGCAACTGCTTGAAATAGTCGTTGAACTTCCCGTAGAGCGCCGCCTCCTGGTGGGGGTTCTCACCGTAGCGAAGCTCCTGCGAGAGGGGAAGGCTCACCGCGAAGGAACTCTCGGTCTCCTGCACTTCGTTGAGATGGGCGGCGATGGCGGCGTCGTAGGCGGACGTTCGTTGGAAAACCTTGATGGCAAGACGCTCGCGGGTCTTCAGCGTCGTGTTGCCCCCGTGTTCCTCGAGTTCAGCGAGAACGACTTCGTAATCGTCGGGGTCGACCACCACGGTGACGGCGTCGTGGTTTTTCGCGGCGGATCGCAGCATGCTCGGCCCGCCGATGTCGATCTGCTCGATCGCCTCCGCCCGGGTCACGTCGTCCTCCGCGACCGTTTTCTCGAAGGGATAAAGATTCACCACCACGAGATCGATGGGAAGGATTCCGTTGGCCTCGGCCTCCTTGACGTGTTCCGGGAGATCGCGGCGATGGAGAAGGCCTCCGTGAATTTTCGGGTGGAGCGTCTTGACCCTGCCGTCGAACAGTTCGGGAAACCCGGTGAAGTCCGCCACCTCGGTGACGGGAATACCGAGATCGGCAATGAACCGGGCGGTGCCTCCGGTGGAAAGGATTTCGACCTCGCGGTCGTGAAGCCCCCTCGCGAGAGCTTCCAGGCCGGTTTTGTCCGAGACCGAAATGAGTGCGCGGTTAATACTCATAAGGGGATGCTTTCGCAGCATTATCACCGCTGGCCCGCTAAGCAAGGTGAAATCGAAGTTTCCAAAAGCTGTCCGGAACGAGGCGAAAACGACGCGCGGAATTGCCGGGAACTCTAAAAATAACGCGGAAAACTTTTAAAAAAGACTTGCGATTTAGTTAAGATTACTTAATTATTTACGGTACTTATTGTTTAGCTCACTCAATCCATGAAATATTTGCTTCTACTTCCCCTCGGCCTTGCGCTACTGACGACCTCCTGCGCGAACAAGAAAACTGGCTCGAAAAATCCGTCCCAGAGCAATCCCTACTACGGTCCGAGTAGCGGCTCGACGTACTCGAGTACTTCTTCGACGGCGAGCTATCCGAGCTACAGCGAGAACACCTACACGCCGCCGACCAGCTCCGCGTCCGCGTCTTCGCTGCCGAGCGTTCCCTCCGTGCCGTCGCCTCCGGCTTCGAACGCCAGCACGAGCACCAGCATCGCGAGCAACACCTACACGACGCCGTACAGTGCGGGATCGGAGTCGGGATCGAGCACCCACACGGTGGTCGGCGGCGAGAATCTCTACCGAATCAGCCTGAAGCACGGGACGTCCGTCGCGGCGATCAAAAGCGCCAACGGCATGTCCGGAGACACCATTCATCCCGGCCAGACGCTCCGGATTCCCTGAGCCCGCCGTTTCGGGATCGAACTTTTCGCAAGACCCGCCGACGAAACCGTTGGCGGGTTTTTTGTGGTCGAGCCGAAATTTTTTCCGGCGGTCCGGCGGTCCGGGGGCGGAGTCCTCCCGCCGTTCTTCAGCCGGGCGTCGAAACGTTCTCAGCCGTCTTGGCCGCGGAGCGTTTCCGGAGTTCGTCGAGGGAGCGGAGAATGGCTTTCTCGTCCATGTCGTGAACTTCCAGTTTCTCGCCGATTTCGGGTATCAGGGTGATGGTGAGGCGACCGCCGAGGTGTTCGCGAAATTCCTCCAGTCCGGCGAGAACAACCGGTTTTCCTCCCTCGGATCGGTCGAGATGGCTTGACCAGAGGGTGAATCCCACGGTCTCGATCAGGTTCAGGATCTCCTCCGCCGTCTTGCGGGGAAGCAGGTCGACGTGGACGGAGTAGACGAGGTCGACGGCCATCCCGATGGCCACGGCTTCGCCGTGACTGACTCCGAAGTCCGAGAGCTGCTCCAGCTTGTGGGCGACCCAGTGGCCGAAATCCAAGGGGCGGGCCGAGCCGTACTCGAAGGGATCCCCGCTGCCGGCGATGTGATCGACGTGATTTTCGGCGCTGCGGCGGATCGTGGCTTCGAGCGGCCGGGTCTCGAGGCGACCGAGCGCCTCGGCGTTGGCCTGGAGATATTCGTAGAAATCCCGATCGCGAATCAGCGAGACCTTGATCGCTTCGATGATTCCGTCGCGGCAGGCCCGGTCGGGGAGAGTGGCGACGAATTCGAGATCGTTCACCACCGCGAAGGGAACGGCGAAGGAGCCGATCCAGTTTTTCTTCCCGAAGTAATTGACCCCGTTCTTCACGCCGACACCGCCGTCGGCCTGGCTCAGGGTGGTGGTGGGCATGCGGATGAGGCGAATGCCGCGGTGAGCGGTGGAGGCGCAGAAGCCCGCCAGATCGAGAAAGGCGCCACCGCCGATGGCGACGATGTAGGAATGGCGGCAGGTCTTGTGGAACTCGATCGCCTGCCAGATTTTTTCGACGAAGGACCAGTTGTTCTTGCACGCTTCGCCGCCGGGTAGGACCACGGGCTCGGTCACCAGGGTGAGGGTGTCGTCGTGAACCGCGAAATACTGCGAGACGCGTCCGACCAGCTTCGGATCGGCCTCGGCGACGCCGCCGTCCAGCAGAACGAGCACCTTGGACGATCCGCCGAGCTCGGAAGCGTCGGCGACGAGGTCGCGCAGGGTCTGGTTCTTGGCGTCGAAGGCCCCGTGGGTGAAGGCGACACGATGCTGGAAAGTTATCGGTATGGGCCGTTGAATCATCGTCGGTTTGGACAATATAGGTCCGGGAACGTTCGGGGTCAAAGACACGCGAACAGGGCGCATTCGTACCCCTGTTGGGTATCCGACGGTACCTGTCGGGTCATTCCTCGGCGATACCGAAGCGGAATTCGGTGGCGTGTTCGTAGGTCTCGCCGGGGCGCAGCAGACTGGAGGGGAAGTCGGGATGATTGGGGGTATCGGGATAAAACTGGGTCTCGAAACAGATGCCGCCCCATTTCGGAAACGGCTGTCCTTTGAAGTGGTTGGCCGTGTAGACCTGCACGCCGGGCTTGGTGGTGGCGACCGCCATGGTGCGTCCGCTTCGGGGATCCTCGAGGACGGCGAAGGGCGTCAACCCGCTCTCGGCGCCGCGCTCGTCGATCACGAAGCAGTGGTCGTAGCCTCCGGCGTCCACCGCTTCGATGTCGGCACCCACCCGTTTGGCGACGCGGAAATCGAAGGGCGTTCCCGGGACGGGGACGCGCTCTCCGGTCGGGATTTTCCGGTCGTCCACCGCGAGAACCTCCTCGCAGGTCATCGCCAGGGAGTGGTCGAGGACGTCGCCGGAACCGGCGAGATTGAAATAGGCGTGGTTGGTCAGGTTCAGGTGGGTGGGTTGGTCGGTGGTGCCGCGGTATTCGATGCGGAGGACGTTCTCGTCGGTGAGCCGGTAGGCGACTTCGACTTCGACCGTGCCGGGGTAGCCTTCGTGACCGTCCGGGCTGGTCAGGCGGAACGCGGCGGCGGCGCCTCCGTTGTTCGTGGCGTCCCGCCCTTGCCACAACCGGCGGTGGAAGCCGGTTGTGCCGCCGTGAATGTGGACCCCGGTTCGGGCGTTCACGCTTTCCAATTCGTGGCGTTTCCCGTCGATCGAGAACCCGCCCGTGTCGATCCGGTTGGCGAAGCGACCGATCACCGAGCCGAGGACGCCTCCGGCGAGGGCTTCGTCGAGGTTGCGGTAGGACAGGGTGACGAGGCCGGAAACGCCGTGGCGGTCCTGGGTTTTCGCCGAGACCAGCAGCGCTCCGTATTCGGCGACACTGATTTCGGTTCCCAGGGCGTTTGTCAGGGTGAACAGCCCGACTTTCCGGCCGTCCGGCATTTCGCCCCAGATCGAGGCGGCGCAGTCCCCGGCATGGATCGGTTCGGCCCACGGAAGGAAGATGAAAGTTGCGAAGGTAGCGATCTGCGTGACCTTGAACATATGTGGATGTTGCCGTTTTCGTTCCCCGCCGTCAACCGGGCTCTGACCGTCACCGCTGCTCATCTCTCTTTCGCCGTCGCCCTCGCGGAGGACTGGCCCAACTACCGCGGTCCCCAGTTGGACGGCATTTCCCGGGAAGCGGGCCTCCTCGATTCCGGCCAAGCCGAGATCGCGTGGCAAACGGAGGTCGGTCTCGGCTACAGTTCGCCGGTAGTCGCCGGTGGTCGCGTGGTCGTCTCCGGTCACGACGGCGAGCAGCAGGACACGCTTTTCTGCCTCGACGAGAAAAACGGAACGGTGAAGTGGAAGTTCACCTACGATCAGCCGATCGGCGATCTCTACTTCCAGGGCGGGACCACCGGTACCCCGACCATCGACGGCGGGAGGGTCTACCACGTCGCCCGCGAGGGGGAGGTGTTCTGCCTGGACTTCGACGACGGAAAAGTCGTCTGGAAGAAGCATTTGCAGGATGATTTCGGCTATTCCAAGCCGACCTGGGGCTTCACCGGAGCACCGCTGGTTCTGGGTTCGACGCTGTACATCAACGCGGGCCTGTCCGGGGTGGCGCTGAACAAGAACAACGGAGGCGTGGTTTGGAAGTCGGAAGACGAAGAGGCGGGATACTCCAGCCCGCTCCCTCTCGAGAAAGGCGGCGACCAATACCTGATTTTCTCGAGCAAGCGCTTCTACACCTGCGTCGAGCAGGAAACCGGCGAGGCCGTGTGGCAGCATCGATGGATGACGCGCTACGGAGTGAACGCGGCCGACCCCGTTCTTTCGGGCGACTACATCTTCATCTCCAGCGGCTACGGCAAAGGCGCCGCGCTTCTGGAATGGAAGGGCGAGGGAAAGCCGCGGAAGGTGTGGCAGACTCGCGAAATGAAGACGCAGATGAACGCGGCGGTCCTCATCGACGGGCATCTTTACGGCGTCGACGGTAACGAGAACCAGGACGGCACCGGCCTGAAATGCCTCGAATTGACGAGCGGAAAAACCAAGTGGCTGGAAACGGCCGTGGGTCACGGAACGGTCGTGGGGGTCCAGGGGCGATTGCTGGTCCTGACCGAGGAGGGAGAGCTTCAGGTGGCTCCGGCGACGCCCTCGGGATACGAGCCCGCGTTTTCGCAACAGGTGCTCGAGCCGCGCGTCTGGACCGTGCCCGTTTTCGCCAACGGCACCGTCTACTGCCGCAACGCTTCCGGCAGTCTGGTTGCCGTCGCAATGAGTAAAAAGTCCTGACGACCCATTTATCCGAAACGTCTTTCGAAAGATGAAGCGACTTCTGCTCTGCGGCATTTTCCTTTTCCCCCTCGGCCTTGTCGCCCAGGATGCCGTTCCCGCGAAGGGCGGCGACTACGTCCGCTTCGTCGAAGGGGAAGATGGCGTCGATCGCTTGCAGACGGCGGGGGCGAGGTTCCGGCGCGGCGGCACGACGGTGGACCTGGTATCGGTCGTCCATCTCGCGGACGCCGCTTATTTCGAAGAACTCGACGAGATTCTCGCGGGCTACGACGCGGTTCTCTACGAAATGGTCGGCGGGAAGTTCGCCCCCGGTTCCGAGGAGAACGATTCTCCAGAAGAGATGCTCGGGGTGAGAAGCCTCCAGCGAATGGCAAGCTCGTTTCTCGGCTTGGAATTTCAACTCGAAGGCATCGACTACTCGTCGCCGAACTTCGTTCACGCGGACATCGACTGGGACGAGTACGGCCAACTGATGGCGGCGCGCAACCAGAGCTTCGCGACGCTCTTTTCGCGGGCGCTCAATCTAGCCCGGGAGGGCAACGTCGAGGGACTCCCCACTAGCGAAGCCGCGATGTCCGGGCTTCTCGGTCGGCTCGTCACCGCGGTCCGCTCGGGCGACGGGACGGAGTTGAAGCGCAGCATGGCGCCCCTGCTCGGAGAATCGGAGGGATTCATCGCGCAGATCGAAGGGGAGGACGGAACCGTCATCGTCGGCGAGCGGAACCGGGTGGTTCTCGAGAAGCTCGAAGAAGAAATGCGCCGCCGAGGACCGGGTAGATTCGCGATTTTCTACGGGGCCGGGCACATGCCGGACTTGGAAACCCGCCTGCTTGGGGAAGGTTTCGCCAAGGAGCGGGTGGTATGGTTCGACGCCTGGACGATGGAGGAAAGCGTCGTCGAGACGGACGGGGCTGGAGACGCGCCCGCGGAGACGACCGCCGACCTTCTGCTGCAGATCATCGCGCAGAATCCCGAGGTCATGAAAGTGATCCGGCAGCTCGGGAGCGCCATGGAGGGGCTTCAGTAGATCCGGCCGGCGGAGGTGCCTGCTCCGTTCGCAGAGAGCTTCATTCAAGGTACCTCACCAAATGACCGACCCCCGCTTCACTCCCCTACGTCCCTTCGACGCGCACAACGAAAAACTCGAGTCGAACGTCCATCCGCCGAACTGGACGAATCCCGCTCCGCAAGGCCGCTACAACCTGGTCGTGATCGGTGCGGGCACCGCCGGCCTCGTCGCCGCGGCCGGGGCGGCGGGACTGGGGGCCAGGGTCGCCCTGGTGGAACGTGCGCTTCTCGGCGGCGACTGTCTCAATGTCGGGTGCGTGCCGTCCAAGGCGATCATCGCCTGCGCCCGAGCGGCCGCGGCCGTGAGGGAGGCGGGCCGCTTCGGCGTGAGAGTCCCCGAGGGCGCGGAGACCGACTTCGCTGCGGTCATGGAGCGGATGCGAAAAATTCGGGCCGACATTTCACCGCACGACTCGGCGCGTCGCTTCACCGACCTCGGCATCGACGTCTACCTCGGGCACGGGGAATTCGTGGGACGGGATGCGGTCGAGGTGGCCGGAACCAGGCTCGAGTTTTCCAAAGCGGTCATCGCCACCGGGGCGCGGGCGGCGGCACCGCCGATCGAGGGACTGGACGGTATCGAGTATTTGACCAACGAGACCGTCTTTTCTGTCACCGAACTGCCTCCGCGGCTGGGGGTCGTCGGTGGCGGACCGATTGGCTGCGAGATGGCCCAGGCCTTCGCCCGGCTGGGCTCGAAAGTGACCCTGTTCGTCGACGAGTACGGGATTCTTCCCAAAGACGCTCCCGACGCCGGCTCCATCGTCGGGAAGCGCCTGCTGCACGACGGGGTGGACATACGCGCCAGCGGGTCCACTCTCTCGGTCGAAAAAAACGGCGAAGGAAAGATTCTCTGCCGCGAAGGCTTTGGCG
>JBBDRG010000054.1:27299-115468 GCA_040905585.1 Verrucomicrobiales bacterium
AAGGCTCCGGCGAAGGCTCCGGCGAAGGCTCCGGCGAAGGCTCCGGCGAAGGCTCCGGCGAAGGCTCGGCACCCGTGGAGGTGGATGAATTGCTCATCGCGGTCGGTCGCGCGCCGAATGTCGAGGGAATGGGCTTGGAGAAGGCGGAGGTGGCATTCGACGGGAGGGAAGGAGTGAAGGTGGACGACCGCCTCCGGACGACCAACAAGAAGATCTACGCCGCGGGAGACGTTTGCTCGAAGTTCAAATTCACCCACGCGGCCGACTTCATGGGGCGGACCGTCATCAGAAACGCTCTCTTCGCGGGCCGCGCCAAGGTCTCCGACTTGATCGTTCCCTGGACCACCTACACCTCGCCGGAGGTCGCCCACGTCGGTCCCCTCTGGAAGGAAATCGACGAGAGGAACGGCGATTACGACGTCTTCAGCCTCGGCTTGGAAAAGGTCGACCGCGCGATTCTCGAGGGAGAGACGGATGGGTTTGTCAGGATTCATGTCGAAAAAGGCACCGACAAGATCGTGTCGGCGACGATCGTGGCGGAAAACGCCGGCGACATGATCAGCCAAGTGAGCCAAGCCATGCAATGCGGTATCGGCCTCGGGCGAATCGCCGACGCGATCAGCCCCTATCCGACGCAGGCGGAAGCTGTCCGCAAAGTCGCCGACCTCTACAACCGCACGCGGTTGACGCCGACGGTTTCGAAAGTCCTCGGGAAGTGGCTGGAGTGGACGAGATGAAGTTCAGTTCCTTCGCCATGAGGCGGGATTGTAGAGACATCGGGGGCGACGGCAAGCGACTCCCGAGGAATTTTCTTTCCTTGGTTCGGCATTGCTGGCAATGATCTTGGCGATGCACATCCCGGCGCTCATCGAAAGAAAACGCGACGGCGGCAGCCTGACCGAAGCAGAAATAGCGGGGATTGTCGGAGCGTTCGCGACCGGCGGGATCCCGGACTACCAGATGTCGGCGTTGGCGATGGCCGTTTACTTCCGAGGAATGACACGGGATGAGACCGCCGCCCTGACACGGGCCATGCTGGAATCCGGCGAGAGGTTCTCCTACCCGGACGGCGCTCCCCGGGTGGTCGACAAACATTCGACCGGCGGGGTGGGGGACAAGGTTTCATTGGTCCTGGCTCCGCTACTGGCCTGCGGCGACTGCTGGGTGCCGATGATCTCCGGTCGCGGGCTGGGCATCACGGGCGGCACGCTGGACAAGCTCGAATCGATCCCCGGGTTCCGGGTCGGCCTTTCGCGCGAAGAAGCCGTCGAACAGCTCGAAGCCATCGGCGTCGCCATGATGGGGCAGACCGAATCGATTTGTCCGGCGGACCGAAAATTCTACGCCCTCAGGGATGTCACCGCCACCGTGCCGAGCGAGCCGCTCATTGTCTCCTCGATCATGTCGAAGAAGCTCGCCGAATCGCTGGACGCCCTGGTGCTCGACGTGAAGTTCGGCAGCGGGGCCTTCATGAAAACCAAGAAGGAAGCCGAATCGCTCGGCGAGGCGATGCGGGAAGTCGGCGAAGCGGCGGGTCTAACCACGCGGGTTTGCTACCACGCCATGGACGAGCCGCTCGGTCGCGCCGTGGGCAACGCGCTCGAGGTCGCCGAAGCGATCGACGTACTTCGAGGGAAAGGGCCGGAGGATCTGCGCGCCATCGCCGTCGAACTGGCTTCGCAAGTCAGCGAGGCGGACGCGGACCAACTCGGTCGGTGGCTCGACGACGGCACGGCGTGGGCGAAGTTTCAACGGCTGGTCGAATTCCAGGGCGGCGAACCGGACACCCTGGAGCGATGGGACTCCGCTCACCCCGCGCCGGTCGTCCGCGAGATCCGTTCTCCGAATTCCGGGCGGGTCGTGGCGGTCGACGCCGGCGCGGTGGGACGGGCGAGTGTAGCGCTGGGAGCGGGCCGCGGCCGGGCGGAGGACGACGTCGATCCGGCGGTCGGATTCGATCGGCTCGTCAAAACGGGCGCCGACGTGAAAGCGGACGAGGTGGTCGCGAGGGTTCATGCGCGAACCGAGGCGGCGGCAGGCGAAGCCGAAACCCTGTTCTTGTCGGGATTCCGATGCGATTGAACCTGCAACTTGTCGTCTTGCTGGTGGCGCTGGCACCGGCCTGCAAGCGGAGCGAGACGCCCCGCATCGTCATCGAGAAGGAACCTTCCGTCGAGTCGCTCGTCTCCACGGTTCTCAATGGCGGGGGCACGTTCCGCGACGTCGAGTTCGCCGGTCTCGTCGAGAGTTCAACCGGGAACCTGGTGATCCCGGTCAATCCCGCCGACCCGGTGGACGCCGAGATTCTCGCGTGCCTCGATGCCGCCTTGACGACGATCCTGAACCGCTTCAACCAGCCTGACACGCCCACCAATTCGGAAAAAAGGATCAACGAGGTCAGCTCGTATTTCGAGGAAGCGCTGCTCGAGGAACTCGACGCCGCGCCGGAGCTGTCCTGCGAGTATCCCCGCACGGCCAAGGGCAACCTCCAGAGGGCCGGCTACCCGGATCTCATGATTCGCCACCTCGCGTCCGGCAGGGTGGCGTATCTCGATCCGAAGCTGGTCAAACAGGGGACGCTCGATTCCAGCCTGCGAACGTTCTACTTCACGCCGCGGAACGAGACCAACAAGATCCTTCGCGACGCCCACCACCTGCTCGTCGGCGTCGAGCACGACGGCAATACCGGCGATTGGCAGTTCCTGCGGTGGCACGTCATCGACCTGACCCGGTTCCAGGTCACGCTCAAAGCGGAGTTCCAAGCGAGCAACCGCGACATCTACATTCGGGAATTGCTCCTCGAAACCGGCGAGCCCTGATGCCAACCGGCGGTCGGGTTTCCGTTCGCCTACCGCGTCGTCGGCTTCAGGAGGAACAGCCCGTGGGTGGCTTGGAGGGCCTCGTCGGCGTCCATCGTCTTGAACTCGTGCCCGGCCCCCCAGGAGTCCGAAAAGATGAGACGATTGGTTTCGTCGTTGTAGCCGATGATCATTCGCATGTGACCGCCTCCCGTTTGGACGGAATCTCCTTCGGTTTCGCTGAAAAGAGGAGGATCTTCGGCGAACCGTCCCACCTCGAGCGCCCAGAGCAAGGGAATGCCCTCGTCGATGGATTTCCGCACCGTCTTGTGGAAGGCCTCGTCCGGGACCGGGTCGCCCACGTAGCGACCGTCGACCAGTTCCACCAGACCGCTGCCGTCGCGGACCGCGAGGCATTCGAAGCGGGTCTTGAAGAGGTGGTCGATGGCCCCGAGTTCGCGGTTGATCTCGATCGGACTGGTTCCGCGGTTCGGATCCGAGCCGGCGATCTGCGCGAGCTGATGCATGTCGGCGGGAATTCCGTAGTATTCGAAGAGCCGCTGGGCCGAGGCCACCACGCAGTATCCCTTGAAGCCCTGGTCCACCATGGGAAGGTCCTCGACGTAGACGTTCCCGTCGCCGTCCCGCACCACGTTCGCCGGCAGTTCGGAAAGCTTCACCGTCGCCCCGGCCCGTGCCCGGGTGGCGGCCTCGTAGGCGCCGCCCGCGTCGCGCTGCGCCAGCCGCATCCGGAGAAATTCGGTGTTTTCCGGGGCCTCCGGGTTGTGCTCGAGGACCGCCTTGCCGCGGGCGGAAATCCAGATCCATCCCGAAGTCAGAAGACCCTGGGTCGGTTTGGCTTTGCGGCGAACCGGGCGGACGTCGAGTTGCTCGCCGAGGTGCCTTCCCATGCTCCGGAAACGTTCCTGGAAATCCTCCGCCGAAATGCTTCCGCCGTCGCCGCGATTGAAAATCGAGACGGTGACGCCGAGAAAATTTCCGTCTTCGAAATCGACGATCGCCTCCTCGACCGGCACCGTGCCGTCCAGCATGGTCAGGTCGACTTTGAGTTCGGCGAAATCCTTGCGTTGGAAAATGGCTCGCGACTTGTCGGCCCGGAGCCATTTGAAATAGGGATTCTTGCGCCAGTCGCCCTGTTCGTATTTCGCCTCCAGGTCCTCGGGTTTCAAACCGTAGGCTTCGGGAAGCGCGATCAGCGCGTCGAGGTCGGCCACCAGCGTTTCGGAGGCCCGGACGGGGTCCATCGAGACCGCGAAAAAAGTTGCCGAAAGGGCGGCGAATGCCACGAAATGGTGAAGCATCGGAGCACTGTACCTGATTCCGCCGAATGTGTCCCGCAAAATCGCCGCCGCGTCATTTTCCGTTTGTCATCGCCGACAAACTCTGAGAGAACAAGCTCTGTCCAGAACCCCCGATCTCCCCACTGCGATGAAAAAACTCATCAACGATCCTCTCAAGGTCGCCAACGAACTGCTCGAAGGCCTCGTAGCCGCCTACAACGGCGAGTGCCGTTACGTCGGCAGGCGCTCCATCGTGAAGAACGACATCCCCGACGGCAAGGTCGCCCTGCTCGTCGGAGGCGGCAGCGGGCACGAACCCATCTACCACGGGCTGGTGGGGCGCAATCTCGCGGACGGCGCCGCCTGCGGAGACATTTTCGCCGCGCCTCCCCCCGATGTCGTGCTCGAGGCGACCCAGTCGGTCGACAAGGGAAACGGCGTGCTCTACCTCTACGGAAACTACGCCGGCGACGTGATGAACTTCGATCTCGGCGCCGAACTGTCCGACGACGAGGACATCGACGTGCGCACCGTGCTGATCTGGGACGACGTCTGTTCGGCGCCGCCCACCGAGAAACAGAACCGCCGCGGTATCGCCGGGCTCGTGCCCATCGTGAAAATGGCGGGGGCCGCGTCCCAGGTTGCCGCTTCGCTCGACGAACTCGAGGCCGCCGCGAAGAAGGCCGTTCTCCTGACCCGTTCGGTCGGCGTTTCCATGTCGCCCGGCTCGATACCCGCCACCGGCAAACCCACTTTCAACCTCGACGAAGACAAGATCGGCCTCGGCATGGGCATTCACGGGGAGCCCGGCGTGGCGGAAATTCCCATGACCACGGCGGACGACCTGACCGTGAAGATGCTCGACCTCATCTTCGAGGATTTCGAGAAAGACGACGAAGTCGAAGCCCTCGGCGAGAACGACGAGGTTCTCCTCTTCGTGAATTCCCTAGGGTCCACCACGATGATGGAACTGCTCATCGCCCTGCGGAAAGCCAAAGCCTACCTCGAGGAAAAGGGCGTCAAAATATACGACGTCATGCTCGGTCCGTTGGTGACGTGTCAGGAAATGTCCGGCATTTCGTTTTCGATCACGAAAATGGACGACGAGTTGAAGAGATATTGGGAAATGCCCTGCCAATCGGTCTGCTTCAGCAAGATGGAGGGCCGCTACGGCGGTTGATCCCGGCGCGAAACAAGCAGTCAACGGGGTTGAATCCCCGGCGCAACCCTGTTAAGTCGGGGATCACCTGCCATGGCAAAGAAATCTCTCTCCATTGACGAAACGCGCGACATGATGCTCGCGGTCGCCGACAAAATCATCGAGTCCGAGGCCATCCTAACCGACGCCGACCGGGCGCTCGGCGACGGCGACCACGGGATCGGCATGGAGCGGGGCATGGGGGCGGTCAAGGAAGCCCTCGCCGATCAGTCGTTTCCTTCCGTCGGCAAGGTCTTCATGGCGGTCGGCATGGCGATGATGTCCAGCATGGGCGGTGCCTCGGGCGCGGTCTTCGGCACGCTTTTCCGTTCCGGCGGCAAAGCGCTGGGAGATTGCACCACGTTCGGCGGCACGGAGGTGGCGACCTTTTTCCGGGAAGGCACCGACGGCGTCATGGCGCGGGGCGGCGCCAAGCCGGGCGACAAGACCATGGTGGATGCGCTGTCGCCGGCGGCGGACAAGGCGGCCAAGGTGGCGGAGAAGGACGTCGACAAGGCGCTCTCGGCCGTGGCCGACGCCGCCGAGGCGGGAAAGCAGGCGAGCGAGGCCATGATCGCCACCATGGGACGGGCCAAAACCATGGGCAAGAATTCGATCGGCAAGCCGGACGCCGGCGCGGTCAGCGTGGCCATCATCGCGGCGGCGATGCGGGACTACGCGGCGTCGCTTTAGCTTGTGGCGAATCATGGCCGCGGCGAAGAACGTCTACACCCTCTCCGACCTCCGGAACTGGAAGGAGGCGTCGAGCGAGCTGGAGACTCCCGCCCGCCTCGCCGTCTTCGGCGATCCGGTGGAGCATTCGCGCTCGCCGCAGATGCACAACGCGGGGCTCGAAGCCGCCGGGATCGACTGCCAGTATGTTCGCTTTCACATTCTTCCGGACGAGTTGAAGGAAGCTCTCGGGCTGTTGAAAAAGCAGGATTTCATCGGGGCGAACATCACCATTCCCCACAAGCAGGCCGTCCACGACGCCGTCGACGACATGACCGAGGTGGCTCGCCGCGTCGGCGCCGTCAACACGGTGGTGGTCGACGGCGACCAGTTGATCGGGCACAACACCGACGCGCCGGGGCTCAAGCGGGCGCTTCGGGAAGCCTTCTCCATCGATCTCGACGACCTCCGCGTCATGATCATCGGCGCCGGCGGCGGGGCGGGGAAGGCGGCGGCGGTGCAGTGCGCCCTGGATCACTGCGACCGGCTCGTGCTCGTGAACCGCACCGTCGAAAAGGCCGAGGCCCTGGTCGGCGAATTGACGGAGCTGATGCGCGCCCCCGAAAGGCTCGAGGGCCCGGCCGGGCGGCTCGTCGCCATTCCGTGGGAGGAAAAGGCCATGGAACGCGAACTGGCCAACATCGACCTCATCGTCAACGCCACGTCGGTCGGGATGAAGCGCACCGACCCGGAAGTCGTGCCCCAGCGTCTCCTCGAGCCGCATCACCTCGTTTACGACATGGTCTATTCCCCGGCCAGAACCCGCCTCATGGCCGCCGCCGAGCAAGCCGGCGCCCTGCCCGCGAACGGTCTCGGTATGCTGTTGTGGCAAGGCGTCCTGGCCTTCGAGTTCTGGTTCGATCAAGAGCCGCCGGTGGAGGCCATGCGGCGGGGGCTGGCGGAGACGCTGTGAGGGCTTTTGGCGGATAAACCGAGGCTTCCGCGGCGAAAGCCGGACGCGGCGACGACCGGGCCCGAGAGCGCCTTTTTTGTTTTCGAATCGGTCTTTTCCGCGTGACAAATTCGTCACACGGGCCAAGGCTCCCTCCTTTCGGGCACAGTGATGGCAACCCTCGTTTTCATTCTCAAGCTTCTCGGCTCGCTTGGCGTCTTCCTCTATGGCATGAAAGTCATGAGCGAGAGCATCCAGCGCACCGCCGGCGACCGGATGCGGCGGATCATGGCGACGATGACGCACAACCGCGTGGCCGGAATCGGCACGGGGTTGCTCACCACCGCTCTGGTCCAGTCCTCGACGGCCACGACCGTGATGGTGGTGAGTTTCGTCAACGCGGGCTTGCTCACGCTGGTCGAGTCCATCGGCGTCATCATGGGAGCGAACCTGGGCACCACCCTGACGGCGTGGATCATTGCCTTGGTCGGTAAATTTTCGCTCGTCAAGATCGCGCTGCCCATCATCGGGATCGGCCTGCCGATTTTCTTCATCGGCAAGGACCGGTGGAAGAGCTTCGGCGAAGTCCTGATCGGTTTCGGCCTGATCTTCTACGGATTGGACCTGATGAAAGAATCGGTGCCGGACGTTCAGAGCATGATGGAAAGCACGGACCTGGCGGTGAAGGCGCGGGCGGAAGAAATCCTGGATTTCGTGGGGGCGCTCTCGGGCAAGGGATACCTGTCGGTAATCGTGTTCTTTTTCATCGGCATCGTGCTCACCCTGATGGTCCAATCGTCGTCCGCCGCCATGGCCATCACCGTGACGCTCGCGATTCAGGGGTGGATCGGTTTTCACGAGTCCGCGGCGATCGTTCTCGGTGAAAACATCGGGACGACGGTTACGGCGTGGCTCGCATCCGTGGGCGCCTCGGTCAATGCGAAGCGAGCGGCCCGGGCTCACTTCCTCTTCAACGTTTTAGGGGTTTTGTGGATGCTGGTCCTTTTTTATCCATTCACCGGGGGCGTGTCCATCCTGGGAGACATGCTCCCGGACGGCGTGCGGACGGAGCGAATCGACTCGGAAGTGGGCTTCAAGCTGGCGATCTTCCACACCCTGTTCAACCTCGCCAGCATCCTTCTGCTGGTGGGTTTCGTGCCGCAAATCGCGGCGCTGGTGACGAGATGGATGCGCGATACCGACACGGAGCCGCGCCCGCATCGGCTTCAGTTCATCTCGCAGCGGATGGTCGATATGGGACAGCTGAACATCCCCGAGGCGGAAAGAGCGACCCTCCAGCTGGGACGGATTACGCAGGAGATGTTCGAGGGCTATCTGGAGATCTTCCGCAATCCCGAAACCAAGCTCGGGCCCGAAGTCAAGCGACTGAAGCAGCTCGAAGACGACGCGGACGTGCTCACTCACGACATTACGGAATACCTGGTCCGCACCTCCGCGGCCGAAATCAGCGAAGACAGTGCTCGCGCCGTCACCCGGATGCTGAGGATCGCCTCCGAGCTGGAGGAGGTTTCCGACGCGATCTACCGACTCATCCAGATCACGCAGCAGAAATTCGCCAAGAACCGGGATTTCGTCGAGGAAGCGACCGAGAACGTGGAGGTTTTCGCCGGGAAGATCGTGGATTTGATAGCGCTTTATCTCGATGTGCTGGAGAACGGCGCCACCGAGTCGAAGCTTCGCGAGGCCGAGCAAATCGAACGGCGCACCGACAAGCACCGCAAGCAGTTCAACAAGCGCGCGATGAAGCGCATGAGCTTGACCGGCAACGCGGTCAAGACCGAGATGATCGTCATCGACATGAACAACCAGTTCGAGTTGATCGCCAACTACGGACTGAACGTGGTCCAGACCGCTTTTTATCTCTTGCACGAAGACGAGGTTCCGGAGAAATACGAGACTTGATACCTTGGGAGCGTCGGGCATGGGACCGGGGCCGGGACCGACGATGCCGCTTCGTCGCGCTTGACGAACGGTCCCGCAAAGGGGTAATTGATACGTGCGCACTGCTTCAACCCCCGGTGTCGCCTAAAAATGAAAACACTGACAGTTCTGTTGGCCGCGATTGCCGCGCCGGCGTTCCACGCGCAGTCCGTGGAGTTCGAATCGGACATTCTTCCGATTTTTCAAGCAAAGTGCGCCAAGTGCCACCTCGACGGAAATTCCAAGGGGAGCCTCTCCTTGGACCTCGACAAGATCGAGCGGGAGATCGGCTCCAGCAAGGCGATCGTCCCCGGCGACCTCGAAAAAGGCGAACTGATGGAATTGATCTCGCTGCCCGAAGACGACGACGATCACATGCCGCCTCCCGGCAAGGGGCAGCCGCTCTCCGCCGCCGAGATCGGCAAGATCAAGGAATGGATCATGGCCGGCGCCCTCGTCGGCGACGAAGAGCCCGAGATGGAGGAGAAAACCGAGCCGACCTCCGGACTGACCAAGCGTCCCGATCCAATCGAAGGAGACTGGACCAACAGCGAGGGAAAAACCATCAGCGCCACCCTCGTGCGGATGGACGGCGACAAGCCCGTGTTGCGCGTCAACGGCAAGGATTACCCCTACGAGATTACCAGCCTCTCCCAGGCGGACCAGGCGAAAGTCCGGGAGTTCGCCGAAGCGTGGAAAAAGGCGTCGGGTGGTTGACCGCGTTCCACGGTTGACCGCGTTCAATAGACGGCTCGGCCGCCCGACAGGTCGAAGGTGACGCCGGTGCAGAACGACGCTTCCGGCGACACGATCCAGCAGCTCGCCGCGGCGGCCTCGTCCAGGGTGCCGCATCGTTTCATCGGAATCTTGTCGGTCATGTACTTGACCTGGTCGGGATGCACGCTGTCGACCATGGCCGTGCGGATCACCGCCGGAGCAATGGCGTTGATCGTGATGCCGGATTCCGCGAACTCCTTGCCGGCCGACTTCACCAGCCCGATCACGCCCGCCTTGGTGGAGGAGTAGGGACTCATTCCCGCGTTGCCTTCCTTCCCGGCGATCGAGGCGAAATTCAGGATTCGGCCGTAGTCGTGCGGCTGCATCGCGAGAATCGCATGCTTCGTCATCAGGAAGGTTCCCCGGAGATTGATCGCCGTCTCGAGGTCGAATTCTTCCACGGTGACTTCGGTGATCGGCCTCGCCGTCGGTCCGACGATGGCGGCGCAGTTGACCATGACGCTGAGCCGCCCCGTCGCGTTGCCGCCGACCACGGCGTTGATCCCGGCCTGGACGGACGCTTCCTCCGCGATGTCGACGATTTCGAGATTGAGCCGCAACCCGGCTTCGGCGAATTCCCCGACGGTGGCCTCGCCCTTTTCCAGGCTGATGTCGAAAATGGTGACTTCCGCGCCCTCTTCCGCGAGGCGCCGGGCGATCGCCTTGCCGATCCCGTCGGCGCCTCCGGTGACAATCGCGGTCTGGTTCTCGAATCGCTGCTTTTCAGTCATACGGGTTTCTAATCGGAAGTGCGCGAAAAGACAAGTCCGGCCTTCAGTCTCTCCAATGGAGGCGAAGACCCGCCCCGGCGGCGGTCTTGCCGGGGAGTTGGGCTCGCCGTCCCCGACGCGGAACTTGTCAAAGTTCCGGGCGGATCGTCCTCGACGCACGGACTGCCCGCCCTTCCCGCGCGGCACGGTCCGGGCTTCAGGGTTCGGAAGATTCACATCTTCCGCTACGCCGTCCCCGACGTAGGCTGCGGAATTCATTGACCGCGTCCAAGGTTCCCTTGAAGCCGATCTCGTCCATCACGACCGGTTTTCCGCGGACAGCTTCCATCTGGGAAAGAGAACGAATTCCGGAGTGGGGGAGGAACGGGCTGATATCCTCATTGAGAGCGGGAGAGAGAGATCATGCTTGCTCTTATGAAACTTCCCCGGTGACCGGGGTCAAGGCGAAACCGAGTTGCTCGGCCTGGCGGCGAAGATAGCGCTCTTGGCGGGCGCGGGCCAGCTCGGGGTTGCCGAGACGTCTCGGATAGATCCTCCGCGACCGCTTCGAGAGTTCTCCCGTCCGTTTCCTTTCCGGCAAGGAAGGTTCGATTTGTATTCGGAGTTGTGGCAAGCTGATGTCGCCGCGCGGCTTGCCCGTCTTCAGTGAGGGCGGGACAATTTATCCCGCTCCGAAGCGGTCACTTCCCGTGCGAGAGATTGCTTTGCCCAGCCCATGAAACCCGTTCCCGCTTTCATCGCCGCCCTTTTCCTGGGCTCGCCCGGTTTCTCCCCGACCGGTGCCGTAGCGGAGGAAAAAAAGGAAACCGTCCCCCTCGTGGCCGAGGTGGTCGTTTTCGGCGCGACTCCGGCGGGCATCGCGGCGGCGATCGCGGCGCGCAGGGAAGGGGCGGGGATGGTGATCCTGGCGGATTCCTCTGCGCACGTCGGCGGGCGCTTCGCCGAGACGATTGGCTTCGGCGAGATTCAGCGCATGCCGGAGGCGACGGTCGGCGGGCTCTGGACGGAGCTGCGGGCCAAAGTGGACGCCCATTACGGCAAGGTCACGCAGACGCCCGAGCCGCACGTGATGGAGCGTCTCCTGCGCGCCTGGCTGGAGGACGAGGGCGGTGACGGTGGTGGAGCGCTTTCACCCGGTTCGGGTCGACAAGGAGGGGCCGCGCCTCGTGCGTCTGCACGGGGAGGGTGGCGGCTCGCTGGAGGCGGACGTGTTCATCGACGCGACTTATTACGGTGATCTCCTGCCGCTCGCCGAGGTGTCTTTCACGATCGGACGCGAGGCTCGCGCCCGGTATGGCGAATCGCTCGCCGGGGTGCTGCTGAAGCTCGTCGATCCTCCCGGGCCCATCGATCTGCCCGTGAAGCGCAGTCCCGTGAGCGGGTTCGCGGCGGACGGAAAGACCTTGCTGCCGCATGTTCAGGGGCTCACCAGCGAGGTGCGCGAAGGCGACGGCGACACCCACCTGCAATGCGCCAATCTCTATGCCTGTCTTACCAAGGACCCGGCCAAGCGGATCGAGCTGAACGAGCCCGCCGGTTACGATCCCGCCGAATTCGAACTGCTGCGCCGCGAGATCGTCCGCCTCGGGGCGGAGGCGAAGTTCGGCTTCGGCGGCGGCGTGCCGGGCGACAAGGCGAAGATGAACGACGGGGTCGGTTATCTCGTTCATTGGGGCCTCGCCGGCGGTGCCGACGACTATCCCGCTGCCACGCCCGCCGAGCGCCGGCGCATCTGGGAGACGCATCGCGATTACACGCACCGTTTGCTGTGGTTTTTGCGCACCGATCCCGCCGTGCCCGCGGCGATCCGGGAAAATCTCGCCCAGTGGGGCCTGCCGAATGACGAGTTCACCGACAACGCTCATTGGCCCTACGATCTCTATGTCCGCGAAGGCCGCCGTCTCGTCGGCGATTTCGTGATGACGCAGCGGGATCTCTTCGAGGATTTCACCAAGCCCGACGCCATCGCGCTCGGTTCCTTTCCGGTCGATTCGCACGTGGTGCGTCGGCTCGCCACGCCGGACGGGAAGGAGGTCGTAAACGAAGGCGGCTATCTCGTCGTTCCCCCGGTTTACGAGATCCCTTGGCGCGTCCTCCTGCCGAAGGCCGCCGAGTGCGACAATCTGCTTGTCACCTGCGCCCTCAGCGTCTCCCGTGTCGCCTTCAACTCCCTGCGCGTCGAGCCCACCTGGATGATGCTCGGCCAGGCTTCCGGCACCGGCGCCGCGATGACGCGCGAAGGCGAGGTCCGGGTGCGCGAGGTGAACCTCTCCGCTCTCCAGACCCGGCTGCACGCCGCCGCCGCTCCGTTCCGGCGGGCGAATCCGTGAATTGATCGCTTTTTGATCTCTCTGGAGATCCTGCGAGAAACGCATCGTGAAGACTTTGGAGTTCGGGCCGCGGCCGATCTCCACGATCCGGGCGGTAATTGACCTGGACGGACTCGATGCCGCGGCAGAACTGCCTCTCGCAGTCCTGCCGGGCTTGGGGAAAGGTTTGGGATCTTCCGCTTTCTCTCTGTCCGCCCATGCAGAGTTGGAAAGAGCGCAGCAGGCTTCGAGCAGGGCCGCCGCGAGCCGGGCGTCGAGTATGTGAAGCACCGTTGCGACCATCCGGCGGCAGGATGTGAGAGAATTCGCTACGGAGAGGGGGCGGATCATCCGCTCTCATGGCTCACAGCGGGAGCGGAAACATCGCGAGCGCGGCGGCGGCGAATCCCAGAAACAGGAAGAAGCCGACCACGTCGGTCACGGTGGTCAGCATGATCGCGGAGGCCAACGCCGGATCGATGCGGAGGGCTTTCAGTCCGAACGGAATCACCACGCCGGCCAATCCCGCCGCCACCATGTTGAGAAGCATGGCGGCGAAAACCACGACGCCCAGGGCGATATTCTGTTTCCACGCCCAGGCAATGGCGCCGACCACCACCCCGATGGCAAGGCCGTTCAAGAGGCCGACAAACAGCTCTTTCAACAGGATGGCGCGCTGGCCTTTCTCCGGCACGTCGCCGAGCGCCAGCGAGCGCACCACGATCGTGAGCACCTGGGTTCCCGCGTTGCCGCCCTGGCCGGCGATGATGGGCAGGAACACGGCCAGCACGGCGTATTGCGCAATCGTGCTTTCGAACATGGCCACCACGCTGCCGGCCAGAAACGCCGTGGCGAGATTCACGTAGAGCCAGGGCAAGCGGTTGCGGACGGCTTTTTTCCAGGGAGTGCCGGTGCTTTCCTCGCCGGACAGACCGATCATGCGCTGCATGTCTTCGGTCGCTTCTTCTTCCAGAATGTGCATGACGTCGTCACTGGTCACCAATCCCCGCAACCTCTGGAAGTCATCGACCACCGGGACAACGGTAAAACCATAGTTTTTGAAAAGGCGTGCGATTTCCTCCTGATCCGCATGCACGGAGACGGCTCGCACTTCCCGGATCATGATGTCGCGGATTCGCAATTCCGGTTTGCGGAAGAGCAGGTCGCGCACCCGCAGCACGCCGCGCAGACGCTTGTTTTGATCCGTCACATACACGTAGAACAAGCCTTCGGAGGAAGTCATATCCTCCATGCTCCGGAGCTTTTCGATGGTTTCGGCGATGGTTAACTCCTCGGAGACCGAGATGACCTCGGTCTGCATGATGCCGCCCGCGGTATCTTCGTCGTATTCGAGGAGGTCCGAAATCTCGCGCGCCTCTGTCGGAGGCAGGTGGTTCATGATTTCGTCAAGGCGCTCCGCCGAGATCTGGCCGAGCAGATCGACAACATCGTCGCTGAACATTTCCTCGATGATGCCGGAAAGGCGGGAGACCCGCATGGACTCCAGGAGCTGCACCTGCACATGGGGCGGCAGTTCCACGATGACTTCGGAAGCCTTCGAGTCGTGCATTCGCCGCAGGATCTGGCGGATGTCGATCGTCGGCAGGTCGCGGATTTCCACGGCGATGTCGTGCGGATGCTGGGCCTTCAATGCCTCCATCCATTCCGGGTCATCGCACGGCGAAAGTTTTTTCTCAGATTCGGTTTCCATAGCTACTCGTCAATCCAGGCCGGACCCTCCGCGGTCATCTCGATCATCTCGGGCCGAAAAGAATGATCGCCGCACCAGTCACGCAGACCGCCGCGCCAATGTAGTCCCACCGATCGGGGGGTATCCGCTCGACAAAGAACAACCACGCGAGCGACGCGGCGATGTAGATGCCCCCGTAGGCGGCGTAGGCGCGCCCGGCAAAGGCCGTGTCCACGCGCGTCAATAGAAAAGCAAAGAGGGCAAGGCTCGCCATTCCCGGAACCAGCCAGGCCGCGGAGCACCCCAGGCGCAACCACGCCCAAAACGCGAAACACCCGGCTATTTCACCGAGGGCGGCGCCGGCGTAAATGAGAAACGGTTTCATAATCTGGAGCGAGCCGGGTTAACGATTGATACTAGCCAATCGGATCGGACAGGACGACGGCACCGTCCTTTACTCTCGCCCTTTCGGGATGATGTCCAGGCCCGCGAGCCAGGGGGCGGGGATCTCCGGAGGCATGCCGCCGAAGGGCTGGTAGCCGGGAAGTTGGATTACGCTCATGGAGTGGCTCTGGGAGGCGATGAAAAAAAGCGCGTCGGCGCAGTCCTCCGTCTGGATCATGGCGTCGCGATGCTCGGGAGCGGGCGGTACCGGACGCTTCTCGACGATGGGAGTGTTCGCTTCCCCGGGGGCGTATTCGGAGAGAACGATGCCGTGTCCGCTGAGCTGAGCACGGGCCGTGAAGAGCAGACCGCGGACGGCCCATTTGCTCGCCGTGTAGGGAACCCCGGCAAAGGAATCGAACCCGTGTCCCGCGGTGGAGGAGACGACGACGATGCGACCACCGCCGTTCGCGGCCATGGACGGGGCCACGCCCTGGATCATGTTCACCACGCCGAGTACGTTGATGTCCATCACCTGCCGCCACGTGTCGTGCCCGGCGATTTTCGCGGGGTCGGCGTGGGCCATGAAGCGGTCCGGCGTGTTGATGCCCGCGGTGTGAATCAGAGCGTGCGGGGCGCCTTCCTCCAGCACCGTCTCCATCGCGGACGCCACGCTTTTCGGATCGGCCGCGTCGCAGACCACCGGCACGATGCGGGGAGAAAGCGCGGCCGCCTCCTGGAGCGACCCGAGAGAGCGCCCGAAGACGAAGGTTTTCGCTCCGGCTTCGGCAAAGCGCCGCGCCGCCGCCTGTCCCATTCCGCCGCCGCCACCGGTGACGATCACGATCCTGTCGGTCCAGTTTCGATCCATGCGGTCAGAGTAACAGGAAAGCGGGCGTAGTCCACCGGAGGGAAATCGGCGAAGCATAATGCCTCCTCCGTGCCGACTCGTTCCTTCCCTCCTGCTGCCTTTCGTTGGTGGTTGAAGGACGCCGCCAGGGATGGCACCGTGGTGTCGGAACCCGAACTTCGCGAGCCGCCGTGAATGTATTCTCCGACAGCCGTTTCAGGAGTCCGGTCGGTCGTGGCCGTCGCGGGGGCGTCTTCCTGTTTCTCGCGCTGTGTCTGGCGGCGGCGCGGGCGGAGGAATTGCCGCTGGACCGGATCGAGTTGCCGCCCGGTTTTCGGATCGAGGTCTACGCGGCGGATGTTCCGCAGGTTCGTTCCCTGGCGCTGAGTCCGGAGGGCACGCTCTTCGCGGGCAGCTTCAAGTTCCCGCCGGGGGGGAAGCCGTTCTTCCACCCGGCGGTGGTGGCGAGCGTGTTCAAGGGGCGCAAGGTCTACGCGATCTCGGACGAGGACGGGGATTTCCGGGCGGAGCGGGTCCGCACGATCGCGAGCGGCTTGCGCTGGCCGAACGGGGTGGCGTTTCGCGACGGGGATCTCTGGGTGGCGGAGGTGCATCGGCTGGTGAAGCTGGAGAACATCGAGTCGCGGCTGGATCGTCCGCCGGAGCCGAAAGTGATCACGGACGACTTTCCCGACGATCGCTACCACGGCTGGAAGTACATCGGCTTCGGCCCGGAGGGCTGGCTCTACGTCACCCAGGGCGTGCCGTGCAACATCTGCGACCGCGGCGACCCTTTCGGCACGATTCTCCGGGTCCATCCGGAGACGGGGGAGAGCCGGGTCTACGCGCGGGGCCTCCGCAACAGCGTCGGCTTCGATTTTCATCCCCGGACGGGGGAACTCTGGTTCACGGACAACGGGAGGGACGGGCTCGGCGACAATGTGCCGCCGGACGAGCTGAACCGCGCGCCCCGGGCGGGGATGCATTTCGGCTTCCCGTGGTACGGGGGGCGCGAGGTGGTCAATCCGGAGTTCGCCGACTCGATTCCGGACGATCTGGAGCACGTCGGTCCGGAGGTTGAGCTGGGGCCGCACGTTGCCGCGCTGGGGATGCAGTTCTACACCGGCAGGATGTTCCCGCCACGCTACCGGGGCGGCGTCTTCATCGCCGAGCACGGCTCGTGGGACCGGAGCGAGCCGATCGGCTACCGGGTTTCCTTCGTTCCCATGCGCGGCAGCCGCCCGCAGGGCTACGAGGTTTTCGCGGCGGGATGGCTGGACTCGGAAACGGGGGAAAAGTGGGGTCGGCCGGTCGATCTGGAGGTCATGGCCGACGGCTCGCTCCTGGTGAGCGACGACTACGCCGGGGCCGTCTACCGAATCTTCTACGGGGAGTGAGCGCGGGTTTCTCCGCGCGGCGCCGGCGGTGGTGGCGGTCGAATGGATTTCGCGCGACGAGCCACGCTCGAATCGACTGAAGCTTCTCGTAGGCGGCCTTCATCTCCTCGCGGGAGGCTTCGTATTTCTCGATGGTGGTCTGGAACCGTCCGCGCAGGCTGTCCACCTCGTCCTGGAGCTGGCGCGTCAACGCGTCGTCGTCGCCCGTGTCCGCAGCGACCTCTTCTTCCCCGGAGGCGTTTCCTGCTTCTCTGTTTCCTTCCGACCGCCGGGAGGCGCGGAGCCTTTCACCGCGCTGTAGAAAAAACCTGGTGCCATGTCGCTCACCCCACCCGCTGCCCCGGCACCGCGCCGGGGTCGGGGGAGAGCAGGAAGAGTTCCTTCCCTCCGGGCCCGCTGGCGACGATCATGCCTTCGCTGACGCCGAATTTCATTTTCCGCGGAGCGAGGTTGGCGACCATGACGACGAGGCGGCCGACCAGCTCGTCCGGGTCGTAGGCGGCCTTGATGCCGGCGAAGACGGTGCGGGTTTCCTCGCCGCCGAGGCCGAGGGTGAGCCGAAGGAGCTTCCGGGCTTCGGGAATCTCGCCGACCGCGACGATGCGGGCGACGCGGAGGTCGACTTTGAGGAAATCGTCGATGGTGATTTCCTCTGCGACGGGATCGGCCTCGATGGCGGCCGCGCTGTCGTCCCACTCGGTGTCGGCTGGCGGTGCCGCGGCAAGCGCCTCCTTCCGGGCTTCCTCCTTCGATTCCGCGATCATGGCGTCGACGCGGTCGGGCTCGACCCGCTGCAGCATGTGCTTGAACTTGGCGACGGGGCGTCCGGTTACCGGCTTTTTCGTCAGGTCCCAGGCGTCGAGTTCTTCGCCGAAGAGTTCGCCGGCCTTCTCCGCGAGGTCGGGGAGGACGGGGGCGAGGTAGACGACGAGGGTGCGGAAGAGATTGAGGGCGACGGTGCAGACGTCCTGCAGCTTCCCGGCCTGGTCGGGGTCCTTGCGGAGTTCCCAGGGGGCGTTGGACTCGACGTAGGGATTCGCCTGGTCGGCGAGTTCGACGATCATGCGGGTGGCCTTGCCGAAGTCGCCTTTCTCGTAGGCTTCGGCGATGGCGTCGCCGCGTTCGGCGAAGGTCTCGAAAAGGCCGTCGTCGTCGGGATACTCGTCCGAGAGGCCGGTGTCGGCGATGAACTTGGCGGTGCGGCTGGCCAGGTTGACGACTTTGCCGACGAGGTCGCTGTTCACTCGCGCCACGAACTCCTCGAGATTGAGGTCGATGTCCTCGACCTTGGACGAGAGCTTGGTGGCGTAGTAGTAGCGCAGGTAGGCGGGATCGAGATGCTGGAGATAGGTGGAGGCGCGGATGAACGTGCCGCGGGACTTGGACATCTTCTCGCCGTCGACGGTGAGGAATCCGTGGATGTGGACTTTCGTCGGCAGGCTGTAGTCGGCGGTTTTCAGCATGGCCGGCCAGAAGAGCGTGTGGAAATACTGGATGTCCTTTCCGATGAAGTGGTGGATCTCGGTTTCCTCGCTGCGCCACCAGTCGTCGAGTTCTTCGCCGTGGGCATCGCACCATTGGGCGGTCGAGCCGATGTAGCCGATGGGAGCGTCGAACCAGACGTACCAGTAGTTGCCGGGGGAGTCGGGAATCTGGAAGCCGAAGTAGGGGCCGGGGCGCGAGATGTCCCAGTCCTTGAGGGGCTGGTTGAGAAAGAAATTTCTCAGGTAGTTGGCGCTCTCGCTCGGGAGAGTGCCGGACTGGGTCCACTCGTCGAGGAAATCGTGGAGCTGTTCGATTTCGACGAACAGGTGGGTGGCGGCGCGGACTTCGGGCGTAGTTCCGGAAAGGGTGCTGACGGGATGGAAGAGATCGGCTGGCGCGTAGGTGGCGCCGCAGCTGCCGCAATTGTCGCCCGGCTGGTCGGGCGATCCGCATTTCGGGCAGCTCCCGCGCACGAAGCGGTCGGCGAGAAAGACGTGCTTTTCGGTGTCGTAGAGCTGATCGATCTCGCGCTCGACGACCATGTTGGCGCGGCGCAGGGCCGCCCAGATTTCGTGGCAGACGGCGCGGCTTTCCTCGCTGTTGGTGGAGCCGTAGTTGTCGAATTCGATGCCGAAGCCGGCGAAGTCCTTCTGGTGCGCTTCGCTCATTTCGGCGATGACCTGCTCTTCGCTCCGGCTTTCGGCGTGCGCCCGGATGGTGATGGCGGTCCCGTGGGTGTCGTCGGCGCAGATGTAGAGGCAGCGGTTCCCCCTCATCTTCTGAAATCGCACCCAGATGTCGGTCTGCAGGTATTCCACGAGGTGGCCGATGTGAATGTGGCCGTTGGCGTAGGGAAGGGCGGAGGTGACGAGAATTCGGCGCATGGGGAGCAATTTAGCGGGTAGACTTGTAGCTCTTAGCCTTTTAGCAGCTAAACGGCAAAATAGCCAATGGCTAAATCGCTGGCGGCGACGCCGCTATTCCGCTGCTTCCTTCTGCTCCCAGCGATAGCCGCTGCCATCGTCGTTCTGGACCTCGATCCATTCTCCGGGGAAGGACTTGCGCCGCCAGTGCCGCCATTGCTCCCGACGGATGCTCTCGACGGTGGTGTTTTTCTGCTCGGCTTCGTACTGCATGAGGAATTCGCGGTCGCGGTTCTCGGCCTCGACGGTGTCTTCGACGTATTCGCCGTAGTCGCCGGCGGGTTTGTTGATGATGCTGAGCTTGCCCTGGTGATTCTCGCCGACGATGCGGTTGTTCTTCAGCTCCTGGATTTCGGCCATGCGGTTGCGCCGGCTTTCCATGGTGGAGCGGTAGGTCGCCTGCTCGTCGGCCGCTTTCTCGTCCGCCAAGCCGTGCTGGTAGACGTGGACGTCCATGTCGACGTCGACCTTGAGCGGCTCGGGCGTGGCGACGTTGACGTCGAAGGGCCGCCCGCAGGACGACAGTCCCATGCCCGCTGCCAGAGCTAGCAAGAGCGGAAACGTAAAGCGACCTCGGCGTGACATGGGATGGCGTAGGGCGGAAGGAATCGGCGTGTGTCGGGACGGCGGGATCAGCGGGCCGGCCTCGCGGCGGCGCTCGGCGTATTCTTCTTCCGAGCCCCCGCTTCGGCTGTCGTGTTTCGTTCGTCGTGGGCGTGGAGAGTCAGTTCGCGGCTGCCGTAGGGACCGGTGAAGCGCATGTCGAATTCTCCGTCGCGACCAAGAAGGTAAAGGCTACCGGCGCCTTGCTCATAATCAAATCGTTTCAGAGCGACGAGACTGAGCTCGGCGGCGCTTCTTTGCAGGCTGTTCCACTCCTCGGGCAGCTTGTCGAAAATCTCGTCCAGAGTCGTGAAATCGAACCAACCGGGGGTCGTCGTCCAGAACTCGCCGGTTGTTTCGCCAAGCGTATTGTCGTGCCCGGCGGACACCAGGTTGAGCGAAAGGCGGCCCTCCATGAGGAAGCGCCCGGGTGCAATGACGCGGGTGAGCGGGCCGGCGTCGAAGTCGATTCCCGACACCCAGGCGTCCCACCTCCCTTCCTGGTTCAGGTAGAAGTCGAACCCTCCTTCGGCGTAGCCGTCGTAGGCCTTGCCGCCGAACAGTCCGTAGACCCCTTCGGCGTCGAAGGTCACCGTGATGTAGAGATCCTCGGCTTCGTAGTCTTTCCAGACGGCTTTCGCGAGGCTGAAGGTCTGCACGAGGTTGTTGTTCACCTGCGGCAGGGGAACGTTGAATTCGACGTCGCCGGCGAGCCCGTGGAGACTGACCTCGTAGGACGGAAAGTGATAGACGGACTGCTCTTCCGGGATGTTGAGCTGCAGTTCCACGCTTCCGTTTTCCATGGTCGTGCTTGCGTTGAAGGGAAACGGAACGACGCCGATGGGGATGCCGGTGGGTGCGATGACGATCTTCCCGGCGGTGGCGTTGACGGTCTTGATGACCCAGTCCGGCGACGTGGTGACGGGACCGCCGTCCTCGATCCCGACGGAGGCGCCTTCGTTCTGCTCGCGAAAATTTCGCTGGTACTCGATCCACCAGAACAACCCTTGACCGACGTACAGCGACGGAGCGACCAGGTCGATGTTTTCGATCTCTTGGCTGGCGAGTCCGGCGAGGGAGAATTCGACGAAGATGGTCGGCAGTTCGGCCACGGTAATGAACGAATCGTAGGGATCCTTGATCTCGAGCCCGGCCAGTTCGACCTTCTGCAACTTGTCCTGGGCGAGCAGGCCTTCGAGCGAAAGGGGAATGTCGGTGAGAGTCGTCTCGACAGTGAACTCCAGACCTTCGACTTGCGGGATGACGGCTTGGAACTCCACCCGGCCGCCGGTGATCTCGACTTCCTCGACGAGCCAGTCGGAGAGCGCGGATCCCGCTACCGGCTCGGCGGCGTTTTCCGACGCTTCGGGCCGAGGCTCCGGCGCTGCGGCGTCGGGGGCGGGTTCCGGGTCCTGTGTTGCGTCCTGTGTTGCTTCGGGTTCGGGCTCGACGATGGCCTTGAGTCCCTCGCCGACCTTGAGGGTGGCGCCGCTCAGCTTGACCTTTCCCAGACGACGCTCCCGCTGTATCTGGCTGGCGGTGAACTCGACATCGACCTGGCCAATGCTGAGGACGTCTTCCTCGACAAGCGGAACGTCGACCGGCCCGGGTTTCTCTTCGGGGGAATGCTCCGGCGCTTCCGCAGGCTCGATCAAGTCGACCTCCTCCGGATGGTTTCGAAGCCGTACGTCCGACAAGCTCAGCTCGTAGGAGAACGGTTCGTCGCTCTCCAAGGTCTCGACGGAGAAGTCCGCGAAAATCTTGGGGACCCGCCCCCCCGCGAAACTCGAGTCGGCGACCAGGGTGCCGTCGGTCACGGAAAGGTCCTCGACTTTGTAGACCGGACGTTCGGCGCGCTCTCGCTCGTCCTCTTGTGGCGCCTTCGCCCAGTCGCCCAGGGCTTCGTCGGTGAAGGTGATCGCCGGCCCGCGCACGGCGAGACGATCGATGACGGAATGGCGGTCGAAATCGGGCCAGCCGAAGGACAGCTCGGCGCGCTGGATCTGCAGAAGCGGGTCTCGCCCGCCGCCGACGCCGGGCGGCCACAACCGAGTTTGCTCCAGCAGAATTGTCTGATCGCCGTCCGAAGAAAACCCTTCCCCCCCGAAGCGGAGATCTTCGAGCGTTGCCGCCACGCCCGTCTCGATCCTCGGGGCCGGGGAATCGCCGAAAATGGCGTTATGCATGAGAAAGCGGCCCTCCCGTATCGCGGTGCGCCCGATGGACCACGGTTTCGCCGATGCCGCCGCCTCGTCGTCGGCGCCGTCCGGATCCTCGTCCCCGGACCGCAGAAACGCCAGGGAGTCGTCGCTGACCACGGCGTCGAACGCGGCGATATCGAGCTCGGCGATGCTCCGCTCGTGCACCAGCTCGCCGAGCGAGTCGATCGAAACTTCCAGGTAGGCGGCCGAGGCCAGCCGGCTCTCGCCTTCGCCTGCGGCGACCTCGTCCAGGCGCAGGACCACGGGGCCGGAGCTGTTCCAGCGGCCGCTCGCGAAGGAGACGTCGTCCAATTCGAAGGTCGTGTCGAAGAACAGCGCCGGCATCCGCTCGAACCCGGCAATGGCGATGGAAGCCTCGTCCACGCGGAACGAGCCGACCGTCAGCTCGAAAGGCGCGGCCGGAGGATCCGACCCTGTTGCATCGCCCACGGAACCCTGTTCGGTGCCGTCGTCGGGGGCCGAGAACCAGTCCGGAGCGATGTCGAGTTGCGGCCGGGCGAGGACGACGGCGCCGGCTTCGACCTGTGAAAAATCGCGATTGACCCGCGCGTCCGCCGCCAGTCGGGCGATGCGGCCCTTGTCTCCTTCGCGTCCGATGACGATGTCGGAGAGCTCGACCGCGAGCCGTTCCCGGGTGAGACCGTCTTCGGCGAAGGCGAGGGGGCCGCTGCTGAACTGCCAGTCGGCTTCGATCCGGGGCGTGCCTTTCCTGTCGAAAACGATGTGGCCGTCCTCGATCGAGAACGAGTCGGTGAAGTAAGCCAACACGGAAAGGTCGAAGCCCGGGGTGCCTTCGGGAGAGCTTTCGGCGGCGTCGGCGAGACCGCCGAGGGTCGCGTCGTCGAGGAGGACTTCCACGTTCTTCAGGGCCACCGCCTTCAACTGTTGCGTGCTTCGCAGTTCGGCGAAGTCGTAGGTGATGTGCGCTTCCTCGATGACGGCCAGCGACCTTTCCGACGCGGCGTCCTTCGGGGCCAGGGACAATTGTTTCATCCGGATTTCGCCGAGGCGGTGCAATTCGATCCGCTCCACCGAGACGCGATAGGGATCGGCGAGTCTGGCCAGCGCCTCGTTGACGATGCCGACGCGGTTCAGGTAGAGCACGAAAGCGACGATCGCGACGAGCAGGAGCGTTCCGACGACGAGCGCGCTGGACCAGGCGAGAAAGCGCAGGAGCCACCTCGCGATCCCTCGGGGCGAGCGTCGGCGCTTCGGCGCGTCGGGGTTCTGTGTGTGTTTCGGCACCGCGCCGGAATATAGCGCGGGCGGAGGGGAATGCGAACGTCAGGAGCCGGCTCGGTGCTCGAAGTCCGCGATGAGGCGGAGGTTGGCGATTTCGACGTGGGAAAGGTTCTCCTGGATCGCCGCGACGGACGCCGTCCGGGGCCGGTAGAGATTGCCGAATTGGCTCGCGAAGTGGTGACCGCGGGGAGTGGTGAAAGCGAAGCCGTGCCTGAGGTAGATCTCGTTGCGCGCTCTCCAGAGTGCCTCGGCGGGAAGATTCTGCAACTCGCGTGGCTGGAGGGGGCGGGCGTGCGAATCGGGGAAAATCCACGGGTTGGGGGCGCGGGGCGGCAAAGTCGGGGCGGTCGACTGGGCGGGCGAGGCCGCGACCTGGATGAAGGGAGCGGGGGGCGCGTCGTTGAGAACGACGGGAGCGTGGCCGGGCTCGATACTCTCTACGAGGGCGATGGCGCCGATGGCCCGTTCCACGATTTTCCCGGACCCCTTGGTGCGGGTGCCGAAGACGGGAGTGGAGATCGAAGCGTTCTCCAGGATCGGCCCGATCAGCTCGGACTTGATGGCGTAGTTCACCGACTGCGGCACGTAGCCGCCCTGTTCCATGCGGTTGCGTGAATTCAATCCCGCCGCCACGACCCCGACGACGCGACCGGTGGAGGAGAGCAGCGGTCCGCCGGAGTTGCCGGGCTGTGCCGGCGCGGAGACCTGCAGGTAGCGGGGATCGTCGCGAATGCCGGAAAGCGAGCTGACGATGCCCTTCGAAATCTTGGGATTTTTTCCCATCACGGCAGGATCGGGAAAGCCGGCGGCGACGACTTCTTCGCCGTATTTGACTTCGGCCGGACTACTGAGCCCGAGGAACTTTCCGCGCCAGTTGTCGACCTTGAGGACGGCGAGGTCGTTCGCGGGATCCAGCGCCACGACGTGCGCCGATTGAATGCCGTCGGGCGTGTGGATCAGAATCCGTTCCGCGTTGCGCACCACGTGGTAGCAGGTAACGAGGTAGCCTTTGGGACTGATGGCGAAACCGGTGCCGAATTGTCCGGCGTCGCCGCGCAGCGCCAGCAGCGTGCAGACAGCGAGAATAGCTGTGAGGAGCTTCATTCGTGTTTTTTCTCGGTCTGTCCTCCGCCTTCGGTTGGCCGGAGAAGGGGTCGCTTCCGCGACGAGGGGGCGTCGTGTAGGCACCCGTTGTTTGTGTTATGGAAATTATAACCGACCGAAGAACATCCCGCAAGGTTGATTTTATAATTTCCATAAAAACAGATCGACCTCTGTTGTCGAATTCCCCCGGCCCTCCGTGGTGCGCAACGTCCGTGGGCGGCCGCCTCGGCCATGGATCTGGGGCTTGATGGCTTGAGGTGGACAAATCCGACTTGCGTCGCCGCCGATTTCGATCACAATACGGCCCTCGCTGCTATGCAGCGGCGAAGAAAAAGGTCGGCGGGACGTGGCGCAGTTTGGTAGCGCACCACAATGGGGTTGTGGGGGTCGCTGGTTCGAATCCAGTCGTCCCGACCATCTTCGCGGCAGCGAAGATCCGAGAGAAAACCGCTGGATGAAGAACGCCGTTCGAGCCGGAGCGAGCCCCCGGCGAGCGGAGACCGACGGAGCGCAGCGCAGTCAATCCAGTCGTCCCGACCATTTTCTTCGCAATGGGAGTCCCCCCTCCACGCGGGGTGCCTCGCCCCTCTTGCGCCGCCCTTTTCGTCTCCGTGGAAATACTCGGGATATCTCTTTAGACTCGACTCGAAATTGTGCCATGCTTCTCGTCCGATGGAAAATTCCGGGATCAAAGTGGCCGTAGTCGGTGCGAGCGGGTACACGGGGCAGGAGCTTTTGCGGCTGCTGTCGATGCATCCGAACGTCGAGCTGGTATCGGTCACGTCGAGGCGGGAGGCGGGTCGGTCGTTGGTCGAAGTCTACCCTCGGCTTGCCGGGTCGCCGTCGCTCGCCGGTCTGGAATTCATGCAGCCGGACGTGGAGGCGATCGTGGCCACCGCCGCGGAAACCGCGTTTCTGGCCTTGCCTCACGGGGTCGCTTCGGAGTATGCCGTTCCTCTGTTGAACAAGGGAATGAAGGTAGTGGATCTGAGTGCCGACTTTCGATTGCGGGACAAGAACGTCTACGAGGAGTTCTACGGCCACCCTCATCCGGCGCCGGACCTGCTGGAAAAAGCCGTCTACGGTTTGCCCGAGTTCTATCGCGACGAAATCGCCGCCGCAGACCTCGTCGCCTCTCCCGGCTGCTATCCCACCAGCATCCTGATGCCGCTGGTGCCGTTGCTGGAGAAAGGGCTGGTCGATCCGGACGACATCGTCGTCTCGAGCCTGTCCGGGGTGAGCGGAGCGGGGAAAAAGGTCGCCGGCCCCTTCCTCTTCGGCGAAGTGAACGAGAGCCTGCGTCCCTACGGGGCCCCGAAACATCGTCACCTCAGCGAGATCGAGCAGGAACTCGCCCTGGCCGCCAAGAGGGATGTCAGGATCAGTTTCGTTCCCCATTTGATGCCGGTTACGGCGGGTATCGCGACGACGATCTTTTGCCGTCCGGCCGGCGACTTGGCTTCCCTGTCCGATGCCATCGCCTCCGCTTTGCAGGAGCGTTACCGTGAATGTCGGTTTGTCAGGATTCTCGGGGAAGGCTGTTTCCCCGACACGAAAAACGTGGTTCGAACCAATTTCGTCGACATCGGTTGGGTCGTCGACGACCGCACCGGTCGGGTGATCCTTTTCAGCGCCGAAGACAACCTGGGCAAAGGGGCCGCGAGTCAGGCGGTTCAGAGTTTCAATTTGATGAATCGGTTGCCGGAGGACCGGGGTCTTCTGAATTTCTAGGCAGCCAGTCACCGTTCCGACATGAGCAAGAAGATCAAGGAGATCGAGGGAGGCGTATGCGCTCCCAAGGGGTTCAAGGCCTCCGCCGTCAGCTGCGGCATCAAGAATCCCGACGCCGTGCGTCTCGATCTGGCGTTGATCTATTCCGAATTTCCAACGGTCGGAACCGCGGTCTTTACGCAGAACGAAGTTTGCGCGGCGCCGGTGCGCCTTTCGTCGAGCTACATCAAGTCGTCCGAGCCCCGCGCGATCATTGCGAACAGCGGCAACGCCAACGCCTGCACCGGGCACAGCGGGATGTTGCATGCCCGGACCATGGCCAACTTGACCGCCAAGGCCCTCGGGTTGAAGCAGCGCGAGGTGCAGATTTGTTCCACCGGCATTATCGGTGTGCCTCTGCCGATCGGCCGGATCGAGTCGAAAATTCCCGAATTGGTCGCCGGACTCGACTACTATTGGAGTCCGGCGGCGCAGGCGATCATGACGAGCGACACCTGCGAGAAAAGCGTGGCGGCTACGGTGAAGATCGACGGGGCGAAAGTGAGGATCGGCGCCGTCGCGAAGGGGGCCGGCATGATCAATCCCCACATGGCCACCATGCTTTGTTTCGTTACCACCGACGCGGTCGTTTCCAAGGCCGAAATCGTCACGGCGACCCGCGAGGCGGTCGACCGATCGTTCAATCGGATTTCAGTGGACGGCGACATGAGCACCAACGACACCGTCGTCGTCATGGCGAACGGCCAGGCGGGGAACCGGACGATCACCCGCGGCGGCGCGGGCAGCGCGGAGTTCCGCGAAGCGCTCACCGAGATCATGCTCTGTCTGGCGAAGCGAATCGTCTCGGACGGCGAGCGGGTCACCAAGGCGGTCGAAGTGAAAGTCAGGGGCGCCGCCTCCCATCTCGACGCGGAGCGGGTGGCGCGCGCCGTGTCGAATTCGAAGCTGGTGAAGTGTTCCTGGAACGGAAACGATCCCAACTGGGGACGCGTGATTCACGCGGTGGGCTACTCCGGGGCGCGGATCAAGGAGGAACTCGTCGACATCTATTTCAACGGGGTCCTTGCCGCCAAGAACGGCGTCGTTGCCGGTACCGATATCGAGGAGCTGTCCGCCGCCGTCCGCGAGAGGGAATTCACGGTGGGCATCGACCTCAATATCGGAAAAGGGGAGTTCCATATGTACACTTCGGATCTTTCCCCGGAGTTCGTGGTCTTCAATCGCGAAGAATACGCGCTCAACCGCGGCGCGAAGCAATAGGGAAGGCGCACTTCCTGCCGGGCATGGCCGGAATCCCTTGCCCGAGTCGGTAAATCGGCGATGCTTGGGGCTTCACTTTTTCGATGATTTCGTCTTTCCAGCAGCAGATCGAGAAGGCCGCCGTGCTGATCGAGGCCCTCCCCTATCTGCAGGAGTTCCGCGGAAAGACCTTCCTGATCAAGGTCGGCGGCAGCGCCATGGACGACCCCGAACTGGTTCGCCGGCTTCTTCGCGACGTCGTCTTCATGGAGGTCGCGGGCATCAACCCGGTTCTCGTTCACGGAGGCGGCAAGGCCATCTCGGCGGCGATGAAGGACTCCGGACTGGAGGCGAAGTTCGTCGGCGGGCTGCGGGTGACCACGGACGCGGCCATGGAGATCGTGGAGCGAACCCTCAGTCGGGAAATCAATCCCGGCCTGGTCGAGGGAATCGAAACCTTCGGCGGCCGGGCGATCGGCGTTCCCGGCAACGAGGCTTTCGTCGGGGAGCGACTTTCCGGATGGTCGGACGAGGAGGAGCGCGAAGTCGAACTCGGAAGGGTGGGGAGAGTGGTCGATTTCGACACCACCCGGATTCGGGAGGCCTTGACTTCGCAAACCGTGCCCGTCGTCTCGCCGGTCGCCTCGGAACGCGGGACAGCGCTTTCGCTCAACGTGAACGCCGACCTCGCGGCGAGCGCGCTGGCCGCCGAGCTGAGGGCCGCCAAGCTGATCTACCTCAGCGACGTCCTGGGGCTGATGGCGGACCAGTCGGACGAGAGCACCTTGATCCAATCGCTGGAGGCCGATCGGGTCGAAACCCTGATCGAAGAAGGTGTCATCGGGGGAGGCATGATCCCGAAAGTAAGGTCGTCGGTGGAGGCCCTCCGCGCCGGCGTCGGCAAAATACACATGATCGACGGGCGCATCCCGCATTCGCTGCTCCTGGAGATTTTCACCGAACAGGGAATCGGAACCGAGATCGTGAAATGACCGCCGACGAGAGCAACGCGGCAAGCCCGACCACCGTCGAGTTGACCGAACGATACCTTTTGGGGAACTACGGACGTTTTCCGGTGAGTTTCGAACGCGGCGAGGGCGGCTACCTCTGGGACGAATCCGGCAAGCGCTACCTCGATTTCGCGACCGGCATCGCCGTGTGTTCGCTGGGGCACTGTCCCGAGGCGATGCGGAGGGCCCTCGCCGAGCAGGGGGCGAAGCTGATCCATTGCTCGAATCTCTATCACATCCGCGAGCAGGCGAAGTTGGCGCGGTTCGTGGTCGAACGCATGGTGCGGCGTCCCGGAAAGGTCTTTTTCTGCAACAGCGGCGCCGAGGCGAACGACGCCCTCATCAAACTCGCGAGAAAGCGCGCCTTCGACGAGTCGGGACGGGAGTCGGGCCGCAACGAGATCGTCACGTGCCGACAGTCTTTCCACGGGCGTACCCTGGGAGGCATCGCCGCGACCGGACAGGAAAAAGTGAAGATAGGCTTCGATCCGCTGTTGCCGGGATTCTTTCACGTCCCGTTCAACGATTGCGAGTCGCTGAAAACCGCCGCCTCGGAAAAGACCGCCGCGATATTGTTCGAGCCGGTGCAGGGGGAGGGCGGCATCAATCTGGCGACGCCGGCGTTCATGGCGGCGGCGGCGGAACTGCGGGAAGAGTTCGGCTGTCTTTTGATGTTCGACGAGGTGCAGTGCGGCTCCGGCCGGACCGGCGACTGGTGCGGCTGGCGGACGATTCAGCGCGACAGCGGCATCGAGGTCGAGCCCGACGCGGTCAGCTGGGCGAAGGGGTTCGGGGGTGGTTTTCCCATCGGCGCGATCTGGGCGAGCGACGAATGCGCCGGAGCCCTCGGGCCAGGCACGCACGGGTCGACCTTCGGCGGCGCCCCGCTCGGATCGGCGGTGGCGCTGGCGGTGCTGGAGGAGATCGAACGAAAAGGCGTCCTCGAAAACGTGAGGCGCCAGGAGCATCGGATCCGCGAGGCGGTTTCGCGGTGGAACCTCTCCGCGGTCGAGTCGCTGCGCGGCTCGGGCTTGATGCTGGGTTTCTTACTCGACGCCGACGTCGTCGCCGGGGCTCCCGGTTTCGCCGACGCCAAGCGGACGCCGAGCCTGTTCGTCGTTTCCGAACTCATGAAGGCCGGCCTGCTCGCCGTTCCGGCAGGGGAGTTGGTGGTCCGTTGGCTGCCGCGCCTCGACGTCATCGACGCGGAAGTCGACGAGGCTCTTTCCATTTTTCACGAAGTCCTCGCTTCTCTCAGCAAGCGCTAGAATCAACCGAAGTCACGAAGATATGAAGCATCTGTTAGGAATAGAAGACCTTGCCAAGGACGAGATCGTCGACCTCGTCGACGAAGCCGTCAAGCTGAAGGCCCATCGCGCGCCGGGAGGCGCCCACCCGCTGCGCGGCGAAACCTGGGCGATGATTTTCACCAAGTCCTCGACCCGCACCCGGGTCAGCTTCGAAGTCGGCCTCAACGAGCTGGGAGCGAACGCTCTGTTTCTCAACGCCAACGACATCCAGCTGGGGCGCGGCGAGCAGATCAAGGACACGGCCCGTGTGCTCGGGCGCATGGTCCATGGCGCCATCATCCGCACCTTCGCCCAGCAGGACGTGATCGACTTCGCCGACTACGGAGAAATCCCGACGATCAACGCGCTCACCGACGAGGAGCATCCCTGCCAGATCTTGGCGGACCTGCTGACGATCAGGGAGCTGTGCGGTGGCTGGGACGGGAAGAAGGTGGTCTTCTTCGGCGACGGCGACTGCAACATGAGCCGGTCCTGGGCATGGGCCTCCAAGCGTCTCGGGTTCGAATTCGTCATCGCGGCACCCGCCGAATTTCAACCCGCCGCCGAATTCATGGAACGTCTCGGCGAAGCACCCGTGACCGTGACCGCCGACGTCGAAGAGGCCGCCGCCGGCGCGGACGTGCTCTACACGGACACCTGGGTCAGCATGGGAAAGGAGGCGGAAGCGACCGATCGCCTCCAGATGCTGGCACCCTACCAGCTCAATGCCAGGGTCGAGGCGGTCGCCAACGAAGGGGCCATCGTCCAGCATTGCCTGCCCGCCTATCGCGACAAGGAGATCTCCGAGGAACTGCTCGAAGACCGGGCCGACGAGATTTTCCAGCAGGCCGAAAACCGCCTTCACGTGCAAAAGGCCATCCTCCTGTATCTCGCCGCCAACCGGGAAAACTAGGCGGGACAACCGCCCTCGACAACGCGGCTGGCTTTCCCCGCATTGTGGGAAAAAATAGTCGAAATCGAAGTCGGGATCGAAGTCGGGATCGAAATCGGGATCGAAATCGAAAGCGATTTCGAGGGACCAAATTTCCAACAATAAAGGGGAGGTAACGCCTGACGGCGCACCTCGTACTCCACGGCTTCCGCGGTGGTCGCCGCGTCAAATGTTCCAGCTATGGGTTGTCCGAGTCGGCGATGTCCCCGATGGTGAAACCGATGAAGGACCGGAGCATTCTCTGCGAATCGCGCGAGGAAGAACTGGCGAATTCGATCAGCCATGCGATCGGGGCGGTGCTCAGCGCGGTGGGCTTGGGCGCGATGTTGAAGCTGGCGGCTCCGCTGTCGTTCTGGCACGTGCTCGGCGTTTCCGTTTTCGGAACAAGCCTGGTGCTGCTCTACGTCGCTTCGGCCTTGTACCACACCGTCGTTTCGCACCGTAGCAAGCGGCTTCTCCAGATCCTGGACCACGCGCTTATCTTCGTGCTGATCGCGGGCAGCTACACGCCGTGGCTGCTGGTCAACCTGCGCGGTCCCTGGGGCTGGTCGTTGCTGGCGGCGGTCTGGGCGATCGCCTTGTCGGGGACGGTCCTGAAAATTTTGTTGCTCCCGCGCTTCGACAAGTTGGGAACGGTTCTCTACATCGCCATGGGCTGGCTCATCTGCGTGGCGCTGAAACCTCTGATCGAGAACGTCGACGCCGTGGCGCTCGCCTGGCTCGTCGCCGGCGGGCTCGCCTACACCGGCGGGGTCGCCTTCTACGTGAAGCGGAACGTGCGGTTCGCCCACTTCACCTGGCACCTGTTCGTCATGGTCGGCAGCCTTTGCCACGTGATCGCCGTCATCGTCGGCGTGCTCGTTCCCCGATAGCCCGCGGTCGGGGCGGTCAGTAGTCGAGAACCGGGTCGGGCTGCACGGCGGGCTCGGGGTATTCGAAGGTGCGGCCCTCGAAGTTGCGGATGACGACGCGCTCGCTGTTGCGCTGGAGGACGTAGTCGGGATTGATCGGGACCTTCCCGCCGCCGCCCGGGGCGTCGATGACGTACTGCGGCACGGCGTAGCCGGTGGTGTGGCCGCGCAGACCCTCCATGATTTCGATCCCTTTTTCCACGGGAACCTCGAGATGGGAGGAGCCCTGAATGAGATCGAGCTGATACAGGTAGTAGGGGCGGACGCGGCACATGAGGAGTTTGTGAACGAGCGTCTTCATCACGTCGACGTCGTCGTTCACGCCGCGCAGAAGCACGCTCTGGTTCCCCAGCGGAATCCCGTGGTCGGAGAGCCGTTCGAGGGCTTCCTTCACTTCCGCGGTCAACTCGCGGGGGTGATTGACGTGGACGCTCACGAAGAGCGGGTGGTACTTCTGCAGCATCGCGCATAGTTCCGGCGTGATCCGTTGCGGGAGAAAGATGGGGATTCGCGAACCGATCCGAAGAAATTCGATGTGCTCGATTTGGCGGAGGCGACTCAGGATTTTCTCCAGTTTGCGGTCGGAGAAGAGGAGCGGGTCCCCTCCGGATAGAAGAACGTCCCGGATCTCGGTGTGTTCCTCGAGGTACTCGAAAGCGGCCTCGTAGTCCGTCTCGAGATCCTGCTCTCCCGCGCCGCTGACGACGCGACTGCGGGTGCAGTAGCGGCAGTAGGCGGCGCAGCGGTCGGTGACCAGAAACAAGACCCGGTCCGGATAGCGGTGCACGAGGCCCGGCACCGGCATGTGGCTGTCTTCGCCGCAGGGATCGGACAACTCGTAGGGCGAGACGAGCGTTTCCTCGACGCGCGGCACGACCTGGCGGCGTATCGGGCAATCGGGATCGTCGCGGTCGATCAGGTTGAAGAAATGAGGCGTGATCGCCATGGCCAGTTTGGTGCCGGAAAGGATGACGCCGTTGCGTTCCTCTTCGCTGAGATCGAGGTGCTCTTCGAGTTGCTCGAGCGAAGTGATCCGGTTCCTCAACTGCCACGCGTGGCTGTTCCAATCGTCCTTGTCGACCCCGCGGCCGGTCCAGTAGCCGGGAGCGTGGGACCGGAATTCCTTCTCGAGATCGTGTTCGGGAGCGTGTCGCATAACATTGTCGGGCCGAGGGGTCTCCTTGCAGACGCGGGTCGACTCAATTTTCTTACTGCTTAAACGAGGATAAGGTTGCCGAAAATACCCTGAACGAGTCCTTTTTCGCGGCCAAAATCACTTTTTCGCGGCCAAAATCATTATTTTGCGGCGTTTGCCGAAATCTGCTGCTACAAAGCACGGGAAACTTTGCATCGGCGGCTTGAATTTCAAAGCATCGCCGGTTTGTTGCCCATTTTCCGAACCGACCGACAGACGTGACCAGTTACCTCAAAATCCTGCGGAACATCTCGAAGCCGCATTGGTTCGACATCATCGAATTGATCAAATGTTCCCAGGGAATGTCCGTGGGCGAGCTGGCGGAGGCTCTGGACATGAGCTACATGGGCATCAAAAAGCACTGCCTGGCGATGCAGAAGCTGGGCTATCTGGATACTTGGAGGCGACCGAAGGATGTCGGGCGCCCCGAGAAGCTCTACCGGGTGACCGAGAAGCTCGGCCCGCTTTTCCCCCCGATCGGGAACGACGTGAGCCTGGCGATTCTCGAGGCGGCGACCCAGCTGGAGCCGAACGCGGCCGAGAAGCTTCTTTTCACTTTCTTCCGGGGGCAGACGGAGAAAATCGGCGGCAGCGTAACCGGGGACTCGGTGCAGGAACGGGCCGAGAAGTTGGCGGCCGCGCGTTCCGGGCTGGGCTACTTTTCCCACTGCGTCTACACGGAGGAGGAAGGTTTGCGCATCGACGAGTATCACAATCCGCTCCAGCCCCTTTTCGACAAGTATCCGACGCTGGAGCGGATGGAGGCTCAAATGTTCGAGCGGCTTCTCGGTGCCCGCGTCGACCGGCAGGTGACGAAGGCTTCCGGACTCGCCCGCTACCGCTTCGACTTGTCGCCGCGCTAGTCGCCTCGCCTTCTCCGATGTCAATTCTATGAGCAAATATCAAGACGAGAACGTACTGGTCGTACCGCGAGAGCTGTTCGACGAACTGGGGGCGTTTCAGGGGATCTGCCTTGAGCCGGAGAATTATCTTCCCTCGCTCCTCGATCCGGCGAACAACCATTTCCTGTCCCGGGACGAGGCGGAAGAGGATCCGTCCCACAAGCAACTCATTCCCTACGCCGTGTTTCGCCACGACGACCGCTTTCTTCACTACGTGCGGGGAGGGGGATCGGGCGAGAAGCGCCTTGCGGCCAAGGGGTCGCTGGGCGTGGGAGGTCATATCAACGACGTCGACCATGCGGCTTCGTCCCTCGACAAGGATACCTACACGATCGGCGTCGAACGCGAGATCGACGAGGAATTGAATATCGACGGCTCCTATCGACAGAAGATCATCGGCCTCATCAACGACGACTCCAACGACGTCGGGAAGGTGCATCTGGGAGTGGTGCATCTGTTCGACCTCGAAACCGATCGCGTCACGGCGGGCGAGGACAACATCGTCGATCTCGAGTTCCTGTCTCTGGACGAACTCGCCGCCCGTCGCGAACGGCTCGAGACCTGGTCCCAAATCTGTTACGACGGGCTCCGCAGGGTTTGGCGCGACATCTGAAGCAGGGAACCGAGCCCGAGCCCGAGGCCGAGGCCGTAGAAGAGACCCCAGGCCAGCTTGGCCGCGAGGGGCGCGAAGGGCTCCGAAGCAATGAAGTCGAAGCCCACGGCTCCTCTTCCCTGAATCGAGTCGTAGAGGAAGCCGCCGGTGTAGTACCCCAAGGTGTGCCAGAGGAACACGACCGCGGTGGCGGTCAGCAGCGGGAAGGTGAACTTCATCCAGGCACGGACGACGGCCACGAGGCCCAGCAGGCCCGCGAACGAACCGACTATTTCGCCGAAGGTGTTCCGGAAGGTGAACCACGCCACCGACCAGATCAGGGAATAGACCACGAAGGCGACCGCGAACGCGAGGCAGAAGCGCGGCACGGCGCCCTTTTCCTTCAATCCGGAGCCGGGTGTCAGCGCGAGGCCTCCCAATCCGAGGAACACCGCGGCGCAGCCGGCATACATTGTCTTCTCCGATTCGAAGAATCTTCCGCCGAAAGCCCAGACGCAAAAAGCGGCCACCGCGACTAGAGCAAAGAAACCGGCCGGGACCAGCGAACGTATAGTCATCTGTATGTTGTTTTAATTTGAACGATCCATAGGGAAGGGTGTCGATCCCGTTTGCACAGATTGTTTTAAATCCGTTGCGCTTTCAAGAATATTCGTTAGATTCTGTCCGCTTCCCCCTAAAAAGATATGGCTAAAAGATACGATCAAAAAACCAAGGACGAGGTAGTTTCCTTCATTGAAAACTACAATACCGAACACGGCCGAGGAGGTCAGGCCGCTGCTTCGAAAAAGTACAACCTGAACCCGATTACGATCAAGTCGTGGCTCCAGAAGGCTGGCGTCAAGACTCCCGGAAAGTCCGGCAAGAAGACTCGTGGCGGCGCCCGCAAGGCCAAGGCCGCTCGGACCCCGCAGGCGACCGGAACGTCGCAAGCAGCCCCGCAGAAGACCTCCGTTTCCGGTACCAGGGCGCTCGAGAAAATGATCAAGATTCGCGACCAGATAGCCTCGCTCGAAAGAGAATACGACGAGCTTAAAGCTAAGCTGTAGCAAATCCGTTTTACCGAAGACCGCGGCGGGCAAGACTCGGCGCGGTTTTTTCGTGTCCGGCGGCTGCGCCTTCGTCGATACGGAAAAGGGGTCGGACGGGGCGGGTACGGCTTCGCCGGAGACTTTCTTTTTCCGCCTGCTGGGTGTAAGAGTGGGACATGACAAGAGTCTCTTTCCTGATGTTGGCTTGCTGCGTTGGTTCACTTCCGCTCCGCGCGGGTGAAGAAGGGGCCGTATCGCTTTTCAACGGAAACGACCTTTCCGGCTGGGACGGAAAGCCCGGTGCCTGGGAGGCGAAGGACGGTGCCATCCGGTGTACCGGGGAGGCGCAGGAAAAGAACTGGATCGTTTGGCGCGGAGGACAACCGGGCGATTTCGTTCTTCGGCTGGAATTCCGCTGGGACCAAGGCAATTCAGGCGTGCAGGTGCGAAGCGACGATCTGGGCGACTGGCAGATTTTCGGGTATCAGGCCGAGGTGGCGGAGCAGGACAAGATGGGCCTGTGGCATCATTCGCTTCTGGCGAAGGACCACCCGAAAAAGAAGGCTCGCCACCTCATGGCCACCGCGGGGGAGCGTGCGATCATCTCGGAGGAAGGTACGAAGACGGTGGTGCGGGAAGCGGACGCCGAAAAAGTGCAGTCCCATTTCGAGGAACACGAATGGAACGAAATGGAGATCGTCGCAAAGGGGGATACCCTGACCCAGAAGATCAACGGGGTCGTTTTCGCCACCGTGGTCGATCGCGACGAGGAGATGAGCCGCAGGAAAGGATTCATCGCCCTGCAGGATCACGGAAAAGGCTGCCGGGCGGCGTTTCGCAACATCCGACTGGAACTGTTGGAGTAGGCGCCGCGAATGGGGCGGGAAGGAGTTCGGCCGCGATGGCCCGTTCACGGCAACTTCAAAATCCGGGCGATTTCCTCGATTCCCTCTTCGTTGCGGTGCACTCCGTGGTCGCAATCCTGGATCACCGTCTCGGACTCGGTGCCCTCGACATGGGCGCTGTCGTAGGTTACGAGGTCGTCGTCGCTTCCCATGATGGAATGGTATTTCACGGCCGGATTGAGCGGTCTGTCGAGGAACTCCTCGGCTGCTTCGAAGCGTAGCTGATCGAGGGAAGTGGGGCGATTCTTGGCAATCTCCAATCCCAGAGGGGTCAGAGCGTAGCGGCTTTGTCTCCCGACTTCCTGAGAAATCAGATCCAGTTGCGTGGGGAGTTGAACGAGGTCGCCGATGAGCCTGGCGATCGGATTTTCGGCGAATTTCGTTCCGCGGTGCGGGGTGGCGCAGAACACGACGCGGTCGACCCAGGGTAAGGGCTCGTAGTAGACCATGCTGCGAAGGGTCTCTCTATGTTCCTCGGACACGTCCAGTTCCTCGATCGGAACCTTGAAGAATTTGTTCCAGTTTTCATCGTCACCGTGCTGGGTCACGGCTTTGGCGAGCAATCCGCCCAGGCTGTGACCCACGATCACGAGGTCGTTGTCGCGGGCGCCGTTCCGCTTTCGGAAGGCCACCATGTCCCGAATTTCCTGTCTGAACTTGGCGGCGAGAAATGGAATGGGGGCTCCGGTCGGGTACCCCAGCGTCCAGAACTCGTAGCGCTCCCGGATGTCCTCGTGGCCGTACAGTTGGTTTAGCGTCTTGTGCCACGTCATGGGAGTTGAATTGATGCCGTGCACGAGAATGCAGACCTGCTTGTTCGGAGCGAAAGACGAAATCCGATAAAGCCCCATGCGGTCCGCGTACTTGTCGAAGTTCAAGAGCGACCGAACTTCGCGAAATTGGAACTGACGGTCCTGGAAATCGCGGGCGAATGTCGCCGTGTAGTTGGCCCGCAGAGGAAACTCGTGACCGTTGAAAGTCAGGGCCCCCTTCTTGGTCGGATCCACGAGACGAAGCACGGGTTGCTCCGGCCGGTCGAGATCCAGCACTGCGGTCACGGGAAACCACAGTCCGGTTTTCGGAATCATGGGATCGCTCTCCGTCCACGGCTTGCGAACCATCAGGGGACTCCCCACGCCGTCCACCACGGTTTCCGAATCGAAACCACGTCTTATTTTGATGAAATCCGCCGGTACCGCTTGATCGATTTCGGACAGCGAACGGGCATTTACCAGTTCAATCTCGAGATCCACCTCGCCGGTCGTCGTGGGGAGACGGGAAAGATCCGCCGGGTTCGAAGTCCAGTTGTGCGCGAGGCGCACGACCGTCTTGCGGACAGTCCGGTTGTATTCCTCGAGCTCCGTTTCTTCCGGCATGCCGCCGCGGCGGATGGTTTCCCAGACTGACCGGGCGTCTTCGAGCGGAATGGGTCGTGCGTGCTCCCCCCTCCAATTTTCCTGAACTTTGAACTGCAGAGCGCAGCTCGTGGAAAGCAGCGCAATCGCCATCGTGGCGAGTAGGCCTCCTCCTTGAGTGGTTCGCTCTCTCATCTGCCGGGTCTAGGCCGTGACGGTAGCATGCATGAAGAGAAAGTTTCGCCAAAATTTTTTTTGCGCGAATTTACGCGCGGTCGAGCCTGTTGTCTTTTATCTCGACGGGGCAGTTCTATGCGAACGCCGCGGGCGCGACCCCGGCGGCCAGGCTGGCGGCCAGAGTGACTGCGTTGATGTCCCGATGCGACGAACCTGCTCGTCTCGGTGCGGGTTCCGAAGCGATTGCCAAAGGTTTTCCGGTGCAAGCTTCCGCGTGGAAGGCGGCTGGATCAGAAGCAATCCTGATTGATGTGTTTGGCGACGAGCTTTTTCAGGTTCCGCACGTTGTCCTGTTCCTGTGCCTTCAGGTCGGTCCAGAACTTCTGCAGTTGGCTGTCCTGATCCGCATTGGCGATGTACTGGTCGAACCGCCAAACCGCGTCGATCCGTTTGCTGAGTTCGTGGATCATGTCGTGGTCGTGATTGGCGACGGCCTTGGTTTCGCCGATATGTTCCGTTGCTCTCTCGGTTGCGATTGTCATGGTTGTTTTCTTTCGTGGGGTTGAAGTTCGTTCCGATACACCGATTCTTGGTGGTACCGTTGAACCTAGGTTCTTCGGGCGCAGGATCGGGGCCAACCGATGGCTGCCGGCGACGTCGCCGAAGGAAGGCCGCGCTGGCAGCGGGTCCGGGACCCGAGCGTTCGACGCGGGTCGATGGCACCGCTTCCGACGGCAGGGGATTACTGTTTCTGTCGCGCCTGGAATCGTGCACCTTGCCGATGTCCCTGCGCCCTAGTCGTGCACTCCGCAAGGAATTCGAGGCTCTGTCGTCCGCGCAAGTCCCGCGCCCACGCAAGCGGGATCGTGGCATGCATGATGCGCGCGGAAGGTTGCGGCCCAAGGCCGAGAGATGGGTGCCGTCGGCGTGGACTCTGGTGAGCCGCGCCTTCCGGCGGCGTCCCGCCTCCGGGGCTCTGGACTCGCAGCCAAGACAGTCGAATTCCATCGAACACGCTCTCTCCATGCGATTCACCAACGCTTCCAATCTTGCCCACCTGCGTTCTCCGGAAACAGGGCCGGAGGTTACCCGGTCGCGAGCCGAAACCTGGGAGTTGGTGGATTGGCTGGAGTCGCTCGAGGATGTGATCGCCCTTCGGGGGCCCGACCATGCCGCGGCCCTGCTGCGCGACCTGCAGGTGCACGCCCAGCTCGAGGGAGTGAACCTGCCCGTCACTTCGCGGACCCCTTACATCAACACCATTCCGCATGACGAGGAGCCAGACTATCCGGGAGATCTGGAACTCGAGCGAAAAATCCGCAGCCTGGTGCGCTGGAACGCCATGGCCATGGTGGTGCGGGCGAACCACGAACACGCGGGCATCGGCGGACACGTCTCGACCTTCGCTTCCATCGCGAACCTCTACGAGGTCGGGCTCAACCACTTTTTCCGAGGACCTGGCCACCCCGGCGGAGGCGACCTCGTCTACTTCCAGGGACACGCCTCGCCGGGGAACTACGCCCGCGCCTTTCTCGAAGGGCGGCTGGAGGCATCCCATCTCGATAACTTTCGACGGGACCTTGCCGCGGACGGCGGGCTGTCCTCCTACCCGCACCCGTGGCTAATGCCGGACTTCTGGCAGTTCCCCACCGTCTCGATGGGGCTCGGTCCGATCATGGCCGTCTACCAGGCGCGTTATCTCCGCTATCTCGAAGATCGCGGGCTGGCATCGTCTCCGGAAGGGCTTCCCCATCGCGAACGGCGCAAGGTCTGGTGCTTCGTCGGCGACGGCGAAACGGACGAGCCCGAGGCCCTCGCGGCCCTTTCTCTCGCGGCTCGGGCCAAGTTGGACAATCTCGTCTTTGTCGTGAACTGCAATCTCCAGCGCCTCGACGGACCGGTGCGGGGAAACGGAAAAATCGTTCAGGAACTCGAGGCGGTCTTTCGGGGCGTCGGCTGGCACACGCTGAAGGTGATCTGGGGAAGCGACTGGGACGATCTCCTCGATCGCGACACGGAGGGGCGTCTCGTGCGGCGGATGGGCGAGGTGGTCGACGGCGATTACCAGAACTACGGCGTGCGCGGCGGCGCCTATATTCGGGAGCATTTCTTCGGCGAGGATCCCGTCCTCGCCGAAATAGTGGAGGATTACTCCGACGAACAGCTGTGGAAGAGGGGCTACGGCGGACACGACCCGGTCAAGGTTCACGCGGCCTATCACCGCGCGGTTCGGCACGAGGGGGCGCCGACCGTGATTCTCGCCAAGACCATCAAGGGCTACGGACTGGGCGAGGCCGGGGAGGGACGCAATGTCACTCACCAGCAGAAGAAGCTGAACCACGAGGAGTTGCTCCAGTTTCGGGAGCGGTTCGAGGTGCCGTTGCCGGCGAGCGATGTTCTCGACGCGCCCTTTTTTCGGCCATCGGAAGACAGCCCGGAGCGGCGCTACCTGAAGGAGCGGCGACGAAAGCTGGGCGGTTGGCTTCCCCAGCGGCGAAAACCGGTGATCGACATCGAAAGCCCCGCCGACGACTACTTCGTGGAGTTTCGCGAGGGTAGCGACCAGTCCGCTTCGACCACGATGGTTTTCGTGCGTCTTCTCGGGAATTTGCTGAAGGACGAAAAGATGGGCGCCCGACTCGTTCCCATCGTGGCGGACGAGGCCCGCACCTTCGGCATGGAGGCGCTATTTCGCCAAGTGGGAATCTATTCGCCCTTCGGCCAGGTATACGAACCGGTCGATTCGGAGAGTCTCCTCTACTACCGCGAGGCTTCCGACGGGCAGCTGCTCGAGGAAGGCATCACCGAGGCGGGGGCGATGTCGTCCTTCATCGCCGCAGGCACCTCCGCATCGAATCACGGCGTGGCAACTATTCCGCTTTTCATTTTCTACTCGATGTTCGGATTCCAGCGGGTCGGCGATTTGATCTGGGCCGCAGGCGACAGCCGGGCCCGCGGATTTCTCGTCGGAGCGACGTCGGGACGCACCACCTTGAACGGCGAAGGTCTCCAGCACGAGGACGGACAAAGCCACGTCAACGCCCTGGCCGTTCCCAATCTTTTCGCCTACGACACGGCCTTCGCCTTCGAGGTCGCGGAAATCTTCCAAGAGGGATTCCGCCGCATGGTGGACGAGGACGTGCTTTTCTACCTCACCGTGGGCAACGAGAGCTACCCGCAGCCTCCGGCGCCGGAGGGCGCCCGCGAAGGAATTCTGCGCGGCATGTACCGGTTTCGCGACTCCGGCTCCGACGACGACAGTCGCCGGGTGCAACTTCTCGGTAGCGGAGCTTTGTTGAACGAGGCCATCGCCGCCTCGGACCTGCTCGCGGAGAAGTTCGACGTGGCGGCGGACGTCTGGTCGGTGACGAGCTACCAGCAGCTCTACCGCGACGCCTCGGCCGCCGAGCGCGAGCACCGCCTCGACCCGGAATCGGAGCCCCGGCGGACCTGGGTGGCGGAGTGCCTCGCCGGAGCTCCGGGACCGGTTGTCGCGGTGTCGGATTATCTGAAGGTGCTGCCGGATCTCCTCGGACGGCACCTCGGGCGGCGTCTTCACTCGCTGGGCACGGACGGCTACGGGCGAAGCGACACGCGACCGGGGCTCCGGGATTTTTTCGAGGTGGACCGCCGTTCCATTGCGCTGGCCGCGCTCTACGAGTTGATGCGCGACGGACAAATCGAGGCCGCGGACGTAAGCCGGGCGAGGGATGAACTGGGAATCGAGCCGGACCGTCCCGATCCCGCAACGGCCTGAATCATCGAAGCAGACAAGACCATGGATTTGAAACTGCCCGAGTTGGGAGAAGACATCGAAGAGGCGACCGTCCTGAAGGTGTTGGTGTCGGAGGGCGACCGGATCGAGGCGGAACAGTCCGTTATCGAGGTGGAGACGGACAAGGCCACCTTGGAGGTTCCCGCCGATTCGGGCGGCACCGTCGAATCGATCGAGGTGGGGGAGGGCGACTCGATCAAGGTCGGGCAGGTCATCGCGAAAATTTCCGAGGGCGGCGGCGGGGCGAAGGAAGAGCCCTCTGACGATACGGAGGAGGAAGACGAGGAGGGAGAAGAAGAAAAGGAAGAAGAAAAGGATAAGGAAAAAGATAAAGATAGGGAGGTTGAAGAGACGGCGGGGGAAGAAGAAAAAGATCAAGATAAGGAAAAAGACAAAGAGGTTGGAGAGACGGCGGGCGACGGCGGGGAGGAAGCGGGAGGCGAGGAAGACGCCGGGGCCGGAGAGTCCGAGGCGGTTCCCTCCACCGGGGCTCTGCCTGTTTTCGCGAGCCCCTCGGTGCGGCGGTTCGCCCGCGAGATAGGGATCGACCTCGGCAACGTCGAGGGCTCGGGGCCGGGCGGCCGCCTCTCGGTCGAGGACGTGAAGCGTCACGCCCGAGAAACGCGCGCCGACGCTCGGACGGGCCGCAGTCCGACTCGGGCGGCCAAGCCTCTGCCGGACCTCTCCCAATGGGGCGAGGTCGAGAACGAGGAAATGTCCAAGGTGCGACGTGTCACCGCCGACCGCATGAGCCAGTCCTGGACGACGGTTCCCCACGTCACCCTCTTCGAAAAAGCCGACGTCACCGAACTCGAGGAAGCGCGCGGGAGATTGGGCGAGGAGATCGAGGAGAAGAGTGCTGCCGGCCTCAGCCTGACGGCGATGCTCGTCAAGATCGTCGCCATCGCTCTCGAGGCCCATCCGCGCATCGCGGGGGCGGTGGACATCGCGAAGGGGCGTGTCGTTCGGCGCCGCTATTCCCACATCGGCGTGGCGGTCGACACCGGGGACGGACTCGTGGTTCCGGTCCTGAGGGACGTGATCGAAAAGTCGCTGCCGGCTCTGGCAGAGGAGTGGGGAGAACTTTCGGTCCGGGCGCGCGAGGGAAAGCTGAGCAACGACGAGATGCGGGGAGGTGTCTTCACCCTGACCAATCTAGGCATGCTGGGCACGGGTTTCTTCACCCCTCTCGTGAACCTTCCCGAGGGGGCGATTCTCGGGGTGGGACGGTCCGAGACCGAGCCTGTCTACGAGGCGGAATCGGAGGAGTTCGTTCCGCGTCTGCGGATGCCGCTTTCCCTGTCTTTCGACCACCGCTTCATCGACGGCGCGGACGGCGCGCGATTTCTCCACTGGCTCGTGCAGGCCATGGAGGATCCGTTTCGACTGGCACTGGAGGTCGGCCGGCCGCGGAAGGAATCGAACTGACGCGCACCTTTTCAAGCCATGAGCGAAACCAACGAGCGCGATCTGAAAGGCAAAACTCTCGTCGTGATCGGCGCGGGCCCGGGCGGGTATCCGGCCGCTTTTCGCGCGGCGCAAATGGGCTTCGACACCATCCTCGTCGATCTGCGGCCGGAGCCGGGCGGCGTCTGCCTCTTCGAGGGATGCATCCCGTCGAAGACCTTGCTCCACGAAGCGCGACTCCTCAACGAAGCCCGCGAGGCGGAGGAGCGCGGCCTCGCCTTTTCGAAGCCCCGCATCGACGTGGACAGGATCCGCGAGCACCTGCGGAAGGTGGTCGGAGACTTGACCGGCGGGCTGGCGGCGCGGAGAAAAAAGGAGGGCATCCGCTACGTGAGAGGAAAGGCCTCCTTCTCGGATTCGCGTACGCTCGCGATCGAAGCCGCGGAGGATGGCGACGATGACGTGCCCGACGAGATCGCGTTCGACTACGCCGTCATCGCGACCGGTTCGCACGCGGTGGAACTGCCCGATTTCGACGTCGACCGGAGCGCGATCTGGGATGCGTCGGAGGCGCTCGATCTCGCGGAGATTCCGAAGACGCTGCTGGTCGTCGGCGGCGGCTACATCGGGCTGGAGATGGGAACGGCCTACGGCGCGCTCGGGTCGCGGGTCACGGTCGTCGAGATGACCGGCGGCCTCCTCCCCGGCGTCGACCGCGACCTCGTGGAACCGCTTGAACGACGCTTGCGCGGCGACGGGGTCGGCGGATTCGAGGAAATTTTCTTGCGCACCCGGGTCGAGGGGGCGGAGCCCTACGAATACGGCATCGAGGTGCGCTTGACCGATGCCGAGGGGGAAACGCGGACCCGGAAGTTCGAGCGGGTTCTCACGGCGGTGGGGCGACGGCCGAATAGCGAGGGCCTCGGTCTCCGGAACACGGCAATCTCCCTCGGCGACGGCGGGTTCATCCCGGTCGACGAGCAGCGCCGCACCGCCGAATCCCACATTTTCGCGATCGGCGATGTCGCCGGCGAACCCATGCTGGCCCACGTCGCTACCCACGAGGCGCGGGTGGCCATCGAAGCTGCGGCGGGCCGGCCCACCGCCTTCGATCCCGCCGCCGTTCCCGCGGTGGTCTTCACCGACCCGGAGATCGCCTGGGCGGGCCTGACCGAAGGGACGGCGAAGGAAGCCGGAATCGACGTCGAAGTGGCCCGGTTTCCTTGGGTCGCCTCCGGACGAGCCCGTTCGATGGGGCGCACCGACGGCGTGACCAAGCTCGTCGTCGATCCCCGTACCGACCGCATCCTCGGGGTCGGCGTCGCGGGAAGCGGTGCTGGCGAGCTGATCGGCGAGGGGGCTCTCGCCGTTGAGATGGGAGCCCGCGTCGAGGACCTCGCCCGGACCATCCACCCGCATCCGACTCTGTCGGAGACGCTGATGGAGGCGGCCGACGTCTACTTCGGACAGAGCGTTCACTATCAGAACAACAAACTGGGGGGCGCTTCGTGAACCCATTCCTCGCGCCGTTCGTCAGTCGTCAGTCATTCGTCGGTTCGCGTACAAGAGGGCGAGAGCGGCCGAAGCAAGGCGGGCCTGGGTGCCGCTCGATCGGCTCGTCAGGATGATGGGAACGCGGGCGCCCATGACGAGGCCGGCCGCGTTGTAGCCGGACAGGAACTTCATCTGCTTGTAGAGCATGTTGCCGGATTGCAGGTCCGGAACGATCAGGATGTCGACGTCGCCGCTGACTTCGGAGCGTATGCCCTTGGTTCGCGCCGCTTCTTTCGAAATCGCGTTGTCGAACGCCAGCGGGCCGTCGAGAATGACGCCGTCGATCAAGCCCCGATCGGCCATTTTGCAGAGCGCGGCCGCTTCGACGGTCGCGGGAATGTCTTCGGTGATCCGTTCCGTGGCCGACAGAATGGCCACTTTGGGCGTGCCGAGTTCTCCCAGTCGGGAATACGTCGATCGAGCCCGGTTCGGCCGAAGTCTGGCGGAGGGGCTTTGGTTGATCGCGGTCCACCCGCAACCGGCGCGGGAGTGGCCACGGGACGTTCGCAATTTGCAAGACTCGCGCTCTGAAAAGGCACGATATGCACGGAACGTCGCTCCCGTTTCCTTGCCTGCGTCGGGTTGCCTTCCCCCGCCGGAAGCCGTTCGTGCCGCGGCGAGATTTTCGTTTCCGCATCCGAGGCCCGTCGTGGCACGACGGTTGCTGCCATACGGAGGCTGGAAACTTGCCTGTAGATCGAACACCTAAACGACCACCCCATGAAAACCTACTTTGCCAAGCCCGATCGCCGCCTTCTCGCTTCCCCCGCGCTGATCGGCTTTCTGTCTATTCTCGTCGGCCTCGGTACCGCGACGGCGCAGGATCCCGCCGAGCCGGGCGAACTTCCCCGGGCTGTCGTGGACACGCACGACTTGATGAGCCTCTTCAACGAACCGCTCTACGAGTATCTGAAAAAGGCGATGCAGGAAGAGCCCGGCGACAAGGAGGGATGGGAGACGATCGCCGACCGGGGATGGCAGACGGCGGAAGTCGCCAACCTCGTTGCGATGCGGAACGACGACCGGCAATGGCAGAAATTCGCCGCCGACTTGCAGCAAGCGGGGACTGACTTGGCCGAAGCGGCCGAGGCGGAAGACTTCGACAAGAGCCAGGAAGCCTACCGCGCCGTCATTCAACGCTGCAACGGCTGCCACGAAGAGAGCGATTCCGATCACGCGCCGGAATTGAAGCCCTGATTGGCGAGACCCCGACAAGAGGGAATCCGCCGCTTCGTTGGGAAGCGGGTCGGGCATGTGGTTTTCCGCAGCCAACTCGTCCAATGGTTCGCCTCGATTCCGTTCGCCCATTCGTAACGTCCGTCGCCAGGCAAGTCCTCCTGCCGGAGTTGATGCCTGTTCAATCCAACCGCTTTCTCGCTGCCGCTCGGACCGGTAGGGATCCGGTCGGGGTGAAACATGAATGAACATTCACAGCGAGGAGCGCCGCATTTGGAGCGGCCCTTGGTACTGATCAATCGTCGATCCGGATCGGCGGTGAGAGCCGGGCCCGGGGAATGCGAGAAGCGGATTCGCGAGCGCTTCGCTTCGCAAGGAGTGGAAGTCGAACTGCGCGCTCTCGACCCGGACGAATTGGCGAATGCTCTGGAAGGCATTGAAGACGAGCCCCCGTCCGCCCTGATCATTGGAGGAGGAGACGGGACCCTGAGCGCGGGCGCCGTGGCGGCGCGAAAGGCGGAAGTTCCCTTGGGCGTTCTGCCGCTCGGCACCTTCAACCACGCGGCGCGGGACTTCAAAGTGCCCATGAATCTCGAGGCCGCCGTCGACACGATCGTGTCCGGAAAAGTGGAAAGGATCGACTTGGCGAAGGTGAACGGACGGTCGTTTCTCAACGTATGCGTGCTCGGTTTCTATCCGGAAAAAATCCATACCGACGACGATCGGGGCGAGGCCTGGTGGAACAAGATTCACCGCAATCTCCTGAGGAGCCTGAGAGTCATTTCCGAATACGACGTCCTCGACCTGTGCCTGGAGACCGAGTCCGAAAGCACGAGCGTGAGAACCGGGTTCCTCGCCGTTTCCAACAACCCTTATTGCGACAAGCCCGGCATCATGCCGGAAAAATCGTCCTGCAACACCGGGCAACTGGCCTTTTATTTTTCCACCCACCGCACCCGACGGCGCTTTATCGAAGCGGGAACGGCCTTCCTCGCGGGCACGCTGGAAGGCGACCCCGATCTCCATGCTCGAGAGGCCCGGAATCTCACGGTCAAGTGCGCGCAGAAGTCGCTCCGCATTCTGATCGACGGCGAGTTGGTCGAAGAAGCGCCGCCGCTCGAGTTCTCCATTGATCCCGCTTCTCTTCAAGTCATCGTGCCGAAGGAGGGGACATGACGACCATCGCGCATCTATCGGATCTGCACTTCGGCCGCCTCGACGAGAAAGTGGCCGAGATCTTGTTGGAAGAACTCCATTCCCAACGTCCGGACGTGATCGTCGTCAGCGGCGATTTCACTCAGCGGGCGCGCCGACGCGAGTTCGAGGCGGCGCGGAACTACGTGGCGCGTTTTCCCTCGCGCCCACTGATGGTGCCGGGCAACCACGACGTTCCCACCTTCAATCTTTTGGAACGTTTTATTCGGCCCACGGCCCGATTCAGGCACTGGCTGGAGAAGGAGCGTTATCCCCGGCAGGACCACGCCTCGGTTTCATTGCTGGGTATCAATACGGCCCGGCCCGGGGGATGGTACACGGACTGGTCCCGGGGGCGGATCTCCTCCGAGCAGTTGTCGACGATCCAACAGCGTTTCCGCGGGCACGAAGAGTTGGGGGTGCGAATCCTGGTGACCCATCACCCGTTTCTATTTCCACCCGAACAAGAAGGCCGGCACCTCGTGAAAGGTCCGAAGGATACGCTCGAAAGCCTGGCTTCGTGCGGCGTCGACCTCGTCCTGGCCGGGCACTTTCATCGTGCGTGGAGCGATCTGGTCGCCACCCGTCACCCGGAGGTGCCTTCGATCGTGGTGGCTCAGGCATCGACTTCTACCTCGACGCGCCTGAAGACGGAGCCCAATGCCTACAACTGGATCGAGGTGGACCTGCCCAGTCTGCACATCACCAGTCACGAATGGCGGGAAGGCCGGTTCGCCTCCACGGTTTCGAAGGCCTACCGGCGGGACGGGGGCGGGTGGACGCGGACGGAATAGTTCGATTCAACAGTCTCTTGAAAGTGGACGGGCCGAAGCGGGCCTTGCGAAGCTATCGCGGTTCCCGGCTCTCGCCCGTCATGGGAACGAACTGCACCGGCATCACGGACTCCTCTTCGATTTCGCCTTCCTTTTTCGTCAACAGGCGAAGCTGCTGGATCCCGCCTTCCTTGCCGACCGGAATGATCATCCTTCCCCCCTCCTTGAGTTGATCGATCAAAGGCTGGGGGATGTGGTCGGGCGCGGCGGTTACGATGACCGCGTCGAAGGGCGCGTGTTCGGGCCAACCCTGGTAGCCGTCTCCGGCCTTGACGGTGACGTTCTCGTAATCGAGCTGCTCGAGGGTCTTTTCGGCCGAGTCGGCGAGTGGCTCGACGATTTCGATGGTGTAGACGTGTTCGACCAACTCGGCCAGGACCGCGGCCTGATAGCCGGATCCAGTTCCGATTTCCAGGACGCGATCAGTGGGCTCCGGATCGAGCTGCTGAGTCATGAAAGCGACGACGTAGGGTTGCGAGATGGTCTGGCCGTGACCGATCGGCAACGGTCTGTCGGTGTAGGCTCGCGCTCGCAGGTTTTCGGGCATGAACTCGTGCCGCGGAACCTTCTTCATCGCCTCCAGAACCTTGGGGTCGTCGATGTCCCGTCCCTCCAACTGTCGCTCCACCATCCGCTCGCGCGCTTCGGTGAAACCATCGGCGTCGGGCGATCCGGTTTCGTCTTCGCTACAGCCGAGCATGGCCGTCAGCACGAGAATCGACGCGGAAACAATTATCGTTTTCATCTTGAGAGGTTACGGCGCTCCCTTCCAAAGCGTTTCCGCCGCGCTTGGCGATCTTCAAACCGCGCGCAGTCGTAAAATGGTTGGTTCGGGAACGGTTTCCCGCAGTTCTTGTGCCCTGTATCATGCCGGAGAATCTATCTAGCCATCCCCATGCGGACAGTAGCGAGGATGTTCTCGACAAGCTCGGTGTCGATCCGAGTCGGGGACTGAGCTCCGAAGAGGCCTCCGACAGGCTTCGGGAATGGGGGCCCAACGAATTGCAGGAGGAAAAGCCGATTCCGCTCTGGCTTCTCCTTCTGAACCAATTCAAAACGATGGTCGTCTACATTCTAGGCGCCGCGATGATCCTGGCGTTCGCGACGGGGAGATTTCCCGAGGGCTGGGCGCTCCTGGCGGTTATCGGCATCAATACCCTCATCGGGTTCGTTTCGGAGTGGCGCGCCAGAAAGAGCATGGCGGCTCTCCGAGCCATGGGGAAACCGCATGCCAGAGTGCTGCGAGACGGCGAGGAACAGGAGGTCGAGATTGAAACGGTCGTTCCTGGCGATATGCTTGTGATCCAGCCCGAGGACATCGTCGCGGCCGACGCCCGCGTCGTGGAGTCGGAGCGTCTCCGCATCAGCGAAGCCGCGCTCACGGGGGAATCGGTTGCGGTGGACAAAACGACGGAAGCCCGGAAGGAAGACCTTCCTCTCGCCGAGCGGGACAACATGGTTTTCAAGGGAACCACGGTGGAGGAAGGCGCGGGAAAAGCGGTCGTCACCGCGACGGGAACCCGGACCGAGCTGGGGAACATCGGCGAATTGGCTTCCGGCGAGGAATCGACGGAAGCGCCGCTGCAGAAGCGGCTCGATCGGCTGGCGGCGCGATTGGCCTACCTCGCCCTCGCCTTGGCCGGTATCATCGGCGTCGTCGGACTGTTGGCGGGACGGGACCTCGTAACCATGGTCGAGACCGCCCTCGCTCTGGGAGTCGCCATGATTCCGGAAGGACTCCCCATCGTGGCGACCATCGCCCTCGCGCGCGGCATGTGGCTTCTCGCCAAGCGCAACGCCATCGTCAATCGCCTGACCGCCGTCCAGACGCTGGGGGCAACGCAAGTGATCTGCACGGACAAGACGGGTACTCTGACCTACAACCGGATGGTGATGAGGCGTGTGATCACGCCGTCGGGCAATGCGGCGCTGACCGAGGGCGGGGGAGAGAACACGTTCGAGCCGGAAGAGGAAGGCGGTTCCGTCGAGCTGGCCGAACACGCCATCCGCCTTGGGGTTCTTTGCAACAATGCCGTTCTCGAGAATGACGATCCGGAGGAGGACGAAGCCTCCGGATCGCGCGGCGATCCGACCGAGATCGCCCTCCTGCGGGCGGGTAGCGAGATCGGTGCCGACCGGAGCGCCTTGCTGGACGATTGGCCTGAAGTTCACGAAGTCGATTTCGACCCGGACGTCATGATGATGGCCACGTTTCACGAGTCTCCGGAGACCGACGATCTGATCGTGGCGGTTAAGGGCGCGCCCAACCGCGTTCTCGACGCCTGCACTCGCGTGGCGAAGGGCGGACGCGATTTCGAGGACCTTTCCGAGGAGGATCGGGACGACTGGAAGGAAAAGGGCGAAGCGCTCGCCGCGGAAGGGCTGCGCTTGCTGGCCGTCGCGGACAAGGAGGTTTCCCACAAGGAGACCGAGCCGTACGAAGATCTTCGCTTCGTCGGCTTTCTTGCGCTGGACGACCCCCCCCGCGAGGACGTGCGCGAATCCATCGAAGCTTGCCACGGCGCCGGAATCGACGTGATCATGGTCACCGGCGATCAAAGAGACACCGCCAGGGCGATCGGCAAGGAAACCGCCGTGATCACGGACGGCGACGAGGAATCCCGCGAGGGCCGGGAGTTGCAGGAGATACCGGACGACGAACGGAAGAGAGAGAGCCTGGAGAAGGCGCGCGTCTTCGCCAGGGTCAGTCCGGAACAGAAGCTCAACCTGGTCAAGTTGCTGCAGGCGGAAGGCAGGGTCGTGGCGATGACCGGCGACGGCGTCAACGACACGCCCGCCCTCAAGCGCGCCGACATCGGAATCGCGATGGGCAAGCGCGGCACCGACGCCGCCAAGCAGGCGGCCGACATGGTCCTCAAAGACGACGACTTCGGGACCATCCTCGCCGCCATCGAGCAGGGGCGCATCATCTTCGGCAACATTCGCAAGAGCGTCGTCTTCATGCTCTGCACCAACCTGGCCGAGATCATCGCCATCGGCATCGCTTCGGCCATCAACTCTCCGCTCCCGCTGCTCCCGCTCCAAATCCTTTTCCTCAACGTGCTGACCGACGTGTTTCCCGCACTCGCACTCGGCGTCGGTCGTGGCAGCGGCAACGTCCTCGAAGATCCCCCCCGTCCCAGCGACGAGGGTATCGTCACGAAGACGGAATGGAAAGTCGTCGGGTTCTGGGGAGGCGTGCTCAGCCTGTGCGTTTTGGCGGCCCTGTTTCTCGCGCTCGAAGCCTTGGGTCTTCCGGAGAACACCGCCGTCACCGTGTCGTTTCTCACTCTTGGTTTCGCGAAACTGCTTTTCGTTCTGAATCTTCGGGAACCCCGCAGCGGCATTTTCAAGAACGACATTTTCGCCAATCGATGGATCTGGGCAGCCTGGGCGCTGTGCGCGTCGCTTCTGCTCGCCGCCGTGTATCTGCCGTTTCTGAGCGGGGTTTTGAGAACCGAAGCGCCCCCGGCCGCAGGCTGGCTTCTGATCGGCGGGCTCAGCCTGGTGCCGGTGGTGATCGGTCAGGTCTGGTTGATCCTACGCAGCCGCAAGGACACCTGAGCGGGAACCGCGAAACCGCGGGATCGATAGCCGCCACCGCCGACCCGGGTCCGCTCAGCGATTCAGGTAGGTCTCGATGCCGTCGAGCAGCATCTGGACGGACAGCATGATGAGGATCATGCCCACGAGCCGCTCGATCGCGTTGGTCAGGGCGGGGCCGAGCTTGGCGTAGAATCGCGGGGACCACCAGAGCAGAATGGTGGAGAGTCCCATGGCCACCGCGAGAGCGCCGAACCATCTGACGATGATCAGCAGCAGCAGGACCGCAGACGAAAAAAGGCTCGGCGATTCCATGTCGGCTGGGGACGGCGTCGGATGGTAAACCGGGGGCGGCGAGGTCGAGAGCACCGCGGACGGTCACGGCCCGTCGGTGTAGTCCTTTCCTTCCCAGCTATCGAGCACCGAGTCCTGCCACTCCTCCAATTCCTCGAGCATGGCTTGGGAGCGTTCCTTGTCTTTCGCGGCCAGATCCGTCGTTTCCATGGGGTCGTCGACCAAGTGGTAAAGTTCCGCGGCAACGTCGTCGCCCTTCTGGATGCGGTGGAGCTTCCACGGCCAGTCGTTCCAGGCGGCGTGCCCTCTGTATTCGCCGCGGGCGAACGTGGGGAATTCTTCGACGTTCTTGAGAACTCGCTCGGGAAAGGGCGACGGTTCTCCGGCCTTCTGGGCTTTCATGAGGCTTCGGATGATTTCGTCGCTGTGAGTGCCTTGGCCCCGGGTGTGGAGATGCCAGAAGCCCATCGGCGGCCGCTCGGTCCGGGTACCGGCGATGACGTCGGCGAGGTCGATGCCGTCGAGGGGGGGCTGGTTCTCGACCTTGGCCCCGGCGATTTCGAGCAGGGTGGGGTAGATGTCGAAGGTGCAGGCCGGAGTCGAGACCGTTTTGGGTTCGAATCGGGCCGGCCATTCCAGAATCGAGGGGACGCGCAGGCCGCCTTCGTAGACGCTGCCCTTTTTCGCGCGGCCGCCCGAGGATTCCTCGACCAGACCGCCATTGTCGCTGCAGTACCAGACCAGGGTGTTGTCCGCGATTTCCATGTCGCGGAGGGCTTGGCGGAGTTTGCCGAGCTGCTGGTCGATCAGTGTGATCTCGAGGAAGTAACCGCGGTGGTCCTTGCCCTTGTATAGATCATCGCCGCCGGGAAAGGCGACCGGTTTCTCCTCGTGCGGCGAGTGCGGTGCCGGAAACCAAACGACGGCGAACATGGGGCGGTCGCCGTCCTTGTGCTTTCGGAGAAACTGGAGGCCGGCGTCCATGCTGATGACGGACCCCTGGCCTTTTGGATTCACGTAGGTGCCCTCCTGGCTGAGGTAGGGGTCGAGATCGAAGAAGTTCAGGCCCGAGAGCCATTCGTCGAACCCGGCGCCGCCCGGACTGGTCGGGCTGTCCGGCTGAACCGAACCGATGTGCCATTTGCCGAAGTGGCCCGTCACGTAGCCGGCCTCCCCGAGTGCTTCGGCGACGGTGACTTCGTCCGGACGCAAGTAGTGACCGTGGTCGGGAACGTTGGTCCGCATCGGGGATCGTCCGGTCATCACACTCGCCCGGGTTGGCGAGCACACGGGAGCGGCGGCGTAGAAACGGTCGAAGACGACGGCGTTCCCGGCCATGGCGTCCATGTGCGGCGTTTCGACGAAAGGATGTCCCGTGAAGCCGGCGTCGCCGTAACCTTGATCGTCCGCCATGACGAGGACGATGTTGGGCCTGGCGTCGTCGGCGCGGGCGGAACCGAGCGCGAGGGCGAAGGGAACGATAACGGACAGGAGAGCGGTGGTCTTGTTCATGTTCATGGAATCGAGAGCGAGGCTATCAGACTAACCGGCGGAACTCAACGCGGAGCGGACACTTTCTAAGGCAAGAGCACACAAAGCAAATGGACAGCGAAGCAAACACTTACAAGCCGATCAATCCCGCGACGGGCCGCGAACTGGATCCGGTGGAGTTATGGGACGCCGATCATGCCGCGGACATGGTGGATCTGGCGGCCTCCCGGTTTCTGCTCTGGAGAGAGATTTCTTTCGGAGAGCGCGCGGAGCGCATGACCGCCGCAGCCGATCTTCTGGAGGAGCGGAAGGAAGCGCTCGCCCGCGGCGTGACCGAGGAGATGGGCAAGCCGATCGTCGAGGCCCGGGCGGAGGTCGAGAAATGCGCCTGGGTCTGCCGCTATTACGCGGAAAACGCGGAGAGCTTTCTAGAAACCGAGGCGATCGCGGCGAAGTCCGACGACAGGACTTTCGTGTCGTACCGCCCGCTCGGTCCCATCCTTGCCGTGATGCCCTGGAATTTTCCGCTGTGGCAGGTGTTCCGTTTCGCGGCGCCGAATTTGATGGCGGGGAACGTCGCCCTGCTCAAGCATGCCAGGAACGTGCAAGGAAGCGCGAACGCGATCGAGCGGCTCTTCTCCGACGCCGGGTTTCCCGGCGGATGTTTCGTGAACCTTCCGATCGGCCACGAGGTCGCTTCCACGGTCGTCGCCGATCCGCGCGTCCGGGCGGTCACGATGACCGGCAGCGTGGGCGGCGGGCGCCAATTGGGCGCCGAGGCGGGAAAGCACCTGAAGAAGACCGTGCTCGAGCTCGGAGGCAGCGACGCCTACGTGATTCTCGAAGACGCGGACGTCGATCACGCCGCGGAGGTGTGCGCGAAGAGCCGACTTCTCAACACGGGACAAAGTTGCATCGCCGCGAAGCGGTTCATCGCCGTGGACGTCGTCCACGACGAATTCGTCGAGAAACTCACCCATTACCTGAACGAAGCGGCCGTGGGTGATCCTCTTCGCGAGGAAACCGACGTCGGCCCCCTGGCCCGCCGCGATCTGAGGGACGACCTGGCAAGCCAAGTGGAACGGTCGATCGAGCAGGGGGCCGTCTGCCGACTCGGCGGGAAAGTACCCGAAGACCCGGGGCTCGCCGAAGGGTTCTACTATCTTCCCACCGTCCTCGCGGCGGTTTGCCCCGGGATGCCGGCCTTCGACGAGGAGCTTTTCGGACCGGTCGCCGCAGTCGTCGTCGCTTCGGACGAGGCGGAAGCGGTCCGTCTGGCGAACGAGTCGAATTTCGGCCTCGGGGGCGCCGTCTTTACCCGGGATCTCGAACGCGGCGAACGCATCGCCGCCGACGAAATGGACTGCGGCCTGGTGACGGTGAACGGGCTGGTGGCCTCGGACCCGCGGGTTCCCTTCGGCGGCGTGAAGGACAGCGGCTACGGACGGGAACTCGGAATCTTCGGCATCCGCGAATTCGTGAACATCAAGGCCGTCGTCTCCAGCGGCGCGGCCGGGGATTCCTGAAGCCGGCGCGAGGGCGTCACTTCGCGATCTTCTCGTAGAGCGAGAGCGTTTCCCTGGCGATTTCGGACCAGCTGAAGGTCTCCAGCACGCGCTGGCGTCCGGCCTTGCCCATGGCTTCGCAGCGGTCCGGGTCGCGCATCAGCTCGTTGATGCCTTCGGCGAGGTCCGAAGCGAAGCCCGAGGGATCGGTGGCTTCGAACGGAGACGCGGTCTGCTGCTCCAAGGGGACGAGCAGGCCGGTTTCGCCGGGAATGACGATCTCCTTCATGCCGCCCACCTTCGAGGCGACGATCGGAATTTCGCAGGCCATCGCCTCGACATTGATGATGCCGAACGGCTCGTAGATCGACGGACAGCAGAACACGCGGGCGTGGCTGTAGAGGTGGATCTTCTCGATCGTCGGAAGCATTTCCCGGATCCAGACGATCTTCCCGTCGAATCCGGCGCGAACCGCCTCGACCGACGCTTGCATCTCGGCGGCGATGTCGGGGGTGTCGGGCGCCCCGGCGCAAAGGACGACCTGGGTTCCGGGATCGAGATGGCGGATGGCGTTGACCAAGTGAATGATGCCTTTCTGGCGGGTGATCCGTCCGACGAAGAGCACGTAAGGGACGTCGGGATCGATCTCCAGTTTTTCCAGCGTCGTTCTGTCGTAGGAGGGCTGATATTCGTCCGGATCGACCCCGTTGTAGATGACCGGCACCTTTTCCTCGGGCACGTCGAAGAGGCGGAGGATGTCGGACTTCGTGTCGTTGGAAACGGCGATGACGGCGTCCGCCATTTCGATCGCGGTCTTCTCCAGCCACAGGGTGAAATCGTAACCTCCGCCGAGTTGCTCGCGCTTCCATGGGCGCAGCGGTTCGAGTGAGTGAACCGTCAGCGCCATGGGAATGCCGTAGTTCAAATGGGCGAGAATGCCGCCGAAATGGGAGTACCACGTGTGCAGATGGACCACGTCGGCGTCGACGTTCCGGGTGTTGAAATCAAGGCAGTTTTGGAGCGCCGAAAAAACCGGGTTGAGCGCCTCGGGCGACGTATAGGACGACGGGTCGGCGGAAAAGCCGAAGACCTCGGGATTCTCTCCCTCGGCGTGCTGGTCGCCGAAACAGCGTACCTCCACCTCGCAGAGCCGCGACAGCTCCCGGACAAGATACTGGGCGTGGATCCCGGCACCGCCGTAAATCCGCGGCGGGAATTCGTTGGTGAGGAGAAGAGACTTCATCGGCTGGGCAACAGACGGTCGTCTTCGGGGTATTTCAACCGGAGAACGCGCGTTCCGGGCGCGGAACTCCGGGGCTCGAGGATGCGCGAAACGCTTCCTCGGAGGAATGGCGCCATGGAGCACTGGACCAGCCGGTTCTTTGAGGAAATAGAAGGCGAATCCGTAGTTTTAATAAATTCCGCGCCCGAAGTTTAAAAAAATATACGCAAAACCTAATTTTTTAGTTGTCTAAATTATAAGGGCATAATAAGTTCGTCGACATGAATCGCATTGCGACCCCACTCACTGCCATCGCAGCTACTGCTGTTCTTCTGACTTCCGGAACCGCCGCCGACCCCTCGGTCGATCGGCTCAATTCCCGGATCGTCGCCATCGAAACGCGCCTCGCGTCGATCGAGAAAGCCCTGAGCGGCGAATCGAGCAGCTCGTACACCTACGAGCAAGCGACGGTCGATGCGACCAACGATGCGCAAACCGCCGCGCAGAAGGCGCCGGAATCCCGGTCCAGCAGAACATACGTCATCAAGGACGGGGACAAGCTTTCCACCATCGCCGAAAAATTCGGTGTCGATCGCAAGGCCTTGCTCGAAACGAATCGGCTCAGCGAAGGTCAGCCCATCTACATCGGCGAGACGCTCATGATCCCCGGGGCGGGGGAGGAGGGCGCGGTCGCCGACTCGAGCCGGCTCGAGCCTGCGAAGGAAAAGTCCATCGTGGTCGGCGACACAAAGCCCTCCGCCGAGGAAGGTTCCAACGGCACGGTCCACACGGTCGTGAAAGGCGATACCCTGATGGGGCTTTCCCGGAAACACAGCGCCTCCGTAGCCGCCATCAAATCCGCCAACGGTCTTCGCAGCGACGTGATCACCCCCGGACAGAAGCTGACGATCCCGGCCGGAGCCGCCTCCGCGACCGGTTCGACCCAGTTGGTCAGCCACAAGACGGCGAGCGGCGGTGACGCCAGTCAGAAGGCCGAGTACGAATACGACAACGAATTGCTGCGCTCCGACGAGACCTACGGTTACTACACCGTGCGCAAGGGCGACAACCTGTTCTCCCTGGGAGAGGATTTCTTCACCAGCATGGCCGAACTGCAGCGCCTCAACCGTCTCGGCAAGAGCACGCTGATCCATCCCGGCGACGACCTGATCGTCCCGACGAGCCGCTACAACAACTATCACAACAAGAACGGCGTGGCGCAGAACTGAGCCGTTCGCCCGACGCCGTCGAACCAATTTGTCTGCGAAGCAATCCAAGATTGCGGAGGGACACAGTTGAGTGGTCGGAAGGCCCGGTTCCGAAAGGAGCCGGGCTTTCTTTCTTCGCGGCGGTCACGGGTCCGGCGCCGTTGTCGGGAGCGATGGCGCCAACTCTTCGTCGTCCGCGCCGTTGGGCTCGCCCTCGGGCTCGCCGGCGGCGAGCGGAGCCTCCTCCGATTCCGGCTCGACCTCGGTCTCCGGATCGGGCAGATCGACCAGAACCCGGACGTCCCCGGTGTCGACGGGTGACGTGGACTGGGTGATCCTGGTGACGAAACGCTCTTTCGGAACGCCGTGCTCTTTGAAGAGGCGCTTCGTTTCGGCGAGACGTCGTTCGCAGGTGTATTCGTTGAACGCTCCGGAGCCGCCGCTCGCCTTCACCGCTTCCAGCGTGACGGATCGACCGACGCGGGATGGTTCCTTCAACTGCTCCGCGACCGCTTCGACGATCGCTCTCTGGTTCGCTTGGAGAAAAAAGGTGTTCCGCGAAAAACGGATCGTCTCGAGCGCTTCGTAGAGGGGGGGCGGGACGCCGGGAGCTTCTCCCGAACCCGGTTCCGCGGCGCCCGCCCCTGTCACCGGCATGGCCCGCAACGGACTCGCCTTCAAGGGCTCCTTTCCCTCGAGCCGGTTGAAGTCGCTCAGCATCATGAGGGCGGGGAAGAGCTTTTCGAGCACCAGTCCGGGGGCCTGGAACGACTCCTCGGCACTCGGGTGGATGTCAAAATCCAAGACGCCGGTCGGCAATTCCCCCGAAGCCAGGTTCACGGAGATGTCGGGGAGGTCGTCGGTGTTCACCACGCAGACGCGGTTCACGAGCCGGCGACCTTCGAGGATCGGAGCGATCCTGAGGTTCAGCGCGGTCATGGTGACGAGACTGTCGGCGAGCCCGCCGAGCAGAATCGTGTCCTCCCGGATTTCGAGCCGGCCCTCGTGGGTCGCCAGCCCGAGTTCGGCGAGCAGGCTTTTTAGCTGGCCCAAATCGGTCGGCGCGGCCTCCGGATCGATCGCGAGCCCCTTGTTGACGACGCCCAGGTCGGGGCGCACCGCCTTCACCGCGTCGGCGAGAGCCTGGCCGGTCTCTTCCGAATCGACCCGGCCGGAAAAAAAGACGTCCCGCTTTCCGAACTCCACCGAGAGAATCAACGGAGATTCCGCCGCGACCGACGCCGTCGACGCCGCCAGGCAAAACGCCGGGAGGAGGCAAAACCGTCTGACACGTCGGGGAATCATGTTCGCGTTCGTTCTCCATTAAATTCCGCTTCCTGCCCCAAAGTCAATCGCGCAGCGCCAACGGGGCCTGTTTCCCGGCTGCGGTGCGCCGACTCGAACCCGGCGAAAGCTCCCGACAGGGTCGAACGACCGAGGCCACTTCTGCCTTCCTCCTCTGTGCCTTCGCCCTCTCCGAGGATACCAGAACCTTTTTGCTTCCCCGCTTGCTTCCGGCGGACGATTCGTTTTTGTTTCCCCGATCTCTCCCGACGGAACGATGGCCGATATCAACTCACTCAAGCAGGCTCTGGCGGTTTCACCGGATAACGTTCCTCTGCTCTTGCTGCTGGGCGACGCGTTGATCGAGGGGTTCAACCTCGACGAGGCGCGCACGGCGTACGAAGACGTTCTCCGCGTGGATCCGTCCAACCCGGTGGCCCGCACCCAAATTGCGCAGCTGATCGAACTGGAAGGACGCTCTTCCGAGGCGATCCTCCGCCTCGAGCAGCTCTGCTCGGAACATCCCGGATACGCCCCCGCGTGGATGCTGAGGGCCAAGCTGGCGCTGAGCGAGAACGCCGCCAAGGAAGCGCGCGAGTTCTACGAGCGGGCCGTTTCCATCAGCCCGGAAATTCGCAACGACGAATTGCTCAAGCGCATCCGCCAGGCTGGAGGGCGCCGGACCGTCGACGACGCCGAGGTTCAGAGGGCGGGGGAGAACCAGGCGGGCGCCCTCTACGATCCGGAATTCGAAGAGGACGATTTCGACGACGCCTACGACGACTCCGAAATGGAACTCGAGTTCGAGCGGAACACCGAGGCGGGTTTCGACACGGTCGGCGGAATGGAGTCGGTGAAGGAGGACATCCGGATGAAGATCCTCTACCCGATGGAGAACCGCGAACTCTTCGAGGCCTACGGGAAGAAAACGGGTGGCGGAGTCCTGCTCTACGGCCCTCCGGGCTGCGGAAAGACCCTCATCAGCCGGGCCACCGCCGGCGAGATCGACGCCAAGTTTCTCAACGTCGGGCTCCACCAGATTCTCGACATGTGGATCGGCAAGTCCGAGGAGAAGCTGCACCAGATTTTCGAACTGGCGCGGCGAAACGCGCCCTCGGTTCTCTTTTTCGACGAAGTCGACGCGCTGGCGGCGGACCGGAAAGACATGCGGACCTCGGCCGGGCGCACCTTGATCAACCAGTTTCTCGCCGAACTCGACAGCGAATCGCCCAAGAACGACGGCGTTCTCGTCCTCGGGGCCACGAACGCTCCCTGGCATCTCGATTCGGCGTTTCTGCGGCCGGGGCGCTTCGACCGCCTCGTTTTCGTGCCTCCGCCGGACGAGCCCGCCCGCGAGCAGATCATCCGCATCATGGCCGAGGGAAAGCCGGTCTCGGGACTCGACGCCGCGGCCTTGGCCAAGCGCGTGAAGGACTTTTCCGGTGCCGACATCAAGGCCGTGTTCGATCAGGCCGTCGAAGGAGCGCTCTCCCAAGCGATGAAATCGGGGAAGATCGTCCCCGTGACGCAGAAGCAACTTGCGAAGGGGGCCAAGCTCGTGAAACCGAGCACGCGGAAGTGGTTCGAAAGCGCCCGCAACTACGCGCTCTACGCCAATCAGAGCGGATTCTACGACGAGGTCCTGGACTATCTCGGGATCGAGAAGTAACCCGGCCTCCCGGGACGAACCGAATGAGCGAACTGGCACACGGTCTCCTGTTGCAGGATCAGGGGCGTCTGAAGGAGGCCGAGGCCTGCTATTTCAGCGTGCTCTCGCGGGAGCCGGAGAACGACTTCGTCCACGGTAGGCTCGCCTTGTGCCAACTCAGCCAGGAAGGGAAGAAGCGCGAGGCTCTCGACTCGATCGAAAAGGCCATTCGACTGCGGCCGGAGGATTCCTTCTATCACGCCATCAGGTCTCTGATCCTGTCCGATCTTCGCCGGGGAAAAGAAGCGCTCGCCGCCGCCGACCGCGCCGTGGGGCTCGATCCGGAAAACGCCTTCGCCCTCGTCTCGAAGGCGGCCGCCTATTGCTCGATGGACCGATGGTCCGATGCCGAGGAGTGGAGCCGGAAAGCGCTCGCCGCCGACAGCGACCACGCCATGGCCGCGAACATGCTCACCCACTCTCTCCGGATGCAAGGGCGGAAGGACGAGCACGCCGCCGCCGTCGAGCAAGTCTTGGCGGCCGATCCCGAAGACAGTCTCGCCCACGTGAACGCCGGGTGGAGCGCTCTCCAAAGCGGCGATCACCGAAAGGCCGAAACCCATTTCAGGGAGGCTCTCCGGCTCGATCCGGACTCGGAAATGGCGAGGGAGGGGCTGATCGAATCGTTCCGGGCCCGGTCGGCGTTCTATCGGCTCTACCTGTCCTATTGCTTTTTCATGCAGCGTTTCACCGGCGCGAAACAGTGGGGGATCATCATCGGCATTTACTTGGTCTACCAAGTCCTGCGGCAGTGGCTCGAAACGGTGAATCCTCTCCTCGGCGGAGGGTTCGTCCTTCTCTGGCTCGCCATCGTAATGTGGGTCTGGCTCGCGCCGGGGGTCGGCAATTTCCTGCTCCTCGTCGACCGCTCCGCCCGCTTGGCGCTGAAGCGGGGCGAGCGCTGGCAGGGCCTGACAGTGGGCCTCGGTTTGCTGCTCGGGACCGCGGGCGCGGCGCTCGGGTTCGCGCTCGGGTTCGATCCCGCCCTGCTCGCCGGTTTCGGCCTGATCGCCTCGGCCGTGCCGGCCTCGATGACCTTCGGCAACGATTCGGCCAGGGGACGACTCTTCTTCGGCGGCATCACCGCCTTCATCTACCTCGTCACCGCCCTCGTCTTCGTATCGGAGTCGGTTCGACATCCCGCCGTCGAGCTGCTGCCGACCACCCTGGCTTTCGGCGCGATCGCGATTCTCGGTGCGATCCTCTGCACCTGGCTGGGAAATGTCCGCTCGCTCCGGCAGGGAATCGAGTCGTGACTCCGCGTTGTCCTCCTACCGGGGAATTCGTGCGGGTACAAGAAAACGGCGGGAGGCAATCCCGCCGTTGTTTGTGGTGCGGCCCGCAGGGTGCGACCCGCAGTGGAAGCGAACGCGTCAGCTCGATTCCTTAGCGGCTCTGGGGGCGCGTTCCTTCAGGTTGGTCGCGGCCTTGCCGAGACGACTGCGGAGATAGCCGAGCTTGGCGCGGCGAACTTTGCCTTGCTTGAGGACTTCGATCTGGGCGACCTTGGGAGAATGAATCTGGAAAGCCCGCTCGACGCCTTCGCCGTTCGAAATTTTGCGGACGGTGCAGGCCTGGTTGAGCCCCGAGCCCCGGCGGGCGATGACGATGCCCTTGAAAATCTGGATACGCTCCTTGCCGCCCTCGACCACGCGGGAATGCACGTTGACGGTGTCGCCGGGGCCGAAGGCCGGGACGTCCTCTTTCATTTGCTCACGCTCGATTTTGTCGATCACATTCATGCTGTTCAAAGGGCAGGGGTGGGCTGCGAAGTCGGTTTTTGCAGCGGGCGGCAACCCTTGCCTCGAAAGGGCTCGAAAGCAACGGTTTTCCAGAATATTTTTTGTTGCGCGGCCATCCTTCCACGCCTAGAATCCCGCTCCCTAACCAAAGGAGGCCAGCCGGGCGCAAGCCCTAACAGTCACCAATGCTGGAGCGGTAGTTCAGTTGGTTAGAACGCCGGCCTGTCACGCCGGAGGTCGCGGGTTCGAGTCCCGTCCGCTCCGTAACTTTTTTCCTTCCTCCCGACCTGATTGTCAACAGGTTGCGTTTTCGGCCCACCCTAGCAGGTTGCCATGTGTGTCACTTGGGTGACAAAATGATCCGTTGGAGGCAGGATCATTGATCCGTTGGAGGCAGGATCATGACAAAACGTGACAGCGATTTCCCCACACCCTGAGAAAGAAAAGGGCAGTCTGTTCACCTCCCGGGCCTGGCGTCGCCGCGGGGAACGGGATCCACTAAAGAGAGCGGGAATCCCATATCACGTAGGCTTCGAAGTCCTTCGCGAAACCTTCCACGAGGGCACCCGGTCGAAACGCGACTCGTGCCAGCCGTCCTCCCCGAGAGAAAGGATCGCGGCAGCCGATAGCAGGCGGCAGTCGGACTCGTGCCGGGCGTCAGGCGGAGAAGGCTTCGGCCATGGCGGTCTCCGACACGGCTCCCGTGCAACTGCTGCCCGCGCCGGCGGTGCATCCGAAACAGTGTTGCCCTGTCAGGATCGGAAGGCCGCCGATCGACTCGGGCGTCACGTCCCACAGGTAGAGCGGCTTGCCGTGCTTCGCTTCCCGCAGCTGCATTCCGAGCATCTGGTTGAAGTCGCAGTCGAATACTTCGCCGGCCCAGCCGATATTGATCGTCGAGCGGCACATGAGCCCTTCCACCGTCGCTGGATTGAAGGCGTCGACGAGCAGGTCCGAATAGGCCTCGTATTCTCCCCGTTCGCGCAGGTCCTCGGCGAAGCGCGCAATCGGCAGGTTGGTCAGGGCATAGAGTCGGGTGAAGACGATGTCGTAGCGGGCCTTCAGCTCGCGGTGGTAGTCCTCTTCCAGCTCGCCTTGGTCGGGCGGCAGGAAGGCGCCGAGAGGATTGTAGACAAGTGTCAGGGGTAGATCCTTGCCGTATCCGACGACGTTGAGTTTCTTCAGTGCCGCGATGCTGCGGCGGAACACATCGTCGCCACGCTGGGCGTCGACGTTCTCCTCGAGGTAGCAGGGCAGGGAGGCCACCACCTCGACCTCGTGCTCGGCGAGGAACTCGGGCAGGTAGGCGTATGCCTTGGTCTCGATGATGGTGAGGTTGTTCCGGTCGATCACGTGCGCTCCCGCCTCCCGGGCGGTCTCGACGAAGTAGCGGAAGTGCGCGCTGATCTCGGGAGCACCGCCGGTGATGTCGACCACCTCGGGCCGATGCTCGATGATCCACTCGCCGACCCGCCGGGCGGTCGCTTCGTCCATCATCTCGGTCCGCCAGGGCGCCGCGTCGACGTGGCAGTGCCGACAGGCCTGGTTGCACTTGCGGCCCACGTTGATCTGCAGAGTCCGGAAAACGCCCCGCTTCAGGGGCGTGCCCGCTTCGTGAAGTTTCTTCTGGAATCGGTTCATGACGGATCTCGCGAACATGGATTATGGAGCCTCCTGCCGAAGTCGTTTCGGACTCTCGGACTCGTAGCTTCCAGTGCCAAGCCTCTCCAGAATTTCCGATACCTCCGGGCGGTCGTCCCAGGAGGTTCCGCGATAGATCGGATGGAACGGAGCCTCCATGAGAACGACCGGGAACGCGCGGCGGATGGCGGAAGCTCTTTTCTTCATGATATTCGGTATCTTCTTCTTCGCGATGATTCGGTAATCAGCAGCAACTCGAACCGCCGCCGTCGCAGCACTGCGACGCGTCGTAAGTCAGGTCGTAGTCCTCGCCCTTCGTCTCCCGCGGATGCCGCGGGCGCATCCCCTCGCCGGCGAAGGGCTTTGCTTCCTCGGGCGGAATCTCCTCGCGTGGTTCGACGAACTCGAAGTGTCCCGCATAAGGGGGCTTTTGATAGAGCTGGAAGGTCTTGTCGCAGACCGCGTATCGCTTGCCCCGTTCCATCACGTGGCCGTCGTCGTCCTCCACCGCAGAGAAAGGACCCCGGTAGATCACGGCCTGGTTGCGTTCGTAGCAAGGCCCCTGCTTCCCTTTCCACGCCTGCACCGTGACGCTGCGAAACTCGATGCCCTCGGCGGTCTGCCAAGGCTCCTCGTCCCGTTTCAGGATCTCGATACCATGGAAGCCGGATTCGGCGAATGCCTGGAGAAACCCGTCCTCGGTCAAGGCACCGCCGATGCAGCCGCTCCAGAGTCGCGGATCGCGCTGCATTTTCTCCGGCACCGGCTCGTCGGAGACGATGTCGGAAATCACGGCGCGACCGCCCAGCTTCAAGACCCGGAAAATTTCCTCGAACAGCCGGCGCTTCTGGCTCGATTCGACGAGGTTGAGAACGCAGTTGGAGACGACCACGTCGACCGAATCGGCGACCACGAGGGGATGCGTCAACCGCAGGTCCGCGGCGAGATCGTCGGCGGAGAGAAAGGAATCCGCATCCGCGATGGGCCGCTTTCTCAGCTCGGCGTCCAGGATTTCCAGGTCGAGAGCGAGATCCTGGATCCGCCCCTTGCGGAACTCCACGTTGACGTGACCGATCTTCCCTGCCACGATCGGGGCATTGCGCCGGGCCACCTCCAGCATGTCGTCGGTCATATCGACCCCGATGACGCGTCCCTCGGGTCCGACCACCTGCGAGGCGATGAAGCAGATCTTGCCCGTGCCGCTTCCGAGATCGAGGACCGTTTCGCCCGGCTTCAGGTATCGCGACGGATCGCCGCAGCCGTAGTCTTTCTCGATCACCTCGGCCGGAATGGCCTTCAGGTAGCGAGGATCGTAGTCGATGGGGCAGCACAGGGCCGCCTCGGGAGCGTGCGCCGCGGAGGCATAGCGGTCCCGGGTGACGTGCTCGGTGGAGAGGCGCTCGGTTTGAGTTTGAGTCATGGTTAAAATAATACGGATAGAGATTCCTGCGGGAATGTGTCGCCGATTCCTCCCACCACGTTAACGGATTTTTTCATGAAATCGCTTCTTTGAACAGCCGCAACACGATTCATTCTCTCTCGAGGGGTTTCTCGCCGGTCCAGCGCGCGGTGGACGTTCGGAAAAGAATGATCTCTCGTCCGCTGAACTTCCACAAAATCCATTAATACCTTCAGATGTTTTTACGTCGGTGAGAGCCTCCCACCTCCGGGGCGTTCGAGCTCACGTAATCCTTGAGCCGTTCCGCGATAATTACTGGATTGTCTTCGAACTGCTCCCGAATTCCGGCGATGTCGCCGCGCTTCGGGACGTGGGCATCGCTCGCCCGCGATGAGTCTGACCCCGCTTCCACCCGCCCCTGCGGATTTCCCGTCATCGCGGGGTGGGCCGGGCGGTCTCCCAGCCTCCGGCGAGAAGGTCCCGCATCCGCTCGACCGCTCCGCTACGCTCCGGGTCTCCGGCGAGATTCCGGTCCGGGGTGAGGGTTCCGTCCATGTCGTAGAGTTCCTCGGCCACGATGGTTCCTCCGGGTCCCTGCCACTGCACGTAGCGGAAGTCCGCGGTGCGCAGGCTGCGGCCGACCGGGGCTTCGGGGTCGTAGAGCTTCGCGGCATGCTGGCTGAAGGCGGCCCGCTTCCAGGGGCGGTCGGGATCGTCTAGCAGCGGCGCGAAGCTGGTGCCCTCGATTTCGTCATGCACCGGCAGGCCGCACAGTTCGGAGAGCGCGGGGTGCAGGTCGACCAGTTCCACCAGCGCGTTGCTGGCCCGTCCGCGGGCGTGAGAAGGGTCCGGCGAGGAGACGACCAGGGGCACGCGCAGGGCCTCCTCGAAGTTGGTGTTCTTGCACCACTGGCCGACCTCGCCGAGGTGGTAGCCGTGGTCGGATGCGAAGACGATGAGCGTCTCCTCGCGGAGGCCGAGCCGTTCCAGTTCCGCGATCACCTTCCCGACCTGGGCGTCGATGTAGTTCACGCAGGCCTCGTAGGCGAGGTTCAGTTCCGCGGTGGTCTCGTCGGGGAAGATCCCTCTCTCGGGCACGCCGTGGTAGCCGTGCATCTCGCGCGAGGTCGAGGCGAGGTCGGGGCTTCCCTCGGGGAGTCGGCGCACCTTCGGCATGCGGACCCGGTCCCGGCGAACCTTCTCGAAGTAGCGTCTCGGCGCGACGAAGGGGGCGTGTGGCTTCACGAAGCCCACGGCGAGGAAGAAGGGCTCGTCCCGCCCCGCGAGGTCGCCGAGCACCTCGACGGCCCGGGCCGCGGTGCGACCGTCGGTGAGGTCCGCGTCGGCGGCGTCGGGCGCCTCCCAGGCGGGGCCCTTGAAGCGCCTTAGATTCATGAGTTCCTCGAGGGGACGGCCTCCGTCGAACACCTCCGGGTAGCGATTCTCGAGGACGGCGATGCTCTCCCGCTCGAGGTACTGCGTCGCCGCGGGTCGCCACGCGGGAGCGGACCACGAGACGGGATCCTCGCGGATCTCGGACTGGAACTTTCCGTGGAAGACCTTGCCCAGCGACATCGTGAAGTAGCCGTGGTTCTTGAAATGCTGCGGCAGGGTCACCGCGTCGGGCAGGTATTTCCGGAAGCTCTCCCGGTTGTCGTAGATCCCCGTCGCGTCGGGGCGACGCCCCGTGAGAAAGGAGGCGCGCGACGGCCCGCAGGAGGGGATCTGGCAGTAGGCTCGCCCGAAGCGCAAACCCTCCGCCGCGAGCCGGTCGAGATGCGGGGTATCCACGGCTGGATTTCCGTAGCAGCCGAGGTCGGGCCGGAGATCGTCGGCGACGAGGAAGAGGACGTGGGGGCGGTCGGCGCCCGCGGCATCCGGGGTCGCGGCGAGCGACAGGACCAGGATGGAGAGGAGGACGGCGGGGGTCGGGCGGAAAGTGGGATGCGTCATGGGATGGTGCGATCATAGGACGACCCTGTCGGGTATGGCAACGAAGGGATGTGCCGGAGGGCGGCAATTCTCCACAGAAGGGCTGTCAAGATGTCGAATTTCGAGGTCGATGGCCGCTCTAACCTCGAGAAATACCTCCCGAAGATGGAAGCCGGTGCCGATTCCAAGGCTCCCCGCTGGTCCCCAGCGGGTTTTGTTTTCCACTGTTTCCCCGCCTTCCGGAGGCCGAAGTTCGGTGTTGCCGCCGGTTTCGTGGCCTTATCGAACCTGAATTCGCCGGGAATCGTGATAGACTCCCGCGATGCGAAACAACTCCTTTCTCGCGGCATCCTGTCTGGTCGTCTCCCTGGTTCCGTCGCTCGGGTTTTGCCGGTCGCCGGAGGAGGCCGGCTCCGTTCCCGTCTCCCGCATTCTGTTCGGCTCGTGCATCAAGCAGGACCAGCCGATCCCGATCCTCGACACGGTTGTCGGCCGCGACCCGGATTTGTTTCTCTTTATAGGGGACAACATCTACGCCGACACGGCGGACATGGCGGTGATGCGGGCGAAGTACGAGACGCTGGGAGCGGACGTGGGGTTCGTCGAGCTGCGCGAAGCCTGCCCGGTCCTGGCGACCTGGGACGACCACGACTACGGGCTCAACGACGCCGGCGCCGACTATCCGATGCGCGACGAGGCCCAGGAGGTGTTCGTCGATTTCTGGAAGGATCCGGCGGACTCGCCCCGCCGCCGGCGGCCGGGCGTCTACGATTCCCGGCTGTACGGCCCGGAGGGAAAGAGGCTGCAGGTGATCCTGCTGGACACCCGCTATTTTCGGGGACCACTCAAGAAGGGCGAACGCCGCACCGGCGGCCCCTACTATCCGGACGAAGATCCGTCGATCCCGATGCTGGGAGAGGTGCAGTGGGAGTGGCTCCGCGACGAGCTGCGCGAACCGGCGGAGGTTCGGCTCGTGGTCTCCGGCATCCAGTTGGTGGCGGAGGCCGCCGGACAGGAAACGTGGTCGAATCTGCCGGCGGAGCGGAAGCGGTTTTTCGAACTCGTCGCGGAGACCGAAGCGAATGGGGTCGTCGTCCTGAGCGGCGACCGGCACTGGTCCGAAATTTCCTGCGAAACGGACGCCGCACCCTATCCGATCTACGATCTCACCTCCAGCAGCCTCAATCAGGTCCACCCTCGGGGCACGCCCACGGAGAACCGTTTCCGCGTTTCCGAGACGACCTACCACGTGGAGAACTTCGGCGAGGTGTCGATCGACTGGGAAGATCCGGATCCGGAACTCCGGCTGCGCGTTCTGGACATCGAGGGAAACGAGCGGCTGGGCAAGACCCTCCGATTGAGCGAACTGCGAAGCCGGTAGGACCGTCGGCGCAAGCTGTGCCGCTGGTCTTGCTATTCTGCTTGTCGTCGACTCCCCGCAGCGTCCATGGCAGGATTTCGTGGCTCTTCTGCCTTTTCCCTTCTGCCTTTTCCCTCTTTTAAATGTCTCGGCCCAAGTGGAATCACGCTCTCCTCGTCGTCGGCATCGTTCTGGTGGCCATGAACCTGCGACCGGCCGTGACGGCGCTCTCGCCGCTGGCGGAGCGCATGCATCTCGGCGGCATGAGCCGGCAGGCGATCGGCAGTCTCACGACGGTGCCGTTGTTGATGTTCGGCATCGTCGGCTTGTGGGCGGGCTGGATCGGCGGAAGAGTCGGCTTGGCGCGCGCGCTGGGAGTTGGTCTGTTCCTGTTGGGGAGCGGGTGTTTCGTTCGCTCGATTCCGGGGCCCGGAGCGGAGGTCTGGCGAATGGCGGGAACGGTCCTCATCGGTGCCGGCATCGCCCTGGGCAACGTGCTCCTTCCCGGCATCGTGAAAAGCCGCTACCCGAATCACGTCGGGCTCCTCACCAGCTTCTATTCCACCGCGATGAATCTCGGGGCGGCCTTCGGAATCGTCCTGGCGGCGCCCTTGGCCGACGCGCTGCCCGGAGACTGGAACTGGTCGCTGGCGAGCTGGGGCGTCTTCGCCCTCGCTTCCCTGGCCGTGTGGCTTCCCCAGATGCGTCCTCGGCCGACGGTTCACCCGCCGACCCGACCGCTGGCCGGAGTGGCCGTTCTCGCAGGTCGTCGCCGGGCATGGGAGGTGGCGGCCTTCATGGGCTTGCAGTCGATCGTCTTCTATTCGTCGATCGCCTGGCTGCCGACGGTTCTGCAAACTCGGGGAATGACCGAGGTGGGCGCGGCCGGTTGGGTCTCCGGGATGCAGGTGCTGGGCTGCGCGGCCAGCCTCGTGGTGCCGACGCTGGCGGGAAGACGAAAGTCGCAGAGCGCGTGGGCGGCGGGTTGCGCTCTGCTGAACGTCGCGGGGCTGCTCGGCATTCTCTTTTTACCGCTGGCTTGGACGGGGATTTCGGTTCTGGTGCTCGGGCTCGGCGTCAATGCCTCCTTCGGACTCGCCCTCTTGGTGATCGCGTTGCGGAGTCGCGATCCCGAAACGGCCGCCGCTCTTTCCTCGCTTGCTCAGGCCGCGGGTTACGTTCTTGCGGCGCCGGGTCCGTGGGTGGTCGGGTGGCTGAGCACCACCGCCGGGGGCTGGAATCTCGCGTTCGGATTCGTGGTTCTGCTCGCTCTCGCTGCGGCCGTTGCGGGATTCCGGGCCGGGAGAGAGGGAGAGTTCGGGCTCTCGGGACCGTCGAGCGGGTGAAGGGCGGCCCTGCGTCGAGCGCCCGGGATGTCTGCCGGACGCTCGGAGTTCGCCGAGGGGACTTCCGACCGTTACCGGTTCAGGACGTCGTCCTTCGTGCTTGCGACAACGGCCATGATCTGACCGATCAGCTCCGCGTCCAGCTCGAGTTCGACGAGGGTGGCCTGGAGATTCTCCGCGATGGCGGCGAAATCCGATTCTTTCAGATCGAGGTTGGCGTGCGCCTTCCGCATGTCCTTTCCGGTCCAGGCAACCGGCGAGCCGAGCGCCGCGGAAAGGAACGCCTTCTGCTGCCGCTTCTGCTTGTTCATGACGATGTCCTCGAAGAAGAAGTTGACCCTCTCGTCGGCGAGCACCTTGACGTAGAACAATTCCACGGCGGCGTCGATGGCGGCCCTGCCTCCTACTTTCTCGTAGAGGCTGGCAGCCCGTTCTTCCTGGAACGTCTTCACGCACTTCTCCGAGCAAAAGGCGTAGGAGATTTTTTCGTATTCGGTGGTCAGGTCGGGGTTCGACGGATTGCCGGTGACGGGGCACTTCGCCTTCGCCTCCTCGGTCGTTCCGTCGGAGGCGGCGGAGAGCAGAAGGGCGGCGGCGGCGAAGGCAAGGGGCATTGGGGATTTCATGATCATGGGTTTATGTAGGGGTCTTGGTTGAGGAAGTCGATCGGCTGCCGGAAGCGGAGACCGCCGGGTTCGGGCTACTGGCGGAAGGACGCTAGTGGGGAAGGGAGAATAGCGGTTGTTTTAACCTGCATTTGAGATACATGTTAAAATATGGAAGTCAACCCGCGCGCACAATTTTCTCGTTTTCTGTCTCGGAGCGGCCTTCCGGTCGCCGGGGCGATGGTCGTTCTCTGCTTCGCCGCGGGGTGGGGCTTCGTTCGCGCGGACACGGAGGAAGGGGAGGGCGAGACCGCTGGAGAAGAAAATCTCCCGGCGACGGTCGAGGAAGCCCGCGGCCGGGCGCGGTGGATGCACGAGGGCTTTCATGGCACCCTTCAGGTCATGCACCGGGATTTTTTCGACGACGAGGAGACCAGGCACATTCCCTCGGCCTCCCTCGAGGACGTTTTCGACGAAATGGCGCGAAGCTGGTCGGTGGAAATGCGTTGGCTGGGAGTCAACGCGACCAAGGGCGTCGATCACAAGCCGCAAGACCCGTTCGAAGAAGAGGCGGCGGCGGCCCTGAAAGCCGGTGAACCCGAATACGAGGCGATGGAGGAGGGGCGCTACCGGTTTGTCGGCGCGATCCGATTGCAGAACGAGTGTCTGAAATGCCATGTTCCGAACCGCACGTCCCTGGAGGACCGGGTGGCGGGACTGGCCATTTCGATGCCCTTGAAGAAGCAGAAGGAAACAAACTGAACCCGGAGGCCGTACCGGCACAACGAACTCTTTTCATGGAACTCAGTCGCTTCACCGATTACTCGCTGCGCACCCTGATCTACGCCGGGATTCATTCCGGCAGGACGATCACGGTTCCCGAGGTGGCGCGTGCCTACGGAATCTCGGAGCATCACCTGGTCAAGATTGCGCACAAGCTGGGGAAGATGGGATTTCTCGAGGCGAAGCGGGGCCGGAACGGCGGGTTTCGGCTCGGGCATTCGCCGGAAACGATCAATCTCGGCGAAGTGGTCAGGGCGACCGAGTCTCTTGCACTGGTTGAATGCCTCGGCGCGGACGGGGGCAGTTGCCCGATCGACAAGGCTTGCTTTCTGAAGCGGGTCGTCGCCGAGGCCCGCGACGCCTTTCTGGAAACCTTCGACCGCTACACTCTGGAGGATCTGCTCCGCTCGAAGTCGGCCTTGTTGAAAAGTTTGCCCGCATGAAAACGATCGCCATAGCCCTCTCCGTTCTCCTGGTTTCGATCGCCGGTGCCTTCGAATCGGTGCTGGAGCGAGAGCCCACCCGCTACTCCGAATCGGAAGCTTCGACGCCCTTGACCGAAATCGCGGACCGGATTGCGAAAGGGGAAGAGCTGCTCTCCGCGAAGACGGATCGCGGCGTTCTTCTGCAACTTCTCGATCTTCTCGAAATTCCCGTGGAATCGCAAATGCTGGTTTACTCGAAAACGAGTGCGCAGAACAGCAGGATCTCGCCGGAAACGCCGCGCGCCGTCTACTTTTCGGAAAACGCCTACGTCGGGTGGGTGCAGGGCGGCGAGATCGAGGTCATCACCTTCGACGAGAAACTGGGCGCAGTGTTCCACATGGTGCACCTCTCCAATCGCGAAGACGCCAAACCTCCGGAGATCGTTCGCGACCGGAGCTGCCTCGACTGCCACGCGGGATCGGCGACGGGAGGATTCCCCGGACCGGTGGTCCGGTCGGTCTATCCCACGGAGACCGGGCAACCGCTGTTCCACGCGGGAACCTTCCGCACCGACGACACCAGCCCGATCGCAGAGCGCTGGGGCGGTTGGTACGTGACGGGAAGCTCCGGGAAACAGGAGCACCTCGGCAACATCGTCGCGACCGAAGCGGGAAGGCGGGATTTCACCGTCGAGAAAATCGAGTCCAGCCCGATCGACGACCTCGAGGCCCACATCGAGTGCGACCCCTATCCGGCGGGAGGCGCCAGCGACATCGTGGCACTGATGGTGTTCGAACATCAGGTGCGCGTCCACAACGCCTTGGTCCAGGCAAACCTCACCGCGCGGCAGACGCTCCATCGTCACGCCCAGATGAGGGAACTTTTCGGCGATCCGGCGGACGCGCCGCTTTCGGAGACCAACCGAAGGATCCTGGAGAACCAAGCCGGCAAAGTCGTCGAGGCGCTGCTCTTCAAAGATGAATTCTTCATGGACGGGGACGGGGTGGACGGGTCGCTCGATTTCCAGCTGGCCTTCGAGAAGGATGCCAGGAAGAACCGCGACCAGCGCTCCCTGAAGGATTTCCGTCTCTACGAGCGGCTTTTCAAGTATCGGTGCAGCTACGTGATCTACTCCGACGTCTTCGACCACCTCCCGGGGAAATTGAAGTCGATCGTCTTGAAACGGCTGGAGGGCATATTGACGGACCCCGGGGCCTGGCCGGAATACGACTACCTCGGTTCCAGCGAGAGGAAACGCATCCTGGGAATTCTGCGGGAGACGCTCCCGGCGTGGCCGAAGAACGTGGCGGAGAAGTGAGGCGGGGGGATTGAACGTTGAACGCCCAACGTTGAACGCCCAAGGTCGAACGAGCTAACGACCAACCGCGAAAAACGGGTGGATCGTTCCCGGATCGTGTTTTTAAAGTCTCGCCGTCGGCCCTCCGTTGCCGCTCCTCGCAATCCTTCGAATCCGCTATTTCCCTCCTCATGACACTCGATCCGGACGACGTTCGCCTGTTCTTCAAACTCCATCCGAGCGTGATGAACTTCGCCAACAACCAGCTCGGACTCGTTCCCAACGATTCCGGTTCGCTCGAGAAATTTCTCTCGTTCACGCTGGAGGAGCGCAGCGACGTTCACGACGGATTCTTCCGGGAACGGGAATCTTTGATCCCGAACTACCTCGCGGCGAATCCGGAGGGTTTCGACGCCTCCGAGCTGGACGAGATCGGGACGTGGCGAACGGCGGTCTCCGGCCGTTTCATTCTGTTCCGAGAGCTGAAGAAACACATGATTTTCCTCACCGTCGACGAATCGCCGACCGCCTATGGCGTCGTGGCCCTGTCGCAGCCGTTCACGGACATGCTCGGCCCCCGTCTGCCCGTGCTCGCGGAGACGACCCTGCTGCCGTTTCGCGGGGTGGTCGTCAGCGACGGTCTCCTCCTTACCCAGAACATCTTCTTCGGCGGAGGGATCAAGCGTTCGCTGAACGATTCCTACCGGCAGGCGAAGGCGGACAAAGGGGTGATCGTTTCCCTCGCCGAGACGAACCCGAAACGCCGCGCCGGGAAGAAGTCGCCCGCGAAAGAGCGGATCGCGCGGCTGACCGGCTCGCTGCGGCGCAAGCTGGAGGAGGTTCGAGTAACGAGAGAGAAGATCCGCGATTTCGAAGAGAACGTCGTCCCCCGCTTCGAAGGCTGGCTCGAGCAGCACTTGAAAAAGGAACGGGACACCTGCGAGGAGTTGCGGGCCGAAATCCAGGACCTGAGCCACGCTTTCGAACAAATGGTCTGGGCGTGGGAAGACGAGGAGTTCGAGACGAAGGCCGAAGCAGCCGAAGCCGTTCTCGCGGAGGTCGAGGCGAAACACGCGCTTCGCGATGCCGAAGCCGACGGACAAAAGAATCCCGACGGCGAAGAAGAGGACGAAGCCTCCGATGGTTTTCCCGACGACATCCCACCGCCCTTCGCCGACGGAGAAGGCCCGCCGGACTTCATGGTGGACTACCTTTTCGCCCATTTCATGCAGGAAGCGCGGGGAGTCGACGTCGACGGAATGGACCCGTCGGAATACGAGAAGGCCCGCGCCACCTTCGGAGAGACCTTTCAGCACGCGGCCGAAGGGGACTTCGGCGCTTTCGAGAAGGCGCTGTTCGCGACCGGTGCCGATCGCTCCGAGGAAAACGTCAACGCCGTCAAGAAGACTTACCGAAGGCTCGCGAAGCGGCTGCATCCCGATCGCAACCCCGACTTCGGGGACGAGGCGAATAGGCTCTGGGAAGAACTCGGCGCGGCGCGGAAAGCGCTCGACCTGCGCCACATGGAGCGGCTCGAGCTGCACTGGCAGATTCTCCAGGGTGACAAATTTCTCGCGAAGGACGAGCCTCGCCTGAAAGCGTTCCGGAGGCACCTCGACGAGGAAGCCGCCGAGTTGCGGTTCGAGATCGGTGACTTGGAATCCCATCCGATGTGGGGGTGCGGGAGCGACTCGCCTCCGAAGGAACTCGAAAAGCGGATCCGCAGGGAAATCACTGGCCAAATTCGCAACCTCAGGCGGGAAAAACGTGGCGTCGAGGACGAGATCGATCTGTTCCGCGGCACCTTCCGGGACCGCAGGCGACCGAAGCGAAAGACGAGCGCTGCGAGGAAGAGGTCCGCGGCCAAGAAGAAAACCGCAGCCACGAAGAAAACCGCAGCGAAGAAGAAAACCGCGGCCAAGAAGAAAACCGCGGCCAAGAAGAGAACCGCAGCGAAAAAGGAAACCGCGAAGACGAAAGCGAAGGCGGCGACGAAGGGGAAAACGAAGAAGACCTCGGGCGCCCGTCGCGCGACTCGGCCGCGCAACGGCTATCCGGAGCAGCGGGAGTTCGAGTTCTGAGCGGCGACGCGCCCCCCGGCCAAGATACCCCGGAGCTTCCGCTTCAAGCGGCGGGCGGGGAGTCCGAGGTAGTACTTGCGGAAAAAGGCGTATCGCTCCAAGGTGGAGGGCGTTTCCTCCGACTCCTCCGGAACGAACCAGGAATTCAGCGACGTCCGCCGCACGAACTTGTAGCCGCGGGCGACCAGATGCCTCAGCAGGGTGTGGTCGTAGGCGTGGTCCTCCACGAAGACGAGCTGCGGTTTCCAGCGCTCCAGGTCGAATCCCTCCAGCACCTCGACTTCGTGGAACTCCACGTCCATCGCCAGCAGTTCGAACCCCTCGGGGACCTTGGCTTCTTCGAGAATGTCGTCGAGCGTTCTAACCTCGACCTCGATCTCTTCGGCATTCTCGCCGAGCCACGGAGACCTCTCTTTGTGGAAGGACGACCAGCCCGGGTTGCCCGAGTGCACATGCAGCGTTTGCGTCGTTCCGGCTCGGTCGCGATTCGAGCAGGCGCAGTTGAACACCCGGCCTTGGCGCGACTCGCGCAGCGCGTCCGCCAGCCGCGGGATCGGCTCGACCAGGACCCCGCTCCACCCCGCCTGCTCGAGCGGCCACGAGGTCGATCCCTCGAAAGGCTCGTTGGCGCCGACGTCGACGTAAACGCCGTCCTCGGAGTGGCCGAAGAAAGAGTGAAGCAGCGCGTGTTCCTCTCCCCGAGGCACTCTCTGTCGCTGCAGCAACGTATCCAGGATCCGTTTCATGGGGCGGTCGGTTCGAGCGCATTCCGCTTGCCGAGTGTCGAGAGGGTTGTCCAACGGCGCCGGATTCGCAACGGCTGATTTCCATGAACCCTGCTCGCCGGCGGCGATGCCGTCGATGAGTTCCTGCATGAGCGGTCACGATCGATACGACACGGGAAGGGGACGGGGCTGCGCGATGCGGTACACGACTCCGAGTGCTGGAATCTGGAATCAAGGAGTTTCGACTCTCGCCGGCAGGAGGTTTGCTTCGGCCTTTTCGCCGGAACGCCTGCGTCACAGGATCGCCCCCGCCTGGTAGCTCTTGGCTCCTTCGACTCCGTCGACGAAGGAGTTGGCTTCGCGGGTAAAGCGATCGATCTGGACGTCGACGGCGCCGGCGTTGGCTTTTCCTTCCTCGAGGCAGGTCTCGAGTTCCTGGCGGCTCATGCCGAGGCGGACGTCGCCGGCGAGGCGTTCGACGAGGTCGTTGGTGTCGGCCTGACCGCTCCGGTAGGCCTGGGCGGCGGCGACGGCGTGCTCCTTGATCACTTCGTGGGCGGTCTCGCGACCGATGCCGCGCTTGACCGCCGTCATCATGATGGTGGTGCTGAGGAGAAAGGGCAGGTAGTGGCGGTTCTCGCGGTCGATCACGGCGGGGTAGACGTCCATTTGATCGAGGACGGCGATCGTGGTTTCGAGCAGTCCGTCGGTGGCGAAGAACGCGTCGGGAAGCATGAGCCGGCGCACGACCGAGCAGGAGACGTCGCCCTCGTTCCACTGGTCTCCGGCGAGGGTGGATGCCATGGCGAGATGGCCGGTGAGAATGGTCTTGAATCCGTTGATGCGCTCGCAACTGCGGCTGTTCATCTTGTGCGGCATGGCGGAGGAACCAACCTGGCCTTTGGCGAAGCCTTCGCCTGCGAGTTCGTGTCCGGCCATGAGGCGCAGGGTCTTGGCGAAGCTGGACGGTCCGGCCGCGATGCCGTTGAGGGCGGCGACGACCTGGAGATCGAGGCTGCGCGGGTAGACCTGGCCGACGTTGGTCAAGATCCGGGAGATGCCGAGATGGGCCGCGATGCGGTTTTCCAGTTCGATCACCTTGTCGGCGTCGCCGTCGAAGAGGCTGAGCTGGTCGAGCTGGGTCCCGACGGCGCCTTTGAGGCCGCGGACGGGATAGGAAGTGAGGAGCTGCTGGAGCTGCTGGGTGGCCAGCAGCAGTTCTTCGCCGAACATGGCGAGTCGCTTGCCGAAGGTGGTGATCTGGGCGGCGACGTTGTGGGTCCGGGCGGTGATGACGAGGTCGCGGTGTTCGTCGGCTTTGACCGCGAGCCGGGCCAGCACGGCGGCGGACTTCAGGCGAATGACTTGGAGGGCCCGGTAGATCTGCAGTTGCTCGACGTTCTCGGTGAGGTCCCGGCTGGTCATGCCCTTGTGAATGTGCTCGTGATCCGCCAGTTCGCAGAATTCCTCGATCCGCGCCTTGACGTCGTGCCGGGTGACGCGCTCGCGCTCGGCGATGGAGGCGAGGTCGATGCGGTCGACGACCTTTTCGTAGGCTTCGATGGCTTCTCGGGGGACGGGCAGCCCGAGATCCTTCTGGGATTTCATGACGGCCACCCAGAGCTCGCGCTCGAGGCGGACTTTTCCCTCCGGCGACCAGACGTTCTTCATGGCGTCGGTGGCGTATCTTTCGGCGAGAACGTTGGGGATCATTGGGGGGTGGAGAAGAATAGGAGTTGAGGAGTTGGGAAGTCGAGAAGCAGGGAGCAGGCTAACCCGAAATGTCTCTTAGGTAGTCGAAGGAGTAGATTCCGGTCTTGTGGCCGTCCGAGAAATGGAATTGGAGGCCGTAGCCGCCGACGGGGTTCCAGCTCTCGACTCGGACGCCGGTGAAGTCTTTTCCCTGCTGATGGGACGATATGGCTTGGCCGAGGAGGTCGCGCTCGCCCTGGGTCTCGGCGCTGGGGGAGAGGGCGCGGAGGCGGTCCATGGGAAAAAAGTCCTCCCGCCCGTCGTTCCAGCGGATGGCGACCTCGTTGCCGATTAGTTGAATGTTCTCGATCCCGATCATCTTGCGGTCCATGGTTAGCACATGGGAAGAGGGGAAACAACCGGGTACGGTGCGGGACTGGACGGGATCGTACCGCGGCTTCGCCGGGCGGCGAAGGGGGCCGAATGCATGGCAGTCGGATTTATAATAATCGCCATCCGGTTTGAATTCTTTTCGGAAAGTCGTTAGCTCCCCTCCATGAAAGTCGCCAAAGACGGAATCCGCTCGATCGTGAATATCGGCTACGACGGGCGGGTCCACAAAACGTTCCGGGGCACGGACCGGGAGGAACGCTTCGCCAACGAGGTCAGGGTGCTCAAGGTTCTCGAGGCGCGCGGCTGCGATTTCGTGCCGAGGCTGCTGGACTCGGACGAGGAGACGCTGACCCTGGTCACCACCAACTGCGGGACGCCGGCGGAGAACAGCATCAGCAAGGACCGCGCGGCGGAGCTGTTCAAGCGGCTGGAGGACGAATTCGGTGTCGTTCACGACGACCCGTTTCCGAGGAACATCACCTACAACGACCGGGCCGGGAAGTTTTTCGTGATCGACTTCGAACTCGCCGAAGTGAAGGAGGACCCGCGGCACCGCGTCGAAGGAGAGGAGGCGCACCGCACGCTTCGCTGGTGCGGGCTTTCGGAGGCGGGAAGCCGCAAAAAGGTCAACCAGGACGCCTTGTCGGTTTTCTCGTCGGAGAATGGCTGGGCCGGCACGGTCGACCTGACGGGTGAAAAGGCGATCGACGAGAACGGGCTCGTTTTCGCGGTCAGCGACGGCATGGGCGGTCCGGCTGGGGGTGCCGTGGCCAGCACCTTGGTGGTGAGGGAACTCCGGCGCTTCCTGCCGACGATGATGGGGGATTTCCACGGCGTGGGCGATCCGCACCGCCTCCTCGGGGCGGCGGTGGAATCGCTTCACGACTACGTCACCCGAATCGGGGAGAACAAGGCCGACCTCAGGGGCATGGGAGCGACGGTGGTGTGCGGATTGTTCTACCGGACCGACGTCTACTTCGCTCACGTGGGGGACAGTCGGTTCTACCGTTATCGGGAGGGAGAACTCAAGCAATTGACCTTCGATCACACCTACGTCGGAAAGCATTTCCGGGACGGGGATTTCAACGAAAGGGAAGCGCGGAACCATCCTCGCCGAAACGTGCTGCAGCAGGCGATCGGCGGCGGATGCCAGTTTCTCGATCCGCAGGTGGATTCGTCGACGCTGGAGTCGGGCGACTGGTTCCTGATCTGTTCGGACGGCGCCGTCGACGGCCTTTGGAACAAGAACATCGCCGACTTTTTCAAGGCGGCCGAGGAAGAAGGTCTCGACGCCGCCGAGGTGGCGAAGCGGATGATGGACAGGGCGCTCGAAGAGGCCGGCCGGGACGACACGACGCTGTTCGTGGTCAATGTGAAGTGAGCCGGAGTCGGGGCTACCGGACCTCCCGGGCGAGGAGCAGGGCGTTGCGTTTGTTCTGCTCCCATTTTTCGCGGCGAGCGCCGGGGAGGAAGGACAAATCCTCGATTCGTTCGAAATCAGCCTTCAGCAAATACCCTTCCGCTTGCGTGGAAAGGGCAAACAAGTGGCTGGCCCCTAGGGATTTGGCCTTGTTGATAGCGGCCGAAACCAGGGTGCGGCCGTAGCCCCGGTCGGTGTGCCCTCTTTTGACGAAGAGGCAGGCCAATTCGGCTTTTTTCTCTGCGGGATAAGGGTGGACTGCGGCGCACCCCACGACGTTGCCGTCGATTTCCACGACGATGTAGTCGTCGATCGCGGCTTGAATATCGCTGCGGCTCCGGTCGACGAGTTGCTCGTCTTCGATGGCTCGATGAATGAGGAGATACAGCTCGTCCACGTCCGCCCGGGTCGCCGGCCGCACTTGCTGGTAGGCGTCGGAATAAATCATGATCCCGACGCCTTCGTTGCTGAACAGCTCGGCGAGCAGCGCGTCCTCGCTGCGGCTGCCGACGAGGTGCACGCGCGGCACGCCGTCCCGGGTCGCGCGGACGGCGTGTTTCAATTTCGAGGCGAACCCCGACGCCAGTCCGGGATTCGAATCCGTGAAAGCCAGGGCGTCCTCTCCCGACCACTGGCGCTCCCGCCCCCCGGACATGGTTCGGGGATCCTCGGCGGAAACGAAGATGATTTTGGCCGCCCCCAGAGCGGTCGCGACTTCGCGGGCCACGGCGTCGGAATTGATCCGGAGCGTCTGGCCGTCCGCGTCGAAACCGAGCGGCGGCACCACGGGCAGGATGTCCTGTTCCAGGAAACTGCGCAGCACTTCTTCGTCGATTCTCTCGATGGTCCCCGTGAACCCCGCGTCGACGCCGCCGACGATCCCGGCGGGATGGGCGTGGATGGCGTTGGCCGTGGCGGCCTTGAGCTTCACCGTGGTCAGGCTTTGCAGGACCGTGTTGCCGAGGCGGGAGATGGCGTCCATGCTCACTTCGAGCGTGGCGTCGTCCGTCGCGCCGGTGCCGTCGACGTTCGACGGCGACAGGTTCCGCTTGCGGGCGAGAGCGTCGATCTGGGCTGCCGCGCCGTGGACCAGGACGACGCGGATGTTGAGCGAGCGGAGCACGGCCAGGTCGAGGAGGATGCCGGAAAATTCCGGCGAATCGATCACGGCGCCGTCCAACGCCAGCACGAAGGTGCGCCCGCGGAACTGCGGGACGTACTGGAGAATGGCTCTGAGATCGCTGAAGTTCATGAGAGCTGGGTTCCGGCTGCGAACCTAGCCGATGGAGCCTGTTTTGCATCGCCTTTTCAGACGGAGAACGAGCCTCGTCCTCCCGTCCCGGAGCGTCCCGCGTGTTGCCATTTGCGTATTCACCTGATACAGAGACCCTGCACGCTCCCGGCAAATGGAAGATTTCGCCTTCATCAAACTGGCCCCCCGACGCTATCTCTGCGGACTGGGGCCGTTCGGGTCCTTCGAATCGGCGCCCACGGACGGGAGAAGCGTCTTCTACCGGAACAACTTCGATCTGTCGGAGCCCGAGCCCTGGAAGGTTCCCGCCCGCGTTTTCGAGACGGACGATCCCGGAGTGCTGCTCGCCGGAAACGGGTCGACGCCGCTGCCGGAAATCGCCTGGTCGGGGCTGGGCGACACCGACGTGAGAAGCATCTTCGACGAGATCTTGGCGGATATCGCCGCCGGGCCGCTGAAGAAGTCCGTTCCGGTTCTGACCGAACGGGGAATTCTTCATCGCGGCGAGCCGGCGGCCTTGGTCAAGGCGATCGTGGCCGCGCCGGAGACGCTGTGGGGATACGGCTACCGCGAGGGCGGAAAAGGCATGGTCGGGGCCACGCCGGAGCAGCTCTTCACGGTCCGTGACGGCGTCCTTCGAACCATGGCCTTGGCGGGCACGGCCCCGAGACACGAGGTGGGCGATTTCCCCACCGATCCGAAGGAGATTCGCGAGCACGAACTCGTCGCCGACTACCTCGAGGATCTCCTGGCTCCGTTCGGCGAAGTCGAGCGAACGGAGCGGACCATGCTGGACCTCGGCTCCATGGTGCACTTTCTCACCTGGCTCGAAGTCCGGCTGACCGAACCGGAAGTCGATTTGAACGAACTGGTCGAAAGGATGCACCCGACTCCCGCGCTCGGGGCGTTTCCGCGCGGCGACGGAGCGCTTCGGCAGCTCGCGGAGTACCGCCGGCGGCTCGACGTTCCGGTCGAGTTCGGAGCGCCGTTCGGGGCCCTTCACGAAGGGTTTTTCCAAATGCTGGCAGCCATTCGGAATCTCTCGTGGAACGGCCGGGACGTCTGCCTTCCCAGCGGAGTCGGCTTGGTCGAAGGCAGCCGTTTCGACCGCGAATGGCGGGAACTCGGACTGAAGCGGAACTCGGTCAAGTCGCTGCTCGGCGTATGACCCCGAACGCTCGCCTCGCCGCCGCCGTGCTCGGGCATCTCGAGGGCTTGGGGGTCGAGGACTTCGTCGTTTGCGCCGGCGCTCGGAACGCGCCGCTGGTGACCTCGCTGCTGGCGGCGCGGAAGGAGAAGACACGGCGCCTTCGGCATCACTTCGACGAGCGGACCGCCGCCTTCTTCGCTCTCGGCCTCGCGAAGCGCAAGGGGCGGCCGGTCGCCGTTCTGACGACCTCGGGAACCGCCGCCGCCGAACTGCTGCCGGCGGCGGTGGAAGCCTACTACTCGGGGATTCCCTTGATTCTCGTGACCGCCGACCGGCCGAAGCGGTTTCGGGGGAGCGGCGCACCGCAAGCGATCGAGCAGGCGGGGCTTTTCGGCCTTTTCGCGCCGCTTTCGATCGACGTGGAGAGCGAGATCGATCTGGGCTCCGTGGGGCAATGGCATCGCGACGAACCTCTGCATCTCAACGTCTGTTTCGAGGAACCCGCCGCGAACGACGGCGTCGGGCGATGGGAGGCGGTGCCTTTTCACGAACCGGTCCCGGAGCCAGGCGACCGGGCGGCGGCCGAGCTGGAGCGGTTCTGCCGCGAGGCCGGTCGCTTGGTGGTGCTGCTCGGCGAACTCGACGAGAGCTGGCGGCGACCGGTGGAGGCGTTTCTGAAAACCAGCGGCATCCCCGCCTGGGCCGAGGCGACGAGCGGACTCCGCGAAAGCGCCGTGCTCGCCGGGCAACTCGTTCGCTCCGAGAAGGGCCTCGCCGCCCTCGAGCCCACCCGAATTCTGCGGATCGGCGGCGTTCCCAGTCTCCGTTTCTGGCGCGACCTGGAGACGCTCGAAGCGATCGAAGTGCTTTCCGTGACGAGACGGAATTTCACCGGCCTGGCGCGACCTTCCGAGAAAATCGCGACGGCGGCGTTTCCCCAGGCGGACGAGCCGATCCAACAGGATTGGTCGGGAGAGCCAACCCTGTCGAGCGAGCGAAGCGTCCTCGAGTCCTCGGAACTGGAGAGGGTTCGCGAACTCTCGCGGCACATTCCTCCGGAAGCGCTGGTCTTTCTCGGCAACAGTCTTCCGATCCGAGAATGGAACGAGGCGGCCTCTCTGGACCCGCCCCATCCGCGCTGCTTCGCCAGCCGCGGCGCGAACGGAATCGACGGGCAGGTCGCCACCTTTCTCGGGCTGTCGGAGGGCGAGCCGGAGGCGTGGGGGATCTTCGGCGACCTCACCGCGCTCTACGACTTGAACGCCCCCGCCTTGCTGGGGCAGTCCCCGGAAGGCAAACGCCGCATGGTCGTGCTCAACAACGGCGGCGGCCGCATTTTCTCGCGACTGCCGAGTCTTTCGTCGGTTTCGGACCAGGAGAAAATCGTGACCGAAAACCGCCACTCCTGGCGCTTCGAGAATTGGGCGGCGATGTGGGGAATGGAGTACGTTCTCTGGCGGACGGGCGATGATTTTCCATCGACCGAGGCCCGCCACGCCGTCATCGAGATTCCGATCGAGGAAAAACCATGAGCCGCGAGGAGCCTCCGATCGTCGCGCTGCACGGAAATCTAGGCTGCGCCGCCGACTGGCAGGATCTCGGGATCGCCGGTCTCGAGGCGGTCGACCTTTGGGATTACTCCCATCTCTCGTTCTCGGACTTCGCCGGCGAGTTGACTCGCCACCTCGTCGAGGAGAGCGAAAGACCGATCCTGGCGGGCTACTCCCTCGGCGGGCGATTGGCTCTCCATGCGCTTGCCGCCTATCCCGGGAGGTGGAAAGGGGCGGTGATCCTGTCGGCCCATCCCGGCTTGTTCAGCGTCGAGGAGCGGATCGCCCGGCGCGCGGCGGACGAGCTCTGGGCGGAGCGCGCGAGGGAGATGCGGTGGGACGAGTTTCTGAAAACCTGGAACCGGCAAGGGGTTTTCTCCGGCGAAGAGGTTCCGCTGGACCGGGTGGCCCTCGAACCCCGCCGGGAGGCGATCGCGCGCGGCTTCGAGAACTGGTCGCTCGGCCGGCAGGAGAATCTGCGGCCCCGTCTGCAGTCGTTCGCGGCACCGGTTCTGTGGCTGACCGGCGAACGGGATCGCAAGTTCAACGAGTTGGGTGCGAAGATGCGAGGCGTCTTTCCCGACTGCCGCCACGAGGTGGTTGCCGGTCACGGGCATCGGCTCCTGAGCGACGAGGTTGCGGTCCGCATCGAGAGCTTTCTCGGAGAGCTGGGCTGAGCTCGGCACTCTTTCGCCATGGTTGACGAAGCCCGATTCCGGCGACACTCTAGGCGTCCCATGAATTGGATCGCCGCTTACGAATTCGAAGACCTCCGCTACGACAAATCGGAGGACGGACAGATCGCCCGGATCACCATCGATCGTCCTGAAGTGCGCAACGCCTTCCGGCCCCAGACGGTGAAGGAAATGCTCGTCGCCTTCGACCTCGCGCACGAGGACCCGGCGGTCGGGGTGGTGATCCTGACGGGGGCGGGAGACCTTGCCTTTTGTTCGGGCGGCGATCAAAAAGTGCGGGGTCACGCCGGTTACGTCGGCGAAGACGGCGTGCCGAGGCTGAACATTCTAGACGTGCAGAAGAAGATCCGTTCGCTGCCGAAGCCGGTCGTGGCCATGGTCGCGGGGTACGCCATCGGCGGAGGGCACGTGCTTCACGTCGTGTGCGATCTGACCATTGCCGCCGACAACGCCAAGTTCGGTCAGACGGGTCCGAAAGTGGGGTCGTTCGACGGCGGGCTCGGATCGAGTTATTTGGCGCGGATCGTCGGACAGAAGAAGGCTCGCGAGATCTGGTTTCTCTGCCGCCAGTACGACGCGCAACAGGCGCTTGAGATGGGTCTGGTCAATACGGTGGTGCCTTTGGAAAAGCTCGAAGCGGAAACCGTGCAGTGGTGTCGCGAAATTCTGGAGCATTCTCCGATGGCGATCCGCTGTCTCAAGACGGCGCTGAACGCGGACTGCGACGGGCAGATGGGCCTGCTCGACCTGGCCGGGAACGCGACCATGCTCTACTACATGAGCGAGGAGGCGAAGGAAGGACGGGACGCCTTCGTCGAGAAGCGAAAACCGGATTTCTCGAAATTTCCGAGGGTTCCCTGAGTCTCTTGCCTCTTTTCAATCCGCGTTTCGATTTCGCACTCGCCCGCGATGGAGTCGGATGAAATCCGGGGCCAAGGTTGAAGACGTCTCCCATGAATCCCTGGCTCCTCGCCTCCCGGCCCAAGACGCTTCCGGCCGCCATCGTGCCCGTGTGGGTCGGTTCGATGCCGGTGCTCCTCGACGACAGCCCCGCGACCGGGAGTTGGCTGCTCTTCTGGTGCACGCTCGTCGGCTGCCTCTGCATCCAGATCGCCACCAATCTTTTCAACGATGCGATCGATCACAAGAAGGGAGCGGACACGGAAGACCGTCTTGGACCGACACGCGTGACCGCGACCGGGAGGCTGTCGCAAAAGGCGGTCCTCGGAGGAGCGCTCGGCTTTTGCGTCCTCGCCGCCTTGATCGCCCTGCCTCTCGTCGCCGCGCGGGGCTGGCCGATCGTCGTCATTGGTCTCGTCTCTCTATTTTTCGCCTACGGCTATACCGGTGGCCCGTTTCCGCTGGCCTATCGCGGGATGGGGGAAGGATTCGTGATTCTGTTCTTCGGGTTCGTCGCCGTGCTGGGATCGTACTTCGTGCAGACGGGCGATCCGGGAGGGCTGCCGATCTGGATCCTCGGATGGCAATGCGGGCTCTATTCCGCCGTGCTGATCGCGATCAACAATCTGCGGGACGTCGACGAGGATAGAAAGACGGGAAAGCGAACCCTGGCGGTGCGTTTCGGCAAGACCTTCGCCCGATGGGAAATCGCGGTGTTTTGCGTGATGGCCCTGTTGCTGTCGATCCTGTTTCTTCGCGACCCGGGTTCCCCGGGTTTCCTGCTGTTGACGAGCGCGATCGCCGTGGTGAGCGCTTACTTGATCCGAGGCGTATGGCGAAACGAGCCGTCCGGCCTCTACAATAAATTTCTCGCGCTGGGAGCCGTGCAGCTGATCCTGTTCGGTTTGCTGGCCTCACTCAGTTTTGCCGGGCGATGATTCCGATCCACTACTGGCGCTACACCCTGCGTTCCACGTCGGCGCTCAACGCCCGGAGCGCCCGCACCGAACACGAGGGGGCTCTGATACGGGCCGAGGACGGGTTCGGCTGCATCCACCCGTGGCCGGAACTGGGAGATGCCCCGCTGGACGAGCAATTGGCGCGGCTGGCCCGCGGGGACCGCACCCCTGTGCTCGCCCAGGCGCTTTGTTGCGCCCGGATCGATGGAGAGGCGCGGCGTGAAGCGAGCAGTCTCTTCGTTTCCGGGAGCGGCGATCCGATTCCGATGCCTCCGAGCCATCTCCTGGCGCAGCCGAGGGACGAGCCGGGCGAGGCATGGGAGGCCGGCTTCCGTGTCGTGAAGCACAAGGTCGGTCCCGATCTTTCCGGGCTCGTCGAAAAACTCGATCCGTGGGTGGGGGCGGAGTTCCGCATCCGTCTCGACGCGAACGAAACCGTATCCGTGGGCGAGTGGCGTGGGTGGTGGAACCGAATTCCGGCGGCCCTTCGGAGCGCGATCGACTTCGTCGAGGACCCCTGTCCGTGGTCCGGTCAGGATTGGCAGAGTCTCCGCGACCTGGGGTTGCCCGTGGCCGCGGACCGGGACGCCGAGGCCCGCGGGATTGCCGCCGACGTGCTCGTCTACAAGCCCGCGATCGACGGCGAGGGGAAGGGCGGCAGCGAGCGCGAGCTGGCGGGGAAAGCAGAGAAAGCGGGTGGTGTGTCGGGCGATGTCGCTCGCTCACCCGCGCTGTTACCGTGGGAAGAGCGATGCGTCGAAGGCGGAAAGCGCCTCGTCGTCACTTCCGTCATGGACCACGCCCTGGGGCAGCTCTGGGCCGCTCATCGCGCCGCCGTGCTCGGCCTGGCGGCGCCGCATTTGCTCACGGACTGCGGTCTTCTCACGCATCGATGCTTCGAGCCCGATCCCTTTTTCGATCGGATCCGCACTCAGGGGCCGCGTCTCCTGCCCCCGCCCGGGACCGGGCTCGGATTCGACGACTTGTTGGACAAGCTGCCGTGGAAGCGCCTGAATTAGTGCCTCGGCGCGATTCGAGGGGGGAGATCTCACTCAGTTGGCCGGTGCCTCGAATTCGTCCGGAATCAGCTCGCGAAGTTTTTCCACGATGCGCTCCTCCGCCGCGGGATCCAACCGCGTCGGTTTGTCGTAGGAATCCATCGACGTGTCTACTTCGTAGCCGCCCTCGGCGATCACGCGCGCCGAGGCGATGTAGCAGGGCGCGTCGTTGGAGTAGGCGTTGACCCAAAGCCGTTGGCCGTCCCATTCCCGCTTCAGGCGCAAGGAGTAATCCACCACCACCTCGCCCGGCAGGAACACCATGGCCAGATCATTGCCAAACGCCCAGGTCTGCACCGGATACTCCAGCGACTCGGGCGGATCGATGCCGCGCGCCTTCCGATCCAGCAGGATCTTCGCGTAGTAGCGAATCCGCTCGGTCTTGGATCGGGCCCGTTCTCGAAGGTCGGCCTCGGTGGGCAACTTGGCGAAGGGAAGCTCCGCGTAACCGTAACGACAAGCCGGAATGTCGTGAATCGGTGTGGCGGATTCGCCGAGAAGCCGGTCGATCTCGTCCGCGATCTCCCGCCCGTGTCTTTCAGCCAGTTCGACCGAACCTCGCGGCTCGGGATTCTGGTCGGCACCGCAGCCGATGGCCACCATTGCCGTCGCTCCGGGGTGACGTTCCTGGATCAAGCGTGCCGCCACGCCTGCCCAGTCGCCGTGAAACCGGTTGTAGCCGCCGCCGTTCATCGTCGTGCAGTGACAGGCGTAATTGAGCAGCACGGCGGCGAGCGTTCCCTCCGCATCGCGGACGAACAAGGCGGGCAGGTCGTGATCGACCGGCGCGGGCGGCTCAACGTCCGGGCCCAGCCTGCCACGCAGGTATCGCAACCGCCGGTTCTGGGCGAAACCCGCTTCGCCTTGATTCCACGACAAGCGAGCCGGCTTGCGATCGGCCAAAGCCTGCCGCGCCACTTCGACCAGTCGCTCCTCCAGTTGGGCGGCGTAGCGATCGATGGCCGCCTGGTGTTCGGCCGGAATCGGTTCGCCGAAAATGTGCGGCAGCGTCCCTTTCACGAATGGTCCGCTGTGCGTGTGCGTCGCGCAGACCGCGAGTTGGGCGCGATCCAGCCCCAGCCGTTCCGCCACCGCGTCGGTCAGCCAACGCGGCACGCCGATCAGGTCGGCCGTGATGAGCACCGCGGGTTTTTCCCCGTCGCCTCCGATCGCCAGCGCCTTGGCCCAGAGTTTGCCGTCCGTCTCGCCGGCCGGTTCTCGCCGGACTTGATAGCCACTCAACCGAATGGGTTCGTTCGGCGTGATATCGATGCTCGCCACACCGGTAGCGATGGGTTCATTCACCTCACCCTGCCCGTGACCGAGCAGGGCGAAAATAAAAAGGATGACAATGACGGAGGCGGTTTTCATGGAACGAGCTTCAATCGTCAAGTTAAGAGGCAATTGAGAGAAACCTGAAACGCAAAATCCGGAGAAGAGGTTTTTGAAAGGAATCGAGACCTTTGGAGACTGTTGAAAAACTCTGGAATGGAAAACTGCGAGTCATTTTGTTTGCTGGCGAGGGGCGACGAGGAAGTGGCCGGGCGGCCGGTGCCGGCGAGCCCCACGCCTGAGGAGGAACGAAGCCAGCGGACAAAAGGGCCGCAGCCCAATGGGTCGGTCGCATATCGCACCGGCGAAGCCGCTGACTTTCTTGCCGTTCCTCCAATCAGATTTTGCGTT
>JBBDRG010000055.1:0-114243 GCA_040905585.1 Verrucomicrobiales bacterium
TGCCAGCCAACAAAATGACTTGCCGCTCGGCGCGCCGAGTTTTTCAACAGTCTCTGTAGGAGCGCCTCCCGCCGGAGAATTGAGCGGCATCCAATCTTGGTTGGCCGGTCTCTCGCGACGGGAGAGTGGAGGGATCACTCCGCTTCCTTTTTATCGCCGATCCCGAGAACCTTCAGCACGACGACAGTCACGACCAGAAGGACGGTCAGAATGGGGACGAGGCGGGAGAGGGGGAACCCGCCGCCGTCGGCTGCCGGGGGGCGGGATCGTTCCTTGCGATCCTCGTCTTCGGCGTCATTCTTGTCGGCTCTGGACTTGCTCGCACTCTTCGTGGTCCTGGCCTTTGCCGATTCGCGGGCCTCGGGCTTCTCGGTGACATCGGCAAGCGCGGAGAATGCGTCCGTAGGGGACTCCTCCTCGGCCTCCTCGGCCGGCTTCTCGGGCTCCGCCGCCGCTCCTCCATCGGTGTCTTTTTCTTCCGTCTCTTCAGAGGGCTCGGCATCCTCCTTCGGCTTCTGCTCATCGCCTTTTCTAAGATTCGCCGACAATTCGCGAGATCTCGCCGCATCGGCTTCGGACTTCTCTTTGGCTTTTGCCTCCGCCTGGAGGGTGCTGATTTTGGAACCGAGCGCCGCAATATAGGAGCCGCTCTTCTTGCTCTTGGACGATTTCGCCCCCGCCTTCTTTCCGGTAATGGCGGCGGCCTCCGACAATTTCATCTTGGCCCGCTCCAGGTTGCGCTTCGCGATGAGCTTGTCCACCTCGACGAGCATCTCCGCCTGCTCTCTGAGCGCGGCGATGTCGTAGGCTTTCAATCTCGAAAGCTCTTCGCTCGCGAGTTTCAGGTAGCCCTCGATGGAATCCTTGGATCGCGGGTTGAGGCGGACCCATTTGATTCCCGCCTTCTTGTCGGCTTCGAGGTTGGACTTGTAGCTTGCTTCTTCCCGCGCCCGCGCTGCTTCGATCTGTTCTTGGCCCATCGCGTCGAGGGCGGCTTTGTTCCGCTCGAATTCGGCCATCCTGTATTCCAAGTCCCGGCGCATCCCCTGCAATCGGCGTCCCAGCTTAGGAACGATCTCACGAGCCAACTCGAGGGCTCTCGGGAATGCCGGCGAGCCGTAATAGTTCTCCTCGATCGCCTCGAACTCCCGCATGGCATTGATAAATCCATTGTAGCTCTCCGAGCCGGCCAACCCTTTCATCTTGAGAAAGCGGATGCGCGCCTCGATCAGCATTTCGAATTCCCTCCTGTCTTCGGGGCTGATCCAATCGTCTTCGATCTTGACGAATCCGCGCTCCACCTTGTCGAGTTCCTCTTCGAGCGTCGCCTTGATCTCCTGGACCTTGGGGACGTGTTCGCTCTCGGGAAAGGATTCGAGGAAAGCCTCGGGACCCCTGGCGATGGCGGAACGATAGGCGTCCGCGGACATGAGAGATCTCGTCGGGACCAGCTTCTGGATCTTCGCGAATTCGACGTTGTCGGGGGCGTCTTTGGTGATTTGTTCGATGTCTTCCCGGGCCAGAATCTTGGTTTCCTTGATGGACTGGGACCTGGCGACTTCGATCTTGACGATGTCGTCGGCCTCGTAGGTGATTCTCCCGGAGAGGGTTTCGCCGCTCTTCAACAGGATTTCGTCGGCGGAGGATGTCGCGCCGACGATCGCCAGCGCGGTCGCGAAAAAGAATGTTTGTAATCTGGGCATTTTTTAATGGATTTTATCTCGGTTTCGAAGCGTAATCCGAGGGCGGAGACCATACAGAATCGCTTCGACTAAGACAATGTTTTTAAGGAAAGAAAGAGATCAAAAGGAATTCAGTCGTTAGACCCTCCGTTTTGGGTTACGTTTAAGAAATTTTAAAATTTTAAGTCGTGGAAACAGTTGCGTTAGTGAGTCAGAAGGGCGGAGTCGGAAAGACGACGATCGCGGTAAACTTGAGTTATTCCTTGGCGAGCCGGGGGTGGCGCGTGCTCTTGGTGGATGCGGACCTGCAAGGCGGCGTCGGATTTTCGCTCACCGAGAAATCCAAGAACGCGGTGGGGTACTACGATTTTCTCACGGAAGACTGGATCGGCGACAAGGAGCAGATTGAGGAAGCCATCATTCAGACGAACCTACCGGGGCTTGGTCTGCTGACTCGTGGATCGCGCGACGCGGTTGATCGCGTCCTGGCGGCGCCGGAAACGAATTGGGCTTCGTTCGAGCGGGTCTCCGGGTTGAACTCGCTTTTCGAGGAATGCGACTACGATCTGGTGATCTACGACACCCCGACGGGGATATCGAGTCTGACCATCTCCATCTGCCGGGCGGTCGAATCCCTCCTCGTTCCCGAGCAACCCAGCCCGCTATGCCTGCGCAGTCTGCCGCAGATCCTGAGGATGGTGGCGTCGGTGAAGTCCATGGACGACGAGGGCGGTCCGAAGTTGGGCGGATTCGTTCTCTCGATGACCGACCCGGAGGAACCCTCCAATCTGGACGATCAGCGCGAGTTCAGGGATCTGCTCCCGGTGGAAATGGTGTTGGAGACCATCATACCGAAGCACAGGGACTTCCGCGAGGCGAGCCGCCTGGGCGTCCCCGTCGCCATGCTGCGGGAACGCCCGTCGGCGTCCTCGCTGATTTTCGATCAACTCGCGGCGGAATTGGAAGAGCGGCTGAGTCTTCACGAAACGGACGAGAACTCGACAGGAGAAAGGACGGACTATGCCAGACTCGTGGATTGACAGGGAAGAGTTCAAGCAGTTGGTCGAGTCGTTCTCGCCGAAAGCGAAGAAGCGGCCGCGGCCCGTTCGTTTCCGTCCGGCCGTTTCGCAACCCGCCGAAACGGTCGAAACGCCCGAACCCCGGGCGAGCGCGAAGCCAGCCGAAATGGCCTCGGAGGCTTCTGTGCCACCGGCCGAACACGAGGCCGATTTCGAGGACGCGGCTGCGGGTCCGCCGGAATCGGATTCGCGCGAGGATGAACCTCCGGAGAGTCCCCGTGCCGACGATGCCGACGAGAACGAGATCGTGGTTGAGGTCGTCGAGACCGAAGAGAGGATCGCTGAAAGTTTCGAGAGTGGCCTTGGACCGGCTACGGGCGAGGCGGAAGGAGAGGAGCTTGTTTCGAAGCTGGATATCGAATTCGAGGAATCCGACGAACACGGCACGCCGGAGGCGCTCGCGGAGGTAGAGAACGGCGGTCTCCAATCCGCTCCCGAGTCGATCGGCGGCGAATTCGAGACCGTCTTCGAGGTAGTGGTCGAAGGCGGGGACGAAACCGAGGTTTTTCACGACTTTGTTTCGACCGAGGAGGAGGTCGACTTTCGGGGGGAGCCGTCACCCGGTGCAGAAGGGCCCGACGAGGGAAGCGAGACTTCGGCGATCGAGGGAACCGAGGAACCGGCCTACGAGGTTTCGGCAATTCCGGGATTGGAAATATCGTCTCCGTTTCTGGGGGAGGGGCTCGGAGAAAGCCTCGATTCGATTGTCGACCAGGACCCCGAATCCGAACGACCGTCCTTGAGCGAAGAGACCGAGACCCACGTCGAAGCGTTGCCCGGTCTAGAGAGCCCGGACTCGGCGGACGAGCCGGAAGCCGTTCTGAACGTGAAAGTGGAAGATCCCTCGGCGGATGTCGAGAGGCCCCGCGGCCATGCGGAATTCTTGACCCCCCCGACGGAACCGCCGGTCTCCCGAGCCCGTGCCGAATCCGAGAACGACGCCACCAAAGCGGTCGGCGTTCTCGCGAGGGCCCGCGACCGGGTGGATCGCGGGCGGTTGATCAAGAGTCGCGAGAGCGAGGGCGAGAAGCCAGGCCGGGCCGGCGCGGAAAAGAATGCGGAGTGGGACGAGCCATCCGCAAGTCCCGGCGCGACGGCGACGGAAGAACCCCCGGTGGAGTTCGAATTCAAACCGGAAGGAACCTTTCCCCAACGACTTTCGCAGTTCGCCGACTTGGTCCGAACGGAGCTTCGGGCCGAAGAAGTGGCCGTGCTCGACGCCGAGGGATACATCCTCCACGGGTTCAGGGAAGGCCCGGGGGCAGCAGGCAGCGTGGACGTTTTCCACCTGCTCGGAGTTCTGGAGTCCGTGCCCCGGTCGATCGGGCTTCGGGAGCCCCAGGCCTCGCAGGCGACCGACGGACGGGGCACGTGGTATTGCCTGGTGCCTGCCGCGGGCGCCAGGGAGAACATCGTCGCCAAGTTGGAACTGGAGCACCCGTTGGAGCAGGCGGATCTCGACGCCTGTTCGAAGGCGCTTGCGATCGCGTTGAATCCGGCAAATGCTTTGTCCTGATCGGGGCGGTCCCCTTCCATCGAACCGTGTACGACGAGTTGTCAGTCTCCTTCGACAATCCTGCCACCGACGCGATGGGCTACGATCACGTCGAGGGAAAGCTCTATTGTGGGCGCGACTCGATTCAACTCCAGTTCAAGCAGAGAGATCGCGCTTTCCGAAAGAACGAACCGCAGACCGTGGAGATTGAATACGGCGAGGTCGAAGATGTCGAGTTCGTGTCCAAATGGTTCCAGCCGAAGCGCCTGATTTTCGAGACGAGGTCGCCTGAAAAGCTGGCCGCGTTTCCGGGCGCCGGCGTGGGCCGGTTGGAACTGATCGTCACGGAGGATTCCCGGAAGGAGGCGAAAAAGGTGGCCAATCTGATTCGCTTCAGACAATCGGAAGCTTTTCTGGAAGAGTCCGAGCAGCGCCTGGGGCGGGCTTCCAACAGCGAATGACGGAACCGCTCACAAGGGAATTCTCTCGACGGAAGAAGGAATGGGGACGCTGGGCGGCGTTTCTCGCGTTTCTTCTCGTGTACGCCTGGGCCTATTCCTACCTCGGAGCGGTATTGATCCTCGAGAAAAACACCGAGCGGACTGGAAATCCGCAGGAAGCGTTCATCGACGCGGTCTACGAATCGGCCTCGTTGAGCGAAGGGCGCTTCAACACTCGCCAGTCCATTTCTTCCGAGTTCACTCGGGCTCTGCCCCAATACACGAATGGATTGATAGACCCGCTTTGGCCGTGGCTGATGCGCGGCTACTCGGACGAGTCGCCCGACGAACTGTTCGAGCGGGGTAAATGGACGAACCTGATCCTGTCGGGAAGCCTCCTGATCCTGATGGGCGTGATGGCGGCCAGAGCGTTCTCGTTCATCGGCGCGGCCGCGACGATTCTCATGGGGGGATTCGGGGTCATTTTGGAACGGTCCGCTTTTTTCAGCCCGGACGCCTTGTATTATCTGCTGATCGTTCTGGCCTGGCTCTGCGCGCTGAGCCTCATCCGCCGGAACGTTCTCTGGCTCTACGGGGTGTTCGGCATCCTGCTGGGGCTGGCCTACCTGGCCAAGTCGCTCGTCTGGCCGATCGTGGCCGGCTTCCTTGTCGTCTCTCTAATCCGTTCGCTGGCTGTTGCGCTCACAGGTCGCAGGAGGGCTGAATCCGAGGAGCTTTGGAGCAACGCCAACCAACTCGTGGGGCTCGCCATCTTCGTGACGGCCTTCATGCTGGTGGTCGGGCCGAGACTCAGTTTCGCCAACGCCGAGTTCGGGGATCCTTTCCACACGTACGAGAAATACATGGTCTGGCTCGATTCCCCCGGGGAGGCCGCTCGCTTCCGGCAGAACCACCCGGGACGGGAAGAACTGTCGAGCATCCCGCCGGGACAACAGCCCGGCCTGGTGAAATACACGCGGGAAAACGGGGTTCGCGAGCTGTTCGCCCGAGCCTGGCACGGAGCGTGGGCCCAGTTCCGGGCGAGCGTTCTCGGCCGGGGCGGCTGGATCCTGATGTACGGCTTCGTCGTGTTTCTCGTCACCGCCGCTTTCCATCGCTGGGCGGCTCTCCGGCAGGACGAAGAGGTGTGGCGGGTCCGCGGAACGAGTGCCCGGTGGATGATTCTCTTTCTGGTCGTTGTCTCGGCGATTACGCTTTTCCACAGCGGGATCGGCAACGAGATCATTCCCGGCAGTTCGATGACGACGTCCTTATTTCTTCCGATTCTCGTCACCTTCATTTGGATTGCGGAAAGGTATCGCCGCCAGCTTCAGCGATCGCAGCATGCCCGGCTCGTGAACAGGGTGTACGGGCTGCTCATGATTCTGCCCATCGTGTGGATCGGCATTCGCATCGTCCAAGCCGTGAAGGCACCCGTCACTTAGCGGGGCGCTGCTGCGGCGTCCTGGAGCTTTCGCACTAGACCTTTCACTTTCTTGGCCGCCCAGATGTTGCGGAAAGTCACCTCGGGCGCGTCTCCCGCCGTGAAAAAATCGACGCTTCCGATGCCGACGATTCCGGAGAGCCCTCGGCACTTGACGTTGATGGCGCGGATGTCTTCGATTCGCACTTCGTTCGAACTGCGGACAATCAGCCCTCTGATCAGCTCGATGCGTTTGGGAGAAATGAGATAGTCGTTGGTGAAACGGGCGATCCCCGCGTAGCCCAGCGCCAGAACGGCGACGAAAAAAAGCAGAAGCGACAGCCAGCCGTTGATCGGATAGACCCAGAGCCCGCCGACCGCGCCGCCCGCCATGCAGAAGACGGTGAAGGGATAGGTGAGTATCGACGGGTGACCCGAATAAAGGATGGCGTCGGGAGAGCACGGAGGGGGGCCGTCATCCCGCGGCTCCGGTTCCGGCTCCGGCTCCGGCAGTTCCTGGGGGGCCGAGCTTTCCGGTTCGTCCCAATCGAGAATATCTCTCAGCCTTTCGCATTCCGCCGCGCCCTCCCGCAGGCACACGTCTCCGTAGTCGAATTCACCGCTCTCCACGCGAACGAGAAGTTCATCGATGTCGAAGGGACCGAGGCGCTCGCCTTTCTTGAGCACGACGACTCTGTCTTCGACTGGATATTTCCCGCCCATCACGTTTCATTCCGATCCGCTACCGGGACGTCGGGCAGTAGATCGTCGCGCTTCAGCAGCCCGGGAATGTTCAAGCCCGCCAATTCCGGTCCGTTCGATTCGTGGATGAGCGCCTCGATCGGGGCAATTCTGTCCATTTCCCCGACCGTGTTGTGCACGAGGCCCTGAATGATCGAAGGATCGCCCTGCGGAGTCGTGAACAGGTTGGTGGCCCGAAAAAGCAGTCGCCCGACGTCCCACATCAGTTCGAAGTTGCCCACCGTCAGAGTCTCGTTGACGCGCATGGCCGCTTCCACGAGCCTTTCGCGCTTCACGGGGTCGGCGGTCTGCCTGGACGACTCCGCCACGACCGAAACGGCCGGAAGCTTTTCGAACGCCTGAACGTGCAGTTCGACCCGGGCGTGATGGGCCTCGAATCCGGCGCGGATCACTTCGCGGTCGCCGATCTCGGCGTACTCCCATCCGGCCTCGTCGAAAGCTGCCAGGATAGTCGAGTAGAGTTCTGAATGGACCATGGATGAAAGAGGTGACGCTGTCGCTGTGTTGTATTGACCCTGCGGCTGCGTCCCCTTCAACCGTTTTCTGCGCCCGGCCCGAGGGGAGCCCGACGATCGCGAGAGGCGATTCCACAGGTTCTGGAGGGGGGCTGACGGAGGAATCCGCCCCGGTCGATCGTCCGAAAGCGTCGCGGCGGCGTCCATCGACCTTCGTCCATCGCCGCTTCGGGGACTACCGGACCGGTGTCAGGACGATCTTTCGAATGTCCATCACCGCCTTGGCCTTTTTGTCGAGCGGAACGACGGCGAGTTTGTTCTCTCCGCCGTGCTCCAGTGTCACCTGGCCCAGCTCGACCGATTTCCATTCCTGGAAACCGCCGGTGTCCTCGACCGTGAATTCAAGCGTCTGGTCGTTGACGAGAACCGCCACTTCGCTTCCTTCGTTCCCGCTTCCACAGCCGTAATGGATCGTCGCTTCGAAGGTGCCGGGAGTGCTCACGTCGAAAACCCATTCCGCCCAGTCTTCCTTCTCGGTCCAGAACCCCAGGCAGTTCTTCTCCTCTTTAGGCTCGTATCGCATGTTCTCCGAGTAGGTGGTGGCGCTTTTCGCTTCGAGCTCGATCGTTCCGTCGATCGACTGCCCCAACGGGTCGGATTCGGGTGCCGGACTGAAGCGTATCCCCTTCACTTGGAAGGTGGGGACGTTCGACTCGTCGCCGGTCAGCAGCGTCACGGGATGTTCGCCTTTCTCGGGCAGGTAGGCCGCGCCGAGAATGAGAGGATCGTCGTTGCTCAGTTGGTTGGTGCGCGGGGCGTACCCCTTCAGAACCGCGGCGTCTCCCACTTTCACTTGAACGCCCAGCTTGGGTCGCGACGAGGCGTAGACGAGCCCGACGTGGTATCGGCCCCAACGATGGAGGTTCAGGTTCCAGAACCAGTTGGCGAAGTGACTTCCGGCCACGTACTTGCCGTCTTCGGCATCCAGCGTGAAAGCTCCCCGGCTGCGGTCGACGTCCATGCTGTAGTCCGGGGCCTGCTCCACGTCCGCCAGGTCGCCGAACGGATCGGGCGGCACGTTGGTCTTGCCCGCCGTCTCGCCCAGCGCGGCAAACACGGGGAGGATCACGGCGAGTACGACGAAGGAAGCGAATTTCATGAAGGGGACTGTACAGGAACTCGATTTTGACCGCAACCATGGAAACGCCGTGCCGAGGGGCCTTCTTCGCGGCGCGAACGAGGTTCGGCGGGCGGATTTTCAGCGGAATAAATTTCGATCGGTCGTTCCTGGCGAACTGGCGCTTGAGCCGCCCTCGGTCGCGTGCGACTATCCGTGTCGCCCGCTCGCGGCGCTACGCGTCCCCGTAGTTCAATGGATAGAACAAGGGTTTCCTAAACCTTAGATGCAGGTTCGATTCCTGCCGGGGATACGTCTTCTACTCGGCCCGTTTCACCCCGAATTGATGATGAGGGCGGGAGGCCTTGCCGACGACGAAGCCGGGCCGTCGCGAGAAGGCTTGGAACACTTCCTCCGTTCCGTCGGGATCGAGGTCGCCGGCATGGGCGCGCAGAAGATACCGCAAGGTGAGGGGGCTGTCGGGCGCGACGTCGAAGCCTTCGGCGAAACAGAAGGACGCTCCCATCCAGCCGTCGTCCCGCACGTGCCAATGGCTCGGATGGTTCGGGTTTTCGGGATGATCGAAAAAAGTGATTCCCTCGGTTGTCCAGGCGCGCCTTCCGTCCCGCGTGACGGCCACGGGCCCCGAGTAGTCCATCCACCGGGCCTGCTTTCCGAAGATCGATTTTTCACCGCTCGCCGATTCCGAGTTCGCGAGTCCTCCGCCGCCGAAGCGGGCTGAAATCGATTTGGCCACCCTCACCGCCAAGAGGCCGAAATTCGTCTTTTCCAGCCGAGTCGGCTCCCGTCCTTCCGGAACCTTCAGGGTGGACTGGATCTCCAACTCGTGGCCGCCGTCGGAAGCGGGGCGGATCGCGGCGACGACTTCCTGCTCGAGAAGTTCGGTGCCGGCAGGATCGTACCACCCCAAGAGCACCGCCAGGATGGCTTCTTCGTCGCCGTCCTGGATGGCGAGCCATTGCTTCTGTCGAACCTCGCCGTTGTTGCTGTTGGCCCAGAAATTTTGGCCTTCCACGTCGTTGTGCGCGAACCAGATCGATTGATGATGGTCGTGGTTGGGCGCTCCGGGGTGTCCCATACGGGTCAGCGAAACGCCGGACGGGCCATTGAAGGGGAAGAAAAACGGGCGCGGGTAGTTCGGTCCGTGATGCCAGCGGGTTATCTCGTTCCCGTCGATTCGAAAGCTGAACTGGTGATCCGCCAGGGGGATGATTTCGCAGCGCGGGGGAAGGTCGCCTCCCGACTCCTCCGCGATCAATGGAGCGAGGGAAAGTAGAAGCGCGATGGGAAGGGCCTGTCTCATGGCCGACATGCTACACGGACGGCTGAACGAGCGTCAATGCGGCAGTGCGTTGCGGGCTCGGCCGAGACAAGTCCGGCGGGAGCGAATTGTCGCGTCGATCTTCCGAATACCCTCGTGGAACAGGGTTTCGCGCCGGACCTTACCCTGTCGGGTCGGACGTTTCGTGCAAATCGGGGCGACTGGATTGCTTTCGCGGCGCTCCAGCTGTCTCCACTCGCTGAAGCTCGTTCCGGCTCGAACGGCGTTCTTCATCCAGCGGGAATAGCTTTTCGCTTTCGGCTTCGCGAAAGAATCGGGGCGACTGGATTCGAACCAGCGACCTCCTGCTCCCAAAGCAGGCGCACTACCAAGCTGTGCTACGCCCCGTCTCGCGAAGATTGCGGGACGCGTAACCTCTTTCGTTCGCGGAGATTTTCAAGAGGGGATTTGCCTGATTGCAATGGATTCGAACAGGGAATCGCACCAGCGGCCCCCCCGCGCGCAAGACTCTGAAATGGCGAGGGCGGACTTTCGTCCCGATTCCTGTTTGTAAATGCTGTAGAATACGTACTTTGAACGCTCACTCTTCTCCCGCCCATGTCGGCCACCCAGGATAAACAGCGAAAATCTCTCGACGAACGTTCCCAGATGTCGGATCTGGACCGCTTGCGGCATTCGTGCGCCCACGTGCTGGCCACGGCGATCGCCCGTCTCTGGCCGGACGCCCAGTTCGCCGCGGGACCGCCGGTGGAGAACGGATTCTACTACGATGTCGATCTGGCCCACCGCATCACTCCGGACGATTTCGAAAAGATCGAGGAGGAAATGCGGAAGGTGGCGAAGGAGAACCAGCCGTTCGAGAAAGAAGTCGTTTCGCGGGAGGAAGCTTTCGACATGGCGCGAAAGGGGCGTCTGGCCGCTCTCGGGGAACGGGAGACGCCGAGCCGGTTCAAGATCGATCTCCTGGAGGAAATTCCGGAGGACGAGGAAATCTCGATCTACAAGAACGGCGATTTCTGGGATCTTTGCGCCGGCCCCCACGTGCCCCGCACCGGCAACTGCAAGGCGGTCAAGGTCATGAGCGTGGCGAGCGCTTTCTACAAGGGCGACGCGGCGAATCCGCAGTTGCAGCGGGTCTACGGCACGGCTTTCAAGAACAAGACGGAACTGGCGGAGCACTTGGAAAGGCTCGAAGAGGCGAAGCAGCGCGATCACCGCAAGATCGGAAAGGAGCTGAATTTGTTCCACATCGACGAGGCGGTGGGCCAGGGCCTGGTTCTGTGGAAGCCGAAAGGCTCGATCGTCCGGCAGCAGTTGCAGGATTTCATCAGCGAGCATCTGGAGCGCCAAGGCTACAGCCAGGTGTTCACGCCGCACATCGGAAAGCTGGATCTCTACAGAACTTCGGGCCATTTCCCCTACTATTCGGACTCGCAGTTCCCGCCGATCGTCGAGCGGGAAGGGCTCAAGGCCTTGGCGGAGGAGGGTTGCGGCTGCGGCGAACTGTCCAATCGGCTCGAAGCCGGGGCGGTCGAGGGTTTTCTCCTCAAGCCGATGAACTGCCCGCACCACATCAAGATTTTCCAGAGCGACCACCACAGCTACCGAGATCTTCCGGTGCGGCTGGCCGAGTTCGGCACCGTTTACCGGTGGGAGCAGTCGGGGGAACTCGGGGGCATGACCCGGGTGCGGGGATTCACCCAGGACGACGCCCACATTTTCTGCACGGAGCAGCAGGTGAAAGACGAGATAACGGGATGCCTCGAACTGGTGAAGATCGTTCTCGGCACCCTCGGGATGGAGGACTACCGAGTGCGGATCGGCCTCCGCGATCCGGATTCGTCCAAATACGTCGGCGCCCCGGAGAAGTGGGACAAGGCGGAACAGGCGTTGCGCGAAGCGGCGGCGACGTTGGGGAGCGATTTCGCCGAGGAGCCGGGCGAGGCGGCCTTTTACGGACCGAAGATCGATTTTGTCGTCAAGGACGTCATTGGCCGCGAGTGGCAGCTCGGCACCGTGCAGGTCGACTACAATCTGCCCGAGCGGTTCGGGCTCGAATACATCGGCGCCGACAACGCCCCTCACCGGCCGGTGATGATCCACCGGGCGCCCTTCGGATCCATGGAGAGGTTCGTGGGGGTGCTCATCGAGCACTTTGCCGGAAAGTTCCCGACGTGGCTGTCGCCGGAGCAAGTGAGGATTCTGCCCATTTCGGAGAAGTTCGTGGATCCGGCTGAAGAGGTCTACAACACCTTGCGCGACAGCGGTATTCGCGTGACTGTGGATCAATCCGACGAGAAGGTGGGCGCTAAAATTCGGCTTGCTCAGCTCGACAGAATTCCGTATATGTTGATCATTGGAGCCAAAGAACAGGAATCGAATCAAGTTTCCGTCCGTCACCGAGATCGCGGTGACGAGGGTGCTCTCGGTGTCGACCGATTCAAAGAGAAGATCGTCGCCGAGATTGACTCCCGCCGTTTATGATCGAGTCGCCGATTCATGATTGCGGCTCGGAGGCAAGAGCCCGACTCGTCGAGCGGAGCCTCGCCGCGCGCACTTCATTTTTCCGCACCGAAGTTCGGATTTCGTCCGAGCTTCGCGCATAGCCTGACATTGAAAGAAACTACACATCCATTGGAGGTAATACGCCATCGCTAGAAAACCCATGAGACGCCGGCCGCGGACACCTAGGACGCGGGTAAACGAACGCATCAGAGCTCCGGAGATCCGCGTGATCTACGGTGAACACAACGTCGTTCTGCCAACGCACAAAGCGCTGAGGAAGGCGAAGGAACTCGGCCTGGACCTTGTGGAGATCGCTCCGAACGCGAGACCGCCGGTTTGTCGTATCGTCGACTACGGTAAATACAAGTACGAGCAGTCCAAGCAGAAGAAGGCCGAGAAGCCGAAGAAGCGCGAGAAGGAAGTGAAATTCCGCGTCAACATCGGCGAGCACGACTACGCCATCAAATTAACGCACGCCGAGGACTTCCTGGCGCACGGCTTCAAGGTGCGGATCCAGCTTCAGTTCCGCGGTCGTCAGATGGCTCACAAGGAGCTCGGTTTCGTGTTGATGGAACGGGTGAAGGAAGACCTTTCCGGAATGGCCAATATCGATCTCGAGCCGAAACTCAACAACCGGAACATCCTCATGATGGTGTCTCCTTTGCCGCCTGAAAAACAGAAGCGGAAGTTCCGTCGAGAGGGCGACGAAGTCGATATCGACGAAACCGACGCCGCCAACGAAGCGGATGAGGATTACGACGACGACGATGACGATGACGATGACGATGGAGACGAGTCCCGCGAGAACGAGAACGAGGAGACCCGCGACGACGACGATGCGGAAGGCGGCGAAGGCGCCGCCGAGAAGGATTCCTGAGTCGCACGGCTTGTCGAACCGTTGAGTTCTGGAAAGAAATTGCTGCTCTTCGACATCGACGGCACCCTCGTGGATACCGAGGGTGCCGGTCTGGAGTCCTTGCGCGACGGCTTTTACGAAGCGTTTCCCGCTTTCGTCGAGCTTCCGTTTCCCGCGCTCGATCTGGGAGGCGCCACCGACGGCGGCGTGGCAATGTTCCTCTTTGAGCACTTCGGGCTCGCCGATTCCGTCGAGATTCGCGGCCATTTTTTCCGGAGCTATTCCGGCCATCTGAAGCGAAGGCTCCGAGAATTCCGCATAGCGGGGAAAGGGCGCGTTCTTCCGGGAGTGCCGGCCTTGTTGAACGCGCTTCGCGACGAAGGCGGGCACGAGATCGCCGTCCTCACCGGCAACATCGAGCAGGGCGCGTGGACGAAGTTGCGGCACTTCGGTCTCGACGGGCATTTCCGGTTCGGCGCTTTCGGCGACGACCATCACGATCGCGACGAACTTGGTCTCCTCGCGGTGAAACGGGCCGCCGATCATACCGGAATCACCTTTGCGCCTCACGAAGTCGTGGTGATCGGCGACACGCCCAAAGACGTCGCCTGCGCGCGGGCGCTGGGGGCCCGATCCCTGGCCGTAGCCACCGGCACCGTGCCGCGAAGTGAACTGGAAGCTTCGAAACCCGACCTTGTCCTCGACGATCTCGCCGATTCCGCGTCCGCGATGGAAGCGCTCGGGAAAGTATTTCTCGCGAGGGAGGGATGTTAGAGCTTTACAGATCCCGCGAAATCTGGTGTCTTTTCCTTCGGAGCAACTGAATCCCAACCCTCTCATGAAAAATACCATCCTCGCCCTTCTTGTCACCCTCCTGTTGGTGGCGCTTATAAACCTGGTGGCCAACTTGGGGCTGATCGGCGCCACCGGTCCAGCGGACGACAGCTACGAGTACAAGGTCCTCAACTCCCAGCAGATGGACAGCGTCGGCTTCGTCGCCGTTGCCGAGGAGGAAGGGATCGAGGTGTCCGAAGAGGGGGAGATCAACTTTCCAAAGGAGATGGTAGATAAAATCGCCAAGGTCAACATGTTGCCTCGGACAATACAGGAAGTGGAGAAAGACGGCGATTGGACCTTTGTTTCGGTGACCGGGGACGACCACTACATCTTCCGTCGCGCGAAATAATCGCCTTGGACATATCGTTTCGGGGAGCTTGCCCTCGAAATCTCTCAGCGTCCCAGGAGAAGGCCGACCCAGAGGGCGAGCAAGCCGAGAACGACGCTGGCGGCGACGTTGACAAGGGCCATTCCGATGTGTCCGTCGCGGAGCAACGCCAGGGTGTCCCAGCTGAACGTGGAGAAAGTGGTGAAGCTGCCGAGCAGACCGGTGAAAAGCCCGAGCAGCAGAGCGTCGGGAAGCCACTGTTTCGTTTCGCACCAGGCAAAGAGAAATCCGAAGGCAAAACAACCGAGCACGTTGACAGCCAGTATTCCCAGGGGGAAGGCCGACTGACTCCACCGGACATCGACGAGGTAGTGCAGACCCCAGCGCATGACGGCGCCCAGCGAGCCGCCGAGCATGATCGATGCGATGGCCTTGAGCATGCCCTGAACCCTGCTCAGTAGTTCAACGCGTGCAGCGACTTGGGAACGAATTGGCCGTTCTTCCTGATCAATTTTCCGTCGAAGTGGATTTCGCCGCCGCCGTAGTCGGGGCGCTGGATGTTGACGAGATCCCAGTGGACGGAACTCCGGTTGCCGTTGTCGGCCACTTCGTAGGCCTGCCCCGGCGTGAAGTGGAAGCTCCCCGCGATTTTCTCGTCGAAGAGAATGTCGCGCATCGGTTGTTTGATCTCGGGATTGAAGCCGATGGCGAACTCCCCGACGTAACGGGCGCCGGCGTCGGTATCGAGAATCTTGTTGATGGCCTTGGTGTTGTTGGCGGTTGCCTTGACGATCTTTCCCGCTTCGAACTCGAGCTTCACGTTGTCGAAGGCGATACCCTGATAGATGGAAGGCGCGTTGTAGCTGACGACGCCCTCGACGGAGTCCTTGACCGGAGCGGTGAAGCACTCCCCGTCGGGGATATTGTGGTTTCCGCCGCAGGCGATCCCGGGAATGCCTTCGATGCTGAAGCGCAGATCGGTGCCGGGGCCGGTAAGGTGAACGTCCTTCGCCTCGGTCATCATCCTGGCTAGGGCGGCCATGCCGCGCTTGAGCTTGGCGTAGTCCAGCAGACAAACCCGAAAGTAGAAATCCTCGAACGCTTCGGTCGACATGCCGGCGCTTTGCGCCATCGACGGATGGGGCCACCGAAGCACGCACCAGCGGGTGTTGTTGACCCGCTCGTTGAGGACGGGCCGCATCTTCGCCGCCAGCATTCGCATATTCTTCGGCGGCACGTCGGAGAGTTCGTTGACGTTGTGACTGCCGCGGATGGCGATGTAGCAGTCCATCGGTTTCATCTGGTGCATCGCGTTTCTCGCCAGAACCGCGTACTGTTCCTCGGTCGCTCCCCTCGCCAGTTCCCGCGTGATCCGGGCATGGTGGATGTTGATGAACGGCGTCGCCTTCACCGCGCGGACCTCGCGCACGAGCGCCACGCCGACCTCCTCGGGAACGTCGAACAGCTCGATCAGGACGTTGTCGCCGCTCTTGGTGGCCGTGGAATAGCGGATCAGTTGCCGGGCGAGTTTCGCGATGCGGGGGTCTTGCATTCGGCTACCCTCCGTGGAAAACCGGATTGTGAAAAGCGGAAACTGCGGCGTAGTTGGCGGCCATGGCGAACCCTTTCATTTCGACTTCGGAAGAGATCGCGGCGCTGCGTGAACGCCTCGAAGAAGAGGGCCGAAAACTCGTGCTAACGAACGGAGTGTTCGACGTGTTGCACGTCGGGCACGTTCGCTATTTGAACGAAGCGGCGGCGCTCGGGGACGTGCTCGTCGTCGCCATCAACGGAGACCGATCGGTGAGGGAACTGAAAGGTCCGGGACGCCCCGTCAACAAGTTCGAAGACCGTGCGGAGACGCTCTGCGGCCTGGCGTCGGTCGACCACGTGGTCGTTTTCGAGGAACGGCGGGCCACCGGCGTGATCGAGACGATTCGTCCCCACGTCTACGCAAAAGGAGGGGACTACACGGCGGACTCCCTGGTGGACGAGGAGAAAGCGCTTCTCGACCGTCTCGGGGTGGAGATTCGGATTCTCTCCCTGGTACCGGGGAAATCGACCACCGCCACGCTGGAGAAATTGTCGGGCGGAGACGCGGACGGGGCCAGGAGAATCGCCATCCTCGGGTCCGGGAAGGGCAGCAACGCCAGGGCGATTCTGGAAGCGGCCCGGGCGGGCTGGCTCGGCGGGGACGTCGCGGCAGTCGTGTCGGACGTGTCCGACGCGGGAATTCTCGACGTCGCCGACGACTACGGGGTTCCCGCGATCGTCGTCGATCCGGGCACGATTCGGGCCGGACGGCTCACCGACGCGGCGTTGAAGGAGATTCTGGATAGACTCCGGGCTTTCGACGTCGACCTGGTTGTCCTGGCCGGGTTCATGCGGATTCTGCGCGATCCCGTTCTGGGCGCCTTCGAGGGCAGGATTCTGAATATTCATCCCTCGCTGCTGCCGAAGTATCCTGGGTTGGACCCGGTGTCCCAAGCTCTGGACGCCGGGGACGCGGAGACCGGATGCACCGTCCATCTGGTCGACAGGGGAGTGGATACCGGGGAAATCCAGCGGACGGAGCGGGTGCCGATTCTGAAGGGCGATACGGTGGATACCCTCGCCGCGCGCATTCACGAAGCGGAGCATCGGATCTATCCCGAGGTGATCGCCGAGCGACTGAAGGCAATCGAGAAAGCCTTCTGAAAAACCAGCCGGAATTCCGCGATCAGATCTCGACCGCGAACCGGTCGCCCGCCTTGACGGACTGGACGAACGCGGTCATGACCCGGATGACGTTCTCCACGTCGCCGAAGTCAGCCATCTCGACGATCGAGTGCATGTATCGGAGCGGCAGCGAAATCAGGGAGCAGGGGATCCCGCTGCGCACGTGGTAGATCGAGTCCGTGTCGGTTCCGGTGAAGCGGGACGAGGCCTCGTGCTGGAGCGGAATATCGTCGTTCGCCGCAATCTCCATGAGACGCTCGATGATCTTCGGGTGGTTGGCCGTGCCGTGGGTCAGGGCGGGCCCTGATCCAAGGGCGATCTTTCCGTGCTGCGCGTGCTTGATGTCGGGACTGTCGGTCGCGTGGGTCACGTCGAGAACGAGACAGACGTCGGGCTTCAAGCGGTAGGCCGCCATCGTGGCGCCGAAGCCGCCGATCTCCTCCTGCACGGCGTTCAGGGCGATGCAGGTCGCCGCGGGTTTGGTCTCGGCCTCCGAGAGGCGTCGGACGACTTCCGAAATGATGAATCCGCCGATGCGGTTGTCGAGGGCGCGTCCGGCGATCCCGTTCTTGCCGAACGGGATGGCGCTGTCCGAGTAGACGGCGGGGTGACCCACGCGGATACCCATCTCGGCGACCTCGGCGGGGGAGGAAGCTCCGATGTCGACGAACAGTTCGTGAACCTCGGGAACCTTTTCGCCGTCCTTGCGGTCTCTGATGTGGATGGCGGTGTTGCCGATGATCCCCGGTACTTCGCCCTTGTCGCCGAAGAAGGTGATGCGCCGTCCGCGGGCGGTCGCCCAGTCGGATCCGCCGATCCTGTCTACCCGGAGAAAGCCGTTGTCGTCGACGTATTTGACGATGAACCCGATTTCGTCCGCGTGCGACTCGATCATGACGCTGGGGGCGTCGGGCTGCGTGCCTTCGATCGTCGCCCAGGCGCTTCCGTAGGCGTCGCTGTCGACGGAATCGGCGAACTCGCGGCAGCGTTTCGCCCAAACCCGCTGTCCCTTAACCTCGAAGCCGGTGGGGCTCGGGGTGTTCAGGAGTTCGTAGAGAAACGTTTCGGCGTCCTTGTCCATGGCGTGGGTGTTCGAGAAATTATTCGTCCGCGTCCGTCGATTCGGCGTCCGAGGACGCCGCGTCGTCAGATTCCGTGGCCGAGGATTCCGCGTCGGTCGGTTCCAACCCGTCCGCCGCTTCGGCGATTTCCTCCATCTCGTCCTCTTCGGAGACGACGCTCGCCACGTCCTGGATGGTTTCGCCTTCGCGGGTTTTCATGAGAATGACCCCCTGGGCGTTCCGGCCCGTGAGGCGGGCTTCCTTGGCTTTGATGCGGACCGACTGGCCGGTGTTCGTCATGAGCATGATCTCGTCGTCCTCGGATACCCGGAGGGCCTTGACGACGCGGCCCGTTTTCTCGGTCACCTTCATCGTGATGACGCCTTTGCCGCCGCGCCCCTTGGTGGGGTAGTCCTCGAAGGGCGTGCGCTTTCCGAGGCCTTTTTCGCTGATGACGAGGAGCTGTTCGGAATTGTCGACCACGGCGAGGGCGACTAGGTAGTCGTCCGGACCGGGGCGAATTCCGGCGACGCCGGCCGAGGGACGGCCCATGGGTCGAATGGTCGTCTCGCTGCACCGCACGCTGTAGCCTTTGCTCGTGACCATCGAAACTTCGTCGTCTCCTTCGGTCAGCCTCACCTCGATGAGTTCGTTGCCCTCCTCGATCCGGATCGCGATGATGCCGTCTTTCCGGTAGTTTCTGAAATCGGAGAGCTTTGTCTTCTTCACCTTCCCGGAGCGGGTGGCGAAGAGAACGAAGCGATTTTCGACGAAGGTGGCGTCCTTGTCCTCGTTGCCGACCGCCTCGACCCGCAGAATGGAGGCGATTTTCTCCTCCGGCTGCAGATTCAGGAAGTTCTTGATCGAGCGTCCCTTGGAAGTCCGACTGCCTTCGGGAATCTGGAAAACCCGTTCGACGTAGACGCGTCCGGTGTTGGTGAAGAACATCAGGTAGTCGTGCGCCGTGGCCGCAAAGAGATGCTCGACAAAATCGCCCTCCTCCGCCTCGTCGACGGTCTCGCGGGTTTCCATTCCCTTGAGGCCCTTGCCTCCGCGGGCCTGGGTGCGGTACTCGCTGGCGAGGGTCCGCTTGATGTACCCGCGATGGGAAACGGTGATCAGATTCGACTCGTTCGCGATCAGATCGACGACGTTGATCTCGCCTTCGTGGGCCGCGAAATCGGTCAGGCGGGGGCTCCCGTACCGTTCCTTCACCTCCATCAACTCGTCCTTGATGATCCGGAGCACCCGCTCCTCGCGGGCCAGAATGTCGAGCAGATCCTTGATCTTCTCCAGAAGTTCGTCGTATTCGTCCTTCACCTTCTGGCGCTCGAGCCCAACCAACTGATAGAGGCGAAGTTCGAGGATGTGGTCGACCTGTTTGTCGGTGAAGAGATAGCGGCCCTCCTCGAATTCGAGGCTTGCCTGGCCGCGGATGAAAATCCCGAGGGCTTCGGCGGCGTCGGCCGAGAATCCGTAGGCCTTGATCTTCGCGCGTGCTTCGTCCCGGGTTTTCGAGTCCCGGATCATCTTGATGAAATCGTCCAGATTTCCGAGAGCCAGAAGAAACGCTTCGAGCTTTTCCGCGTGTTCTTCGGCTTTTGCGAGAAGGTAGCGGGTTCGGCGGAGAATCACCTCCCGGCGGTGCTCGATGTAGCAGTCGATGGCGTCCTTGACGTTGAGCAGACGCGGGCGGCGGTTGTCGATCGCCAGCATGTTGGCGGAGAAGGACGTCTCCAGCGAGGTGTGCTTGTAGAGATTGTTGAGAAGCACCTGGGACCGCGAATCCCGCTTCAGATCGACCACGACGCGGGTGTTCTCGTCCGACTCGTCGCGAACCGCGCTGATTTCGGGCAGGACCTTGGCGTTGGCCAGTTCGGCGATTCGCTCGACGAGCTTGGCGCGGTTCACGGTGAACGGAATCTCGGTGATGATGATCTGTTCCCGTCCCTTTTCGTCCTCGACGATCGAGGCCCGGCCCCGAACGCGGATGCTTCCCCGCCCGGTGGTGGCGTAGTCGTAAATGCCTCGTTGTCCGAGGATGGTGCAGCCGGTGGGAAAGTCGGGGCCCTTGATGTGTTCGAGGAGCTGCTCGACCGTGATGTCCGGATTGTCCACCGTCGCGCAGACGCCGTCGACGATTTCGCCGAGGTTGTGCGGCGGTATGTTGGTGGCCATCCCCACGGCGATGCCGGTGCCGCCGTTCACGAGCAGGTTCGGGAAGGCGGCGGGGAAAACGGTGGGCTCTTCCCGGGTTTCGTCGTAGTTGGCGATGAAGTCGACCGTGTCCTTCTCCATGTCCGTCATGAGGACGTGGCCGAGGTGGGTGAGGCGAGCCTCGGTGTACCGCATCGCCGCCGGGGGGTCGCCTTCGACGGAGCCGAAGTTTCCCTGGCCGTCGATCAGCGTGTCCCGCATCGTCCATGGCTGAGCCATGTTGACGAGCGTCGGGTAGATCGTAGCCTCGCCGTGCGGGTGGTAGTTGCCGGAGGTGTCGCCGCAGATCTTGGCGCACTTCCGATAGTGGCGGCCCGGTCCCAGCCCGAGGTCGTTCATGGCGAGCAGGATCCGCCGTTGCGAGGGTTTCAGGCCGTCTCTGACATCGGGCAGAGCCCGGGAAATGATGACGGACATCGAGTAGTCGAGAAACGAACTCGACATTTCGTCGGCAACGCTGATGGGCTCGATGCCGCTTTGCGATTTAATCGGAACAATTTCTTCAGGCACAGCTGGAAAGGGCTGGGGTTACAAGGGAATGGAGATGGAAAAGGGCGGTCAGATGTCGAGATTGCGGACACTGAGGGCGTTGTCTTCGATGAATCGGCGCCGGGGTTCGACGATGTCGCCCATGAGAATGGTGAACATGCGGTCGGCCTCCACTTGGTTGTCCTCGTCCATCTTGACCCGGAGAAGCTTCCGGAACTCGGGATCCATCGTGGTGGTGAAAAGCTCCTTGGCGTTCATTTCGCCCAAGCCTTTGAAGCGCTGGATCTGCATGCCGCGGCGTCCGATCTCGACGACGGTCTCCAGGATTTGCGGCACGCTGAAAACGGGGTGCACCTTGGCGTTTTCGCCCTCGCCCTCCAAGAGCTCGAAGAGCGGTTTGTCCGGGTCGTAGAACTTGTCGAGGCTGACGCCGTCTTCTTCCAGCGCCGCGATGATTTTCGCCATGGAGCGAGCCTCGTGGACCTCGACGAGGCGGGCCCGGCGGCTGGGCCCGTCCGGTCTCGGCGCTGCCGGCACGGTGGTCGCCGGGGCCTCTTCGTCCTCCGGAGTCTCCGCGGCATCCGGAAGGACTTCGCTCGTTTCCGAATCGACGGTTTCCTCCTCCGCGCTTTCGAAGAGACTGAGATCCGGATTCTCGTTCGCGAAATCGCGCAGCGCGGTTTCGTCGAGGAAATACTCCACGAAGACCTCGTTCCCCTCCCGGATCTGGACCAGATACTCCGGAAGAGCGCCGCCTTTGCCGTGGTTGAGGTAAGCCTCGAAGTTCCCGGCATTGCGGGTGATGATTTCGCTGTAGCGGTTCAGTTTCTCGAGCCGCTCCAGAATTACCTTCAGGTCCTCTGAACTGATGTCGCTCGACGTGTCGTCCCGAAGGCTGCGCAGCTTGACGTCGTCGGCCCCGAGCGTGATGAGAACCTGGCTGAGTTCGCGGTCGTCCTGGATGTACTGTTCCTTTTTCCGCCGGGTGATCTTGTAGAGGGGAGGCTGTGCGATGTAGACGTAGCCGCGCTTCACCAGTTCCAGCATCTGCCGGCAGAAGAAGGTCAGCAGCAGCGTCCGAATGTGGGAGCCGTCCACGTCGGCGTCCGTCATGATGATGATCTTGTGGTAGCGAACTTTCTCGATGTTGAACGAGCCTTCCTGGTCGCCCTCTCCGATCCCGGCGCCGATCGCGGTGATCATCGTCTGGATTTCCTTGTTCTGGAGCACCTTGTCGAGTCGGGCCTTCTCCACGTTGATGAGCTTGCCTCGAATCGGCAGGATGGCCTGGGTGCGCCGGTCGCGACCCTGCTTGGCGGAGCCGCCGGCGGAGTCGCCCTCGACGATGTAGAGTTCGCTCTCCGAAGGATCGCGTGAGGAACAGTCCGCCAGCTTGCCGGGCAGCCCGCCGCCCGACATAGCCGACTTGCGAACCGTGTCCCGGGCCTTGCGGGCCGCCTCGCGGGCGCGGGCGGCGTTGAGAACCTTCTCCACCATCTTCTTGCCGAGCGCCGGATTCTCTTCGAAAAACTCCGAGAGGCCCTCGTAGACAATGGAACCGACCACGCCTTCAACCTCGTTGTTGACCAGCTTCTCCTTCGTTTGCGAACTGAAGCGCGGGTTCGGGTGTTTCACCGAGATGATCGCGATGACCCCCTCGCGGCAGTCGTCGCCGGTGATGGGCGGATCCTTGTCCTTGAGCAGCTTGTTGGCCTTGGCGTAGTTGTTGAAGGCTCGGGTCAGTGCCGCGCGGAAACCGGAGAGGTGGGCGCCGCCGTCGCCGTTGGGAATGGAGTTGGCGAAGCAGAGGATGTTCTCGTGATAGTCGCCGGTGTACTGCATGACCACGTCGGCGTAGCATTCGTCCTCGGCCGTCTTGCCGTCGTCGTCGATCTCGACCATCCGCTTCCCCGACAGCGTGATCGGCGTGTCGTGCACCAGTTCCTTGTTCTCGCCCAGCTGGTGGACGAATTCGACGATGCCGTCCTCGTAGAAGAATTCCTTCTTCCGGGCCGACTCGGCGCGTTCGTCGATCAGAACGATGCGCACTCCCGGGTTGAGGAAGGCGAGTTCGCGCAGGCGCGTGGTCAAGTAGTCGAAGTTGAAATCGATGCCCGCGGTGAAGATCGTGGTGTCGGGGAAAAACGAAATCTTCGTGCCCGTTTTCGACTTGTCCTTCAGCTCGCCGACGACCTCGAGAGGCTTCGTCGTCACGCCGCGCTCGAAGGCGATGTGGTAGATCTTCCCGTTGCGGTAGACGTCCGCGGTGAACCAGTCCGAGAGCGCGTTGACGCATTTCGCCCCGACGCCGTGGAGGCCGCCCGAGAACTTGTAGGCGCCCTGGCCGAACTTGCCGCCGGCGTGCAGATTGGTCAGCACGAGTTCGACCGCGGGCATGCCGAATTTCGGGTGCATGTCGACCGGGATGCCCCGGCCGTCGTCCTCGACCGAGACGGACCCGTCGGCGTGGATGGTGATGGCGATGTTGTTGCAGTGGCCGGCAAGGTGTTCGTCGATCGAGTTGTCCAGCACCTCGAAGACCGTGTGGTGAAGGCCGCGTTCGGTGCCGGGATCTCCGATGTACATCCCCGGCCGCTTCCGGACGGCCTCGAGGCCCTCCAGCTTGTCGATTTGACCGGCGTCGTAGTCTCCCGAAGGCTTCGGGGGCGTATTGTCTTCGGCAGGATCGGGCATGATGGACGATGGGGGCGGGAAATGAAAACCGGCGGGTTTCGAGCCGGATGAGAACCTCCGGCAAACCAGCGGTTTTCGAGTTCTTCAACTACGCTAGAAAGCTTGGAATATCAAGGTTTCGCGCTGTTTTTACGCCGGAAAAGCGACCTTTTTTCATCCGGTGCCGGATTGCGGGAGAATCCGGGCTTCGCAAGGCCTCGAAAGCGGTTCGGAACACCGCGTTCGGTGCCACTTTCATGCACCGCGGGGGGAGGCTCGACAGGGTCGATCCGGAGGTTCGACCCTGTTGGATCCGGCCAGGATCGTATCGGAAAGTGGCGCGTCAGTTCGCCTTCAGGTAGGCGACCAGGTCGGCCACGTCCTGGGCGGTTAGGCCGAGCTGGGCGGCGTTGAGCATCATGGAGCGGTCCAGCTTTTTGTTGGACTTGATCTTGCCTTTGGGAATGATCTGGGTGACGCCGCCCATGCTGGCGACAATGGTCGGGTTTCCGGCTTGGACGAGGAGCCCGTGGACGGTCTTCCCGTCCTTGCTGACGAGTTCGACGCCCTCGAATCCGTGGGCGATGTCGGCGCTCGGGTCGACGATGGACCTGGCGATCACTTCGGAAGTCTGGGTCGCCCCCCATCCGTCGAGAGGCGGGCCGAACTGCACGCCGACCCCGCCGATCTCGTGGCACATCACGCAACGCGTCGCAGTGACCTTTCCTTTCACGGCGTCTCCCTCCAGGGCGAGGACGTCGGCGACGCTGATCGCGGCTTCCTGAGCCTCGTCGGGCGCGGGCGTGAGGACCTCCTGAACGACGACCTTGGCCGGGTCGTAGATGCCTCGCGATTTGAGTTCGCTCATGAGCCCGTGCTCCTGCCAATGGTTGGTGGCCCGATTCATGAGCCACCAGGTCGCGTCGGCCTTCAACGGGGTGTCGATTTGGGCGAGCGTGAGCATGGCCTCCGAGGCGGCCTTCGTCGGGATGAAGGCGAGGGCGTCCATGGCCTGGGTCCGCTGGGCCTGGCTCAGGGACCCGCTCGCGGCCCGGCTCGCGAAGTCGTCGACCGCCTCGGCAGGATGCAGACGCCAGGCGATGCCGGCGAAGGCGTCGGACCAAGTCATCGGATCCTCGGCACCCATGGCCGACTTCACGGCGGCGTAGATCTCGGCCTCTTTCCCGGTGGCCCCCGTGCCGAAGGCTTCGAGGTAGCTGCGGTCCTCGCCGTCGTATCCGTGCGCGACAGCGACGAGGACATCCTTGGCGGTGTCGAGGGATTCGTTCCGCATGGAGAGGGCCGCCTCCCGTCGGACGGCCGGGTCGGGATCCTGGGCCAAGGGCATCGCGCTACCGGTGATGTCGCCGCCGGCACGCCGCAGCGCGCGGTAAGCGACAATTTTCATCTCGGGCGTTTTCTGGTCGGCGGGGTACCCGGCGGTCCGCGGACCGCTGACGCCGAGCTGGTATAGTAAATGCACGGCGCGGGCGCGGATGTAAGGATTCGGGTCGTCGAGAAGCGCGGCGACAGGCTCGAGGGCGGCGCGGCCCTGCGACTTCAGTTTCTCGAATCCGATGGCTCTCACGTTGACGGCCGGAGAGGCGAGCGCGGCGATCTGCCCCTCGATCGTGTCGACGTCGATGTCGGGAACGACGGGCGAGAAGCCTTTCGGCGCGATACGGTAGATTGTCCCTGAAGCGGTTTCGTCTAGGTCCTGGTGGCCTCCCACCCGGGGATCGAACCAGTCGGAAACGTAGAGGGCGCCGTCCGGGCCGACCGCCACGTCGGACGGGCGGAAGAGGGTTTTCAATTCTCCGGTGACGCTCTCGTTTCCTCCGAGGAAGTCGGAACCGGCGAAACGGCTGGCCTCGTCGTTGTCGCCGCTCGGCGGGTTGCTCGTCATGAAATCGGACCGCTCCAGCGCAAATCCGGCGCCTTCGAGTTCCGGTTGGTGGGCGAAAACGACGTTTCGCCCGGCCTCGCAGGAGAGGAAGGTCCCGATCCATTCGTCGCCGAGGGCGCCGTTCTCGTAGAAGACGTTGCCGGTGGGCGATCCGCCGCCGTAGACGTCTCCGGCCGGGGCGATCCCCGGATCGTCCTGGCGCCACTCGGCGACGGCGATGGTCTGGCCGGGACGCCTGTCGGCGCGCCAGGTTCGCTGGCCGTCGTTCGACGAGAAGCCGAAATTGGCGTATTCCATCACCCAGCTCACCCGGCAGGCGGGGGGATCGTCGTTGTCGTTCTGAAAAACGTCTCCCATCGAGGTGACCGACTGCTCGTAGGAATTCCGGTAGTTGTGGCCGACGATCTCGGCGTCGGTGCCGTCCGGATTCATGCGGACGGTGAATCCCCCGACGTAGACGTGGCCGTCGTCGCTCTCGGTGCCGGCGAGTTCCCCCGCGTCGTGGGGATACTCGAACGGGCCGATCGGCTGGGGACGATAGGAACCGAAAATGGTGAAGGTCTTGCCCGACTTGTCGGTGAATTTTCCGCCGACGTTGCCTGAGTTGAAATACCACTTTCCGTCCGGGCCGACGGTGACGGAGTGAAGAGAGTGGTCGTGGTTCTGGCCGTTGAAGCCCGTCAGCAGAATCTCGCGTTCGTCCTTTGCCGAATCGAATTTCAAATCGCGATCCACGTCCGTGTAGACGAGAAGGTGGGGGGGCTGGGAGACGACCACCTTGTTGTCGATCACGGCGACGCCGAGGGGCGCGACGAGAAGAGGCTCCTGCACGAAGGTGTGGCTGGAGTCGGCTTTGCCGTCGCCGTCCGTGTCTTCCAGAACGACGATGCGGTCGCCCTCCGGTTGGCGGTCGGAATGGCGGCGATACCGGACTCCCTCCGCGACCCAGATGCGGCCTTCGATGTCGATGTCGATGTTGGTCGGGTTGTACAAATCGGGCGATGTCGCCCACACCGTGACTTCGAGACCCTCCGGAACTTCGAACAGAGCTTCCGGGACCGGATCCGCGGTTGCCTCGGGATAGGCGTCGGTTTCCTGGCCGCGGGAAGAGTGGGGGAAGAGGAAACCCGTCGAGGCGACCGCGACGGCGAGGATTGCCTTTGGCGGGAAAAAGCTGAGAGATGTCATGGGGAGCAAGAGAGAGAGCCGGGAAGGTGGCGCAGAATCTGCTCCCCGGCAACCGCGAGCCTCGACCGGATTGCGTGGCGGCCGAAGAGACGGGCGTTCCGACCTTTTTGTTTGATCACTTGCGAAATCGGCCGGGATCTGGAAGGTGTCCTGCAATGGCCGGATCCACCAAGCCTCTCCTGATTTTCGACTTCGACGGCACCCTGGCGAACACGATGGCGACGGGAGTCGAAATCTTCAACGACCTCGCGGACGGCTACGGCTTGAAGCGGGTGACGGAGGCCGAGGTGCGCGAACTCCGGAAGCTCAACACTAGGGCCCTGCTCGACCACGTGGGCGTGTCTCGTCTGATGGCCGTCAAACTCGGCGCTCATCTCCGGCGGGTCCTCCATCAGCGAATGGACGAGGTGGAAATGATCCCGGGCGTCCGCGAGGCGATCGGTGAACTGCACGGAGACGGGTTCCGGCTCGGGATTCTCAGTTCGAATTCGGCTGACAACGTCCGCATGTTTGTGAAGCGGTTCGATCTGCTCGACTGCTTCAGCTTCATCGAGGCGGGAGTCAGTCTTTTCGGCAAACCGCAGCGGATTCTCAATGTCTTGAAGAAGGCGAAGATCCCTCCCCACTCGGTTCTCTACGTGGGCGACGAGACGCGCGACATGGAGGCAGCGAGGATGTCGAAGGTCACCGGCCTCGCCGTCTGCTGGGGAGTCAACGAACGCGAGGCCATGGAAACGGAAGACCCCGGCTTCTGCATCGACCGGCCGGTGGAACTGATTCGCTGCGCCCGCGAGTTCAGCGCGTCGCGTTGACCTTACTCCCAGACCCAGTGCTCCAACCGCAGGCGCTCGGCGAGTCGGGCGGCCTCGATGGCGCGCGGACCGTCCTTGAGAGCGAGTGCGTCGGCCAACCTGATGGCCCCGGCCCAGTCTTCCTCCTTCTTCAAAATTTCGATAGCGGCGAATCCGGCTCTGAAAATCCAATCGGTTTCCCGGGTCGAGGTCGTTCCCAGTCCGGTAGTCGAAGTCGCCTGCTCGTTGACGATGGAGCGATAAATTTCGAGCGCGACGAAGGGTTTGCCGAGCGTCTCGAGGCATTTCCCCCGGCGGACCGCCGCGCTGTAACGCCAGAACCTCGGAGCCTCCGAAGTGTTCGAGAGGCGAGCGTAAACGTCGGCGGCTCGAGCCAGCAACTCCGGATCGTTTTCCCGGGACAGCGCTTCCGCGTACCAGGAGAAACCCAGATCGGCGATGGCGGCATAGCGAAGATTAGCCAGGTCGTCTTCCGATTCGGCCAGGGCGGCGAAGACTTTCCTGGCATCGGCGAAGCGGTCCAGGGAGAGATGAAGCAGGCCGAGTTCGTGACGCGCCGCCGCGGAAAGCGTCCCCCCCGCGTCGATGATCCGGCGCCACGCGCCGATCGTGTCGGCGTCCGGCGACGACGATTTCGCGGCGAAGAAATCGGCCAGTTCGCGGTGGGGGGAATCGGGGGACTCCTTGGCCAGAGAGCTGAATTTTTCGCGGGCCGCTTCGAGATTCTTGAGAGCGTAGAGTTGACCGGCGACGAGCATGGTGACCTCGGGCAGATAGGCGGAATTGGGCCAGTCGGTGATGAAGTCTTCGCCCCTTTTCACCAGCGCGGCGGCGTCGTTGTCGATCGCTTCCGCCCACACGGCCGAGTAGTCGAGACGCTCGCTCTGGGCGAGGGTCAGCGGTCGCACCCGAAGGCCTTCGAAAATCTCCCGCGCGGCCTGGGGACGGGCGGGCGCCTGGTTCAGGTGGATCTCGGCAACGGCGAGTTGAGCTTCCACGTTGGCGGAATGGTCGGGATAGTCCCTGACGAAGGATGTCAGCCGCGTCAAGGCTTTCGGATCTCCCTTCGCGGCGAAGAACAGGCCGCCCAAATACTTGAGATCGGCTAGAAAGGGGGGGCGGGGCGCCGTTTCCGACAGTTTTTCCTCCACGATCGCGAAGGTCGTCTCGTCGTCCCCGCGCAGGGCGGCCAGCGCGGCATTGTAGAGATTGAGGGCCTGCTTTTCGCCCGTCTGTCTCTCCGCCAAGGACAGGAACGCTTCGCTCGCTTCTTCGAACAGAGCGGACCGGTACTTCGCGGCGGCGCGGGAAAAATCCAACTGCTCGGCCAAGCGGCTCTCCATCGGGACGTCTTTGTCCCAGGCAGGCAGGGGATCGCCGCCGCCGTTTTCGGGATGCTCGGCCAAACGCAAGCGGGCCTCCAAGGCGAACCGGTGGTCGCCGGCGTCGTCGAGGAAGCGTTTCAATGCGGACGGCAGTTCGTCCGGCTCGGCCGCGAGAACGACCTCGTAGTATTCGGCCGCTTGGGCTTTGAAACCGTCGGGATCGGCCTGCCAACGGTTCAGTTCTTCTGTCAAGGGCGGTGCTTCCGGGTCGCCGGCTGCTTGCTCAAGCAGGAAGAAACTCTGTCGGACCTCGTCTTCCGTCGAGGCGGCGTCTATCAATTCCACGGTTTCCGACACGGCTTCGTTCGTGCGGTTCAGCTCGGAAAGAACCCGCACGCGGAGTATTGCCGCGGGGAAAGCCAGGGGGGGCTCGCCTTCCATGCCGTCCCCGGTGGAATCGAGAATGTCGAGGGCGGTGGAGAATTCTCCCGCGCCGAGAGCGATTCGGGCGAATGCCAGGGCTTCGTTCGGGTTTCGGGGTTTTCGGTCGCGCACGAGATCGAAAGCCGCTTCTTCGTCGCCGCTGCGAGCGAGGCAGACGGCGCGGTTGACGACCAGGGTGTCGCTTCGGTTCGGCTTGGATGAAAGGAGCGCCTCGTAGAACTCCGCCGCCTCGGCAAAGCGCTCCTGTTCCTGGAAGGCCTTCGCCATCCAGTAGGTTGTTTCGGTCGACGGCCGGAAACCCGGATCGCCGGCGAACCGGGCGACCGCGTCTGCCGAATCGCCGTTCCTCACCAGAGCCTGCAGCAGGCGGGAAGCGACGAGGTTTTTCTCGATGTCGCCCGCGTCGCCGACGGTCAATACCAACCATGCTTCCTCTAAGTGGTCGGCTGCGGACTCGAAGCGGTCGTCGTCGAGCGCTTGGCAGCCCCTGCGGAAGGGTTCCAGGTCGGCGAGGCTTTCCTGGCCTGTCGAGACGGTGGCGAGAAGGGGAAACGAGCCGAGCCACAGGAGCAGGGCTGCAAATCGCCGGGGGCTGGACATGGCTCCGCGGGTCACGACTCCGAGTGGGCTTTGACGAACTCCAGGATCTTCGAGTCGTCGTTTTCGGCGCTCCAGACGCCGCGAAGAAAATCGGCGGGGGCTATGTTGTGATGACGCAGAAAGCCCCGGTCTCCGCCACAGCAGAACATGATGTCCGGATCGAGTTCCCCGCGGAGCTTGGCTCGCGCTTTCACGATGATGCGGGGAAGCCAGTCGACGCCGCCGAGCGCTTCGGATCTCCCCGGTAGTTCGTCGGACGTGATCTCGTGACGGCTCGAACGGCCGTCCATCTCCCATCTGAGGTAGTCCCTCCGGACGCTCGCCACCATCAGCGCCGTCGTTGCCGAGGGCTCGCCGTCGTCGCAGTGATCTTCCACGAAATCGAAAAATTCGCGGTTTTTGTAGCCGATTGCCTTCAGGAATCGAAGATCTTCGTCCGAGTAGTAGCCGTTGTGATTCCGATCGCCGCCGCGGTAGCGCTCCGCGCAGCGTTCGAACAATTCGACGAAACGGCCGTCCCACTGGTAGTGATTCATGAAAATGCGGTCGGTGCGGAAGGCCCGGCCCTACTTGCTCAGTTCCAGCATCCGCATGATGGGGGCCTTGGCGGCCACCCTCGTGCTCTCGTCCAGAACCACTTCGGGCTTGAGGTCGCGGAGACAGCGATACAGCTTGTCGAGAGTGTTCATCTTCATGTAGCGGCACTCGGCACAGGCGCAGCGATCGGTCGGGCCGGGGATGAGGTTTTTTTCGGGGACTTCTCGCCGCAGCCGGTGCAACATGCCGGCTTCGGTCACCACGATGACGTTCTGCGACTCGGTGTCTCGGCAGAAATCGACCATTTTCTCCGTCGAGCAGACTTCGTCGGCCAACAGCCGGACGGCCGCAGTGCATTCGGGATGGGCGACGACCGCCGCGTCGGGATACTCGTCCTTGATCTTCTGGATGCTCTCGCGGGTGAACTCGACGTGCACGTAGCAGTTGCCGTTCCACAGATCCATCTCGCGGCCGGTCTGCTGGGCGACCCAGGCACCCAGGTTCTGGTCGGGCGCGAAGAGGATGGGCCGGTCTTGCGGCGCCGCCTCGACGATCCGGACCGCGTTGCCGCTGGTGCAGATGACGTCGGAAAGCGCCTTCACCGCGGCCGAGGAATTGATGTAGGTGACCACGTAGTAGTTTCGTTCCTCGTTTTCCTTGAGAAAAGCCGCCAGGTCCTCGGCGGGGCAGGAATCCTCGAGGGAGCAACCGGCGTCCGCGTCCGGAAGCACCACGGTCTTCTCCGGGTTGATGATTTTCGCCGTCTCGGCCATGAAGTGAACGCCGCAGAAAGCGATCACTTCCGCGTCCGTTTCCTGGGCGCGGAAGGACAAGCCGAGGGAGTCGCCCACGTAGTCGGCGATCTCCTGAATCTCCGCCACCTGGTAATTGTGCGCCAGGATAACGGCGTTTCGTTCGCGCTTGAGGTCGAGAATGTCTCCGCGAAGGTCGGTGGAAGTGAGGGCTGCTGTCATGGTCGGGGCGAACCGAGGTCAACCTATGATCGAGGGATTGAAGCCCATCTTCAACGGAAGATTCGCGGAGGTTTCGGGATCGATCTCGGTTTCGCCGGTAATCTTGCCGCCTTCCCTGATATCGATGGTTACGGCTGTGACGTCGCCGACGACGATTCCTGACGAAAAGATTGTTACGGTACCCGAGGACGTCAGGTTGCCCAGGCACTCCCCGTGAATGTCGGCGCGGGCCGCCAGGGCGCCGTCCGGAAACTGCACGACGCACTTCTTCTCGATGAGGAGGCGTCGGCAGTGGAGATGGCCCCGCACGATGCCGGAATGGCGGAAAACGGCGTCGCCGGAGCAATCGACGCCGCAATCGATCGCGCCGTTCACGGTGAGGTTGCGACAGGCGATCTCGCAGTCGTGCAATCCGCCCTTCTTCGAGATCACAATGTCGCCGCGGGTCCTCAGGGTGTGGCTCTTGACCGCCTTGATTTCGTAATCCGCCAGGCTGATGTAGGCGTTGCATCGCTCGCACTGGGTCGATTTGGCGAAGCGGCTCACGGTTTGCAAGTGATAGCAGCGATAGCAACGCACCTCGAAGTCGGCGTTGGGCGCGTCGTTCTTTCTGCGTTTCCAAGGCGGAACGTAGCGGGAAGGCGCCTTGTCCTCTTTCGGGGGGGGCGCAGGGGCCTTCGCATTCCGCGGTTCGATCAAGGCTCCCACGGTGCCGTGAGCCAGGGCATCTTTAGGAAGGGGCTCGTCCGGGGTTCCGCTTTCCGGCTCTTCCGGTTCGTCGGTTTCTTCCGGATCGACGAGTCCGAAAAAAGCGCCGGCCGAAATGCCGACTTCTTCTTCGGTGTCGCTTCCCTCGGCCTTATGGAGGGGAAGCGCGTCGCCCTCGGGATTCTCCGCCGTGAGGAGCCAGGCGTCCTCGGGCGTCTTTTCGTCAGGTTTCGCCGACTCGGGCTCGCGGCGGGGCCGGGAGGATTTCGTTTCCGGCGTTTCCGGGGAACGGACTTCGGCGATGCCGGAAACCTTGAGGCCCGGGTCGGGAACGGCCCTGCCTTTCCGAACGCGGAAATGTTCGCCGCAGGCCCGGCAGTAGGAAGAGATCACGAGGGAGGGCTCCCGCTGCGAATGTTCGCAGTAGGGACAGTTCACGTCGAGGGTTTTCGACTTCTGGAACTTTCGAAACACGTCGCTGCGTTCTTTGGAAACCAAGAGCGCGCCGGTAGACTGCCGCTCCCGGTCGCCGCGTCGACAACTCGAAGGCGGCGTTTACAACTTGTCGGAAAAGATTCAGTTCCCGCCGTCGCCGTTTTCGGGCTGGTCGCCGTCGCCGGAGTTTTTCGCGGAAGTTCCGACCGTGGACAGGCCCATGAAGGTGGCGCCCTCTTCGATGGCGAGTTTGCTGGCCACGACATCGCCGTTGAGTTCGGCGTTCTGCTTGAGTTCGCAGCGGTCGGTGACCGTGATGTTCCCGTCGACCTTGCCGAAGACGACGACGGACCGAGTCCGGATGTCGCCGACGATTTCCGCGTTCTCGCCGACGGTGAGGTCGCCTTCGGAGTTCACTTCGCCCTCGATGCGTCCGTCGATGACGAGGTCGTTGGAAAAGCGCAGCTTGCCCTTTATCTCGACGTCGCTGGAGAGGATGTTTTTGCCCGCCGTCATGGAGTTGCCCGCCGTCATGGAGTGAACGTTTCCGGACTTGGAGGCGGAACGGGTGCTTCCCGCGTTCGAGCCGTTGCCTTCGCCGCGGTCTGCGCTTTCGCCGGCCGCCGCTTCCTCGTCCTGGTTGATGATTTGCTTAAGCATGTGGCTTGGGTGGTGAGGGTGATTCGCAATGTCCCCGGCCTCTGGACCGACCAAGGATGGAACGATACAATAATCAGTCGGAAAACAAAAGTTCTTCTGCGGGGTAGGTCCAGATTTCGCTCAGGGTCGGGTGATAGTGGGGGATTTCCGCGAATTTTTCGACCGTGGAGAGAAAATACATCGCGACGACGACTTCGTGAATGAGGGTCACCGCCTCCGGACCGACGACGGCCGCCCCCACGATTTCGCCGGTCTTTTCGTCGGCGATCATCTTGACGAAACCGTGGGTTTCGCCCATCACCATGGACTTGCCGTGGTCGTCGAAGGGATAGCTCGCCACTTTCACGGCTCGGCCCAGTTCCGCGGCCTCCTTCTCGGACAGGCCCACCGTGGCGATCTGCGGGTCGGTGAATATGCAGTAAATTTTGAGTCGGTAGTCGATCAGTCGAACCGGCTCTTCCGAAAATCCCAGAAGGACGGCCGCATTGTGGGCGGCGATTTCCCCCTGCTCGACGGCGATATGGACCAACTCGTGGAGACTGCAAACGTCCCCGGCCGCGAAGATGTGTTCCCGGCTGGTGCGCTGATCGAGGTCGCAATGCACTTTTCCGCTGCGTTCGTGAAGTTCGACCCCGGCCTTGTAGGCATGCAGCCCCGCCGTGTTGGCCGGACGGCCAAGCGCCTGAAGGATCTCGTCGGCCTCCACTGCCGTTTCCTCGCCGCGGTGCTCGAAGACGACTCTTTTCCGACCGCTTGTCTCGTTTCGAGAAACCCTCAGGATCTTGGTTCCCGTGAAAATGGAAATATTCTCCCGTTCGGCGAGCGCGCCTTCCAAGGCTTTGGCGATGTCCCGGTCCGAGTCGGAGAGAAGCTGGTCGCTTCGCTGAATGATCGTCACGTGCTTGTCCAGGCCTTCCAGATAGCACGCCATTTCCATTGCGATGGCGCCCCCGCCGAGGACGATCATGCTTTCGGGCAGGGCCTCCGCCTCCAGGATCTCGTCGCTGGTCCAGTAGCCGGTTTCTTCGAGACCCTTGAAGGGGAGGCGTGACACCACGGAGCCGGTCGCGATGAGAGCCGACTTGAACTCGACTTCGTAGGGGGTGCCGCCTTCGAGCGGCGTCACGCGCAGCGTGTGGGGCCCCGTGAACGCCGCCGTCCCTCTGAGAAGATCGAAACGATCGTCTTCGAGTTGGCCTATGCGGTAGTCGGCGAAGTCCTCTATGAGGGCCCGCTTTCTCGCGATGATTTCGTCGGGGCGGACGGAAGTTTTCTCCGCGCGCAGCCCGAATTCTTTGGCGCGCCGCATGGACCGGTAGCGATTGGAGGACTCGATGAGTGTTTTCGACGGCATGCATCCCCGGAGAATGCAGAGGCCGCCGAGCTTTTCGGCTCCGTCGATCACCGCCGTGGTCATGCCGAGTTCGTGACTCGTCCGGGCCGCCGCGTAACCCGCGCTGCCGCCTCCTATCACTACAAAATCGTAGGTTTCGCTCATGCTCTTTGTTCGCCGGGATCTTTGTGAAGTCGCACTGGACTCTCGGCGGATACCGACGCATCATTTGCCTCGATTTCCAACGGCGAGTGACGCGAGCTGCCCGCCGGATGCAAAAAACTTCTCACAATGAAATTCCCGAGTGCCCTGCGATCCGGACTTGCCGCCTGGGCTGTTCTCGCTCTGCTCGGCTGCGAAAAGCCCGAGATGCGGTCCGTCGCCGAGCCAGAAAAGGAACCTTCCCTCGAAGACCCCGAGAAGCCGGCCCCCGCTTCAGCCGCCTCCACCGCGTCGACGTTCGAGCAGACGTCCGAGCAGACGTCCGAGCAGACGGCGCCGACCGCCGAGGAAGAAGTGGAAGCGGCCGTCCCCGTCGCGCCCGCCGAACCGGAACTGCTCGTCGAGAAGCAAGGCGACAGGATCGTGATCGCCGGAGCCATCAAGAGCCGGATTCAGCAGGAGCGCATCGTCGAGCAACTGACGAGGGCTTTCCCGAATCTGGAGGTGGAGAGTCGCCTCGAGGTCGACTACGATCGCTACCCCGTCGGTTGGGGAGGCCGGATCACCGACGAATTTCTCGTCCCCTACTTCCGGGACGTCGAAAACCCCGTCGTGGGATACAAGCAAGGCATCGTGACGCTGAAAGGCACCGTGAAACAAAGGGGCGACATCGTGAGGCTTACCGAAATGGGGATCACCGCGTTTTCCGGCGCTTTGAGCCAGGACGTGGACAACCAATTGAAGGTGGGTCAATAGCCGGAGATGTCGCTGAGGCTGGAAATGCTGCAAGTGGCTCGCTTGGCGCCGTCGTTGCTGGGCGACGAGGCGGTGGGCCTCGTCGACGGATTCGTCCGCTCGCAACAGAACGAGGACGGTGGATTCAACGACCGCGACGGCGTTTCGGACTTGTACTACACCAGCTTCGCGATCGACGCGCTGACGGCGATTCAGGCCGAGCTTCCCGAGGAAAGCCTCTCCCGTTTCCTCGACGCGAAAACCGCGGAGCTGAACGATCTCGATTTCGTCCATCTCTGCTGCCTGGCCCGTTGCCGCTCGGCGTTGAGCGAGAGCCAAGCTCCGGAAAAAATGAAGTCCGTTTTCGACCGCATCGAGAGCTACCGCACGGGCGACGGCGGCTACAATCAGTCCGAGGGACTCGATACCGGGTCGGCCTACGCCTGCTTTCTCGCCTACGGCGCCTATTCGGACCACCGGCTTTCGGTTCCGGACGAAGCCGGCGTCGCCGATTGTCTCCGGTCGCTCCAGACGGACGCTGGGGCCTGGGCCAACGACGCGGCTCTGCCGATCCCGAACGTTCCCGCCACCGCCGCCGCCGTGACTCTGTGCCGCAACCTGCGGCTGCCGATTCCGGCGACAACGCCGGACTGGATCCTGAATTCGTTTCATCCCGGCGGCGGCTTCGTGCCGTTTCCGATGGCTCCGCTTCCGGATCTTCTTTCGACCGCCGTAGCCCTGCACGCCCTCGACGGATTGCAGGTTTCCTTCGGCGAGAAACGGGAATCGCTGCTCGATTTCGTGGATAGTCTGTGGACGGCCGCCGGCGGCTTCCACGGCAGTTGGGAGGACGACGACCTCGACGTCGAATACACTTACTACGGCCTGCTCGCGCTGGGGCATCTGGCGCTCTGACTCCGATCATGACCGAGCCCCACGTTTTTGGAGAAACCCTCGCCAACGCGCGACGGCGACTCCTCGACCTGCGCGTGCCGGAGGGCCACTGGGAAGGGGAGCTTTCGACCTCCGCGCTCTCGACGGCGACGGCGCTCGTCGCGCTCGGTTGCGTCGACGAAAACCGCCACGGGCCGCGAATCGAGGCGGCCTGCCGATGGCTTACCGGGCATCAGAACGCGGACGGCGGATGGGGAGACACGGTGAAGAGTTTTTCCAACGTGTCCACCACCCTGCTGTGTTGGTCCGCTCTCTCGCGCTTCGGCGGGGAGGAGACGCACGACGCGGTGCGCAGGGCGCGGTTCTGGGTCCAGGACTACGTCGGGTCGCTCCGTCCGGAACGGATCGCCGAGACGGTCAAGGCCCGCTACGGCAAGGACCGGACTTTTTCCGTCCCCATTCTCATGCTCTGCGCCATATGCGGGGTGCTCGGTCCGAACGGCTGGAAACACGTCCTCCGGCTGCCGTTCGAGTTGGCCGCCTTTCCCCGGCACTGGTTTGCCGCTATGCGGTTCCCGGTGGTCAGTTACGCGTTGCCGGCCCTGATCGCCATCGGCTACGCGAAACAGCGGCAGACGGCGAAGAACAAACGCCACGCGCTCTGGCCGCGGGTGTCGGCTCTTCTGACTCGGATCCAGCCCGGCTCGGGCGGATTTCTCGAGGCGGCCCCCCTCACCAGCTTCGTCACCATGGCCCTGGTTTCGGCGGGAGAAAAGGATCATCCCGTCGCGAAGCGGGGCGTCGATTTCCTCGTCGACACGGTGCGGCCGGACGGTAGCTGGCCCATCGACACGAATCTCGCCACCTGGGCGACGACCCTTTCCGTGAAAGCTCTCGCGGAGACTGAACAGGGTTCGGTGGACCACTCGACCCCGTTCGATCGTCGGGGCGAGGTGCTCGACTGGCTGCTGGGCCAGCAGTACCGCGAGGTCCATCCCTTCACCGACGCTCGGCCGGGCGGGTGGGCCTGGACCGATCTCAGCGGCGGGGTGCCGGACGCCGACGACACGCCCGGCGCTTTGCTGGCGCTCGATCTGCTGAAGACGCCGGAGCGGGAAGCGGAGATCGCCGAGGCGGCCGAGGCGGGAGTCGAGTGGCTTCTGAACCTGCAGAACGGCGACGGCGGCATCCCGACCTTCTGTCGCGGCTGGGGCGCCTTGCCCTTCGATCGCTCCTCTCCGGACCTCACCGCGCATTCCCTGCGGGCGTGGCACGTCTGGCGGCCGAGGATGTCGCCGGGGGTGCGGACGCGCCTCGATCGCTCGGTCGAAAAGGCGATTCGTTTTCTACGACGCCGGCAGCTGCCCGACGGCTCCTGGGTTCCGCTCTGGTTCGGCAATCAGCATCGATCGGGCGACGAGGAAAATCCCACCTACGGGACGGCGATGGTCGTGCGCGCCCTCGACGAGATCGGAGAGCCGGAACTCGCCGATGCGGGGGCGGCGTGGCTGAGCCAGCAGCAGAACAGCGACGGCGGTTGGGGGTGCCTGAAGGACGAAACGCCCTCAAGCATCGAGGAAACGGCTCTCGCCTTGAGCGCGCTTGCCTTGCGGGCGGGGAATGCGGAAGGCATCGACCGTGGAGTCCGCTGGCTGATCCGGGCCACCGACGGCGGCACGAAATTCGAGCCCTCGCCAATCGGTTTCTACTTTGCCAAGCTCTGGTACTACGAGCGCGCCTACCCGATCGTCTGGACCGTCGAAGCCCTCTCGCGAGTTGCCGTGTCGGGCGCGACACGGACCCCGGAGGTCAGCGCGGGATAGGCGGAGGGGGGATGCGTCCGCTCGATCCGCCGCTGTTGTCCGGCGCGTCGATCGGTGGCTTGCTCGAGTCCGGCTTGTTCTCGGCGGGAGCGTCGCGGAGATCCCGCATGTCGCGGCCGTCCGAGGAGGGCGCTGCGGTCGCGGGGGCGTCGTCTCCGGAAATCGGAGGCGGCTCGGGAATCGAATCGTCGTCTGCGTTTCCGCTCGGAGCCGTCGGCGCCGGAGCGTATGGCTGGGGATCGGCCGGAAACATCCGCGGGGTGGGAGGCGCCGGGCGGCTCGGGATGCCGGTGATGCCGGCGTCTCCGCGGATGCGGGGGTCGCCGGGGATGTAGTCCTCGCGTCTCATCGGTACGCTCGCGATGCCGCCCCGTCCCGGAATCAGTTCGCGGGAAGAGTATTCGTTTCCGGTGATGCCCGCTCCCGGCATCCGCGGCGTGGGAGCGAAGGAGTCGATGATGAGCGGAGCGCCCTCGGGGCGGGCGCGCTGGTCGCGGTACACCCACACGGTTCTCAGGACTTCGGCGCTGGTGGCCGAAAGATAGATTTTTCCGACGAGTCTTTCCGTCGAGTCGAAAAGCTCCAGCCGCCAGATCGGTTCGGTGGAGAAATCCCGGACCCTCAGCAGGTAGTCGCAGCTGTCGAAAGCCATTTTCGCCTTTCTGGCTTCTCCCTCCGCCACGGTGAAGGCGGCGACGCTGTCCACCGCGATCTGGTTCGGGCTGAAGTAGCCCACCGGGACGTTGGCCGGGTAGCGCGTCTCGTCGGTGCCGCCGTCTCCGGCGCGTCCGTTGCTGGCCCAGAAATTGTAGAGAAGCCGCGGAGCCCGGTCGTCGTAGGAGACGAGTTCCCAGTCCGTCGGCTGGGGAACACCGCCGCGGGCCTGCATTTCGGCGAGCCATTGAACCGACCGCGGACCGAATTGGCTGCTGACCAGATCGATCGCTTCGCGGGCGGAAAGATCCGGCCGCTGCGCCTTGGCGGGCGTGGAAAGGAGTGTCGCGGCGGCAAGCGCGGCGGCTAAGGGAAAAACGGTTGGACGGCTGTTCATGTTCGGCATTTGAGGGGGGATGCGGAATCTCCGAACCCACAATACGTTTCAGCTGGACAAATCTTAGAGGGATTCCGGAAGAGGGGGGGATCGACAAATCGGATCGTAGCGGCGAGTCGTCAATCGCCGACTGTCCGACGGGCTTCGCGGGCGTTTCGTTCAATTTGGCCGAAGTCGCCTTCCCGTATGGTTTGGCGCGGCGCCAGCCAACTGCCGCCCACTGCCGCAACGAGATCGCTATCGAGATAGGAGCGCGTGTTTTCGAGCGTGACTCCGCCGAGGGGAACGAATTTCGGCCCGAGATGGGCGAAGGGGGCCGCGATGTTTTTCAAATGCGCCAGCCCGCCGGACGATTCGGCCGGAAAAAATTTCAACAACCGGCAGCCTTCCCGCAACGCGGCGTCGATATCGGACGGAGTCATGACGCCAGGCCCGAAGGGAAGCCCGTGCTCGTGCGCGCATCGGACGACTTCGGGATTCACGCCGGGCGCGACGCCGAAGTGCGCGTCCGTCGCGACGGTTTCGCGGACTTGCTCGGTTGTGAGAATGGTCCCGATACCGACCGTCATTTCCGGGAGGGCTTCCCGGATCAGCTTGAGAGACTCTAGGGCCGCGGGCGTTCTCAGGGTCAGTTCCATCGCAGCGACGCCGCCCTCCAGGAGCGCCGTGGCGACCGGTACCGCGGCGGCAGCGTCGTCGATCACCAGCACGGCGAGGAGTTTTTGCTCGGCCAGGGTGCGGCCGACGCCCGAGTCGGGTGTGAGAAGCGTCATGAGTTCTGCGATTTCGTGGTCTCGGCGCGAAGGCGCGCGGTGGCTGAAGCCATGTTCAAGCCGGTTGAATTCCTTTACCATCGTGGGATCGTCACGCAAATGAGAATCGAATCCCTGTTCAAATCATCCGCGCTCCTGCTGTCGGCCAGCGCGATTCTGATCGCAAGCGTCGCCGTCCTCGACGCCGCTCCGAAGAAGCGCGGTCCTCGTCCGCAGTTGGCTCAGATCGAGGATCAGGAGGGACTCCCTCGCGTGCTCCTGATCGGAGACTCGATCTCGATCGGCTACACCCTGCCGGTGAGAGAGAAGCTCGCCGGAAAGGCGAACGTTCACCGTCCGCCGACCAATTGCGGTCCCACCACCAAGGGATTGGAAGAGATCGACGGATGGCTCGACACCGGAGGCAAAGGGAAATCCTGGGATGTCATCCATTTCAACTGGGGGCTTCACGACTTGAAATACATGGGACCGGACGGGCAGAATTTGGCGGCCCCCCACGGCGAGGACAGCCGGCAGCAGGTTCCTCCGCGCGAATACCGCGAAAATCTGGAGCGACTCGTCGAGCGCCTGCAGGCAACCGACGCGACGCTGATCTGGCGCAACACGACTCCGGTTCCGGAAGGCGCCGCGGGTCGCGTCCCGGGCGACGCCGCCAAATACAATCTCATCGCCGCCGAGGTCATGGACGAGGCCGGAATCGAGGTACACGATCTTTACAGCTTCGCCAAGGAGCGCGAGTCCGAAATTCAGCGCGAAGCCAACGTCCACTACACCGACGAGGGCTCCGAGAAGCTTGCCGGCGAAGTGGCGCGGGTGATTCTGAATGCACTTGGAAGGTGACCGGGTATAGTGGGCGCCCTTGTTTTTTGACTGAATGAGGAAAATCCGCCTCCACGTTTCATACGCCCTCGTAGCCCTCGCTTTTCTGACACCGCCCCGCTTGCTGGGCCAGAGCGGCGATCGGGAAGGTCACGTCATGGAACCGCCGCCCGCGCACTGGGACATCCCGGAAGCGCCGGTGGTCGGTGCGGCAGACGCGGCGAAAACGATCGATCTTGAGCCGGGATTCGAGCTGGAGCTGGTCGCCTCCGAGCCGATGATTCACGATCCGGTCGCTCTCGCCTTCGACGGCAACGGGCGAATCTGGGTGGCAGAGATGCAGGGCTACATGCCGGACATCGAAGGCAAGGGCGAAGACGAAACCTACGGCCGCATTTCAGTTCTCGAAGACACCGACGGAGACGGGAAGGCGGACAAGCACACCGTTTTTCTCGAAGATTATCTGCTGCCCCGTGCCGTGGCCCTCGTCGACGCGGACCGGACGCTTCTCTTCGCCGACAACACCAGTCTCTACGAGGCGGCAATCGAGATCGACGACGAGGGCAACATCCGTCCCGGCAAAGTCAGCATGATCGACGAAGACTACGCGGAGGGCGGCAACCCCGAGCACAAGCCGAACGGTCTGATGCCCGCCCTCGACAACTGGATTTACAACGCCAAAAGCGACACTCGCTACCGCAAGGTCGACGGCCGGTGGCTCCAGGAAAAGACCGAGGATCGCGGCCAGTGGGGCATTGCCCAGGACGACTACGGCCGGCTCCTGACCAACACGAACTCGAATCTCGTTTCGGTGGAGGAAATTCCGCCGGGACTGACGAGGCGCAATCCGCACTACGAGTTTCGAAGCCGGGTAATATCGAGAGTCTCCGACCAGAGAGTGTGGCCTTCCCGCATCACTCCCGGGGTCAACCGCGGTTACATGGAGAAAACGCTGACCGACGAGGGTTATCTGGCGACCCCCACCGCAGCCTCCGGCATGGCGATCTACCGAGGAGACCAATATCCGGAGGAGTATCTCGACAACATTTTCGTCACGGAACCGGCGGGAAACCTGGTCAAGCGTCTCGTTTCGACCACGAAGGAGGACGGATTCCGCGAGATCGAGAGCGCCTACGAAGACCGGGAATTCCTCACCTCCACCGACGAGCGGTCCCGGATGGTCAACGCCTACAACGCCCCGGATGGCACCCTCTACCTGGTCGATTTCTACCGAGGGATCATCCAGCACGAGGTCTACATGACGTCCTATCTCCGCGCCCAGGTCGAGGAGCGAGGACTCGACACGCCCATCGGCCTCGGCCGGATCTGGCGGGTGCGCCACGCCGGGGAAAACGAACTCGCCGCCGCGCCGTGGATGCAGGAGGAAAGCTCGACCGAGCTGGTTGCGCACCTTTCCAGCCGGAACGGGTGGTGGCGGGATACTGCCCAGCGGATCATCGTGGAACGCGGCAGCGACGAAGCGGTCGACACGCTCGGGGAGGTCGTGGCGGACAGCGAGAATCCGCTGGCCAAAATCCACGCCGTCTGGACGTTGGAAGGCCTCGGTCGGCTGACGCCCGCCGTTCTGGAATCCGCCGTGGGAGATTCCCGTCCGCGCGTGGTGGCGGAGGCCATCCGGGCGGCGGAAACGCTCGCCCGCTCCGAGGACGCGGAGGCGGTCTTCGGACTGATCGAGTCCGCCGCGGAGTCGGACAACGTCTTCGTGAGGCGACAGGTCGCGGCGAGTGCCGGCTTGTTCGGCAAAAAGGCGCTCCCTCTGCTGGCGAAACTGGTGGTCGACGCCGAGGACGACATCCTCGCCGGGGATCTGGCGGTCAGCGGTCTCGGGGGAAGCGAACTCGCCTTTTTCGAGACCTTGCCCGCCGACCACGGATTGCGCCTGCCGCTCGTCGAAACGCTGGTTCGGCGAAACGACCGGAACGAGCTTCGGGAACTGGCTGCTTCCCTGGAATCGCCCCGCGAACACGAAACCCTCGGGCAGTCTCTCGTTTCGATGCGGCGCACCGAGGCGGTCAAGGACTTGCTTGCCGGAATTTCCCGAGCCGAAAGCTCGCCCGCCGTGCGCGATGCCGTCGTCGCTGGAATGATCGGCGCGGGGAAGGACAAAAAGTTCAAGCCCATGCCCGTCAAGGAGATTTCCGTCCTGGACAAGTTGGCGGAAGCCGACGGCGTGAAGGCCGGCGACCTCGAGAAGCTCGCCAGGCTATTCGAGGTCGGGTCGGGGAAGGAAGCCGTCTTCCTGGCCACCGCGGCGCAGCGTCGGCAGTTCAAGGAAGGCGAGATTCAATACCATCGCGTCTGCATGGCTTGCCATCAGACGCACGGGAAGGGGCAGCAGTATCTGGCGCCGCCACTCGTAGGCGCGGAGTGGGTTTTGGAGTCGCGGGAGCGCCTCATCGCCTTGGTCATGGACGGGGTGACGGGGCCGATCGAGGTGCTGGGGAAAACCTACACCGCTCCCGAGATTCAGCCGCTCATGCCGGGTCTGCGCCTCAACCGGGAGGTCGACGACGGGCAACTGGCCGCGATTCTGACATACGTGCGCAACGCCTGGGGAAACGGCGCGCCGCCGATTTCCGAGGAAGAGGTGAGCGCTTACCGGGCCTCCACCGAGGAGCGCGGCCCTTGGACGCCCGAGGAACTGATGTCGTTGAAGTGAGGCGGATCCGACGAACCCGAGCCTGATGGAGAGAGTGAAACAAGCCGTCGGCGGCGACGAACCTCTCTTCCGGGCGTTCGAGAATTTCGTCGCCCGTGCTCCCGACGCGGACCTCGATCGACTCTTCGAAGAGGTCGATGCTTCGGACTATTCTCTGCGCGATTGGGTCGAAGCCCTGGTCGAATTCGACCGCTGGATCGGCGAGGGCGGGACGCCGGAGCGGCCCTTCGCGGAGATGGTCGGCTACGTCCACTGCTGCACCTTGATAAACGCTCCGCTGGTTAGTTTACCAAAGTTGAAAGTAATTGTAAACCAATCACTTACCGAATTTGGGTTTGAGCGTTTTTAGAAGACGCAAAACTGAGAATGTTCAAAATTTGCGAAATTCCGCCAGAAAACTGTAGTCTTTCATGCCCGGATGTGGTAAGCTCCCGGCCATGTCAACCACACGTAGAACACGATTCTCGCGGCGGGTACCAGATCACGTCACAGACGAACTGGTAGTTGTCCTTTCCGACAAGCAAACCTTCGGTTTCAACGATCTTTTCGAGGTTGTTTACGAGAACTTGAAGGCTCGGAATGCAGTCAGCGGCGGCGAAGAGATGCTTCGCCTCCGTGCTTACGAGAAGCTTCAGAACCTCGTGACCAGAGGGCTGGTCGAGAAGAACGGCAAGGAGTACCGCGGGCTGGAGAACATCCAGGAGGCCAGCTCCCAGGCAGCAGCCGGCAGCTGATCGTTCGGGTCATTATACTTTTCGAAGGTCTTTCGGACCTTTTTCCCGTCCGCGTTAAATCGTCTGGACGGGAAGAGTAATCTAAATACATTCCGGGGTGCCGATTCGAGTCGGCACCCCGGAATTTTTTTCGACCATGCTCTCCGATTACATCCCCGTCGTTATTCAAATAGTGATCGCTTCGGGCTTCGCGGTCGGGACGCTGATTGCCAGCGCTCTGCTCGGCAAACGCGCCCTCAGCAACAAGACCAAGGACTCGGCCTACGAATGCGGGATGAATCCGATCGGCGAAGGGCAGGCGAGGTTCAGCGTGAAATTCTACCTCGTCGCCATGCTTTTCGTGCTGTTCGACATCGAGGTCGTTTTCCTCTTCCCCTGGGCGGCCGTCTATCGCGAGCAGATAGGCACCGGAGCGAGCGTGTTTTTCTGGTCGATGCTCGGGTTCGTTTCCATTCTTTTCATCGGCTATCTCTACGCGCTCAAAAAAGGCGCCCTGGAGTGGCGCAACTAGTCGCCTTTTCTTCGGGGGCCAGTCCCCGTTCCCCGCAACCATGGTTCACTACATCGCGCTGTTTCGGCTCGACAAGGACAAGGCCGAAGAAGAAATCGAGGAAATGATCCGTCTCAGCCGGTCTTGCCTCCATCGCGTCAACGAAGCGCACAATTTCCGTTCGGGGCGCAGCATCGAGGACGACGAGGAATACGGCTTCTTCATTTCCGCCGACTTCGAGAACCGGAGCAAGCTCGCCATGTTCCGCGAGGATCCAAACTACCTCCGTTTCAAGAGCGACGTAGTCGACGCCCACACGCGGGCGCAAAGGGAGTTGCTCTACGAGACGGAACCGGGCAAGAATCCGAAATATTCCTGACAAACGGACCAACCCAACAGGGTCGAGTACCGAACCCGACCCTCTTGGTGGTGAAGAATTTTCTTTTTCGAATCGGGATAGCGAGTTAATTTCGAAGCCATGAAGATCCTGACGACAGCTTGTTTTCTCCTCGCGCTCGGAGCCTTTGCCGGATGCGGGTCCACCGGCAACACCGTAACCACGGATCCCAGCGAGGTGGGGTTCGAGACCCCGAGCACGATGGAAACGCAAAGCCGACTCGAAAGCACCCACCGCGATCTCGGTCGCGACTTCTGACGGCGAGGCAGAACCTGCCCTTCGGGAGGAAGCGCTTGTTGACGCGGCCAGCCAAGCGGGATTGATTGGCCGCTCATGGTTGATCGTCATTTGTCGTCCAAACTCTTCGAGGCCGCCAAGGAAGTCATTCCCGGCGGCGTGAACTCCCCCGTGCGAGCCTTCCGGAGCGTGGGCGGCGATCCGTTCTTCGTGCAGCGAGCCCGCGGTTGCCGGATCTGGGACGTCGATGCGAACGAAATGATCGACTACGTCGGGACGTGGGGCCCGGCGATTCTGGGACACGCCCCGGCGGCGGTGGTCGACGCGGTGACCGCCGCCGCGAAAGAGGGCTTGAGTTTCGGCATCCCCAACCGCTACGAGGTGGAGATGGCGCGGTTGATCCGCGACTTCGTGCCTTCCGTCGAGAAAGTCCGCATGGTCAACAGCGGTACCGAGGCGACCATGACCGCCATCCGGCTGGCCCGCGGGTTCACCGGTCGGGACAAGATCGTCAAGTTCGAGGGATGCTACCACGGTCACGTGGACTCGCTTCTCGTCTCGGCCGGCAGCGGCGCGCTCACCCTTGGCAAACCGGACAGCGCGGGCGTGCCCGAGGATCTGGCGAACCTCACCATGGCGCTCCCGTTCAACCGACCGGAAGCGGTCGAGGAAGCGTTCGCGAAGGAAGGCGACCGGATCGCCGCGGTCATTCTGGAGCCGATCCCGGCCAACGCGGGCCTGATTTTCCCGAAGGAAGGCTACTTGCAATTCCTGCGGGACATCACCGAAAAGCACGGGGCTCTTCTGATTTTCGACGAGGTGATGACCGGCTTCCGCGTAGCCAAAGGGGGCGTGCAGGAGCTGGTCGGCGTCACTCCGGATCTCACCGCGCTGGGCAAGGTGATCGGCGGAGGGTTGCCGGTGGGGGCTTTCGGCGGCAAGGCGGCGATCATGGATCATCTTGCCCCGGACGGACCGGTCTACCAGGCGGGCACCCTTTCCGGCAATCCGCTGGCCCTGGCGGCGGGCCTCGCGCAGCTGAAGGAACTGCAGCGCCGCAACGGATGGGAAAGCCTCGAGGAGATCGGCCGGATGTTCGAGGACGGTGTTCGAGACACCTTGAACGAACTCGGGCGAGACCTTGCCTTCAACCGCGTCGGGTCCATGTTCTGCCTCTTTTTCACCGAATCGGAAATCACGAACGTCGACGACGTCAAGAAGGCCGACTTCGACGCCTTTCGGAAATTCTTCTGGGCCGCGCTGGATCGCGGCGTCTACTTCGCCCCTTCTCAGTACGAGGCCGGGTTCATTTCCCTGGCCCACGCACCGGAGGATGTTGAAAAGACCGTCGAGGTCACGCGGGAAGCCTTGAAGATTGCGTTGGCGCCGTAGCCGGTGCAAGATGGATAAGGCGAGGGAGACGGCATCCGCGCTTCGCTCGTTACGGGCTAGGCCGCGAAGGCGGCATGAATGAAATCGACAAGGCGTTTTCGAGAACGGAAAGAAGATGAGCGACGAAGAAAAACCCTTGGAATTCTCCGCTCGGGACCTGATGCCCGATTGGGCTCAGGAGTCGAAGCAGCCGCCGAAACGCGACCAGCCCCCTGCGCGCCGACAAGAAGGGTCTTCCCGCGGCCCTCGCGAGGAGCGCCGCCCGGACGATCGCCGGCGCGATACTCGCCAAGGCGGAGGCGGTGCCCGAGGCGAAAGCTCCCGCGGCAACCGTCACGGCAACCGTCACGGCAACCGCCACGGCGACCGCCACGGCGACCGGGACGACCGCGGAGGTCGGCGAGATGGGCCTTCCCGCGGCGGGAGGCGTCGAGACGACCGGCGAGACGATCGGCAGGACCGCCGCAGAGAGGAACTCTTGGCGCCGGGCGTTTCCGTCACGCTGGAACCGAGCCCTCCGGCCGTCAACGGCTTGGCGAAACACATCAAGGAGACCCTCCGCACGTTTCCGCTGGCGGACCTCGCCAAGATGGTGTTGAACAGTCGCGACCGCTATCAGGTCCGGTTCAAGGCCGCCGCCGAGGCCGGTCCCCTGTATCGATGCACGGCCGATTCGTCGCTTTGGCTGAGCCGCGAGGAAGCCGTGAACCACATGCTGGGCGGAGAGGCCTTGCAAAAATACTACTCGGTCGAGGAGGTCGATACCGGAGCACCCGGCGGCAATTTCAACGTGGTGGCGGTTTGTGGCATGAGCGGGACGATTCTCGGTCCGCCCAATCACCACGAATACCAAGTGAAGGTGGCCCGGCTTCATGCCGACCGGTTTTCCCACATTTCGATCGAGCGCTTTAAATCGCGGATTGTCATGGAGCGCGACGAGGATGTCATCGAGAAGTGGAAGGAGCAGGTCAGTCGCGTGAAGCACTATCGGCCGAAGACCGGCGAGGAACCGAAGGCGGCTTCGGACGAGCCGCAGGAGCCGGAAGGCGCGGAAGGCGCGGAAGGCGCGGAAGGCGCGGAAGGCGCGGAAGGCGCGGAAGGTTCCGGGGTCGGGGAAGGAGCCGGCGCTGTTTCCGAACCCGAAACCGTCGAACCGGCCGGCTCGCCGGCCGCGGAGGAAGTGGAGACCCCTGTCGACGAGGCGGGCGATGCGAGCGAACCGACGGAAGCCGAGGCGGAGCCCGAGTCGAGCGAGGCATCCGAAGACGAGCCTTCCGGGGAGGAGGGGCAGGAGGCGCCGGTCGCCGAAGCCTCTCCGCAGCCCGAGCCGGCTTCGGATCCTGCCGGGAAAGATGGGTTGGTCCTGAAATCAGCGACGGAACTGGCCCGTCATTTTCGAGAGAACTTCGCCGACGAAGCCATCGTCGAAGTGCGCGAGGCTGTGGTGCCGGGCGACGTTCCGGCCGGGAATTTGTCGGGCGGACTGCTGGAGCATCTCAAGCAGGAGACCGCGAGATTGCGTCGAGGGTTTCCGCTGCCGATGATCCAGGCGCTTTGCCGGGCTCTGGAGAAGCACAATCTCAAGTTCTTCAAGCGCGGCAAGAAGGCGCTTCACGTGTCGGCGGTGCGTCCGAAGGCTCTCGACGGGTCCGATCCGCTGACCGAGCAGGTTCAGCGGATCGTGGACCACATTGCGGCACATCCCCGATGCCTCGTCGTGGATATGCTCGAGGTGTTGGCCGACGATTTCACCAAGCCGAAGAAAGAGGCTCCCGCCGAAGACATGGAGCTGTCGGCCGATGCCAAAGCGGTGCTGAGGGACCTTCGCTGGCTGGCTTCGGAGGGGGTCGTCCTCGAATTTCCCGACACGCGCTTGGTCCTGGGAAGGACGAAGCCGCCCGCGAAGACGCCGGCTCGGGATCGTCCGCCCAAGCGGGCGGCTGGCGAAAAACGCCAGTCGAAACGCTCTGGGCCGACGCCGCCGAAAGTGGTGGTGCCGCCCTCCGAGCCGGAGCCCGAGCCCGAGGAAGACGACGGGCACGATCCGACCGTGCTGCCGGAGAGCGTGGACCCGGTGGAAACTCTCTGAGTCAGGAGATGATGCGGTGGGCGGACAGGATGCGGTGGACCGCCGCTCTCAGTTCGCTCGGCGCGTAGGGCTTGGGGAGCACCCCTTTGAAGCCGAAACTTCCCGGGCTCGACATCGCCGGGGCGTCCGAGTAACCGCTCGACACGATCGCGAGAACGCCGGGGTCGATCTGCAGAAGCTGCCGCATGGTCTCCACGCCGCCGACGCCGTTCTCGATGGTGAGATCGCAGATGAGGAGGTGGAAGGCGTTGCCGCTCTCGAGGGCGTCCTTGAAAATCTCGATGGTCTCCCGACCGTCCTTGGTTTCGACGACCTCGTGGCCCGCCCGCCGCAGGGTGGCGGCCATGAGCCGCCGGATGGGAGCGTCGTCCTCCAGAATGAGAATGCGGGTCCCGACCAGCAGATTGTCTTCGCCTTTCCGGCTCTCCGCCGCTCGTTCGGACAGGGCCGAAAGGTCGAAGTTCGGATAGTCCGCGAGACCGCTTTCCGGACCCTCGGGCATGTCCGGCCGGTGACCGACCGGAGCGCAGAAGCTCGCGATGGTTCCTTTTCCCTTTTTCGACTGGAGGTGAATGAATCCGCCGTGGGCTCTGGCGATGGATTCGCAGACGGTCAGGCCGATGCCGGTGGCGTTGTCTTCCTTTCGCGTGGTGAAGTAGGGTTCGAACACGCGTCCAAGATCCTCCTCGCTCATGCCGGGGCCGGTGTCGATCACTTCGACGAGGATGTGCTCTTCGTCCGACGGGGTATGGGAGCCCTTGATTCCAAGCACTTCCTCCGGTTGGAGCTTGTCGCAGCGGACGATGAGAACGCCGCCGTCCGCCATCGCCGCGGCCGAATTCGAAACGAGATTTTCGACGAGTCGACTGATCTGGGCGGGATCGACGTTGGCGACCAGATCCGTCTCCGTGCCGTGGAACTGATAGCGAATCTCGGGATGCTTGATGCGCTGTTCCGTGAGAATGCGGCGGATCAAATCGGGAATCCGCGTCTGTTTCCGGATCGGGCGACCGCCCCTGGCGAAGGTCATCAGTTGCTGGACCAGTCCCGTGGCGCGGGACGCGGCCGCCTGCGCCTCCGAGAGCATGTTGAGGGTCTCGGGATCGTCCTGGTGGCGTTCCCGGGCGAGGCTGATGTTCCCGGTCAGCGTCGTCAGGTGATTGTTGAAGTCGTGCGCGAATCCCCGGGCCAGTAGACCCAGCCCTTCGAGCCGCTGTTGACGAACGAGTTCCGCCGACTCGACCCGGGTCGAGGTGATGTCCGAAAACAGAGCGAGCACGCCCTTCCCGGTCGGATAAACGCGGACCTCGAACCACTTTCGCCGACTGGAGTCGTGGAAATCGAAGCGATGGCGGCAACCGTCCGCCAGCGGTCGGGTGAACTGGTCGTCGTATTCGTCGTACCTCTCGTGATCGAAGCAGTCGCGGAGCGGCTTTCCGACGAGGCCATGATTCTCGCCGAAAACGGTGATCGCTTCCGCGTTGGCGTAGCCGATCACGCCGTCTTCGTTGATCTTCAGAATAGGATCGCCGACGTCGTCGATCAGCGGCGTGGCCGACGCGGAATGAACCGGGAAGGTCGCGGTGGAGGGCGTGGGACGCGGCACCGGGGAATCTCTGGTTCGGATCAGTTTCCGAAAAGCCGGGTCCCGGGAGAGTTCGGCGATTTTCTTCAAGGCGCTGCTCCGCGCCGGCAAAGAGGCGCCTTCCGTTTCGGGCGCGTCGGGTGCCGTCGCCGTCGGAGGAGCGTCCTCCGGCGAAGCGGGCAGGGGATCGGAAGCGAATTCCGCCAGAACGGTGACGAGACCGACGGCCTCCTCCTTGCTCGTGATGGGAGCGGAGCGCTCCTCCACGAGAATTCTCTCGCCGGAGCGGCTGACCAGATTCACGACCCGGGGATGCAAACCACCGGCGTCCGTTCGAGGAGTCTCCCGCTCGGAAAGTTCTTCGAGCGGCGCCACGGTCGAGAGGTCGTGGCTTTGAGCCTCCGCCGCCTCCCAGCCGGTCAGATCTTCCGCGGCGGCGTTCATGTAGACGATCCGGCCGCCGAGGTCCGACCCGATCACCGCCTGGTGGAGTTGGGCCGCCACCGCCTCCAGTCCCGGCATCCGGGCCGAGAGCTGTTCGCGCGCCGAGTATCGTTCGACGACCGCTTCGAGACTCGCCGCGAGTTCCGCGTCGCTGAAGGGCTTGCGGATGAAGGCTGCCGGGCGGGCCTGCCGGGCGCGGTCGAAGAGCGCCTCCTCGGAGTAGCCGGTGATGAAAATGACGGGAATGCCGTGTTCTTCGCGAAGTTGAATCGCCAGGGCGATGCCTTCTTCGTCGTTGTCGAGGTGAATGTCGAGCAGCACGAGATCGGGCTTTTCGACACCGATCAGAGGTTCCGCCGCGGAGGCGGAATGGGCGATACCCACGACCGTGTAGCCCCGTCGCCGCAGAGTCGATTCAAGGTCGCGCGCCGTGACTCGGTCGTCCTCGACGATCAATACTCGCAGTTGATTGGCAGGGTGATCGTCCATCTATTCCGAAGGGTCGGCGTGGGCTCGCCGAGCGCCGCACGCTACAGTCAAATCCCCATAGTTTACAGATCAAAAAGCGCGGGGTGCCGAGTTTCCCTCTGACTCCTGCCAAGACGGGCCTCAGCCGTGATCGGGAGGCACCACGAGCACCCATTCGTCGCGCGGATCGACCCCGGCGGGCACCTCGAGCCTGCCTTGAATCTGCTTCGTGAGCACCTCGAGGATCTCCGTTTCTCCCGCTCGCCCCGAGAAAGCGAAGCGGGCCTTCGGGCCGGTTCGGGCGTTCATCCGAAAACCGCCGTCGTCAGCGGCTCCAAGGTCGAGAAAGAGTTGCGGACCGGAGCCCGGCTCCTTCTCGCAAACGACCAGCCGCATCACCTCTCCGGCCAGCAGGCTGAACGCGGTGGCCTTCTCCATCCCGACTGTCGCCTCGTCCGAACCGGTCACGACGACCTCGCGCCGTCCTGGGCCGCAGCCCACCAGCGAGCACACTTCGTCGGCGATCGACCGCAGCAGCGGAACAACCGCCGTTGCCTGGCCCGCGCTGTCCGCAGAGGCGCGGGCCAGCGAACGAAGCCGGATCTGCCAGCGCAAAAACGCGTCGCGGGCGGCGTCGTCCTGCGGTTCGAGACTGAACAGGCTGGTGACCAGTTGGAGTTGATTGCGGAAGCGATGCTGGCCTCTTTCCGCGTCCAGAGAACTCGCCGGTCGGGTCTCGACCACGGCTTCCTTCTGACGCACCACGGCAATGATCTGTTCTTCGCCGCAACCCGCCACGGTCACCTGAAACTCGCGGCCGCTGCTGCGCAGATCGGCATGAACGGTCTTCCGCTCTTCGAGAACCTGCTTGCTCGTATTCTTCAGCAAACCGCCCAGGACCGGCCAGATTCGCTCGACGGCCTGGCCTTTCCAATTCTCCGCGGGCTGCATCTTTCCCCACGATTTCGGCGGCGGGGAGAGATCGGAGACGGTCAGGTCGGGATCGATGAGCAGGATCAGGTCGGGCACGACGTCGAGCAGAGCCTGGGCGCGTCGAGCGACCGCTCGCAGACGAGCGGACAGTTCCTCGATGGAATCGCGGTCTTCTCCGTTGTTGAAAAGGTAGATTCCCATCGTGGGGCGCCCGTTGGCGTCGCCGATCGGGCACAAGGTGAGACGCGTCCGCCTTTCGCCGGACGGCGTTCGCAGCGACACCTCGCGGGAAATGGTTTCGTCGGGACGGAGACTTTCTTTCCCGAAGAGTTCTTCCTCGCTGCGCGCGACTTCGTCGCCGTCTCCGGGAGGCAGCAAATCCGAGAGGGGAGTGAGCCGCAGCTTGTTCAGCGAGACACCGACCTGCTTCTGGAAGGCGGCGTTCGCGTCAATGATTCGACCGGTGCGGTCCACCAGGATCGTACCAGTTTCCGAATTGGAAAAGATCGCCCGAAACTTCAGCTTTCCATGACGCATCGTTTCCTCCGCGCGGCGAATCGGCGTGACGTCCTGAACGACAAGTGTCATACCGCCATCCTCCTGCAGAGAAGACCGGAACTCGATCTCCCGAACTTTCTGGTCCGCGCCTTTCAACGTGAAAGTGCGCGTGAGCTGGTTCCGCCAGACGTGCTCCCGCCAGGAGGCGATCACTTTTTCTCGATGTTCCTGATCGGGGCATAGAGAGGTAAGCCAAGGTTCAATGCCACCGCGGTCGCGGATGCCGAAACCGAGCAACTGGCAGCAGGTCGCGTTTTCGTGGAGCACCTCCTGCTGCGGATTGAGCACGACCAGACCGAACGGCAGCCGGTCCACGACTGTCTCCCAGTGAATAGAGTCCTTCGCGGGGACCGCCGGAGTGGAGTGATGGGCCGCCGACTTGCTGCCGCCGGCGTTCAGTGGTCCGGGCATGCTGAACACGTTGGGAATCGGTTTCCCGGAATCGCCAGCCCTTGAACTGGGAAGTTCGCGAAATGGATTGTGCTCGGCCAAACAAGTTTAAGGAAGTGAACTCCGCTTATTTAAGAAAACTTAAACAAAGCCTGCAAGCGATTTATTGAGCAATCGCCGCTTTAATCCGCCCTTTTCCCCGAAAAGTTCAGGAATCGGCCGCGTTTCGAGACCGCTCCCCGCGTCGGGCGAAGGCGTAGACGACCACGCCGAGGGCCAGGGTGCCGAGTCCGTAGAGAAATTCCGCGGTCTTTTCGTTCAATTGGAACCAGAGGACGTAGAGGCTCACAGCCGCGAAAATCAAGGGCGTGACGGGAAACCCCCAGGCGCGATAGGGGCGGGAGATGTCCGGATGGCGAAAGCGGAAGTAGACCATTCCGATGACGACCAGCAGGGAGGAAATCGTCAGGAGCGCCTGCACGTAGTTGAGAAGCTGCTCGAAGGTGGCGGAAAGCACCAGCGCGAGCACGATCACCGTTTGGAGCAGAACCGCGAGCGCGGGAACGCCGTTGCGGTTGGTGCGGCTCAGCACGCCGAACGAGCGATGGTCCCGTCCGATGGCGGCGGTGACCCGGGGGCCGGCCCAGGTCATCGAGCTGATGGTCGAGATGAGGCCGAAGCTGATGAGAATGCCCATGACCATGCCGCCGCCGGGACCCAGGATGGCGCGGGCGGCGATGAGCCCGACCTCCGCTTCTCCGGCCATGTCCTCCACGGGCGTCGCGTAGAGGAACGCGGCGTTGATGAACACGTAGAGGACGGTGACGATCGCGGTGCCGATCAGGATGGCGAGCGGCACGGTGCGCGTCGGGTTCTTGACCTCGTCCATCATGTAGGTCGCGGCGTTCCAGCCCGTGTAGGCATAGAGGACGTAAACGAGAGAGATGGCGAAGGAACTCGAGCCGATCAACTCGGCGTCGCCTTCCCGGGGGAGGAACGAGATCGGCTGGGCCGTGCCGATCAAGAACCCGAGCAGTCCGAGCACGACGATGAGGGCCACCTTCGAATAGGTGAACCACGACTGGAAGCGGCCGATGTTCTTCATTTTCCCGAGGTGAACGAGGGAGACCAGGAGCACGACCGGCAGGGAAAAAACGATCGGCCTCGTCTCGAAAATGTTGCCGAGGTAGGTGCCGAGGAGCGTGGCGTTCGCCGCTACCGGCGCGGCGAAGCCGACCGTGACCGAGAGCCAGCCCGAGAGGAATCCCACGAACGGATTCCACGTCTTGGTGAGAAGGTGGTATTCCCCGCCCGACTTGGGGAACATCGCAGCCAGTTCCGCGTAGCAGACCGCGCCGCAGAACGACACCACGCCGCCGATCGTCCAGAGCAGCATGATGGGGAATCCGGTGGGAATCCCCGCCACCTGGAAGCCAAGCGAGCCGAAAACCCCGGTGCCGACCATGTTGGCGACGACGATGGCGATGGCGGTGGCAAGACCGACTTTCCCGATGGGGACGGCGAGTTCGGAACGTTCCATGAACAGGGTCGGTTGGGAAGTCGACAGGGTTGAGAAGGAGACCGGAAGAGGGGCGACCCGATTGGGTTCGATCCGATTGGGTCAGACCCGATTGGGGCGGGCGAAGAGATTCGGCCCGAACGGCTTCAGTTCGAGCCGGCCCCGAAGGGGACTTCGTAGTATTCGAGGGCCCATTCGCGCATGAAGCGGACCCGCGAAGGGATGATTCGGTAGAGGATGAACTCGGGATTTTCCGGGCTCCCGAGATACTGCTTGAGCAGCGGGTTCTCCGCCCAGATTTCGTCGATGAGAGCAGCATCGGTCACGACTTCCGCCCGCCCCGTGATTCGGACCTGGTCGTGGTCCGGAGCGAGGTAGGCCAGTTCGACGGCGGGATTTTCGGCGATCTCCCGCGTTTTGTGGTACGAGCGCAGATTGGCGACGTAGTGGGTGAAGTCGTCGTCGACTCGAACGGGAGACACCGGACGCACCCGCGGCTGTTGCCCGCCTTCGACCGTGGCCAGCATGGGGAATTTGGCGGACTTGACGACGGCGTGGGCCAGGGCGGCAAGCTGGGTGGTGTCGACGGGTTCCGGCCGGGGTTTCATGGGAGGTACCGAGGGATAAGGAAAAAGGGAGGAGCTATAGTAGGCTGTAGTAAACACGAATCCGTCCGGATATGAAACGCCTCTTCCTGATTTTTCTCGCTCTGGCGCTGCTGGTCGTGGTGCCGTTTCTGATCTGGGGAGACGAATTCGAGGAATCGATGACCTTCGAGCGCACCGTGGCGGCGCTTCGCTCGACCGGTCCGTGGGCGTGGGCCGTCGGGATAGGACTGCTGCTGGCCGACCTGTTTCTCCCCGTGCTCGGGACGGTGGTGATGTCCGCTCTGGGCCTGGTCTACGGTTGGTTCCTGGGCGGGCTCCTTGCGTCCGCGGGATCGGTCGGGGCGGGGTTGCTCGCCTACGGGCTGTCGAGGAAGATTGGACGCCGCGCGGCTCGCTGGCTGGCCGGGGAGAAGGGGCTGGCGGAAGGGGAGCGGCTGTTCCAGGGAGAGACGGGCGGCTGGGTGGTGGCGCTGTCCCGTTGGATGCCGGTGTTGCCGGAGGTGGTCGCTTGCCTGGCCGGGATCTCCAGGATGCCGTTTTCGAAATTCCTCGCGGCGCTCTGCGCGGGCAGCGTGCCGATGGGCTTCGTCTTCGCGTGGATCGGTCACACGGGACAGGAGAAGCCCGTATTGGCGATCGCGCTGAGCGCGGGTTTGCCGCCGCTGATCTGGACGCTGTTCCGGGCGATCCACGCGTCGCGTTCCCGCGGGTCTAAGTAGTCAGCATCACTTCGCCGGGAAGCGTTTCCACGAAGTGGCGCCAGCTCGCGTGCCCCAGCCTTCTCGGTGCCGCCGCCCCGAAAAAGGGACGCCAGCGCGGCTGCTTCGGCTCGGTCATGGGGAACATTCGCGCCTGGGAGGGCAGCTTGTTTCCTTTGCGGGTGTTGCAGTTGATGCACGAGCAAACGACGTTTTCCCAGCTCGTCTGTCCGCCTTTGTCGCGGGGAATGACGTGGTCGATGTTGAGATCGCGAGGCGCGAACCGCCGACCGCAGTACTGACAGGTGAACTTGTCTCGCTCGAATATGTTTTGCCGGCAGAATTTCGTCTCGTGCCTGGGGAGGCGGTCGTAGCGGTTCAGCACGATGATCGCCGGGACCCGGAACTGGCGGGAGACGGTGTGAATGACGTCGGGCCCGGCGTAAGTCCGGGACTCGATCATCCAGGAGTCGGCGTCGTAGGCGAAGAAATTCTGTTGTTCGTCGATGTGGACGACCTGGGCGTGACCGAGAAAAAGCAGGCCGAGCGCCCGTTTCACACCGCAGACGTGCACCGGTTGCCAAAGCCGATTCAAAACCAGGACCTGACTGTCGGTGGCCGTCATGGTGAAAGGATTGCGAGATTTTAGTGCGGAAAATGGGTGCATCAACCGCGTTTTTCTGATACAACCGCCGCCGCGTGGCTCGGAGAACGTCGGGCGAGGCGGATGCCGAATTCTGGGAATTTCAATATGACGAGAAAATTATGAGATTTTTCTGTTTGGCTCGGGAACGATTCCGTTGCATGATGGCCGGGGGTTTTCTCACGAGACCCCTACGATTCCAGACAGTTGCATGAGATTTCCGGACGGCTCTTTCCTGAGACCGATCGCCGTGCTTGTGGCGCTCGGTGCCGGATTGTGTTCTCCGCGCGGGATCTCCCACGCCCAGGATGGGCTGGACCCGATGGACATCTGGTACCGCGGGTTTCTCTTGGTTCAGTCGGCGCAGGAATTCGAGAAGAACGGCAAGTATCTGGAGGCGCTCAACAAACTGACCGAGGCCAAACCTTTCTACGACCATCTCGCGCAGGACTTCCCCGACTTTCAGCCGGAGATCGTGAAGGAGCGACGACATCTCATCGCGGAGAAGCGCGACGACATGAAGCAACGCATGCGTCCCTCCGACACCCCGAAGCCCCCCGCGTCGCAACCGTCGAGCCCCGGCTCCGGGGGGATCGCCATCGCGCCGCCGCAACTGCCGGGCTACGGCGCCCGATCCCGGGAGATGGAAGTGGAAGAGGCTGACGGAGAAGTCGCTCTTCCCAGTTGGGACGAAGGCGCGAGCCAGGCTCTGCCGAGAATCGCGTCCGCGCCGGGCATGCCGCAGGTGGAGACCGGTCGGCCCGCTTCCGTCGGAGCGATCGCCAATTCCCTCCGCGAGGATCTGGCGAAGAAAGATTCTCTGATCGAGTGGCTGAACCAGAAAAACCAGGACCTGAACCGGAAACTCAGCGAACGCGAAAGCGAACTCCGGCGGGCGCGGAACGATCTCGACATGGCCCAGGCGAATCAGGCGACGATCCTGCGGGACAAGCGGGAATTGGAAGCGCGGGGAGGGGAGACGGCCAAAGCCGAGATCGAGAAACTCAAGTCGCTGCTCAACGACGCCACGACCATGCTGCAAGACGCTCTCGACCGGAACGACGATCTGGTGACGGAGCTCGCCACCTCGAAGACCGAGATGAAGAAACTGCGGGGCCGCATGGCCGAACTCGAGCGCGAGCGCGACAATCTGCTCGAAGTGGTGCGGGGCGAAGGCAACGGCGGCAAGGCCCTCAAGGAACTCATGGACCGCAACCGGACGCTCACCGAGCAGCTCGACCGCGCCGAGCAACTGGCCTCCAGCCTTTCGGAACTCAGCAAGGAAAAGGACGGGGACATCGCGCTTCTCAAGTCCGAGATCACCAAGATCAAGCTGGAGCGCGACAACCTTCTCTCCGAGAACATGCGGCACCAGCAAAGCATCGAGGACTTGCAGAGGAAGCTGGAACTCCTTTCCGACGGAATCACGGCCGAGGAAAAAAACGCCCTCGCCCAGGCGAGTCCGGTGGAGCGGCAGGAGAATCAATTGCTGAGGTCGATCGTGTTGAAGCAGCTGCGCCGCCAAGCCCAGATGAAGGAGGCCAAGAGTCTGCTTCTCCGCCAACTCGACAAGGTCGGCAGCCGCTCCGAGACCTTGCTCGGCCTGATCGACGACATGGCGCGCGGGTCCCAACTGACCGAAGAGGAAAAGGCGCTGTTCAAGTCGCCCCAGTTCCAGGAAATCGTCGATGCGGCCTCGGCCGATGCCAGCGAGCCACCCCAAGAGCGCGAGGACGCCGGGAAGGACGGAGGCTCTTTGCCAAGTATGACGGCCACCCTGATAGCGGCCGCTTCCGGTTCCGCCGACGAGGAAACGGTCGCGAACCAGACGGTCGCGGTGGAACTCTCGCAGATCGACAAGGCCGCTCGCTTGGATTTCAAGGAGGGCCGGCTCAGCGAAGCGGAAGCCGGCTTTCTGGAATACTTGCGCTACCGGCCGCAGAGCGTGTCGTGTCTCTGCAATCTCGGGGTGCTGAAAATCGCGATGAAGAACTACTCGGAGGCCGAGTACTACCTCGACAAGGCGGTGGCGATGGACAGCGCTTCCGGCCTCGCTCATTACCTTCTGGGAAGAACTTATTTTCTGCAGGACAAGCTCGACGACGCGCTTGCCAAACTCGAAGAGGGACTGACCCACGACTCGCAGAACGCGAAGGCGCACAACTGCGTCGGAGTGATTTCAACGCGCAAAGGATGGGTCGAGCGCGCTCAGCGGGCTTTCAGCAACGCCGTTTCCATCGATCCCGAGTACGGCGACGCGCACTTCAATCTCGCCGTGCTTTACGCGACCCGGGATCAGCCCGACGCCAAGGCCGCCGGAAAGCACTACTTCAAAGCCCTCCACCTCGGCTTGCCCCGCGATGCGACCATCGAGGAGTTTCTCGAGGAAAGCGAACTGAAGGGGCTCTCGATCGGCCTTCGCTGAGCCGGACCGCTGCCATCCGGACAGCCCGCTACGGCGTGATGTCGTGCTCGGAGAGAAAGGTCTCCAACTCGTCCACGCCGAAGTCCGCCAGCAACAGTTGGCCGCAAACCAGTGTCGGGGCGTAGGTCTGGCCCGAGATTTCGCGCATTTCCTCGAACTTGGTCGAGTCGGAACTGACGTCGATTTCCTCGAATTCGAACCCCTCGCGTTTCAGGTAGTCGACTGCCTGGGCACACCACAGGCAGGCGCGCTTGGTGTAAAGTTTGAGATCGGCGGATTCGGACATGGAAAAAACAATGCGGCTTCAGTCTTCGAATTCAAGCTGAGACACCTCGTGACCTTTCTTTTGCAAGAGTTCGACGACGCTGTCCTCGCCCACCAGATGGGCCGCGCCGACGATAAAAAGCACGGTGTCGCTGCCGGCGAGACTCTCTTCGATGATCGGGATCCAATTCTTGTTCCTCTCCGTCAACAAAACCTCGCGGAGGGGAGACCCGGACGCCATTTCTTCGAGAATCAGTTCGGCGATCTTTTCGCCGTCGCCCGTCTTCCATGCCGAAATGATTTCGTCGAGCGACTCTTCGGCTTGGTCTATGTCGTCGAGCGACTCGTTGACGAGCGCTTCCAGATTCTCCGGGTCGATCTCGTCGAAGCGGGACATTTGGTACTCGGGCGTCTCGAGGCCGCGGCTCGGCTTGCCGTCCTCCTCGCTTTTCAGGTAGAACTGCGACTCCAGACCGAGGTCGGGACGGGCGCCGTTGCGGGTGGCCTCGATCGAGGACAGCGTCAGAAAGACCATCCCCGGCGTGAACCGATCGAACAAACCGCGGGGAAAATTTCGCTCCGAGAGGTAGCTTTCGAGCTTTGTCATCGTCTCCTCGCTGAACCTGTCGCCGAGGTTCTCTCCGGCGGGAAGCGAACCGAGCGCCCGCATTTTGACCGCGATCGCCGGATCGGTCATGGCCGCCATGTCGATCTCGAAAATCAGTTCGTCGGAAACCGCGTAGACTTCGTCGAAAATCGGCGGGATCGGCATGTCCTTCTCCCGCAGAAGGTGGACCGAACCGGCGAGGTAGACGGAGGAGTCCTCGTCCGACACTTTCCAGATCGAAGCCGATTTCACGTCGTTCTCCGCGGCGAGGAGGACGGGGGCCGAGCCGACGGCCCAACACGACAGAGCCGGAATCAAAAGGCGATGGAATGGAGTCATGGTGGGAGACGCGAATGAAAGTCCTTAACAAGTGACAAATCGCGGTGGAAGTGGTTCGATTCAACAGCAACGTCGATCAATCTGCCAGCACGAAATGAACTTGAACTCCGTCACTTGCCCTTTCGCCGCGACAACATTCGTTGCGACAACATTCGTTGCGACAACATTCGTTGCGACAACATTCGTTGCGACCGCCGACGCCGCCGAGTGGGAAAAGCACGTCGTCATGGAGAAGGGGCGGAACAGCACGGCCGTCGCGGCGGATTTCACCGGCGGCGGGAAAGCCGACGTGATCACCAGCTACGGCGGCCGGGTCAGCTTGTTCCTCGCGCCGGACTGGCGGGAGGTCGTTCTGCATCGCCTCTCGAAACCGAACGCCGCCTGCATTCACAGCGATACCTGCGACATCGACGGCGACGGCGACCCGGACTGGGCCGGAAGCGAGGCCTTCGGCAAACCGTTCTGGCTCGAGAATCCGGGCGACGGGAAGGGGGCCTGGACCGCGCGCATCATCGATCACGACATTCGGGGCATCCACTGCGTGCTGAAAGCCGACGTCGACAACGACGGCCGCGAGGATCTCGTCATCAACAACTTCGTTCCGGACGGACCTCTTGGCGATTCCGTCGCCTGGTTCCGCATTCCCGAGAACTTGAAAGAAGCGGACCACTGGGAGCGGTTCGTTTTTGCCGACGGCGACGCCCGCGGAGGCAGCCACTATTTCGGCTTCGGCGACATCGACGGCGACGGATGGGGGGAGATCGCGATCGGAGCGAAGGGCAAGCCGTTCGCCGACGGCAACTGGTTCGCCTACTGGAAGAATCCCGGGACCGAGGGCGTGGAGCAGCCTTGGGAAAAGACGGTCCTGGCCGAAAACCAGCTCGCGGCGACGAATATCCTGCCGGGCGATCTGAACGGCGACGGGGTCGTCGACTATCTCGCTTCGCGCGGCCACAGTGCCGGTGTGCTGTGGTTCGAGGGACCCGATTGGACGATCCACGAGATCGACCCGGACATTCAGTCTCCCCACAGTCTCACCCTGGCCGATCACGACGGGGACGGCGATCTCGACGGCGCCGCCTGCGGTTACGAGAGCAAAACGCTGATCTGGTACGAGAACGACGGTGCCGGCAACTTCACCGCCCATGTCCTGGACGACGATCAGGAGTCCTACGACCTCCGCTCCGTGGACATGGACGGAGACGGGGATCTCGATCTTCTCAATGCCGGCCGGGCCTCGGGCAACGTGACCTGGTACGAAAATCCGTCGAAATAGGCGGCGGCGGAAATGGCGGCTTTCCTCACGCAGGCGACCGTCTGGCTCGCCATGCTGGCGTGGACGATCGCGATACTCGGGCGGCTCGAGCGCTGGAGCTGGACCGCGGGATTGGGGTTCTACCTCTGGCACATCCTCGGCGCCTATCATTCGCACTATCGGTGGAGCCACGACGTCGCGGTTGCCGAAACGGCGCGGCAGACCGGAGAACTCGTCGGGTGGGAATCCGGCATCGGGATTTGGATCAACTACGCCTTCGCCGCCGTTCTGGCCTTCGACCTGCTCGTCCAGTGGACCGGTCGTCCGCGGAAGTTCCCGCGAACCGTCGAGGCGCTCGTGCTCTTCATGATCGTGAACGGCGCGATCGTTTTCGGCTCGGGCCCCGTCCGGATTTTCGGCGCGGCTCTCTCCGCCGCCATCGTGGCGGGCTGGTTCGTCAGAGCTCGAGAAAATTCTTCAGGATCTTCTTCCCTTCCTCGGTGAGAATCGATTCCGGATGAAACTGCACGCCGTGGATCGGCAGATCCCTGTGCCGGAGCCCCATGATTTCTCCCTCGGCGGTCTCGGCGGTGACCTCCAGGCAATCGGGCAGCGTCTCGCGCTTCACGATCAGCGAATGATATCGCGTCGCTTCGAAAGGGGATTCGAGACCCCGAAACAGGAACTCGCCGTTGTGCAGGACCGGGGACGTCTTGCCGTGCATGAGCCGGTCGGCCCGCACCACCTCGCCGCCGAAAACCTGGCCGATGCATTGGTGGCCGAGGCAAACCCCGAACAGCGGCGTGGTCTCGCCCAACTGCCCGATCACGTCGCAACTGATCCCGGCATCGTTCGGCGTCCCGGGCCCGGGGGACACGCAAATTCGATCGGGGGCCTTTTCCCGGATCTCGTCGAGGGTGATCCGGTCGTTGCGATGCACTTCCATCTCGACTCCCATCTCGCCGAAATACTGAACGAGGTTGTAGGTGAAGGAATCGTAGTTGTCGATGACCAGCAGCATGAAGGCGACTGTATTTCCCGGAAACAACCCGGTCAACCGGAACGCTCCACGGCGGAGCGTCGTCCCCCGCCCGCCGTCCGGTCCATTCGCGCGGATTGATTCCCGTCGCGATCTGGGGCAGACTTAACAGGGTCGGGCGACGCCCTTGACCCTGTCGACCTGAAAAACGTATCCTTTTCCAAGCGTTGAACTCTCCCCGCAACATTCCCATTGCCCTGGCCTCGCTCTTCGTCTTGTCCCATCTCTTCGCGGGCGCCGCCTCGCCGGCCCGCGCCGGAGCGATGCAGAAAGCCAAGTTGGCGGCGATCGACCGCGAGATCGATAAGGCGATCGACGACGGCAATATTCCCGGTGCCGTGCTTTGGATCGAATCCAAGGGCGAAATCTACCACAAGGCGTACGGCAACCGGGCGGTCTCCCCGAGGACGGAGCCGATGGCGGCGGACACGATCTTCGACGTGGCCAGTCTGACGAAGGTTCTCGCGACCACGCCGGCGATCCTTCATCTGTTCGAACGGGGAAAGCTGTCGCTCGACGCGCCGGTCTCCCGCTACATCCCGGAGTTTCTGGAGGGGGGCGTTCGCTCGGTTCCGGAAGGGGAGAAGGTCGTCGCCGAGGATCGCGAAAACATCACCGTCTTTCACCTGCTGACCCACCAGAGCGGATTGCCGCCCGGAATCTTCCTGAGCGAGCGGGACTTCTGGGGATACGACGAGGGAGTCAACCGCGCCGCTACGGTCGGGCTGATCGAAAAACCGGGCACGCGCTTCCGATACAGCGACGTCAATTTCATCCTGCTCGGCGAGATCGTCAGCCGGGTTTCCGGACAGCGGATCGACAGCTACGTGGAAGATCATTTCTACGGACCGCTCCGGATGACGGATACGTCCTATCTGCCTCCGGTTTTTCGCCACGCCCGGGTGGCGCCGACGACCGAGATCGAGGACTACGGGCTGGTGCGCGGGCAGGTTCACGATCCCACCGCGCGACGCATGGAAGGCGTCGCCGGGCACGCGGGTGTTTTTTCCACCGCCCGCGACGTGGCGACGTTCACGCGGCTTCTCCTCAAAGACGGGATGTTCGAAAACTCTCTCGTCCTCGGCGGCGGCACGATCGACATGGCGACGAGCAACCAGCTGCCGGCGACCTTCGGATATCAGCGCGGGCTCGGCTGGGACATTGGTTCGCCATTCGCCTACCAGAGGGGGGAGAGGTTTCCGCTGGGCGGGTTCGGGCACACGGGGTGGACGGGAACCTCGATATGGGTGGACCCCGCCTCCGAGACCTTCGTGATTCTTCTGGCGAACCGGAATCACCCGAACGAGGGCGGATCGATCAAGCCCCTGAGGATCAAGGTAGGCACTCTCGCCGCCGAAGCCGTCGGCTACACGGAAACGGTGCCTCTCGTCTCGCGAGGGCCTTCGCTCGGAGACACTCTCGGGATGCCGACCGCGGCGGACCGGAGCGGCCCGGTTCTGAACGGGATCGACGTCCTGGAACGCGACGAGTTTTCCGCCCTGTCGGGGCTGACGATCGGGCTCGTCACGAATCAGACGGGCGTCAACCGCGAGCGACGTTCGACCATCGATCTGCTCGCCCACGCCCCCGGCGTCGAGCTGAAGGCCTTGTTCTCGCCCGAGCACGGCATTCGCGGAGAATCGGAGTCCGATTCGGTGGACGACGATCGCGACGCGTCGACCGGCCTTCCCGTCTACAGCCTCTACAAATCGGAGAATCGCCAGCCGACCGCGTCCCAGCTGGAGGGGCTCGACGCGCTCGTTTTCGACATTCAGGACATCGGCTGCCGCTTCTACACCTTCGTTTCGACCATGGGTTTGAGCATGGAAGCCGCCGCGGCGCAGGGACGGAAATTCATCGTGCTCGACCGGGTCAACCCAATCGGAGGCATCGTCGTCGACGGTCCGATTCGCTCCGGTGAGGGCAACGACTTCGTCGCTTTTCACGACATTCCGGTGCAGCATGGGATGACCGTGGGGGAGCTGGCTCGAATGTTCAATGAGGAGCGGGACGTCGGCGTCGACCTGACGGTGGTGGAAGTCGAGGGATGGGATCCGGAGACGCGCTTCGACGAGACGGAGCTCCCCTGGGTCAACCCTTCGCCCAACATCCGCAGCCTGACCCAGGCGATGCTCTATCCGGGCATCGGGCTGGTCGAGTTCACCAACCTGTCGGTCGGTCGGGGAACGGCGACCCCTTTCGAGCACGTCGGGGCGCCGTGGATTCACGAAGGTCGTCTCGCCCGGCGCCTCGCGGAGAAAAACGTCCCTGGAGTCGTCTTTTTGCCGACGAAGTTCACGCCGCAGTCGAGCGTCTACGAGGGGGAGGATTGCGCGGGCGTCCGGGTGGTCATCACCGACCGAGAGGCCCTGCGACCCCTGAGTGTCGGACTCGCCCTCATGACCGCGCTGTACGAGCGACATCCCGACACGTTCACCCTCGAGGAGAAAGGAAACGTCCTGCTGCGGCATCAGCCGACGCTGGACCGCATCCTCGCGGGAGACTCGTGGCAAGAAATCCGCGAGGGATGGGACCGAGAACTGGATCGATTCTTGAAACGGCGCGAAGCTTTCCTATTGTACCCCAGAGACTGACGGAACGATGGGCAGAAGATCAATGAACGGCGGCGATGGGACGGCCAACCGTGGGACGGCCAACGACATGTCGCGTTTTTCCGTGGACGAATACGAGCGTCCCGAATTGGAGACGCCGAACGGCTCCGGTCGAGTCCTGATGCACTCCTGTTGCGCTCCCTGCGCCGCCGAAATCATGGACGCCCTCGCCGCTTCGAAGATCGACACGACGATTTTTTTCTACAACCCGAACATCCATCCCCGCGACGAGTACGAGATCCGGAAGCAGGAGAACATTCGCTACGCGGAGAAGCTGGGAATGGCCTTCGTCGACGGGGACTACAACGTCCGCGACTGGTTCGACCGCACCAAGGGGATGGAGTGGGAGCCCGAGCGGGGAGCCCGGTGCACCGCCTGCTTCGACATGCGTTTCGACGTCACGGCGGACTACGCCGCCGCGCACGGGTTCGACCTCATCTCGAGCACGCTCGGCATTTCCCGCTGGAAGAACATGGAGCAAATCAACGAGAGCGGCGCGCGGGCCGCCGCGCGCCATCCCGGCATGACCTACTGGACCTTCAACTGGAGGAAGCAGGGAGGGAGCCAGCGGATGATCGAGCTGTCCAAGCGCGAGGAGTTCTATCAGCAGGAGTACTGCGGCTGCGTCTACAGCCTGCGGGACACCAATGCCTGGCGCGAGGAAAACGATCGACCCAAGATCAAGCGGCTCGTCAAGTTCTACGGTCGGGACGCCGTGGTGGAGGATTGACGCGGCTTCCTCGTCCCTCTCGGCGCGGCATATTCGCGGTTGAAAAAGCGGCTGGAACGCGGACAATACTCACCCGCATCGATCCGCCCAGCCGGACCGGGTTCGATCGCTGCGCAAGGAACGTCCCCGGGAATCCGGGGTAGAAACGGAGGGATGGCTGAGTCCGGTTTAAGGCGCTCGATTCGAAATCGAGTGTAGGGCAACCTACCGTGGGTTCGAATCCCACTCCCTCCGCCATCGAAAGACCCCGGGTCCCGGCGAAGCGGGGCCCGGGGTCTTTCGATTCAGCGAGAAGGGTTCGAACCTCGGTTCGACTCGAAGCGAGCCCGCAGCGAGCGGAGAGAGCCGACCAAGCATCGTGCTTTGCCGATGCGACTCGGATAATCCCACTCCCTCCGCCATCGATTTCCTCCTCGGGCGCATGTAGAGACTGCCTGCTTCACGAAATCCCTCCGCCGGTGTCTCCGCATCCACGACCTTCCGGGCGTTCTTCGCACGCTGCAGATATTCGGTCACCTCTTCTCCGGACATCGACCGACCTCTATTCCCGCCAATTGCGATTCCGTTGCAAGGATGGCACTGTTCTTGGAAGCGGACAAATGCGCCCACCGAGGGCTCCGGCCTTCCTCTTCGTCTCTCCACTACCTTCGACCATGATTTCTTCATCGAAATGCCTCCCGATCCTCGCCGCGGTCGGACTGGTCCCAGTGCTTCTCTCCGCGGTCGACGAAGAAATTTCTTTCAATCGCGACATCCGGCCGATCCTCTCGGACAAGTGCTTCGCTTGCCACGGCCCGGACCCGAACACGCGGGAGGCCGACCTGCGGCTGGACATGCGGGACGACGCCCTCGCGATGGAGGCGATCGTGCCCGGCGACCTGAAGGCGAGCGAGCTCTACTGGCGGATCACCTCGGACGACGAGATCGAGATCATGCCGCCCCCGGAAACGCACAAGCAGCTGACCGAGTCGGAAAGGGAGCTTCTCACGCGCTGGATCGAGAAGGGGGCCGAGTACGAGGCGCACTGGGCCTACCTGCCGGTGGAACGGCCGGACGAAACAAAGGGACTCGCCGGACCGGCGGCGGTCGATCATCTCGTGAGGGAGCCACTCGCCGCCGAGGCCTTGAAGATGGCATCACCCGCCGACGAGATTACCCTGTTGCGGCGCCTCCATTTCGACATCACCGGGCTGCCCCCCGCGCCGGAGGACCTCCCCGCGTTTCGGATGATCGGTCGCGAGGCCTACGTCGACCGGCTCCTCGCCTCTCCCCATTTCGGGGAGCGCATGGCGATCGAGTGGCTCGACGCGGTGCGCTACGCCGACACCGTCGGTTACCACGGCGACCAGGAGATCGAGGTTTCGGCTTTTCGCGACTGGGTCATCGACGCATTCAACCGGAACCAGCCTTTTGACCGTTTCACGATCGAGCAGATCGCCGGGGACCTGCTCCCGGACGCGACTCTCGACCAGAAGGTCGCCGCCTCCTACCACCGGCTCGGCCAGAGCAGCCAGGAAGGAGGAATCCAGGACGCGGAATACCTCGCGAAATACCAGGCCGAGCGCGTCCGCACCACCGCGACGGCTTGGCTCGGGGCGACCCTGGCCTGCGCCGAGTGCCACGACCACAAGTTCGATCCCTACACGACGCGCGACTTCTACGAGTTCGCCGCGTTCTTCGCCGACATCCTCGAGAAGGGCGCATGGACCGGCGACGGGTCCTACCAGGAGGACATCGAGCCCTACCAAGAGGCGGGAATAGCCTTCGGAAAGCGGGGGCCGCAGCTTGCTGTTCCCACCGAGCAGGACCTGGAGAATATCGAGCGGATCGAATCGCAACTCGCCGAGGCGAAGCGGGAGCGCGACCGCCCCGATCCAGCGCTCGCACGAGCCGCCCGGAAATGGGCCGCGAAGACGCGACAGGCGCTCGCCGAGGACCGTCCCGCCGACTACGTCTACCTGGAGGAACGCGGCGAGAAGAACGAGGTCGACACGAAGGGATGGAACTTCGTCAACGCGAAGAAGGGGCAGGTCCACCGGGGCGGTGTCGCCCGCGTCCAGGAATCGGCCGAGCTCATCCAGCACATCGGTCGGGCGGGGAAGAAGCCGATCGAGGTCAGCGACGGGGATGTGCTCTTCGCCTACGTCTGGCTCGACCCGAAGAATCCGCCCCGCCAGCTCATGCTGCAATTTCATCACCACGAGGGAGGCTGGAGCCACCGGGCGTGGTGGGGCGAGGATGTCATTCCCTACGGCAAGGGGTCGAACGGTCCCGCGCATCGCCGCCTCGGCGAACTCCCCGCCGCCGGCGAATGGGTCCGGCTTGAGGTGCCGGTCGCCGAGATCGGGCTCGGCCCGGGAGATCGAATCACCGAATTGGCCTACACCCAGTTCGGCGGCCGGATCTACTGGGACACGGTCGGGCTCCGCAGCACGAACGATCGCTACCAGTGGGCCGACGTCCCCGAGCCGATTCGCGGCATCGTCGCGAAACCGGAGGCCCGGTGGTCCGAGACAGAGAAGGACCGTCTCCTCTCCCACTACCGAACCATCGCCCCGGAGAGGGAAGCGATCCGGGCGAGAATCGCGGGACTCGAATCGCAGCTTCGCGACGCCCGCGCCGGGATCCGCACCATTCCGGCCACGGTCGCAGCGAAACCGCGCGAGATCCGCATCCTCCCGCGCGGCAACTGGACAGACCGCAGCGGCGAGCTCGTCACCGCGAAAACGCCGCACTTTCTCCCGGCAGTCGGGGGCGAGAAAGGGGAGGGAACACGGCTCGAGCTCGCCCGCTGGCTGGTTTCGCCCGAGAACCCTCTGACCGCGCGGACCTTCGTGAACCGGCTCTGGGCGCGCCTCTTCGGCAACGGGATATCGGGCAACCTCGAGGATCTCGGCTCCCAAGGACAGTGGCCGACCCATCCTGGGCTGCTCGACTGGCTCGCCGCCGAATTCGTGGAAAGCGGATGGGACGTGAAGCACCTCGTGCGCACGGTGGTCCTGAGCGAGGCCTACGCCCAGTCATCGGATCCCGCGCCCGAACTCCTCGAGATCGATCCCTACAACCGTCTCCTCGCCCGCCAGTCCGCCATCCGCCTCCCGGCCGAGCTGGTGCGGGACAACGCTCTCTCAGTGAGCGGTCTGCTCAACCCCGAGATAGGCGGACGCAGCGTGCGGCCCTACCAGCCGGCAGGCTACTACCAGCATCTCAATTTCCCCCGCCGCACCTACCAGGCGGACCGCGACGAGAACCAGTATCGCCGCGCCGTCTACACGCACTGGCAGCGGACCTTCCTCCATCCGGCGATGAAGGCCTTCGACGCGCCCTCCCGCGAGGAGTGCACGATGGGACGGGAATCCTCGAGCACGCCGCTCCAGGCTCTGGTCCTGCTCAACGATCCCTCCTTCGTCGAGGCGGCCAAGGTGCTCGCCGCCCGGAGCGAGGATCTTGTCGACCTCTTCGAGCGCGTCCTCACCCGAGCGCCGACCGCGGAGGAACTGCGCGTGCTCGAGAAACTCGAAGCCTCGGAGCGGAAGCGGCTCGCCTCCGACTCCGCTGCCGCCGAGAAACTGCTCGGGGTCGGTCTCGAGACCGTCGAGGCCGAGGATCCCGTCGCGTTGGCCGCCCGCACCGCTGTCGCGCGCACCGTCCTGAATCTCCACGAAACCATCATCCGCTACTGACATGGACTCCCCTTTCGAAGACCTGCTGAAACGCCGGACGTTTCTTGAGAACTCGATGACCGGGATCGGGGCCGTCGCCCTCGCCGAGCTGCTCGGTCGCGACCGGCATGTGCTCGGGGCCCCGGGACGGACGGCAGGCGTCGTTCCCGGGTCGGCGCCCTCGGGCGACCGGGGCATCCTCGGCGAGAAACGGCACGTCCCGCAGAAGATCAAGCGGGTCATCCACCTGTGCATGGCCGGCGGCCAGTCTCACCTCGAGAGCTTCGACTACAAGCCGAAGCTGGCCGAGCTCGACGGGCAGCCGATGCCGGCCTCCTTCACCGAGGGACAGCAGCTCGCGCAGCTCCAGAAACGGGCGAACCAGCTCAAGTGCATGGGACCGCAGTTCGGTTTCAGCAAGTGCGGAAAGTCGGGGCAGGAGATCAGTGACGTGTTTCCCCACCTCCAGGAAGTGGCCGACGAGATCGCGATCATCCGCTCGATGCAGACCGAGCAGATCAACCACGACCCCGCCCACACGTTCATGAACACCGGTTCCATCATCCCGGGACGCCCCAGCATGGGCTCGTGGGTGAACTACGGGATCGGCAGCGAGGCGGACGACCTCCCGGGGTTCGTCGTCCTCACCAGCGAAGGCGGAGGGCAGGGCCAGCCCATTTCCTCGCGACAGTGGAGCAACGGCTTTCTCCCCAGCCGGTACCAGGGCGTGCAGTTCCAGTCCAAGGGCAACGCGGTTCACTACGTCCAGAATCCCCCGGGCGTCACCCGCGAGGCCCAGGAGCAGGTGGTCGACTCGGTCAACCGGCTCAACCGCATGCTCGGCAAGCGACGCCTCGATCCCGAAATCGAGGGACGCATCGCCCAGTACGAGATGGCCTTCCGCATGCAGGCCTCGGTGCCGGGCCTGATGGACGTCTCCGCGGAGAATCGGGAGACGCTGGAACTCTATGGTTGCGCCCCCGGAGACGGATCCTTCGCGTCGAACTGCCTCCTCGCCCGGCGACTCGCCGAGCGCGGGGTCCGTTTCATTCAGCTCTATCACCGCGGATGGGATCACCACGGCGGGATCAAGAAGGGTTTCGAGAAAACCGCGGGTCTCGTCGACCGGGGCACGGCCGCGCTCATCCGCGATCTCGGGAACCGCGGCATGCTCGAGGACACGCTCATCATCTTCGGGGGCGAGTTTGGCCGCACCCCCATGGCCCAAGGCAGCGGGAGGGATCACCACATCAACGCCTTCTCCATGTTCCTCTGCGGCGGCGGCATCCAGGGAGGCGTCACCCACGGAACGACCGACGAGCTCGGTTATGCCCCGGTCGATAATCCGGTTCACGTTCACGATCTGCACGCGACGATGCTTCACCTGCTCGGGCTCGATCACGAGCGGCTCACCTACCGATTCCAAGGGCGGGACTTCCGGCTCACCGACGTGTTCGGCCACCTCATCGACCCGATCCTGAGCTGATCCTGGGAAACTGCGGTTTTCGGAGGCGACCCAAAACCGGTGAATTTGTTCGCGGGAAGAGAGCCCGCTGCCGAAGTTTGACGTTTTGATGTTCTAAGCACTCGGTCCGGCGTTCTCAGACGAGCTCTGTCGCACGACGAGGCCTGGAGTCTCTATCGGAATTACCGTTCGCGGGAAGCGATCTGTTTCATTCCCGAAGCTCCCGGCATCGAAGCCCAATACGAGACATTGACGCGATCCAATCAATTCCTCCACCGTTTCTGGACCGACGCCTATCTGGCTGCGCTGGCCTCGGAGACGGGTTCGCGTCTCGTCTCCTTCGATTCGGATTTCGGCCGTTTCGAGGGATTCTCCTTCCTCCATCTGGTTCCGGACGGAAAGATCTGAGCCACTCGAGCGACCGCGAATCCGGCGCGCCCGCACTTCAACATCCCTGGCACATGAGCCCCTCTCCTTCTCAAAGCCCGCCGATAGCCAACAGCGCGAAGGCGACGAGCGTGATCAGGGCGACGATCCACCAGAAAATCTTTTTCGGGTCGCGCTTGGGGCTTCCCTGGCCGAACTCGCGGGCGACGAAGTCCTCGTAATCGAACTCGTCGTCGGGGAGGTCGAGACCGTCGTGCGTCTCCGCTCCGATCCATCGACAGTTCTCCTTCTTGGCGCCGCACTTCGGGCATCCTTTCGCGTTGAAAGAGACTTCGGCTCCGCAGCCGGGGCAGTTGGCGGCGAGGGGATTCATTCGGCAGGGAGGTTCGGAGCTTCTTTTGATCGGTGGCCGATCAAGACGCCAGTGAGGGGCGAAAAGGCTACGAATTCACTCGGCATTGTCTTCGTCCAAATTCGATCGGAACGTTTCCGCCGCGAAGTAGATGGCGAGCAAAGTGATCGCGGCCGTGGCGATCAGGTAGACGGAAACCGGCCAGGAACGGTTCCCGGACCACTCCAGAAGAGCGGTGGCGATGAGGGGAGCGAGGCCGCCGGCGAACGGCGAGGCGAGTTGGTAGCCGATGGAAGCACCGCTGTAGCGGACGCGCGTTCCGAACAACTCGGAGAAAAAGGCGGCCTGGGGTCCGTACATGGCGGCGTGACCGACGAGCCCGAGAACGATCGCGAGCCAGATGTAGATCGTGGTCTGGGTCTCGATCATCCAGAAAAACGGGAAAGCGAACAGAGCTATGAAAACGGCTCCGCCCAAGTAAACGGGGCGTCGCCCCACGCGATCCGAGAGCGATCCGAATGCGGGAATGGCGATGATTTGAACGGCGGCCGCGATCCAAACTCCGGTGAGAATGGTCGCCCTTTCGAGTCCCAACTGATCGACGGCGTAGGACAGAACGAAGACGCTGAAAATATAAAAACAGGCGTTCTCGGCGAATCGCGCGCCCATCGCGAGAAAGACGTTCTTCGGGTGCCTTTTGACGACGTCGAGAATCGGCAGCTTGCTGATGTCGCCCAGGTTCTTGACCTTGGCGAAAAGGGGGCTTTCCACGATGCGCAGTCGGATGAACAAGCCGACGCCGAGAAGCACGATTCCGAGCAAGAAGGGAATGCGCCATCCCCAGGCGAGAAAGTCTTCTTCGGGCATTCGGGTGACGACGGCGAAAACGCTGGTCGCCAGCAACAGCCCGACGGGAACGCCCATCTGGACGCAGCTTCCGTACAAGCCGCGTTTTCCCTCGTGTCCGTGCTCGACGGCCATGAGGACGGCACCGCCCCATTCGCCGCCGACGCCGAAGCCCTGCACGAGGCGAAGCAGGACCAGAATGATCGGCGCGGCAACGCCGATCGATTCGTAAGTGGGCAAGACGCCGATCAGAAACGTGGCCACGCCCATCATCATGAGAGTGGTGACGAGCATCGCTTTTCTCCCGATCTTGTCGCCGAAGTGGCCGAAGACGATGCCGCCCAGCGGGCGCGCGAAAAAGCCGATCGCGAAGGTCCCGAAGGAGGCCATGCGCCCCACGAACTCGGATTCTCCCGGAAAGAAAAGCTGACCGAAGACGAGGGCGGCGGCGGTTCCGTAGATGAAGAAATCGAACCACTCGATCGTCGTGCCGATGAAACTGGCGAGAACGACTCGGCGGACGGAATTCGGTTCGGAGGCTGGAGGTTCTTCTGTGCTCATGTTAGTCTTGTTTCAAGGCGATCGCCGAGCCCATGCCTCCGCCGACGCACAAGGTCGCCAAGCCGGTACCGGCTTCCCCCCGGTGAATTCGCCAAGCCAAATGCGCCACGAGCCGCGCCCCGCTCGCGCCGACGGGATGCCCCAGGGCGATCGCGCCGCCGTGCCGGTTGATGCGATCTGTGCCGATCTCCATTTCTCGAAGACAGGCCAGCACCTGGGCGGCAAAGGCTTCGTTGATCTCGATGGCGTCGAATTCCTCCAGCGAGCGGCCGATCTTTCGGCTCGCGTGGACGGGCCCGAGACCCATTTCCTTGGGGTCGCAGCCGATGGATGCCGTCTCGTCGATCACAGCCATGACCGGCCAGTCGTTCGCCTCCGCCGTTTCGCGATCGGCGAGCAGCAGCATGGCCGCGCCGTCGTTGATCCCAGACGCATTGCCGGCGGTGACGGTTCCGGTCCGATCGAAAGCGGGCTTCAAGCCGGCGAGCGATTCGACGCTGGTGTCGGCGCGGGGGTGTTCGTCGGCGGCGAGTTTCTCGTGCGGGGCGAGTTCGTCGGCGAAAACGCCGTCCCGCGACGCCGCTTCGTGCCGGCTCTGGGAAACGGCGGCGAAGGCATCCTGATCGGCGCGCGAGATAGCGTATTTCGTCGCGAGCGTTTCCGCCGTCAGGGCCATGTGAGCGTGGTCGAAAGGATCGACCAGACCGTCGCGCAGGATCGAGTCGACGAGGGTGCCGTCGCCGAGCTTGATGCCCGATCGCGAGCGCGGCAGGAGATGGGGGGCGTTGCTCATCGATTCCGTGCCGCCGCACAAGACCGCTTTCGCCCCGCCCGCCCGAATCGCCTGGGTCGCCAGCGAGATTGCCTGCATTCCCGAGGCGCACATCATGTTCACGGTGAAAGCCGGAGTCGCAATAGGCAGGCCGAGCCCCACGCCGATCTGCCGGGCGATGTTCATGCCCTGGCCGGCGCTCAGAATGTTTCCCACGATGACTTGATCGATCTTGCTGCGATCCAGGTCGCCGAGCGCCGCTTCTCCGGCGTGACAGGCGAGGTCGACTGCGGACTCATTCGCCAGCGATCCGAGAAATCGGCCGATCGGTGTGCGCCGGGCGGAGACGATGCAGACGTCGTTCATGATTGGAAACAATGGGCGGGCATGGGTTTGAGATCGTCGCTGATCATAGGAACAAAACCCATCGCGTCGAGCACGTCTTTTTGAAGATCAATGCCGGGCGCGATCTCGATCAACTCCAGGCCTTGGGAGGCGAGGCGGAACACGGCCCGCTCGGTGACGAACAGCACGGAGCGCTTCGACTCGATCGCCAACGCTCCGCTGAAGGAAACTTGATCGACTTGCTCGATGAATTTTTTCACTCGTCCTTCGGTTTCGATGACCAGTTTGCCGTCGTCGATCCGGGTCGTCAGTCCGCCCGACGTCATGGGGCAGCAGAAGACGAGCCGTTTGGCGTTTTGCGAGATCGTCACGAAACCCCCGACTCCGGCGAGCCGGGTACCGAATTTGGAAACGTTGACGTTGCCGCCGCCATCGATTTGGGCCGCGCCGAGACTGCCGAAATCGAGGCCGCCGCCGTCGTAGAAATCGAACTGGGCCGGTTGGTCCACGATCGCCTGCGGATGCACCGAGGCGCCGAAACTGAGACCTCCCGCCGGGATGCCGCCGATCGGCCCGCTCTCGACCGTTAGCGTCACGTCGTCGAACATGCCGCGCTCTCCGGCGATCCGCGCGACACCCTCCGGCATGCCGATTCCCAGATTCGCCACGTCCCCGGTCTTCAATTCGTCGCACGTACGCACCGCGATGATCCGGCGTTCGCTCGGCGGCATCGGTTCGAGGACGGCTGGGCTCCCGTCGTCCGGGGCGGTGCAGTAGGTCGGGTTCATCGCTTCGGCGAAAGTCTGATCGTGCTCGCCTTTCTCCGCCAGTACGATCCGGTCCACCAGAATCCCGGGGACACTGACGGATTGCGGCGCGGTTGGACGGTCGCTGAACCGTTTCACTTGGGCGATCACGAGGCCGCCGCTGTTTCGCACCGCCTGCGCGATGGCCAGGACCTCGCCGACGACGGCCTCGTCCTCCATCGAGAGATTCCCGCTCGGGTCCGCCGTCGTGGCGCGTATAAACCCGACGGTTACCGGGAACGCGCGGTAGAAAAGCCACGTTCTCCCGGCCAGTTCGACCCGTTCGACCAAATCCTCGGTCGTCCGCCTGTTCAGCTTCCCTCCGTCGTTCTCGGGGTCGATGAACGTCCCCAATCCCACGTGAGTCACGCAGCCGGGACGCCCCGCCGCGATGTCCCGCAGCAGCTGACAAATCACGCCTTGCGGAAAATTGTAGGCCTCGATTCTGTTCTCCAGCGCCAGCCGGCCCATGCCCGGCGCCAGAGCCCAGTGCCCGCCGATCACCCGCTTCACCAGCCCTTCATGCGCCAGGTGGTTCAGCCCGCGCGACTTCCCGTCGCCCTGTCCGGCGGCATAGACGAGCGTCAGGTCCCGAGGCGCCGACTCGGCCAGGAACCGGCGTTCCAGAGCCGCCGTCAGCGACTCGGGGTGCGCCGCCCCCACGAATCCCCCGCACGCGAGCGTGTCGCCGTCCTCGACCAGTCCGACCGCCTCGGCAGCCGAGCAAACCTTGCCGTCGCGCCGGGCGTTCCTCATCCGAACCAGCCGCCGTTGACGTGAATGGTCTGCCCGGTGATGTAGTCGGCCAGCGGGCTGCACAAAAACAAGATCGCGCTCGCGACCTCTTCCGGTTCGCCGAAACGGCCCAGCGGTATCTGCTTCAGCATCTCCGCCCGAGCTTCTTCCGGAATCGATTTTCCCATCTCCGTCAGGGCCACGCCGGGCGCCACCGCGTTCACCGTGATTCGCCGTCGCGCCAGTTCCTTGCTCAGCACCTTCGTCAAGCCGACGACGCCCGCTTTCGCCGCCGAGTAGTTGGCTTGTCCGAAAAATCCGATCGCCCCGGAAATCGAAGCCATGTTCACGATCCGCCCACCGTCCGCAAGCCGATCCGCCGCCTCTTTCGACACGGTGAAAACCCCCGTCAAATTCGTCCCGATCACCGCGTCCCAGTCCGCGTGTTCCATCTTCCTGATCGAGCGGTCCCGCAGGATGGCGGCGTTGTTGACCAGCATGTTCACCGGACCGCCGAACCGTTCGGTCACTCCCTCGAACATGGCGCTCACCGACTCCCGGTCCCTCACGTCTCCCTCGATCGCCATGGCGCCTTCGCCCAGGTCCGCCGCGGTCTCCTCCGCAATTTTCTCGTTGCGGCCCTCCGCGTCCCGGAAAAACGTCACCGCCACCCGAGCCCCCGCCGCGCGAAGCGTCTTGGCGGTCGCTTTGCCGAGACCTTGGCCCCCGCCCGTTACCACCGCAATGTTTTCCGAAAGATCGATCGAAACCATGGCTGCGATAGTAAATGAGCGCAGCCGCAAATCCAGACCGAAAATGGCGCGGGTCCGGCGATTCGGGGGTGGGTCCTGTTGGCGAAATGACGAGGGAGGCTTTCGTGAACCTCGAAAAACTTCCGCGACCCTCCTGTTTTCCACTCGTCCTTGCCCGAAGGACTCGCGAATCGCCGCCGATTGCAGCGCCTTTTATCCCAGTTCGGCTAGAAGTCCTGCTCTCCGCCAACGCGCAGTTGATCGCCACCGCACTTTGCGCCATCTTTACCCAGAACGGCCCGTTCGCCCTCGGAGGACGACTTCTCTTCATTCGGAGAGAATCCATGTCGAAAAAGGTTTTTGAAATGGCTGTCGTGTGAGCTTCTCGCTCACCCGAATTCGTCATTCCTTTTCTTCATTGCATGCCTTCTTCTCCCGACCGAAAAAAAGTCTTGGCCTTCGGCCGCGTCCCCGCCTTCCGCCGGTACGAACTCTTCATGGAGCGATATCGTAGCGCCGCCGCTCTCATCGAAGCGCACCTCGATCTCCATCCGGGTTCCCGGATCCTCGATGTGGGAGCGGGGCATGGGCTCATGAAGAGGTTCTTCGGGCAGAACACGGGGTCGTGGTGGGGAATCGAACCGTGGAAGGAGCGCGCCGAGCGCTGCCGTCGCCTCGGCTACGAGATTGTGGATCTCGATCTCGACCAGAGCAGTTTGCCCTTTCCCGACGGCCACTTCGACGTGGTCATCGGTTCCCACGTGATCGAGCACCTGGAAGACAGCGGAGCGGCGGTGCGCGACATGGGGAGAGTGACCAAGCCGGGCGGTCTCCTGATGATCGCCACCCCGACCAAGCCGCCACTGCTGGCCGGGGTCGTGCAGATCTACCACCGCCGGCGACGCAGCAAGTCGGGCGACACCCAAAACGCCTTCACCGCTCGATCGCTCCGAAAACATCTCGTTTCCAATCTGGGCCCCGACTGGGATCTGCTCGACTGCCGTGGCTTCCGTGTCCTCTCGGCTCGTCGGCAGCTACCGTTGGAGAACTACCGTTGGTTCTACCGCGCCAATCTCGCCTTGGCCCGTGCGCTTCCCTGGATGGTGCCGGAGGTGAATGTGCTCCTTCAAAAGCCGATCGACTCTTGACGCGCGGCGGTCTCTTTCCCGAGCCCACGCCGAAATAAATGCGGTTTCACTCATGGTCGAAATCTTCAGATCGGACGCCTCGATGGATTCGACGATCGCTTCCGGCAGGCGGCGAAACAAGGCGGACGGTTCCACCTCAGGAGCCCGTGACGACCCACCGGCGTGCTTCGTCGATCTGCCCGGGGCGGAAGAATTTAATCTCCGCCGTCGTGAAAGGGTGGCAGAATCTCGCCATTCCCTTTTCCCATTTGTCCTCACCGACGATGGCGAGACGCTCGATGTCCCGGAAATGTTTGGCGTCGAACTTGACGTCCTCCCACAGAGCGCCCGCGGTCCAGCCGTGAAAGTCCCGGAGACTCACCAGCATGTTGATCTTCCCTTGCTCCTGGATGATTCGATCGACCTCCGGAGCGAAAAACGCGTAGTCAGCTTTCTCGAGCTTTCCCGTCGCCTGAACCTCGACCAGTTTGCCGCCTGCGGTATGGGTCAGTTCGATGGCTTTGTTTTCGATGGCCATGGTTGGCTGGAGCGGTTGTCGATGGGCAAGGGCGGAGCGCCGCCTGGAAAGTCGAATGGGTTCAAGCCGCCGCGTGTCGCGGGTCTTTTTCTTCGCTCACGCTGAAAAGCGGGCGCGAGTCCCAAATCACCTCGGCTTCGAATTCCTCTGCAAGCTTCTCCATGAGGGTGGTCCAGGAGAGCTCTTCCGGTGCGCGGGTTCCGGAATCCAAGGCTCCTTCCCGACAGATGATCGCGGGCTTTTCGCCGTTTTCGAGCTTCAGCGCGGCCCACGACTTCAAGTAGAGTTCCGTTCCCGGCGCGACCATGTCTTCCTGGGAAAACGCGAGAAGGAGAGTCGAAAACTCCCGATCCTCTTCCATGGCGGCATCACGGTCTCCCAGACTCGTCGCGGAAACGACTTCGAAGTCGAGATTCTCGACGGGCTCGAACCCGCTTTTGCAGAACTCGAAGAGGACCCGAGCCATTTTCAGCGAAGTCCAAGCCGCCAGGCCTTTCGGTCTTGGGGAAAAATCGGTCCCGCCTTCCGCGGCGCTGGACGCCTCGCGATCCGGTTGCTGAACGGACTCAAGGGGGCTTGAAGACATTTGCGTGACGGAAGCTGGATGTGAGAGTGGAAACGAACCGGCGGACGCTCTACGGCATGCGCCACTCACGTCCGTTAATTAATCTGAAGAGATTCGGAGAAGAAGTAAATCGGTGTGTTCCTTAGAGGTTGGTAATCATAATGCGTAGCGGGCATAGGGCATTTTCTTACCGCAATCCCGCGTCACCTTATCCAACGCTCCCAGTCGCCGTAGCGTTCATGCACGGGTCCGCGGGGGAGGGCGAGAACCGCGAGCAGAAGTCCGGTGACGGTGTAGGCCATTTTTTCCGGGAGCGCCACGTCGGGGAACACCCAGGCCGCCAGGGCGACCCAGAGGCCGAGAGGCACGTTCGCGAAGCGGACGATGCGCGCCACTTCGGCAAGCGCGACGACCGATACCGTGACGACGAGCGCCGCGGTCAAGTAGACGTTGTTCGCCGCGCCGCCGCCCGTGCCGAGGACGGCCGGCGCGAAAAACAACCACGCGCCGAGCCCGGTGGAAAGCACGAGCATCCACGGGAGGCTCACTCCCCGGACCATGGCGGGCCACAATACCGGCAGCGCGACGTTCGGTTTCGGGTCGGGGGCGTCTTCCGTCTTCTCGGGGAGCCCGCCGCCCTTGGCGACGATCCCCCGGAAGGTATGACCTTGCGCCATTTTCCGCCGGACGAACATCCCGGTCGCAACGATTTCATCGACGGCCAGCGGAACCATGAGGAGCATGAGGATCGCAGTGAGCAGGCAGAAGGTGCACCAGTGCCCGACCAACACCGGCATCAGGGTGACGAGCACCAGATGCGTGACGCCCAGCGGTACGACGAGCAGGCAGAAGACGATCACTGTCGAGGGATTCGTGCGCCAACGGTCTCTTGCGCCGAGAAAAACGAACAGCGCCTCGAAGGTATAGGCGACCGCTCCGAGTCCGGCGTCGGAAACGGGAAAGGCCTCCGAGACGTCGGAGAGCAGCACCTCCCGGGTCCCGTCGCCGAAGAAGGGATCCCAGACCGTGTCGATGAAGCCGAGATGGAAGGCCGCCAGATAACGGGAGAGAAACCAGCCCCCGACCGCGAGAACGAGCAGGGGCATGCGCTGCACCCAGCTCGAGGGATTGTAGGACCAGCCGGGCGGCCTATCGGGCCCGGGCTCGCGGAAACGCACCGCCCCCGGCACGTCCGGGATCAGGACGGTCAGGGCGACCACCGCGATGCCGACCAGGGAGCTGTTGAGGTAGGCGGCCGCCGGCGCCCAGAGCAGGATCGGCGCGAACTCCAGCCAGACGCCCACGGCGAAGGCCGCCCACGGCGCCCAGAGCCGACGGGGGGTGAGGGACAGCAACCCGAGCACCACGAGGAGCGCTCCGCTCGCGAAGTCGCTCCACGCCATGGCGCTGCCGCCGTATCCGAAGGTGGCGGGGCTCGCCAGTTGCCAGATTCCGGCGAGCGGCAAAAGCAGCCGCGTCCAGAGGTATCGCTGAAAATGTTCCTCGGCGGCGGCCTCGCGGGAACCTCGGTCGAAACGCTCCCCTCCGGCTCCGGCGACCTCGCTTTTCCCGCTCATTCCTCAGACTTTCTTCTCCAGATCGGAAGGCATCTCGAGGCGGTTGTGCTTGTAGAAGGCGACCGGATCCTTCTGCAGCGATTCGACCATTTTCGGCAAGGTGTCGACGAGGTAGTGCCGCGGCTGCCAGTCCAGCAACTTTCGGGCTCGGGAAATGTCGAGCGCGACGTGGTCGTCCGCCATGTCCACCATCCACGGTTTGATGAAAGGATCGTGTCCCGGCACCTTGTCCTCGAGCCAAGCCCCCGTTTTGGCGATCGGCGCGGGCACGTGCTTCGTCTCCCATTCCTCGTCGTGGATCAACCGGCCGAGTTGCTTCTGAAGTTCCCCGTAACCGAAAGTCCTGTCTTCTCCGATGATGATCGCCTGCTCTTCGGGCAACTGCTTGCGGCGCGAGACGATGCGCTCGAAGGCGTCGACCAGATCGTCCCGGTGCAGGAAAGGCTGCCCCTTCGCCAAGTCGCCCGGATAGACCTTGCTGGTCATTTGTCGTTCGTAGATGCGCTTGATCTGGTTGGCGATCGGAATGGAGTCGCATTGCTCCGTGTAGACACCGGCGAGGCGCACCAGCACGGCGGGAATGTCGCCGCGCTTCTTCCGGATCAGCTCCTCGGTGTCCTTCTTCGATTCCGGATAGGCCCACTTGGGCTCCAGCGGCGAATCCTCGTCGATGGTTTCCCCCAACTCGCAGGGAGCGTGTACCAGCAGCGTACTGGAAAAGGCGAACTGTTCGACTTGGAGCGGCTGGAGCGCCGCGAGAAGGCGGCCGGTTCCCTGGACGGTGAGATCTTCGTACAGCGGGCTCGGTTCGCCGGAAAAATCGTAGTAGGCCGCGAGGTGGACGACCGAGGCGATGTTTTCTCCGAATTCTTCCCGCACTGCGGCGACGCCTTCGTTCGTACTCTCGTCCGAGGTCAGGTCCGCCTTCCAATACTTCGCCAAGGGGATGTCGGGCGGTTCGTCGAGGATGTCGAAGCCGACGACTCGGTAGTCCTCGGCGAATTTCCGGGTCAGCGCGCTTCCGATGAGCCCGCAGGCCCCGGTCATGAGTATAAGGGGCTTGCTTGCGTCTGTGGTGGGGGTTGTCATTTTGAAATGTGTCAGGGATCTTCGCGAAAGGCGCTTCGTCGAGCGGCCTTTCGGGTTCGAACTATCGCAGGATGCATTCCAAGCTGCGCCGCCTTACTTCGGCCTCAGGATCGGCTGGTACTTCGGCCAATACGTGCAGATCAAAAGAGGCCGAGCACGAACTGAATGCCTATATCGAGTTTACGTTTCATCTTCTTCGTGTGGTTCTGTTTGGACTTTCCAGCCTTTCTCACAAATAGTTCGCACCGATCGCGATCCGACAGTCCGATCTTCTTTCAGTAGTCTGTTACGCTACCTCGCCGCCACCGGGATTCCCCGGACCCGAGCTTGTTCGATCTGCGTGCGCGGCATTTCCTCGCTCCTCCCGGCTTGTGCCGGCATCGTGGTTCGGTTGCGAATTGCAATTTTTTCGGACTGCGGAATGCACGTTGCCTTCGGGCCCGTCTCCCCCTGCGGCGCGTCCTGTCCGACAAGGCCGGGACTCTCGGCCAATTGCGCTCCTGGCAGCCCCGGTTGGCACGCTCGTTGCGCCTTTGTATCGAGGCGGAGGGACGGCGCGTTCGTCGTTCCATTTCGGAAGACGTTCGTCGCCGATCCCGGCCGCCGACGTCTTCCACCGAAACAACAACCCTGAAACGAAAAATTATGAAAATAAGTGAGATCATGACCAGAAATCCGGAATACATCACGCCGGAAACGACCCTGCAGGAGGCGGCCAAGCGAATGCGCGACTTGGATGTGGGCCTGCTTCCGGTGGGCGACGGAAGCAAGGTAAAAGGCATGCTGACGGATCGGGATATCACCGTTCGCGCGACGGCCCGGGCCTGGGATCCGAAAAGCGGGGTGGCCGGCGAGGTGATGACGCCCGAGGTGGTCTACGCCTACGAGGATCAGGAACTCGAAGAGGCCATCCAGATCATGGAGGACAACAAGATCCGCCGTCTCATCATTCTCGACCGAGACAGAAACATGGCCGGAATCGTCGCCTTGGCCGACTTGGCGGTCCTCACCGAGGAAGCCGACCAGAAAGCGGAAGTTCTCGAGGCCGTCTCCCGCTGAGACCGGTGCCGTCGACGGCGACGCGGCGCAGAAAGGGTGCTCAATCCAGTTCGATCCGGACCTGCAACGGATCACCGGAAATCGAGAGAAGATTGACCAGGGTCCGCGTGCGGTACCGGCTGAACTGGAGAGAGACTTGGGACGTGCCCACCCTCATGTTCTCCACCGTGAGCTTGCTCACGAAGTCCGGCAGGACGGGATTGCGAACGTGGAGAATGCCCGCCTGGGCCTCGGGCTGGATGCCGAGCATTCCCTGCAGCAGCATGAAGAACGAGCCCGACGCCCAGGCTTGCGGCGAACAGCTGACGGGATAGAAGACGGGATGTCTCCCGTCGTCCCGAGGCATGCCGCAGAACAACTCGGGCAGGCGCTGGAACTCGTCGTGAACTGCGGCGTCGTGGAGCCCCCGCACCACCGGCACGGCGTCGGAAGCCCGCTGGTAGCGCGACAGCCCCATCACGATGATCGCGTTGTCGTGCGGCCAGACCGACCCGTTGTGGTAGCTCATCGGATTGTAGACCGGATGGGTGGAACTCAGGGTGCGGATTCCCCACCCCGAATACATGGCGGGTCCCAGCAGGACTTCGGTCATGCGACGGGCTTGATCCTCGTCGGGGACGCCGCTCCAGAGCAAGTGCCCGGCGTTGGACGTGATGGTGGGCATCCTGTTCTTCGCCCCGTCCAGGGCGAGGGCGAAGGTGCCGGCATCCTCCATCCAGAAACTGGAAACGATCGCCTCCCGCAGGGCGGCTGCCTGCTCGCGCAGCTCCTGGCTGCGCGCGCCCTCGCCCGCCAGTTCGTAGAGCTCCGCCATGCGGATCTTGGCGTCGTAGACGTAGCCCTGCACTTCCACGAGGGCGATGGGGGGAGCCGGAAGACTCCCGTCGGGGAAGGGGACCCCGTCGCCGGAGTCCTTCCAGCCCTGCTGGACGAGACCGCCCTCGGTGCCGGTTCGGTATTCGACGAAACCGTCGCCGTCGGAGTCGCCGAATCGGTCGATCCATTCGAGGGCGCGCTCCGCGTGGGGCATGAGTTCCCGGACCAGGCCTTCGTCGCCGGTCCACAGCCAGGTCTCGTGCAGCAGGACCAACCACAGGGGCGTGGCGTCGACGGTCCCGTAATAGGGGAGGTGGGGGGTTTCCCGGTTCCGCGCCATCTCGCCGCGGCGCAACTCGTGCATGATCTTCCCCGGCTCCTCCTCCGTGAAGGCATCTTCCTTGCTGCCTTGGAGGCGGGCGAGGTTGCGCAGCGTGTCCCGGGCGATCGTCGGATTCAGGGAGAGGGTTTGCAGGGACGTGATGATCGAATCCCGCCCGAAAAAGCTGGAGAACCAAGGAACCCCGGCGGAAATGACGGGGGCCCCTTCGGATTCCACATGCAGCGTGTGAAGGTCTTCCATCGCCAGCGTGAGGGTATCTTGGAAGACGGCCAAGTTGGTGGTCCAACGGGCGCAGGATCCGGTCCAGTCGTCGTAAGTGCGGTCCACTTCCAGACGCGCCTCGTCGAACCGGAATCCGGGAACCCCCATCCCGGGAGGCGGCTCCGCGTAAATCTGCCACTCCGCTTCGAAGCCGCCGTTGGGGGCCAGCCTCGTTTCCCAGCGCGCGCGGTTGCCGGTAACGACCGGCAATGGCTCGTGAAACTCGACGATACTCTCGAGGAGTTTCCCGTCCAGTCCGCGATAGGAAGCAATCACCTTGCCGTCCTCGGCCCGGAGGGCGAAGAAGTCGCCCCGCCTTTCCCTTTTGCGTCCGCGGACCTCGAAAATGTCCGCGAAGTCGCAGCCGATCTCCAGCTCGAACCAGAAGTCGATCGGCTCGAGCAGGTAGTTGGACAATGTCACCCGTTCCATGAACTGCTCCTCGAGAAGGATCTCCCGGCGGACGTGGACGCAGTTCTTGGGATCCCAGCTGACCCCGCCGAATTCCGTGTCGTCGATGGCGAGGTCGACCTCTCCGAGGAAACTGCGCCGCGTCTTGTTGGAGAGCAGGGACGGGGGCCCGCCGTGGAGGCGCAGGGCGTAATGGCTCAAGATACGCGTGTCGTCGAAGAACAATCCGAGCCCGCAGTGACCCGGCGGCGAAATGTCGCCGTGGGGATCCGCCGTGAAAAAGTAGCGGTTGTGCTTCAGCACCATGGCGTGGTCCACCGGGTTCTGGTGCTTGCACTCGATCGAGGAATACCCGAGCAAGTCCTGCATGCTCGCCGGTTTCAGGTGCTCGGATCGATTCGGATTCATACGCCTTCGATTTCGGGGTGGACCATTTTTCCCGCCCGGTTCGCCTGGACCTTCGCATAGGTTCGTTCGTGGTCGGAAACGAACCTGCTCCGGCTGAAGCGTTCCGCGGCGCGCTCGCGGCAGCGCTCGCGGTCGAAGGAATCGACGACGCCTCCGGGCCGGATAGCCTCCGCCATTTCATCCGCCGTCTCCACGACGAACCCCGTGACTCCGGGCTCCACGATCTCGGGAACGCTCCCCCGGGGGAAGGCCACGGGCGGACAGCCGCAAAGCATCGCCTCGATCAGAAAAAGCCCGAACGGCTCCTCCCAGTCGATCGGCGCCAGAAGAGCCCTGGAACTCTGGAGAAGAGCCACCTTGCCTCGGTGGTCCAGGCATCCCACGTGCGCCACGCGGGGGTGCTCTAACCGGGGGACGACCTCCTTCTCGGCGAACTCCCGCTCGCTCGGGTGGGTTTCGCCGGCAAGCTGGATGGGAACCCCGGCCTTTTCCGCGGCGTCTATCGCCACGTGGGGGCCTTTGATCCGAGCGAAGCGGGCCAGGAAGCAGACGTGATCCCCGGGCTCCGCCGACCACTCGTAGCGACGAGGGTCGAGGCCGTGGTGGATCACGTCGCAACGAGGGAAGGGAACCTCGAGGCGTTTCTGATTCGCCGAAATGGCAATGAAATAAGCGTCGGGGAAATAGCGGTAGAAGTCGGAAAATTCCTCTTCGCGGGCATGGTGCACGGTGTAGACCAAGGGCAAACCCGGAAACGTCCGCAGAGCGGTCAAGGCGAACGCGGAGTGAACGTGAACAATGTCGAAGGTGCCGTCCGCGAGGATTTCGGACACGGCCCAGGAGACGTGGTTCAACTCGGTCAAGGGACACGGCGGCCACTGCGGTTCGCGATACAGGAACCGCAGTTCCGCCGCGGTCGACGCGCCTCCGGTGGCGAAGAGGGTGACGTCGTGCCCGTTCGCCGCCAGCCCTTCCACCAGCTCGTAGACCACCAGTTCGGTGCCGCCGTACTTTTCCGGAGGGACGGAGATGAACGGAGTTGAAACCATTGCGATTTTCATGATGGAGTTAACTGAAACGCCGAGCGGGTAGGGACAGCGATGACGAGAGGAACGGCCGTGGCAAACAGGTCTCGACAAGGATACGCGGGGGGAGAAAAAACGGGGGCTGGCGTTCTCGAAAAGAGTCTCGGCACCACAACCCTCAAAGGTCGAGGTGCTGGCGCGGGCAGCGGAATCCGGTTTCGATGTCCCGACCGAAAAGCTCGAGGCACGCTACGAGAGATCCCTGGACAATCTGGAGCGAGCGATCCATCGACTCCCTCGGGTGAGGATCTACGACAACAGCTCATTCGAGGCGCCTCTTCGATTTCTCGCCGAGTTTTGCTCTGGCAAACTGATTCGCCGCGGTATCGGCCCCTTGCCGGGGTGGGCCGAACGCTTTCTCCCCTGAAGCCGGCTACAGCTCGATCCGAACGTTTGTGGCCTTCGGGCAGGACGGCAGGACGGCGTGCCGATCCCAAAGGTTTCACCCGCCGGAACTCGAGGCCCGGCACGGGAGTGGTGGTTCACTCCCCCGCCACCGGCTCGGGGGCCTGCCACGGCACCGCGCCGCCCCGCTGGATCTGGGCCCGGAGGGCGGTGGAGAGTTCGCGGAAGATCTTGGGCGCCTTGTTCGCCACGTCGGTGGTTTCGCCGGGATCTTCCGCCAGGTGGTAGAGTTCGAGCGGCGACCAGGGGTCGTTCTGCATCAGCTTCCACCCGTCGCGGACGAGGGCGTGATAGGCCTTGCCGCCGTAGCGGGGACCGCCCTCGCGGCGCACGAGGTAAAGCTCGCGTCCACCGCTTTCGATCGTGCCGCCGTCGAGGGCGGGCAGGAGACTGACCGCGTCCAGCGCTTCCGGCTGGGAGGATTCGGCGCCCGCCACCTCCAGGAAGGTGGGGAAAAGATCGAAGACCTGTCCCGCGTAGCCGCTCCGCGATCCCGCTTCGACGTGGCCGGGCCAGCTCGCCATGAAAGGCACCCGCAGTCCCCCGTCGTAGTGGTCCTGCTTGCCGCCGCGCCAAGGGTCGTTGTTCTGGGCGTGGGGGATCGAGCCGCCGTTGTCCGCCGTGAAGACCACGAGGGTGTCCTCCTTGAGCCCGCTCTTCTCCAGCGTGTCGAGGACGTGCCCGATGCCGCGGTCGAGGTGCTCGACGAAGGCGACGTTCAGGGCGCGCTTTTCGTCCATGTCCGGAGCGCGCTCCTTGACCCGGGCCACCCATTCCGCGGGCGGCTCGATCGGGAAATGCGGCGCGTTGTAGGCGAGATAGAGAAAGAAGGGCTGGGTGGTGGTCTTCTCCCGGCTCTTGATGTATTCGCCCGCCCACTTCGAAAACAGGTCGGTGGCGTGACCCTCCGGATCGATCTCGTAGTCGCCGTAGCGCATGTAGTTCTCGCCGTGGCGGAGGTGGTCGACGTAGCTGTCCATCATGTCGCCGAGGAAGCCGTAAAAGAGGTCGAAGCCGCGTTCGGTCGGCGTGTTGGGCGACTCCAGGCCGAGGTGCCACTTGCCGACGATGGCGGTGTGGTAGTTGGCCTTTCGCAGCTCGTCCGCGATCGTCGGCACCGACGGCGCCAGGTAGCCCCACGAATTCTCCGGATGCGTGCGGATGACGCCCGGCACGCCGGCCCGGTCCTGGTGGCGCCCGGTCAGGAGCGCGGCGCGCGACGGCGAGCAGACCGTGCAGTTCGCGCGCATGTCCGTGAAAAGCATGCCCTCCTCGGCGATGCGGTCGATGTTCGGCGTGCGCACGTCCGTTTCCCCGTAGGCCGAGACGTCCCCGTAGCCGTGGTCGTCCGTGTAGATCAGGAGAATGTTGGGCCGCGGCGCCTCGGCGAAGCCGACGGAGGCGATCAGGCAGCAAAGAAGCGCGGCGAGGCCGGAGGTGGCGGCTCTGCGGGAGCCGGACGAAGTCGCGAAACGGGCGGGAAAGGAGAGGAGCGAATCCGGACGAGGGGCCAACGAGATCATGCCGTCAATCTATCGGCCGTTGCTTTCGGCGGTCAAGGGGCGGGATCGGACGGCGAGGCGGGAGGCGGCGAGGGATGTCCGAACGGCGCGGCGGCGATTCCGAGTCTAGGATCTAGCTTCCTTCCGGACAATGAGCGATCCCCCCAGAGACGGATCGGAATTTTGGATCAGGTTCGTTTGCGCCTTCGTGGTCTTTGGACTTGTGGCGACGCTTGTGATCTTCGAATTTATTGAAACGCTGGGGCTGGCCGGAGGAGCGGGAGTTTGGGCGGTGATTGTCGTTGCCCTCAGCGTTTATGCTGCCAGAGTCGGCGACGAAGCTTGGCGCAGCCTATTCGACGCGTTGAGGTGGTGGTAACGGTTATCCCTTTTCGCCGAAACGCCTTCAGTCTCCGTCCCGCACGGAATCCAGCAGAGCCGAAAGTTCCGCGACGACGTCGGGGTGCTCGGCGTAGACGTTGCGGGTTTCGGCGGGATCGTCTTCGAGATGGTAGAGTTGTCCCGGAGGCCCTCCTTCGACGTCGGGATCGAGGTCCCGGGTTTCGGAGGTAGCGGGCCACCGATTCGGTGCGGCGAAAAGAATGGGCGGCGCGGGTTGACGGGTCGGGTGCGAACGGCTCCAATGGGCGCATGCGATCGAAATTCTCCGGGTGGTTGCTTCTTCTGGCGTTCGCCGCGGGTGCCGGAGCGGCGAATGAAGCCACCGGGACCGAGCGGCCGAACGTGATCTTGTTGCTTCTCGACGATGCGGGGTGGAAGGACACCGGCGCTTTCGGCGGCCGGATGCGAACGCCGAACCTCGACCGACTCGCCGCCGAGGGCATGCGTTTCACCGATTGCCACGCGCCCGCGCCGAACTGCTCTCCCGCCCGGGCGGGGATCCTGACGGGGCGCATTCCGGCCCGGGCCGGAATCTACAGCTATCTGCCGAACCGGCATCCCATGCATCTTCGCGACGAAGAGATCACGGTGGCCGAATTGGCTCGCGAGTCCGGCTACCGTACCGGGCATTTCGGGAAATGGCACCTCTCGGACTTGGAGAACGAGGCCCAGCCGGGGCCGCTCGACCAGGGCTTCGAACATTCGCTCGCCACGAGCAACAACGCGGCCCCGAGTCACCGCGATCCGGTGAATTTCCTCCGCAACGGCGAGCCTGTCGGAAAGATAGAGGGCTACTCGTGCGGGATCGTGATCGACGAGACCCTTGCTTGGCTGGAGTCCATCGACGCAGGCGGGGAAAAGGCCGCCCCCTTCCTGGCCTGCGTTTGGTTTCACGAACCCCACACGCCCATCGCCTCGCCGCCGGACCTGGTCGAGGCATGTCTCCAGCGCCATCCCGATCTCTCCCGACGCGAAGCCGCCTACATCGCCAACGTCGAGAACGTGGATCTCGCCGCGGGACGGCTTCTCGAGAGGCTCGAGGAGCGCGGTCTCGCCGACGACACCGTGGTTTGGCTTACCTCCGACAACGGACCGGTGAACGCGTTTTCCCGGGGCGGCTTGCGCGGAGTCAAATCCAACGTCTGGGAGGGCGGTCACCGCGTCCCCGGAATCGTGCGCTGGCCCGGCCGGGTCGAGCCGGGCACCAAATGTTCCGTGCCCGTGAGCGGGATCGATTTTCTGCCGACATTCTGCGACTTGGCCGGGATCGAACCGCCGCGCGACCGGGTCGTCGACGGAGTCAGCCAGCTCCCGTTGTGGGTGGGGAGCGACGAGGACTTCCGGCGGTCCACGCCGCTCTACTGGTTTTTCTACCGGCTCGATCCCGCACTCGCCATCCGCGAGGGCGACTGGGCTTTGGTCGCCGGCACCGACGACGCCGACCGCCCCAAGGCGCATCCGTTGCTGCGCGAGGACATGCCCCGCCTGCGCGAGGCCATGCCCAAGCGGTTCGACCTCTACCATCTGGGTGCCGATATCGGGCAAACCAGGAATCTCGCCGACGAGGAATCCGAGCGATTCGAGGCCATGAAGCGGACCCTCGTCGACCTGCACCGCGAAGTCGTGGAGGAGGGTGTCGTCTGGAAAATTCCCGCCGACTACGGCGTCGGTGCGAAGCGGCGGGTTTGGGATTCGAGGTGATCCGCCGGCCTTTCCCGACCCTGTTCGGTCGGCCACCCGACCCTCTTCACTGCGGAATCGGATCGTCGCGCGTCACGGTCTTGCCTTCCCAGACCGCTTCGTCGGTCTCGGGATCGTAGGTGAGGACCCGGTGGGCGCTGCCGGGGGCGGGGTCGAGTTCGATCTCCGGCAGCCACTTCCTGTGCGCTTCGATGACGGAGGCGTGGGCGGAATCGGAGGCGAGGTTGGTCCACTCGTGGGGATCTTTTCTCATGTCGTATAGTTCCTCGCTGCCGTCGGCGTAGACGATGTAGCGCCAGTCCTCGGAGCGGACGCCGTGGTTGCCCTTGTTGTGGCTGGTCACCGCGGGACGCTCGCGTTTCGTGTCGGCGTCGGCCAGCTGGGGAGACAGACTGATGCCCTCGAGATCGTCGCGGGCGGGCAATCCGGCCATCTCGACCAGGGTGGGGTAGAGGTCGAGCAGTTCGGCGGGCTGGGTGCAGCGCTGTCCGCCGGAAACGCCGGGACCCGCGAAAATCAGCGGCACGCGGGTGCTGTCGTCCCAGAGGGTGTTCTTGCCGGTGATGGCCTTCTCGCCGAGGTGCCAGCCGTGATCGCCCCAGACGACGACGATGGTGTTGTCGGCTTGACCCGTCTCTTCCAGCGCGTCGAGGACGCGGCCGATCTGGGCGTCGACGAAGCTGGTGCAGGCGAGGTAGCTGCGCACGAGGTTGCGCCATTGATTGTTCTCTTCGACCCACTCGAGGCGGGGCTCGGGAAGTTCCCAGTGGGTGTACCAGGAAAAGCGAGGGGTGTCGTCGCGGTCGCCGCGGAGAATCTCGGGCAGCACGCTGTCGTCGTCCGGATAGAGGTCGAACCACTTCTGGGTCGCGAAAAGCGGGACGTGGGGAAGAAAGAATCCGGCGGCGAGGAAAAACGGTTCCTCGTCGGCGGAAGCGGCTTCGAGGTGCTCGATGGCCCAGCTCGCCACCTGGTAGTCGCCCTTGTCCTCGTCCTGATGGGGGAAGACGCCCCAGTCCATCAGGGGATGGTCGCCCATGGGCGTGGGGGGAATGAGTTTTTCCTCCGGCTTCACGCCGACCCCGGGCGAGGGTCCGCGGACGTGGAATTCGACGGGGACGTCGGCGGCCGGCGGCGCGGCTTTGCCTTTTCTGCCCTTTCCTTTCCCTTTTCTTCCGACGCGCTGGCCGGGGCCGGCGGTGCCGAAGTGGAAAATCTTGCCGGCCGCGAAGGTGCGGTAGCCGTTTTCGGCGAAATGCTGCGGCAGGGTGACGCGATCCTCCCACTCGGGAAGGGTGCGGAACCAGGGAGCGAGTCCGTAGACGCCGGTGGTGGTGGGGCGCAGACCGAGCATCAGGCTGGTCCGGGAGGGATTGCAGAGGGGGGCGTTGCAGTGGGCGTTGAGAAAGGCGGTTCCGCGCTCGGCCAAGGCGTCGAGGTGCGGGGTCTTGACCATGGGATGACCGTCGAGATAGCCGATCCAGTCGTTCTGGTCGTCGATGGCGATGAAGAGAACGTTGGGCTTTTCGGTCGCGGCCGCCGCGGAGGGAAGGCCGGACGCGCCCGTCAGGGCGGCTGCGAGGAGGACGAGAGAGAGGCTAAGGGATTTCATCGTGGAGCTGTCGGGCGTCCGGTGAGCGTGTTGCATTCGGGGGACGATGTCAATCACGCCTTAGGGGCTTCGCGGCGCTCGCCGGCTTTCAGGGGTTCAGGGGTTCAGGGGTTCAGGGGTTCTGGGGTTCAGGGGTTAAGGGTCTTAATCTTAATCCTAATCTTCCTCCTCCTCCCGCCGGAGCCACTCCCAGCAGAGCCCGTCTTTTTCTTTTTCTTTTTCTTTTTCCAAGCTCCAGCTCTCTCACCAAAGCCATTCACTCCTCAACCGTCATCACTCCTCGCATCGCCCGCCAGTGGCCGGGGAAGGTGCAGAGGTAGGGATAGTCGCCCGGCTCTTCGGGAGCGAAAAAGCGAAGCACGTGGGTCCGGCCCCTGCCGAGGGTGAGCTGCGGGGTCCAGTGCAGCACGCCGGGATCGTCGGGCACGTAGTGTTTTTCCATGCCCTTCGGATCGGCCGCCATCATGTCGGCCGCCGTGCCGACCCGCTCCGCCGTTCCGGCATCGACGAGAACCAGGTTGTGATAAAGGTTGTCCGGATTGTAGAAGGTGAGTTCCACCGCACTGCCGGCTTTCACCGCGAACCGGTCGGGCTCGAAACGGAGGTTCGGGGTCGCGCTGATGCGGAGGCGGGTCAGGGTCTTGTTGGCGTAGTCGTCGGACCACGCTCTCGGCGGAATTCGCTTCATCGCTTCGAGCGCGGCGAAGCTTATCTGCAGATCGTCGTCCGAAACCTCGTCGGCCTCTCGGGCGAGGCGCTCCAGGTGCGCCGCATCGCGGGCGGGAAACTGGGGCAGCGACTCGATCGCGGCCAGCCGCACCGAACGAGGCTCTCCGGCATCGAGGAAGCCGGCCACGCTGTCGGCGAGTTCCTCGGGAGCGCGACCGCGACCGGCCGCCTTCACCGCATGGAGAAAGTCGAGCTTCTTCCAGATCGGCGCCTTCGCCTCCGGCACGGGCAGGCGACCCAGGCGGACGAGCACGGCCCCGGTCCGGCCCCGCACCAGGGCCTCGTCCGAATGGGAGGCCAGCGCGGCTACGGCGTCGATCTTCTCCTTCATTTCCTCCGATTGCCAGTCCAACAGCCGGGCCGTGTAAACCCGCAGCGCCTCGTCGCCCAGGTCTCCGGGCGTCTCCAGTCCGGCGAGCAGTTCGCCGAGACCGTCGCGCCCGTTCTCCTCGCCCAAGTGCGCCAGGGCGGCGCGATGCTTTTCGACCGGCATCTCGGTCCGCTTGAGGATCTCCCGGCTCACTGCGGCATCGAGGCCCTTGGTCAGCAACTCCTCGTCGTCGATCCACGGGAGCAAGAAGCGATCCACGGCCGGCGGCGGGGTGACGCGTGCGGCCAGCCAAGTGAGCGTCTCCCGCGCCGCCAGTTCGAAGCCGGGATCCATCTCGCGTTCCAACACCCGGGCCGCCACCGCGATCGCCTTGTCGGGCTCGGCATGGAATCCGGAAGCGACGAGTCCCTCCAGCCGCACCCGCTGGCTCGGGTCCGCGACGGCGGCGTCCAGCAGCGCCAGGGCCTCGTCCGGCGGCAGTTGATCCTGCCAGTAGCGCAACACCTTCACCGCGGCGGCGCGGGCGTCGCTGCTGTCGGCCTGCAACAGGCGGCGCAACAGGTCGAAGTCGTAATGATTCAGTCCCTGGGCGATCCACAGCGCCTCCGCGAGATCGTGCTCGTCGGAAGTGGCCGCGGTCCATTTCTCCCATGCCGGCAGGACTTCGGCCGGATCGCGCTCCTGCAGCTCCTGCCGGGCAAAGGAACGCCAGCGGTGGTTGACGCGATCCTTCAACAGGTCGAGCAGGGTTTCCACCGCTTCGCCGCGAATCTTCGGTTGCCAGACCGGCGACCGGTCCTTGGCGCTCACCCGCCAGACGCGACCGTGCGTCTTCACGTAGCGCGAATCGCGGAAACTGTAGGTCGTGTGCCCGACGATGGGATTGTAGTAGTCCAGAATGTAGAGGGCCCCGTCCGGACCGATCTGCTGGGCGACAGGCCGGAAGGTCGTGTCCGTGGTCGTGAGCAGTTCCTCCTCCCCGCGTGGCTGATCGGAGGCGTACCCGCTGCCCTCCCGTTTCAATCGATACCAGCGCAAGCCGTGCCAGCCTTTCATCTGGTTGGTCACGTACCAGCCGCGCACTTCCTCGGGAAAATGCTCGCTCGAGAGCAGTTCGTTGCCACAGGACGGTCGCCGTCCCGTGGGCGTGAAGGAGTAGCCGCCGCTTCGGCCGAAGTCATTCTCGTATTTGTCCGGTTTCGGGTAGTCGAACCGGCTCGCGGTGTGGCTGAGATAGTAGTTCAGCGCCGGCGAAGCGTCGGCGACGAGTCCCTGTCCCCAGTCGTCGAAAACGATGCCCCAGACGTTCGACCAGCCGTAGTTGCCCACGACCTCCAGCCGTTGATCGCGGGGATCGAGCCGGAACACGGCGGCTTCGTGGGCGCGCACCGGGCCGAAGGGCGTCTCCACCTGGGTGTTGAGGAACAAGCCCTGGCCGAAAAAGAGACGCCCGTCGGGTCCCCATTGGAATCCGGAGATGAAGTGGTGGTTGTCCTCGGTGCCGAAGCCGTGGAGAAAAATCCGGGCGTCGTCGGCTTTCAGGTCCCCGTCCTCGTCCGTGAGCTCGAGAAGATTGGGCTCGTCGGCGACGTAGACGGTGCGCCCGCCGTCGGCCACCGCGATGCCCATGGGCAGGTAGAGATCTTCGTAGAATACCGAAGATCGGTCGGCCACCCCGTCGCGATCGGTGTCCTCCAGAACCACGATGGAGTCCGTCGGCTTCTGGTCGGGCAACGCGTGGGGCTGGCTGGGCATGCAGGTCACCCAGAGCCGTCCTTCGCTGTCGAAGGTCATTGCCGCGGGACTCTCCAGCGGCATGTCGACTTCCGACGCCCACAGGTTGACCTCGAACCCTTCGGCCATGGTGAACGCGGCCAGGGATTCTTCCGGGGTCAGCATCTCGGGCGCTTCTCCGCCGACCAGATCGGTCGCTCCGGCGCGGTCTCCGACGAAGACGAAGAGCAGCAGGGCGAGCCCGGACAGCAGAACTCGGGGCCGCCCCCGGGAGGCGAAGGAAACCCGTTTCGCGGTCCCGTCGCCGGGACGGTTTCGTGAAGGCGCGTGGATGTGAGGTCGTTTCATGGCTTGGCGGCAATTTTTCCGGCTTCCGCCCGGATCCGTTCGTCCAGGGCCGCGATCTGTCGATCCAACTTCTCCATTTCCGCAGGGAAGGAAAGCACCCCGAAAGGCTCCTTGCGTCGGCCGAATACGTACTCGGCGTTGACCGGACGCCAGCGAAGCATGAATTGACGGTTCTTCTCGACAATCAACGCCCGCAAGGCCTCCACCGCCTCGCGGTCGGGCGGCAGGGGATCGCTGGCACCGAGCTCCAGCGCGAGGATTTCGGTCACCGTCCGGTAGCCGTCTTCGGTCAGGTGAATCCCGTTGATCGTGAAAGGCGCCTCCGCGTTCTCCTTCATCAGCGAGCGGGTGGGCCGGAAAAGGTCGATGAAGCGAATGCCGGCGTCCTTCGCCACCTCGCGCATGGCGTTGGTGTAGCGGGCCAGTTCGACATTGCGCGGACCGGCCTCCGGCCAGGGCGGGCCGAGTGGCTCGTGGGCGATGGGTGACACCAGCGTCAGGCGCGCCGGTGTTTTTCCGTTGAATGGTTCCGCCCCGAGCCGGTCGATCAGGTCCCGCAAATCGGAGCGAAAGGTCTCGAGCCCCGCTTCGCCCCGGAACGATTCGTTCGCCCCGAAACACATCAGGATGGAGTCGGCCTTGCGCTCGGCGAGGTGTTCTTCGAGGGAACCGAAGTCGAGCGGGCGCGGCATGAGTGCGACCTCGTCTCCGCTCCAGCCCATGTTCCTGATCGACAGCTCGCGGTCGGGAAAAGCCAGCTGAAGTCGCGTCTCCAGCCAGCCGAAATGTTGCAGTCGATCGGCCAGAGTGTTGCCGATCAAGACGATGCGTTCGCCCTTTCGGAAGTCGAAGCCCGAGTCGCCCTCCGCGGTCCCGGGATTCGCGGATGCGGCGGCGCCCGGCAAAAGGGCGAGGCCCAGAATCAAGGGGACGAGGGCGTCGGAAATCCCGCGACTCGAACCCGCAGCAAACATCCTTTTCGAGATCGGCGGTCGGTCGATGGCCCGCTGCGCATTTCCCGGCAGGCGTTCGGCGTCGTCGCCGGGTGTCCGGGGCGGGAGGAGATCCCGGGGGCGATCGGAGGAAAAGGGGGGCATTGCGGCGCAACCTCCTCAAAAGACGGCCACGGGTCAACCCCGCGGATAGGCGCTACCGGCGGGAAGTCGCTTCTTCGGGTCTCCGGGCCCCGTTCGATCAAACAGGTTCACGCCAGAGGACATCCTTCACGACGGACATCGTCGCGGCCTGGCGCTCCCGCACGAAGCCCATCGCTCGCTGCACCTTGGCGGTGGCGGCGTCGTAGTCCCGATGAATTTCCATGACCATTTCCGTCAAGCGATCGCCGGTCATGCCCTCGTTCTCGTGGATCCATTCGGGCAGCCCGATATCGGCGAACATCCGGCTCTTGAAGGTGTTGTCGGTCGGAATCCGCAGATGAATCGCGGGCGTGCCCGCCGCCAGAGCCATGATCACGGAGTGGCAGTCCAAGCTCACGACGGCGAGGGCCTTCGCGTACACCGACGCCGCCTCGTCGCACAGCCAGAACGAGTCCCGCCAGACGACGTGGGAGCGAACGTCCTCCGGCAGGGGATCGACGAGCTGCTCTTTGGACAGGGGCACCCCGTAGGTCATCTCGGGACAGGCGAGGACCTTCCACCCTGTTTTCCGGACCCAGTTCACGATCAACTCGCGCGCGGCGGCATGATCCGATTCCTTGAACTCCTCGTTGATGATCGCCCGTTCCCGTTCGACCTCCGATGGCTCGTAGCCGTACATTTCGTAATAGGGGGAATAGCGGAGGCGGGGGATGACGCAGAGGAACTTCCGGTCTTCGAGGCCGGCCTCTTGCAAAAAACGGTCGGCGCGCTTCTCGTCGCGCAAATGGAGGCCGAAGGTCGCATCGGGACCGAACTCCACCACCGGCCCCTCGATGTCGGCCTCCTCGAGCACCCCGACCGAAGGGGAGTCGCGACAGAACAGGAAGGCCGCCGTCGAGTAAAACTCCCGTCCTCCGCTGAACGTCACCCCGTAGGCTCCCCAGGGTTTGTCGGTCGACCTGGACCACACTTTGGTCGCGCCCTTGACCCCGCCTCCCGAACCGGTGATGAACAAATCGGCTCGCTCGATGGCCGCCACGAGGTCGGGACGCGTCGCCCCTTGTTCCTGTCCCGCGCTGCCGGGCTCGAGGATGGCGAGTCCGGGAAAGCCCTCGACGAGCATTCGGCGCAGCTCGGGCGTCAGGTCGCGTTCGCGGCCCGCGTGGCTCGGCCCCTCCTCCGGGCCGTACTGCGAGGGGTTGGGCCAAAGCGTGACGCTCGTGCCGGGAATGTGGCTCTCGATCAGTCGCAGCAGTCCGGGGGTGTGAGCCTGGTCTCCGATATTGATGTCGTGTCGGCAGCCCGCCAGCAGGATGTGCTTCCGCTTCGACGCGTCCGCGAAGGCGAAGCGGCTTGGCGAAGCAGCCAGCGCGGTCGACAAAGTCCCGAGGAATTTTCTGCGGTTCATCCCTTCGGTCGGTCGGGCAGGCCGGAAGGCGCGGGCGTCGGGAGTGCTGGATGTCATGGGTTGAAGTCTCTCACGAGACTTTCGCTTCGGGCGTGGTCAAGTGAATCCGCGTTCCCGCCGCTCCGGGTCGCCGCTTCAAACAACGGGAATTTGATTGAATCGATTCCGACCGTATGGCTAAAGTGAATCGGTGACGATCACCGCGACACCCGAGGAGATCTTAGACTTTCTGGTCGATCCACGCGTCTCGCTCCACCTGCTCAACTGCGGAAAATACCGGAAGATGGTCTTGCCCGAAGGAAATTCGCCACCCATCACCGATTGATGAAACGGCGTCACTTCATATCCACGTTTTCCGTCGGGATGCCTGCGTTCGCGGCCGGTCAGTCCCCGGGAGCCGCGTCCGCCGACTCGCCCGGCTACGATCTGTCCCGGGTCGTGTCCGCCAAGCGTTTCGACGGCGGGCATTGCTATTCTCATCCCCGGGCGGGCATCGTCCCCGCCGCAGGGGAAGGGGGCGCACCGGCCGTCGTCATGCTGATGAACACCTTGCGCCTCACAGGGTCGGACATTTTCGAGAACAACCTCGTGCAGCGCACGGACGACTTGGGCAAGACGTGGACCGAACCGCGCGAATGCGAACGGCTCGCGCCGCGGCGGAAGACGATCGACGGCGAACCTCGCTGGGTCGTTCCCGCCAACTTGTGGCCGGCTTGGCACCGGAGCTCGGGGGCGCTCCTGGCCACGGGACTGGATGTCGTCTACACCTCGGAGTGGCACGTGGCGCCGGTCCGCCCCCAACACGCGGTTTACGCCGTCTACGACGCGTCGGGCGATCGCTGGCGGTCGGCGCGAATTCTTCGAATGCCCGAGGGATTCGTCAGGACGGCGGCGGGCTCCACGCAGCGGTACGATCTGCCCGACGGGACGATCCTGTTGCCGGTTCACTACCGGTCGGGCGACAGCGACAGGGGAGATCGGCCCAAGGTGACGGTGGTCCAGTGTTCGTTCGACGGGCAAACCCTCGAGTACGAGGGTCACGGCGAGGACATCGGCATCGACGACGATACCCGGGGCCTGTTCGAGCCGTCGCTGACTCGCTTCGAGGACACCTACTTCATGACGATCCGCCACGAGCAACACGGGTTCGCGACGCGTAGCCGGGACGGGCTGAACTTCGAGCCGATTCGCCGCTGGACGTTCGACGACGGCACCGATCTGGGCAGCTACAACACGCAGGCCCACTGGGTGACGCACAGCGACGGGCTCTTTCTGGTCTACACTCGCCGCGGGGCGGGCAACGACCATGTGTTTCGTCACCGCGCCCCGTTGTTCATGGCGCAGGTGGACCCCGAGCGCCTCTGCGTGCTGCGCGAGACGGAGCAAGTCATCGTCCCTGAGCGGGGCGCGCGGCTGGGCAACTTCGGCGTCACCCACGTGAGCCCGGAGGAAACCTGGATCACCGTCGCCGAGTGGATGCAACCCAAGGGAGCGGAAACCCACGGCAGCGACGGCAGCGTTTTCGTGGCGCGTATTCACTGGGAGAATGCCAATGCCGCTTTTTGATCGGGGTTGACGTCGAGAGAAATTCCGGCCCGTTCCGCGGTCGGCCGTGAAAGAGCCTTGCGTCACGGTTCCTTCCGGGATGCCGTCTTTCGGAACGGCTCCACGGGGATTTTCAAATGGCGGGCCCTCGGCGTGGTGCCCCAGCCTTGGTGAGCATCGATGAACCCGATCCAGAGTTCGCCCGGCCGATGCTCCTGAACAAACGGATAGGTGGCGTAGCCGCGCGCGACGGAAGCAGGGGGACCCCAGCTCTCCCCGTCGTCCGAAGAGAACGCCAGGTGAAGCTGGCGCCGGCTGAATGGATTCCAGACCATGGCGAGATCGCCGTCGGACAAGCGCACGACGTGGGTCGGAGACGGGCTGCTGACGATGTCGGTGGGCTCCGCCGGCGACCAGCTCAGCCCGTCGTCTCCTGAATGGGAATCCCACAGGACACCCCGCGTCGTCCGGATGAGCATGCGAAGACGGCCATCCCGACGCTCGTAGACGCAGGGTTCCAGGGCGCCGTCGTGATCTCCGGCTCCTCCGATATCGAGTTCGTTGCCGAGCTCCCAACTCGACTCGCCGGTTGCCAACACGGCAGTGCGGGAGACCAGGCGTCCGGGATCTTTGACGTAATGCGAGAAGGGAACCACGATGGCGCCCGATTTCGTTTCCACGGCGCCGTTGGTGCTGCCGGTGTATCCCTCGAAAATCCGTTCCGGCTCCGACCAGCTTTTCCCGTCGTCGTCGCTTTTGGCTGTCCAGAGATCGCTTTGGGTGTCGTCGGTGGGGTTTCCTTCGTTCCAGCCGAAGCGGACGTAGCCGAGGAAAAACAGGTGCAAGGCGCCCGAGCGGGTGCGCAGGCCGGTCGGATGGGCGGCGCGGCCCTCGGGGAGGCGCGTCAATTCCCGCTCGGCTTCCCAAGTCTCTCCCCCGTCCCGCGTGACGCGGCCCGCGATGTAGCACTCGCCGGGCTTGCCTCCATAGCTGGTCGGGGTGGAATAGACGGAGAGGACGGATCCATCGTCCAGCTTCATCAGGGCGGGACCCAGCACCGCGGGGTGCGGGGTGTCGTGGGTGACATCGGTTGCCCTCGGATGCATGGTCACCTTGCTCCCGCTGCGGTGCCAGATCGTGAACGGCTTCCGCGAGAGGTCCGGCACGGCGCTGCCGAGATGGTCGATCAGGAGATCGGCAATGATGCGCTGGCCGGGGTCGTCGGGATGCATCCCGTCGCGTACTAAAGACGTCGGCTGGGCCTGGGAGCGGTCGAGCTCCTCTTCGAAAGCGGTGAAGACGTCCACCAGCCCGACCTCCTCCTCCGCGGCGACTTCGCGGACGGCTTGCGCGTAGTCCCGCAGGATGACATTGAAGCCGTCCGGCTCCTCGGGAAGGTAGGGGGCCTTGGCGTAGAGCTCGCGGGTCGTGTCGGTCCAGTAGATCGGGTTGGGCGTCATCAGCACGACTTCGACTTCCCGGGTCTTCAGCTCGCTCGCCATGTCCGCCAGGTTCCGGCGAAACGACTCCAGCGAGACGCGAGGTTTAGAGGCGGGGGGATCCTTCCAGACATCCACCGCGGCATCGTTGATGCCGAACATCAGAATGACGAGATCCGGAGAAGCGTCGAGGACGTCTTTCTGGAAGCGCGCTTTGGCGAGAGCGGTGGTGTTTCCGCCGACTCCCGCGTTGACGATCTCGATGTCGTTGCCTCGGTGGGACACTTCCGCCGCCAGCAGCTGTGGATAAACTTCGGTCCTGCCGCGGGGAGCCGTGACGGAATCTCCGAACGCCACCACGACGAAGGGTTCGGCAGCGCGGGCGCTGTCCGGCAACAGGCCGACGGCTCCGACCATCCAGGTTACGAAAACGAGGAGCTGAACGGGAAGGCGTTCGCGACGGCGAGGCGACATTGGTTTTCGGAGGAGGGAGTGGAGATTTACGGAGCTTGCTTGTCGACGAACAGGGTTAAGCGGGTCGCCCAAGGGGGTTGGATCGGGTTCAAATCGTGGCCGATAAATCCGCGATGAAGATCTGCCGCCGTCCCTCGGGCGCGCCGTTGAAGCAGATGCTCCGGTAGTCGCGGCTCCACGCCGGATGCGGGTCGAGTTTGCCCGCGGGGCGGCTGTCGTAACGGGCATGAAGATCGATGAAGACGGTGCAGATGCGCCGCTCTTCCTCCGTTTGCAGATCGATCAGGCGCAGGGGGACCTCGCCGTTGGGCAGGGCCTCGGGGTCGCGCGGGTAGGCATCGGTGACGAGATGTCGCCCGGACTGTTCGATACTGGGGTGGCCGCCGCCGCGCAGCGAGGGTGCCAGGACGCGTATTTCCCCGCCGTCGATCGGGACGAGGCAGAAGCGCATGGTGTCGTCGCCCAGCCAGTGGGGCACCAGGTGCGCCACGATGTGTCGGCCGTCGGGATGCCAGTTGGGGTGTCCGCCCTTGGCCCACTGCGTGCGGTCGAGCGCCAGTCGAATGTCGCCGCCGTCGGGCTGGTAGGTCAGCAGGGTGGGATTGCGCGTGCCGTGGCCGGGCACGACGCAGCGCAGCACCTGCATGACGCGGGTGTTCTGGCGATTGTATTTGCAGTGCCAAAAGTAGAACGTGCCGTCGTCGTAGGCGTCGGGATCGGCGGGCCGGGCCACCGCCGCGGCGTCGGCCAGCGACACCAGCAGGGATTTTTCGTTCGTCTCCAGATCGGTTCGCCAGATGCCCGTGTCGTCGCTCGCGCCCGGCGGCAGCTCGTCCTGCGCCCCGTCGGGATCGTCCGGCAGCCCGTAGCCGTACTGCGTGCGATTCATGAGTTCCAGGTCAGGACCGACAAGCGCCGACCCGTCGGGAGCGATGTCGTACTTGGGCCCCGCCATCGCCATCGTCTCGCCCGATTCCAAGTCGATCCGCACGCCCACCGCGTCGCCGTCGACGACGTCGTTGGTGTAGAGGTAGCGGTCCGTCGGTCCCCATTGAACATTGGCCCCGAGCTGGTACCCCCAGACGCGCGTCGTGTAGACGGTCTCGATGGTTTGCTCTTCCAAGTCGATCACGCAAACCTCGGCGGCGTCGCCCCATGCGGGCGTTCGGTCCTGGAACGGAAACCGCGTCACTCCCAGCAATCGCCCGGAAGCGCTCCAGGGGCACACGTCGTAGTAGGTGTGGGCGTAGGCGCCGTCGTCCGGCGTCACCCGAAGGACGGGCGCGAGCGTTTTGCCGGGACGGTAGGGCGTGAACTCGTATCGGTGCCGATCCGAGGCGGGCCGGGCAATCGTCCATCGCCCCGGCGCGACCGCCAGGGCGGACAATCCCGCCGAGGTGAGAGTCAGGAATTTTCTGCGGCTGGTCGTCGGCATGCTCGCGTCGTTTCGGGATCGCCCCCTGTCCGGCCGAGCCTGTCCGGCCGAGCCTGTCGGGAATGGCATGGCTCGGGGGCGGGGCGAGATCCGTTTGTTCCCGCGAATTGGACACGGAATCGAGCGGAGGGTCAAGCTTTTCGGAGCCGGGCGGACGAGGTGATTTTGAGCGGCTCGCCAAGGTTGACCGGCAACGGTTTTTTGCGCAGCATTCGGAAATGATCTCCACGACCCGCCCCGTCTTTATTGCCCTGTCGATCTTCGCGATTTCGGCCGTCTCCGTCGATCTCATTGTTGCCGTCGAGGACGCGGACCGTTACGACGTGGTCGTCTACGGCGGGACCTCGGCGGGCGTCGTCGCCGCGGTGCAGGCGGAGCGGATGGGCAAGCGGGCGGTGTTGATCGAGCCGTCTCGCCACTTGGGAGGCCTGAGCAGCGGCGGCCTCGGCTCGACGGACACCGGTCGGTCGGAGGCCATCGGCGGGCTCGGCCGCGAGTTCTACCGGCGAATCAAGAAGCACTATGACGACGAAGCAAACTGGACGCGGGCCGATCGGGATGATTACCGGTTTTACCGCCCGGGCGACGACGCGATGTGGCGGTTCGAGCCTGCCGTCGCCGAACGGGTCTTCCAGGAGATGATCGAAGAAGCGGGAGTCGTCGTGGCGCTCGGTCAACGGCTGGACCGGGAAGACGGCGTGCGGAAAGAGAACGGTCGGATTGCCTCGATCACCATGGAAGGGGGCCGCGTATTCACCGGCGAAGTCTTTCTGGACACCAGCTACGAGGGCGACCTGATGGCGGCGGCGGGCGTCTCCTACACCGTCGGGAGGGAGAGCAACGACCAATACGGCGAGACGCTCAACGGGGTGCAGAAGGAGATTACCGACAAGCGGGTGGGCGAGTTCGTCGAGCCGGTGGATCCCTACGTCGTTCCCGGCGATCCGTCTTCGGGACTGCTGCCCCACGTCCACGACGAGGACCCCGGACGCGACGGCGAGGCCGATCATCGCGTGCAGGCCTACTGCTTCCGCATGTGCCTGACCGACGTGCCGGAGAACCGGGCTCCCTTTCCCCGGCCCGAAGGGTACGACCCGCTGCGCTACGAACTGATGCTGCGCTACTTCGAGACCGGCCAGAAGCTTCTCCCTTGGAACAACAGCGTGATGCCCAACCGCAAAACCGATACGAACAACCACGGCTTCGTGATGATGTCCACCGACTACATCGGCGGCAACTACGATTATCCCGAGGCGGACTACGAGACCCGCGAGCGGATCGTCGCGGACCACGAGGGTTATCAGAAGGGCCTGATGTGGACGCTGGCCAACCACCCGCGCGTGCCGGAAGACGTTAGGGGCGAAATCAACCAGTGGGGACTGGCGAAGGACGAGTTCGAAGAGAACGGCAACTGGCCGCACCAGCTCTACGTCCGCGAGGCTCGGCGGATGGTCGGTCGCTACGTGATGACCGAACAGGACTGCCGACGCACGCGCCAAACGCCCGATCCCGTGGGCCTTGGTTCCTACGCCCTCGACTCCCACCACGTTCAGCGGTACGTCACCGAGAGTGGCCACGCCCGCAACGAGGGAAACACCTACGGGTCCACCGGCGGGCCGTATCCCATCGCCTACGGATCGATCACTCCCCGGGCGGAGGAATGCACCAACCTGCTGGTGCCTGCCTGCCTCTCCGCATCCCACGTGGCCTACGGATCGATTCGCATGGAGCCGGTGTTCATGGTGCTCGGGCAGTCGGCGGGGACCGCCGCCGTCCTGGCCATCGAGGCGGGCATCGCGGTGCAGGAGGTGGATTACGAGAAATTGCGGGAGCGGCTCCTCGCGGACGGGCAGACGCTGGTGCCGCCGGCGGGCCGAGCGTCGAGAGGGCGGACCCGCCGGATGCCGGCGGCGGAGGATTTGGACGGGATCGTCGTGGACGACGCCGAGGCGACCTTCACCGGCGAGTGGAAGGCGAACGACATGACCGGTCCCTTCGTGGGCGCCGGTTATCGGCACGACCGGAACGCCGGGAAAGGCCGGAAGTCGGTTCGTTTCGAGGCGGACCTGCCCCGGTCCGGCCGCTACGAGGTGCGCCTGAGCTACAGCGTGCTTTCCAATCGCGCCACCGGCGTCCCCGTGGCCGTCCATCACGCCGACAGCACCGACAAGCGTCGCGTCGATCAGCGAGCGAAGCCGGAGCACGACGGATTGTTCACCACGCTCGGCACGTATCGTTTCGAAGCCGACCGCCCCGCCGCCGTGATCGTTGGGAACGCCGAGACCGATGGGCACGTTATTGTCGACGCCGTGCAATTTCTTTGGGTGGAAGATTGAGGGGCCGGTGGGCTTTGGCTGATGGACTCTGCTGGGGGGAGCCACGGCGGGAAACATGGAAACGTCTCGTCCCGCCAGAAAAGGCTCGAAAAATTCCCGAGAATTGACTATTTTTCTGGTCAGAAAGGAAGCCCTCATATGATCACCGAATCCAAAAAGCCGAAGACCATCAGCATCTCCGAGTTCAAGGCCCACTGCACCGAGCAACTTCGCGCCGTGCAGGAAGAAGGCATCACCCTCGAGATCACTCGCCACGGGAAGGTCATCGCGGTCGCTCGTCCGCCCGAACCCGGCCATTCGCCAGCCAACCTGCTCGGCGCCGGGAAGGACAGTGCGCACCTCACCGATTCTTACGATCCCCACGCGCCCGCCTTCGAGGAAGATGACTGGGAAATGAACAAAGACTGACCCATGCCCGGCTATCTGCTCGACACCTGCGCCTGGATCGACGCCTTGCTCGCCCCGGAGCGGCTCGCCGCCGAAGCACGCGATTTGATCGCCGGCCCCGAACAGTTCGGCCTCTGCCCCATCAGCCTTCTCGAACTCGCCCGCAAGGAATCCCGGGGCGACATCTCCCTTCGCATGGCGATCCGCGACTGGTTCGAGCAGGTCGCCCTGCCGGCCGGGAAGATCCGTGTACTCCCGATCACGCCCGAAATCGCCATCGATGCCACCCGGCTGCCCGAGCCTTTTCTCAATCGCCAGGGCAAGCACCACAAAGACCCGGCCGACCAGATCATCGTCGCCACCGCGCGCTATCACGGCGCCACCCTTATCACCTCCGACCGCGTGCTGCTCGACTACCAGTTCGTGAACACCCTTTCCTCGCGCGCCTGATCACCATGCTGCTCTCCGCCTTCCTCAAACAACCCTACCGCTGTGAATCCTGGCGCGCGCTCCTCCGAAGCCTCTCCGTTTCCGTGGGGGGCACCCCGTGGGGGGCACCCCGCCCCTTCCGCGGTTCTCCCCTCGCAGAGCAGCCGAAACGAGCCCGTCAGTCGACGGGGGTTTGCGGCAGGGGCTCGGGCTCGAAGTCGGTTTCGTTGACCCAGCCGGCGGCGGACTCGTCGAGATCGCCGCTCAGGAAGCGTTCGTGGAAGTTGCGGGTCGCATCGGTGTGAATGGGGTAGTCGTCGAAGACGTGGCCGCGGCCGAACATGCGGGGGTCGCCCTGCTCCTCGAGCCGGGCGGCGAGTTCGACCTCGAGACGGGCGCGCAGCTCGGCGTGGTCCTCGTCCTTGGCCAGGTTGTCGACGCAGTCGGGATCTTCGGCGAGGTCGTAGAGTTCCGTGCCCGGGCGCATGCCGAAGTTGAGCTGCCAGTGGCGGTCGCTTCGGTCGCGGCGCCCGGCTTCGAGGATGACGGTTTTGGTCGGGCTGCCGTCGGTGTCGAGGTAGCCGGTCTCGGGATTTCCGGCGGGCCAGCGCTCGGGTTCGTGGTTGCGCAAATAGAGGAAGTCCTCTTTGACGATGCCGCGAATGGGATAGCCCCAGTCGTAGGGGCGACCGATGTCGGTGCGCTCCTTGCCGACGAGGACGTGGTCGCGCCACGGCTGGATCCGGCCTTCTCGGTCGCTCTCGAGAAGGGGGCGCCAACTCTTGCCGGTGATCCGGGCCATGCCGCTGTCGGCTTCGGCAATGCCGGCGAGGTCGAGCAGGGTGGGGGCGATCTCGGTGAAGTCGACGAAGTCGTCGACGACGCGGCCGGGTGTCTTCATGCCGGCGGGCCACCTAATCGCCAGGGGGATGTGGTTGCAGTCGTGGTAGGCGTAGCCCTTGACGCGGGGAAAGGGCATGCCGTGGTCGGAGGTCGCGATGACGACGGTGTTGTCCAGTTCGCCGCGGCTCTCGAGTTCCTCCAGCATGCGGACGAGGTGGTTGTCGACGTGCTCCACCTCGAAGGCGTAGTCGAGCATGTCGTGGCGGACGGTTTCGTTGTCGGGCCAGTAGTCGGGAACGCGATCGATGTCGGAGAGTTTCTTGCCGCCCTTGCTCACGCCGGCCTGGAATTCATAGCCGCGGTGAGGCTCGGTGGCCCCGTACCAGAAACACCAGGGCGCGTCCTCGGGAGCGTCGTCGAGGAAGTCGACGAAGTTGGCGGCGTAGTCGTTGTTGGACATGGCTTCGGCGGGCGGCGCGGCCTTGCGCTCCCGGTAGTGGACTCCGGTGATCTGACGGGGCTTCCCGTCGTCGTCGAGGGCGATGCCGGGGCCCCAGCCCTTGCCCGAGATGCCCATGTGCCAGCCTTTCTCCATGAGAACTTCGGGCCAGCTCTTGAATTTGGGCGGGAAAACCGCCATGTGGTTGCCGGCCTCCTCGAGTTGCCAGGAATGCCGGCCCGTCAGGACGATGGCGCGCGAGGGGGCGCACTTGGCGTTGGGCGTGTAGGCCCGGGTGAAGAGCACCCCTTCGCGGGCGACGCGGTCGAAGCCGGGAGTTTTCACCCATTCCGTGCCGTAGGCCCCGGCGTGGAGTCCCCAGTCGTCGGCGATGGCGAAGAGGATGTTGGGCGGGCGTTGGTCGGCTTTCTCCTTCGCCGAAACGAGGGAGACCGAGAGAAGCGAAAGCGAAAGCAGGCTGGCAAATACAAGGCGGTGGCGTTTCATGATGGCAAGGGGAATCGTAGCACCGCGAACCTTCTTCTTGCGATCACAAAGATGTAATTGGCGCACCAGCGAAGTTGAACTTCGATTCGAGAGGTCGTATGCCTCGGGAGATGACTTTGCCGGAGAGACGATTGCGGAAACCTCCCCGCGCCGCGATCGCGCGCCGGATCGGCTCCGGACGTGTCCTTCAACGGAAACGCGTCTTTCGGATCGCCGTTTTGCCGCTGGCGGCGATGTGGCTCGCGGCCGGGATCGGATACGGGGACGACCCACCGAAGCGGGAGGCGCTTCCCTTCGGGCGGGAGGTCGTCAATCGCTACAGCCTCGACGGCGTGCCTCGTTCCATTTCGGTGCGCTGGGGAGGCGACCTTTGGATCGGGTACGATCTCGAGCGTGCCCGGGCCTTCCGGGTGTGGCGGGCGTCCCACGACGAGGCGGCGGAGCGGCGGGGGGTGTTCACGGTTCGCTCCGAGGGAGAACGCCTCTACCAGGACGATTCGGACGGCACCTGGACGTTGCGGCGCGGGGAGAAGTCCGTGCCCCTTCGAATACGTTACCTCGGCTGCAGCCACCGGGAGGACCGGTTCGTTCTCCGTTGGGAACTTCGGGACCGTGAGCGTTCACTCGTCTTGGAAGAGTCGGTTCCGACCGTCGAGCCGCCGCGGGGGAAACCGCTGTCGCGGCGTTTGCGCGTCGAAGCGCTGACCGAGGGCGAGGCGCTCGCGCCCCCGGAGGGCGTCCTCGACGCGTGGCGGATTCTTTCCGGGACCGGCGAGGAGGCCGCGGAGCGGAAGGTTCTCGCCGGCGGGTCCTGGCACCGATTTGTTCTGCGATGAAGACGGCACTTTCCCCATGGCTGATCTCGTGGCTGATTTTGCTCGCCGGGGTCGCTCCCTCGACGACGAAGGCGGCGGAACCGTCGAGCGATTTGGAATTGGCTGCCCGCGACATTTTTTCGAGCGGACCGAACGAGTGGGACGGGGAGGTTCTCGAGATCACGAAGGGGCGCGGGTCGAACATCGGGTGGTACGCGAGCGCCAGGGAGGCTGGCGAGGTGGAGGTTGTCGCGGAGTTCTCCAACGAAGCGCCGCTGAACCAGTCCTACCAGCTTTCCTTCGACGGAGCGGACACGTTCTGGGACGTTCCCGTCACCGGAGCGAAGAAATGGGATGAGGCGGTGCTCGGCACTTTTTCGGTGCGTGCCGACGTGCCCATGCTGGTTGTGCTGGTGCCGCCTTCCAATCGGAAGTACGACCATCCGGTGCGGTTTCGGAAGTTGACCCTGCGGGGAGAAAAACCCGGGAATCTTTCCTTCGAACCTCCCCTCCCGACCCCGCCGACTCCCGCGTCGAAGCCCGGCTTCGGGGAACAACTGAAGGCCTTGCACCCGTCGCTCTCGGCGCTGGACCTGCGGCCCGACGATGCGGTCTGGCGCGTCACCGGGATGGCCGTGCGGGACGGAGGCGGCCTGCTTTTCACGACTTGGGACGGCGACCTGTTCGAACTGGATCTCGACGCCGACCTCGACGGGGCGGCGGAAGGCGAGGCGATGCCGGTGCGGCGACTCGCCCGCGGTCTCTCCGAGCCGATGGGGCTCGCGGTGCAGGGCGATCGGATTTTCGTCACGGAAAAGAACCAGCTCACCGAACTGATCGACGAGGACGGCGACGGCACGATCGAGACCTACCGGTGCGTCACCCACGACTGGCCGAGCACCATGGACTACCACGAGTATTTTTTCGGAGCCGTCGCGAAGGGATCGCGTCTCTACGGCGCTTCGAGCGTGGCCATGGGGTACCGGAACGACGACAACCGCCAGGCGCCCATGCGGGGCAGCGCGCTCGAGATCGACCTCGACAGCGGGGAAACCAAGGTTGTCGCCGGTGGCCTGCGCACGCCGAACGGAGTCGGGGCCGGCCCCGGTGGATCCGTCCTCTACACCGACAACCAGGGCGAGTGGCTCCCGGCCTCGAAGTTGATTCGGCTCGAGCTCGAGGCCTTCTACCATTTCAGGAGCCGCCCGCCCTGGCATCCCTTCGATCGTCCGGATCCGACGCCGCCCGCCGTCTGGCTGCCCCACGGCGAGATTTCCGCCTCGCCCACTCAACCCATCCTTCTGCCTGAGAGTTGGGGGCCCTACGCGGGACACGTCCTCTACGGCGACGCTACTTTCGGCGGCCTCCAGCGGGTCTTCCTCGAGGAGGTGGACGGCGTCACTCAAGGGGGTGTCTTCCGGTTCTCCCAGGGCTTCCGGCATCTCTTCAATCGGTTCGCTCTCACCGAAGACGGAACCCTTTTCGGGGGCGGCGTCGCCCGGGGCAAGGACTGGGATTTCATCGAGCGGGTCAGCGGCCTGACCCGGGTGCGATTCTCGGACCGGAAGGTGTTCGAGATGCGGGCGGTGCGGGCTCGGTCGAACGGCTTGGAGATCGAGTTCACCCGGCCGCTCGCCGAGGGCGCGGGCTGGGATCCGGCGGGCTACTACGTGACCCAGTGGGGCTACCAGCCGACGCAGGTCTACGGCGGGGCCAAGGTGCGGCACCGGCGCTCGGAAGTCAGGTCCGCCACGGTGTCGCCGGATCGCGACCGGGTCTTCCTGGAACTGCCGGACCTGGTCGAGAACGAAGTGGTCCACCTCCGGCTCCCCGACACGCTGGAAAGCGGCGACGGGTCGGCGCTTTGGTCCGGCGAGGCGTGGTACACGCTCAACCGCATCCCGGAGGGAAACCCCGGCGACGTTCGCTCGCGGCCGGATGCGGTTTCCGAAACGACGGCGCTCTATTTCGACTTCGGGGGAGACGACGCCGGGCGCACCCTCTACCAGAATTTTTGCGCGGCCTGCCACAGCATCGACGGCACCTCCCTCGTAGGTCCGGGCTTTCGCGGGATGCTGGGGGCGAAGAGGCGCGTCGTCGACGCCGAGACCGGCGAGACGCGCGAAGTGAAGGCCGACGCCGCCTACGTCCACGAGTCCATCGTCGAGCCGAACTCCTTCGTCGTGGAGGGCTACGAGAACATCATGCCGCCGCTGGGAGCGGCTCTCGGCGAGGATCAGATCGAGGCCATCGTCGAGTATGTCGTCAGGGTCTCGGCACCGAACTGAATCGTTTCCCGTCGCCGGCACGGTTCCGGTCAATCAACTCCACCATAATCTTCCATGAAACTACTGCCCATCCTGCTTCTGCTCCTCGCGCCGCTGGGGATCTTGGCGATCGAACCCGAAGAGGAGCGTCTCGGCTTCGTGGAGATCTTCGACGGAACGACCTTCGATGGCTGGGAGCACGGGGGAAACTGGGTCGTCGAAGACGGAGCGTTCCATCGGAAAGAACGGGGAGGTTCGCTCACGTATGTCTATGCCCCGGTTCCGGACGACTTCGAGGTGCGTTTCGAATGGAAGGTGTCAAAAGGCTGCAACTCGGGCGTTTACTACCGGCCGGGTCAGGTCGAGTACCAGGTTCTCGACGACGCGAACAGTCCCTACGGCAAGATTCCGCGCCAGGCGGCGGCGTCGCTGTTTTTCTGCATGGCTCCGGGCGAGGACGCGACGCGGCCCTACGAGGAATGGAACACCGGGCGCATCCTCTGCCAGGGCACGGTGATCGAGCACTGGCTCAACGGCAAGCGGGTCGTTTCGTTCGATTACACCGACCCGAAATGGAAGGAAGAAGTGGATCTGCTGGGCCTCCGCGGCGGTGACCTGACCGGACGCGGCGGTCGTTTGCACTTGCAGGATCACGGTCAGGACGTCTGGTACCGAAATATCCGGTGGCGGGAAATCCCCGAGGACGAAACGGTGGTTCCCGATCCGGACTTTTCGCCGATCGCGGCGGAGGGCGAAGGATTGGCCAGTGAAACGGCCCGGGTGAAAAGGATGATCGCGGCGGTGCGCGAGGCGGCGCCGAGACCGAATCTGGTGGTCATCATGGCGGACGATCTCGGCTGGGGAGACGTGGGTTGCTACGGGCCGTCGTCGATCCCGACGCCGAACATCGACCGGCTCGCGAGCGAGGGAATGAAATTCACCGATGCCCACAGCCCCTCCGCGATCTGCTCCCCGGCGCGCTACGGTCTGCTCGCGGGGACGGATCCCTGCCGCCGCTACCACACGTCCCACGTGCTCTTCAATGGCGAACCACTGGTCGTCGGGGAGGAAGAGGACACTGTGGCCTCGATCGTGGCGTCGGTTGACTACCGCACCGGAATCGTGGGCAAGTGGCATCTCGGGCTGGGCGACGAACTCCCCAGAAACCTCGACGCTCCGGGGCGGGGACCGAACCAACTCGGCTTCGACACGAGCTTCCTCGTTCCCGACGGGCACAACATGAAGCCTCTCTACTATCTCGAAAACGGCGTCGTCGTAGGCGACGCGGTCGGCGGCGACCCCGTCGGCGGCGACTCCGTCGGCGCCTACCCTTCGGAACTCGCCGTGATCGAGCGGGTCGGCTACCGCCTTCTGGAGCACCGCGCCGACGGCGACTGGCCGACCCGACGTCCGCCGGAGCGAATCGGCGCGACGCTGGTGGACAAGGCGGTGAACTTTCTGGAGTCGGCCCTCGACTCCGGGGACGAACCGTTTTTTCTCTATCTCCCGACCTGCGCGATCCACACGCCGCACGTGCCGGATCCGCGATTCGCCGGAAAGAGCGAGGTCGGAGCGCACGGCGACTGCGTCATGGAGTTCGACTGGACGGTGGGCGAGGTGATGGCGGCGCTCGACCGACTCGGGGCGGCCGAGGACACCCTGCTCGTGGTCGCGAGCGACAACGGCGGACTGCCCGTCGCCGCGAAGTACGGACACGACGCCGGCGGTCCCTGGAGCGGCTTGAAGGGAAGTGCCCTCGAAGGCGGCCACCGGGTGCCTTTCGTCGCGAGATGGCCGGGCCGGATCGCCGCCGGATCGACCAGCGACGCCCTCCTTTCGCTCACCGATCTGCCCGCGACAGCGGCGGCTCTCGCCGGGGCGGTCCTCTCGCCGATGGCGGCGCTGGACAGCTTCGACCAGTCGCCCGTGCTTCTGGGCGAGAAGGAGTCCGTCCGCGACTCCGTCGTGATCGCGACCCGCGGCTGCGCCGAGATCGTGTGGCGCGAGGGAAGCGAGAAACTCACCCTGGTCCCCGAAACGGGCGAGGTGCGGCGAGTGGACTTGTCCCGGGATCCGGAAGAGAAGAAACCTTCGATTGGCCGAGGCGGCGACGACGACCGATCCGACGGCATGCTGCGCCGCCTCCACCAGCATTTCGAACGGGGTGGTTCGCGACCCCGCGCGGTCGGCGCGGGGTCCTCCCTCTCGGCCATCCTGCGGGAGCGGGAGGCAAGGAACCGGATGATTCTGGAGCGGTTCGGCCCGAAGTGAAAGGGGTACCAGGTGAGAATTCGTGACTTTTTCCCTTCGTCGAAATGTGCCCGCAGAACCATGCATTCGAGAATTTCCAAGGGACGGTCCCCGGAGATTGCGGATCGGGAGGTCTAACGCAGGGGCCGACCGAGACCGAGGTGGTACTTGATCATTGAAAATGGCCGGCTCCGCCCCCGAATGCGCCCTCCGTGAAGCGATATCAGCACGAGAAGTCCATCCGGATATGCGCCCCGAAAATGCCGGAAAGCCTTGCCAAACAAGGGAAGAGCCCGCAGAATCTTTGCAATGGAGGTCGCGGATACCACTTCGCGAGATGCTACGAATAAATAATGTTCGGCTATGACAACAAAACCTCCTGCCTCTATTATTATCGCGGTCTTCTGGCTACTATTGGGAATTGGATTCGGCTTGGTCTCGTTCACCAACGAATTTCTTAGTTCATCAAGGAACGTCTTTCAGACTTTGTGGTATTGCTGGATTACGCTCGTCGCGGCCGTAAATATGCTTTCGCTTGTCCTATTTCTCTTCCAACGCCCAAAGAGTCATCGGTTGTTTTATATAAGTGCGACTCTTTTACTCTTGTGTGGAATCGTGATCTATTTCTTGATGAATCCAGATCAGACCCGGGCAGCCCAACTCGCAGCTGGTTTTACCGCGCGCTGCATTTCAGCTATTCTGATCTTCACGATTGCTTATCTCCCCTACAGAGAACGTTTCAGGAAAACCAGAGAAGCCGAACAAGGCGTCGATCCTAACGCCTGACCCGCCACGAGTTTAAACCGTCATGACCATTCAACCTTTAACCCAGAAGTCAGAGCGCGCCCCCGGTCAGGCGTAGGATGACTCGGACATTCGCCGAAGAAACTGACTCCACTCTCATGGCCAGCGAATACAACATCAAAGGCTCGGTGACATTCGAAGAATACCTGGAGTGTCACAAGGTTCTTGCAGTGAAGCGTCGGCTCTGGATTCGCGGGATCATCACTATCTACGGGATCGGAATGGTGATCTACGCGATCCTATTCGCTCCATCGAAGCCCGATTTCACATTCGCCATTATTGGCGCGATATTAATTGCCTACGGAATCGTGATATCACCCATCCAGTTTCGGTGTCGCGTAAAGCGCAACTGGGATCGATACCCAAAGATCAGGAAGGAATTCGACATTGCGGTTTCATCCGAAGGAGTGGAGACGAAGGATGACAAGGGGCGTCCGTCTCACTCTGCCTGGGACAGCTTTCTCCGTTTCGGCGAGAGCGAGTCTCTTCTCTTGCTCTACCTTTCTCCGCTCTTGCCGTTGTGTCTTCCTAAGCGGTTGATTCCTGAGGCTGAACTTTCAGGACTTCGAGCCTTGCTTTCGTCGGCCATCGGAAACCAAACCAACGGCGAACAAGACGTCGATCCTAACGCTTGATCCGCCGGGAGTTCAAACTGTCATGATTATTCAAATCAACCCAGAAGTTGGAGCGCGCCCTCGGTGGGGCGTAGAATGGCTCGACGTTAGCTAAGAGACTGTTGAAAAAATCTGAAACAAAAAATCTTTGTTGTTTTTGGGATGGGAAATAGCGGCGTTGCCGGAATCGTTTTTGATCGACCCTTTCGGGCGGCGGCCCTTTTGTTTCCTGGTTTCGTTCCGATTCGGTCAGGTAGCTCGCTACCTTCCCTCACCGCGCCTCGCCAGCAAACAAAATGGCTCGCCGTTTTTCATTCCAGCCTTTTTCAACAGTCTCCTAAGAAAGAATGCGCCGTCTTTTCACAGCGATAACCATAGTGAGCGCCATGCTTGTCTCAGGCTGCGGATTTGTGCATGATGAATACATCACGGGGCCTTATCGACTCATCGCCGTGGACGTTGATGAGCAGATGAGCATTTCTTACGATCTGGGAGACGGATCGGCGGTCGGCAGGATCAATGAGACCGTATTCGCTTTCGGTCATGATAAGCGATTTATTGTGGCGATTATTGTGGCGAAGCAGCATCCGAACGGCGGCAAAGGCATTACCAATTATTTTGTAACTATTCACGTCCTCCGGGCGATTCTCGGAGGCCTCGCGTGAGATGACGG
>JBBDRG010000056.1:0-30111 GCA_040905585.1 Verrucomicrobiales bacterium
GCGCGAACGGCGCGCCTACGTGGCGGCGGAGGCATACAAGGTCGGCCGGGGCGGCTTCCCGCCTCTTCGGGAAACGGTGTCAGGGGAAACGGTGTCAGGGAACCAATTGCCCAACTTTTTCACCAGTCTCCTGGACTCCGCTTGTTCGAAGATTCCGGCGCGACGGGCCGAGTCGGGGGAGCGGCTGAAACGATGCTCCTCAGTAACCGAGACTCTGGACGCTCGCGGAAAAGAAAATAAGCATCATCTCGTTTTCACCGACGTTCCAAGACCCGAGTAGTTGCCACTTCCCATCGTGGAGAGTCGTCTGCACGGCAAGTGCCCGCTCGACCTCGGGTCGATCGTCCGACCGGAATGTCAGTTGAAGATTCGCGTCGACCGTGTATTCGTCGGCTCCCAGGACAATGTCCGTTTCCATTTCGACCAAGGGAATTTGCCGAGACTCTGGGGCATCACCTTCGTCGTCGGCGTGAATCTCCGGTTGCTCGAACAGAATTTCGGAAGTCTTGGCTCGCTGCCCGCTCCGACAGAGGATCGTTGGCACAGTAAGCAGTTCGCTCTTTCCGCTACGGACTGTTTCCAGAACGGCGTTTCGTTCCGGCGTATGGTCCCCGTGAGACCGGATGCTCTCCATTACTTCCAGCGCAGCGAGCGCGGGGACTCGATAGATTTCCGCGACCGCTAAAATCTGTTTTTCAAAGTCTACATGGATGCTCTCGAGAAATGCCTCGACTAATTCCATTTGCTCGGATGTTTGAACAATGGTTAGGATTTCAGCCTTGTCGTCGTACCTCGCGTAGGCACCCTCCGCAAATGCGATTCCTGCCTCCTCCAACCGTTCTTGCGGCGTCGAACGGGGCAATTTCGTCGGTTTGAACGACCTCGACGGAGTCGTAAACGGGTCGGTAGCGTCTTCCTTGTACGAATCGAAAGTGGTCCAGACAGATTCCGGAATATAAAACTGTGCTTTCATCAAGCCCTCTCCCACAACCTCCGTTTCCGAAGCGTTATCAGCGAGTTGCGGTTCCGGAATAAATCCGTGTTCGTCCCGCTGGATGTCAAAGAATGTTTCTTCGTTCCGATCGCATGACGCTACTGAAAACAGCAACCCGAGAAGAATGGCGAATCGGAATCCAGGAATCATTCCCCATCACTACCACATGCCGCCGCCACAGGTCGAGCCTTCTCGAAAACGGCGTTGCGATGCTCCCACCACGTCGGCACGTTGCCCGGATGCTTCTCGAGCAGGCGGGCGAGTTTCTTCCGTCGCGCAGCGCCCGGTTGAATGCCGGCTCGATCGGTCGCATGGTTCCGGACGCGTGAGGCGCCTGACCTACAGTGAGTTTCTCAAATGCCGGGACGAGTTCGCCGCCGCGGTCGGTCGGTCGACGGAACTTTCGCCGCTCTGCACCGGCCCGACCTGGCAGACGGCGGCCCACGATTCGTTGCACGGGATCGGCCCGGAGGCGGCGCATTTCATCGTCGAAAGCGAAGGGGACTGGCTCGTCTTCGTGGAGCGGGACCCGCCGAGGGTCTACTTTCCCCTGGAGTCGGGCTGGCTCTTCGGCAGCCCGCTGGTGGGCGAGCCGGATCGGCTGCCCGACCTCCTTCTGAAGGCGGCGCGGGACTTTCTCCCATCCCCGGTCGGGTTCTGCATCGGCGGGGTGCCGGCGGAAGGACGGCTCCACCGCAGCCTGAGGGCCCGGCGGGAATTCTGCCGCCAGTTCGAGGAATTTCCGACGACCGACTGCATGATCGTCGACCTGGACGATGGCTTCGACGCGTGGCTGGCCCGGCGTTCGAAGAGGTTCCGCAGATCGATGAAGGGCTTGCCGGGCGGGGAGTCGATCGAGATCGAGGACGGTGCCGCCGGCGACCCTTCGGAGTCGTTCGAGAGGATACTGGCCATCCAGCGCCGCACCTACAAGTGGCGCGAGGGCGAGGACATTTTCCAGGACGACTCCTATGCCGCCTTCTACCGCGGCCTGCTCGAACAACTTCACGCCACCGGCGAACTCAGGCTGCTCTTCGCCCGCCGCGCGGGAGCCGACGTCGGTTACATCTTCGGCGGGGTCGCGGGATCGGACTATCGCGGGTTTCAAATGAGCTACGTCGAGTCGGTTCGGGAGCTGGGCGTCGGCAACGCGCTGCAGTTGGAGAACCTCCGGCGGCGGGCCGACGAGAGCATCGTCCGCTACGATCTCGGGATGCACGCCGCCTACAAGGAACGCTGGGCCGACCGGCGGAAGGCCTTCGTCGCGGTGTTCATGGTCCTGTGAGGATGGCCTCGGTCATGCGCAGGGCTTCGAGGTTCGGCTTGGCTTCGTGGACGCGGTGAAGGCGGACGCCTTGCTCGCGGGCGTGGGAGGTGATCGCCACGGTGGGCCAGCTGCGGTCCTCCATCCGGGCGGAGCCGAGGAGTTTGCCGATGAAGGACTTCCGCGACACGCCGAGAAGGAGGGGGCGTCCGGCGACGTCGAGTTCGTCGAGACGGCGGAGCAGCGCGAGGTTGTGTTCGAGCGCTTTTCCGAACCCGATCCCCGGGTCGTAGACGATGGCGTCCGCGGAAACGCCGGCGTTTCGCAGCGTCTCGTGCCGCTCCTCGAAAAACTCGCGGACCTCCCGCACAACGTCCTCGTAGACGGGATTCGCCTGCATGGTTCGCGGCGTGCCCTGCATGTGCATCGCGACGATCCCGGCCCGGGTTTCCGCGGCGACTTCGATCATGGCCGGGTCGCGGAATCCGGTGACGTCGTTGACGATCTTCGCGCCGCACGCCAGGGCCGCCCGCGCCACGCCGGGCTTGGACGTGTCGATCGAGAGGCAGGCCGAGGGAACGGCTTCGAGAATCCCTTCGATGACGGGAAGGACGCGGTTTTTTTCTTCCCGCTCGCTCACCTCCGCGGCTCCGGGGCGGGTCGATTCGCCGCCGACGTCGACGATGGCGGCGCCCTCCGAGATCAAGGCTTCCCCTTTGGCGATCGCCGCGTCGACCGACGCGAACTCGCCCCCGTCGGAAAAGGAGTCGGGCGTCGCGTTGACGACGCCCATGATTTCGCCCCGGACCGAGAGGTCGAAGACGCGATCCAGGCACCGCCAGTTCATCTCTAGGAGACTGTTGAAAAACCCCACAACGGAAAATCTATGTGGTTTTTGGTTTGAGAAATAGCGGCTTCGCCGGAACGATTCGTTGACCGACCTGATGGGCTGCGGCCCTTTTGTTTACTGGCGTCGTTGCTTCTCAGGCGTGGGGAATACCCCACTTCCTCGTCGCGCCTATCCAGTAAACAAAATGTCTCGCAGTTTTTCATTCCGGGATTTTTCAACAGCCTCCTAGCGCGGCAGCGCGCTCAGGCGACGACCGGTTGCCGGGGGCGCGAGTCCTCGGCGGCGGGAGACGGCATCGCCGGGTTCGGCTTCTGCGGCTCCAGCCCGAGCTTCGCGAGAAGGGCGAGGTCGGCCCGGGATTGCGGGTTCCCGGTGGTGAGCAGCTTGTCGCCGTAGAAAATGGAGTTGGCGCCCGCGAAAAAGCAGAGGGCCTGGAGTTCCTCGCTCATCTGGTTGCGGCCGGCGGAGAGGCGGACTTTCGCTTTCGGGATCGCGATGCGGGCGAGGGCGATGAGACGCACGACCTCGAAGGAATCGACGCCCTGGGAATCCGCCAGCGGCGTGCCGGGGATCGGAACGAGCGAATTGACGGGCACGCTTTCCGGCTGCGGATTGAAGTTGCTCAGAATCTCCAGCATCCGGAGCCGGTCCTCGGTGCTTTCTCCCAGCCCGAGAATGCCCCCGGAGCAGACCGACATGCCGGCGTCCTGGACGTGGCGCAGGGTGTTGAGCCGGTCCTGGAAGGTGTGCGTCGACACCACCTTGGCGTAGTGCTCCGGCGAGGTGTCGAGGTTGTGGTTGTAGGCGGTGACGCCGGCTTCCTTCAGCTTGGCGGCTTCGGCTTCGCCGAGTTCTCCCAGGGTGGTGCAGACTTCCATCCCGAGTGCGCTCACGTCGCGGACGATGTCGAGCACCTGGTCGAAGCGCTTGGTCCCGTCGCGCACGCCCTTCCAGGCGGCCCCCATGCAGAAGCGGGTCGACCCGTCCTCCCGCGCCGCCCGCGCCCGCTCCAGGATCTCCTCCTTCTCCATGAGCCGCCCGCTCTCCACCTCGGTGGTGTAGCGGGCCGACTGGGCGCAGTAGGAGCAGTCTTCCGAGCAGCCTCCCGTCTTGATGCTCAGCAGGGTGCAGAGCTGGACCTCGTTCTCCGGCCAGTGGGCCTCGTGGACTTTGCGCGCCCTCTGGATGAGGTCGAAAAAGGGAAGGTCGTAGAGCGGCTTGAGTTCGTCGAACTGCATCGGTGGTGGGTGTTTCCTGAATGGCGGGCATCGGGAGGATTGCCCACGAAGTCGGCGGATTCCACCGAAATGTTCGGAATCCCGGCTGAATTGCCGGCCGTTCACCCGCCCCAGCGGCCGCCCGGGGAAAGAAAAGGGAGAATTCCCTGGCCGGTTTCCGAATAATCGGTTTTGCCGATGGCGCCGATCATTTTCACGCCGGTGGCCCGCTTGAATTCCTGGCAGAACGCCTCCGCGCTGTGGCATCCCCAGCTCTTGGTGTAGGCGCCCCGGGCGAAGGCTTTCTTGTCGATCTTGTCGAGATCGCCCTGGTGAAGGAACGATTTCGAAGCGCCCAGGATGTGGTTGCTGTAGTCGAAGATGAGACAGTATTTGTTCGAGTGCCCGAAGTACTCGAAGCCCGAAACCTTGATGTCGCGGCGGTTCTGGCCGGAGTTGATGTAATTGATCACCTCGTCGCCGTGCTCGAACCAGATCAGTCGGATCCCGTATTTGTCGCGCACGCTCTCGATGTAGGAGATCAGCGGATCCCCGTCTTCTTGCGCGCGGCTTTCGTAGCCCTTCCGGTAGACCAGCCAGGTGATGTTGACCTTTCCGTCGGTCGCCTTCTGGAGTTGCTGGACGCGGATGCGGGCGGTGCGAATGAAGTTGCCCCACCACTGGTCGTGGCGGTGGGCTTCGCGGCGGTAGTTTTCCCAGTACCTCAGGGCGGGTCCACCGGAGACGATAATGTATTCGTCGTGGGGGTTGAGAGCCGCTTCGGCAGGGGGAGCGGCGAACGACGCGACGGCGAAAACGAGCGCGGCGGGAAGCAGATGGCGGAAGGTCATGAAATCAAAAGGGAAGATCCGGCTGTCTTTCAATTCGGTCCCCATTTTACCGCCTGCGGCGGGAAACGCAATGGCTCAACCAAGTCCTATCCACTCGCCGACCTGCCGCCAGATATGCAGCGCCAGGCTCTTCCGGCGCTGTTTCTCTTCCTCCCGCTGCTGCTGCTGGCGGAGGTATTCGTCGAAATCGGCGAGCCGCTGGTAATGGCGGTTCACCCGTCCCACGAACCAGCGCCAGGTGTTGCCGGGCTGACCGTTCTCCATGAGAAAATGGGGGCAGTTCTTGTTCGCCGTCTTGTAGCCCTCGCGCGGCCAGTGGTAGTGGGCGCGGATGTTCTCGACGGGAATCTTGTGATGATACATCAGCGAAGCGGCCAGCTTGGCGGTCCGCTCCATGGTGGCCAATTGATTGTTGCCTTTGTGTTCGCACATCTCGATGCCGATGGAGTAGCGATTGCCCGGCCCGTCGAAGTCGGCGTGCTCGCCGCGCTCGTCGGTGGGAATGTGCTGGATCACCGTGTCGTCCTGGACGGTGAAGTGCCAGCAGAGGTAGCCGATCACGCCCCCCCGAAGCGCCCCCCGGTTCAGCGCCTTGGCGTGGGCGTAGGCGTCGCCGGTGTAGTTCTGGGTGCTGTGAATGGTGATGTACTGGGGGTTGAGCTCCCGGAAGAGACGGCGCCCGTACTTGCCCTTGGGAATGAGGTCGACCTTCATGTTCAATTCCTTGTGGGCCTCGGTCGGGTCCAGGGGAACGGCGGCCACGGCACCGAGTTCCCGCTCCCAGATCGATCCTTTCGACGAGGAAGGCGGGGGGGTGCTGCAGGAAGGAAGGGCGAGGAGGGCGCTCACCACCACGAGGGAGATAATGACGATTTCAATTTTTCTCATCGATCCGGATTGGGTGAATTAACAACGGTCGATAAAATACCCCTGTGAGCAAATTTTCGCAAAACTTATTTAACAAATTTTAAAATTATCTTAACCTTGACTTTCAACACTGAGGATATGTCAGGTTAGCCCTTCGAAGGGATTGCCGGCTTCGGAGAACGGTCTCACCTCTCGAGGATTTCCACCTCGTAGCCGTCGGGGTCGGTGACGAAGGCCATCTTCTGCTTTTCGCCGCTGGGAAAACTCGTGCGCCAGTCTTCCGGCCAGATCTCGAGGCCCTTCTGCTCCAGCTGGTCGCAATATTCGAGGATGTCCTCCACCCCCACCGCGGTGTGCATGAGATCTTCCGGGAAGGCGACTTCGAAGTCGGGCGAGTAGCAGAGTTCGAGAAAGTGTTCGTTGCCTTCGAGTTCGAGGAAGGCGAGCTGATTCCCGGCCGGGGACTTGTCGGTGCGCCGGGTGAGCTTGAAACCCAGCTTTTCGTAGAAGTCGATCGTCGCTTCGAGGTCGCTGACACGGATGCGGGTGTGGAGAAACTTGAGCATGGGGGAAGAAACGATTGTTTTGCCGGTTTGCGCAAGTCCCGTCCCTGCGGGATTTCCGAAGCAACAAGGGCCGGTCGGCGGATGGTGGCGCGGAAACGGCCTCGACTTCGCAATGGCGGTGTGATAATACGGCCCGTGCCATGAAGTCCCCTTCCCGTCGCTCCCTGATCGTTTCCGCCGGAATTCTCGCGGCCGGGTTGCTCGGCTTCCAAGTCGGGAGGGAGTCGGCGGACGTGGCGGACGGCCGGACCTCGGCGCCGCTCATCGGCATCGCGAGCCTGACGAGCGAAAACTACGTGCGGGCCATCCGGGACTCCGGCGGTGTGCCGGTGGTTCTGCCGAACACCGACGGCAGCGCGGAGAAAATCGGCGAGTACCTCGAATGGCTCGACGGCCTCCTGCTTCCCGGCGGCGCGGACATTCCGCCCTCCGAGTACGGCGAAGAGCCGCACGAGACCGTCAAGCTGCTCGACGACGACCGCTACTTGTTCGAGAAAGCCTTGAGCAAGGCGTGGATCGAAGACTCGGACAAGCCCATGCTCGGAATCTGTCTCGGTGCCCAGTGGATCAACGTCGCCAGCGGCGGCTCGCTGGTGCAGGACATCCCCTCGGAACTGGGAGTGAACCACCGGGACGTCACCCATGCCGTCGCGCTCGAGCCCGATTCCCGCCTCGGCCGGATTTTCGGCGAGACCGAGTTCGAGGTGAATTCGATGCACCATCAAGCCGTCGACGGGCTGGGGAAAAATCTTCGCATCGTCGCGAGGTGCCCGGAAGGCGTGGTCGAGGCGACGGAGACGACGGATCCCGACCGCTTTCTTGTCGGCGTGCAGTGGCACCCCGAGAAGCTGATGCCCGACGACACGCGACAGGCGAAGCTGTTGAAGGCCTTCGTCGAGGCGGCGGCGGAGGCCAGGATCAAGGCTAGATGAAACCGGCCTTCGTCGTTTTCGCGGCCGGCCTCGGCCTGCTGGTTCCGGTCGAAGCGAAGGCCGACCGGAGCAAAGTTCAGCACTTCGTCCAGAGCGTCAGGACGGTCGTCGCGGACCTGGAGAAAACGGAATACCAGCACCGGACGGAGATCGACGAAGGGGCGAAGACCTACCTCTGCGACTGTTCCGGCTTTCTCGGCTACCTGCTGAAAAGGGATTTCCCCCGAAGCTACGAGTCCCTGAAAGGCGACGAAGCCCCGTGGCGAAAGCGGCCGTTGGCGGTGACGTTTCACGAAACCATCGTGCGCTCGGGTGTCGAGAAGGTCCCCGGGTGGTCGCGGGTGGACAAGATGACCGACCTTCGGCCGGGCGACGTGATCGCTTGGCGAAAAGCGAAGGTCGTCAGGGGAACATCCACCGGGCACGTCCTCCTGGTCGTGAAGAACCTCGGTTTCGATCCCGACGGGCGCCTGCGCGTCCGGGTGATCGATTCCACCAGTCGCATTCACGCGGACGACACTCGGCCGAAAGCGACCGACGGCGTGGGGGAGGGCACGATGTGGTTCGCGCTCGGCGAGGACGACGAACCGATCGCCTACTACGTCGACGCCGGCGGAAAACCGGGAAAGTCGAGCCTGATTGCGATCGGCAGACTCGAGGATCAATCGGCGGACTAGCTCCTTCCGGGGCCAGCCTTCGCCAACCATAAGGGCTCCGCCGAAAGTTTAGCTGGTATTTTGAACAGCGTTCTGGTATCGGTACCCCATGTCCACCCGATACCCGGTCGCCGCCGACCGCTACGACGCTTTCCGGTCGTGGCTGTGGTCGCAGGGCGACGCGGTGCTTCGCGAAGCCCACGCCTCGCCCGAAACGGAACTCGAGATCCAGGCTCGCTGGTTCGGGGGAGAATTCGGCCGGACCTTCACCGGCATCGACGGAGAAGAAATCCGGATCGTGCAGTTCGGGCATTGGAACCGCGCGGCGGGACCGGACTTCACGGAAGCGGCGGTCGAGATCGACGGTGAACTGAAAACCGGACCCGTCGAAATCGACCTCCACGCCAAGCACTGGGAATCGCACGGCCACGGAGAGAATCGGGAATTCGACGAGGTCGTGCTCCACGTCTTCACCGACGCCCCTTCCTTGCACCGCTTTTTCACCCGGACGTCGGACCATCGACGCGTGTGCCAGCTGCAACTCCCCCAATACGCTTGGTCGCAGGGTCCGCCGGATTTTCTTCCCGAAGCCTTTCCCGGCAGATGCGTGGCGCCCCTGAGCGCGATGACCGACGAAGAAGTCGAATCGCTCCTGCTGGCAGCGGCCCAGTACCGGCTTCGCCGGAAGAGTGCCCGCCTCGGCGTGATGAAAGAAGCGAGCTCGCTCGGCCAGTCGATGTTCCAGGCCGTGGCGGAAGCCCTCGGGTTCCGCCAGAACAAGACCGCCATGTCCGTCCTGGCCCAGCGCTGCCCGATCCGTTCGCTCCTGGCGCTGGACGAACCGGACCGCGAGGCGCGGCTCTTCGGCGCCGCCGGATTTCTCGACCAGGAAACGTTCAGCGAAGCCCGGGATCCCGCTTCCCGGACCTACCTGCGGGACCTGTGGGACCGCTGGTGGAAAATGCGGGACGAGGTCGAGCCCTCGGCGACGCGCCGGATCCCGTGGCGGTTTGCCGGCAACCGTCCGGTCAATCATCCGCAACGGCGGGTGGGCGCTCTCGCGTCCATCGTGAACGACTGGGAAAGCTTTTCCGCCGTCTGGCAAGTACGTGTGAACAACTTGGAGAAAATCGTGAATAACTCTGTGAACAAACTCTCCCACCCCTACTGGGAACGCCACTACACGCTCCGGTCGGACATCTCGGACTCGCCCTTGCGACTCGTCGGAAAAGATCGCTGCCGCGATTTGCTCGGAAACGTCATTTTCCCCGGTCTCGTGGGGGTCGAGCCCGATTTGTGGGACGAATACCGCGCGCTGCGAAACGTCGACACGAACCAGAAACTGCGCCGCGCCGCGCTTCGACTTTTCGGCAAGGACGCGAAGCGCCAAAAGTTATTCACATCTTATTATCACCAGCAACAGGGCCTCCTCCAGATCTACCGGGATTTCTGCCTGGAAGACGCTTCCGGCTGCGAACACTGCCCCTTCCCCGAACAGCTGGCTCAATGGAGCGGGAAGTCGTCTTCCGTCGCGATTTAACGAAATCCTGAAGCCCCGGGTACCTTTCGCGGTCGAATCGACGTATATTCCGCGTCGAAGCCACGATGATTCTGTAAGCGGAGGCCGATCCGAGCGTCCGTCTTTCCCGAACCGCTATTCCACGACCATGTCCGTTGCCGCGCTCCCCAGCGAAGTCATTCTCGATCCCGACCAGCGGGTTTTTCCAGCCTTCAGCCTCGAGCGCCTGCTGAGCACCGTCTTCGAGCCCACCCGCGGCGCGAAGGTCTGCGTGCTGATCGATCTGGAAGACCTCGACCTGATGAAGGATTACTCCTTTCTCTCCGAAGACGGTCACGAGATCCAGAAAACGGCCTACGAGGAATTCTACCTCGCGCTCCGGGACGGCGGCATGCAAGCCTTGGGAATGCACGGCGGCGAGCTCTACGCCATTCCCATGACTCACGGGTCGAACCTCGATCTCAAGGACGAATGCCGCGACGCCGAAGGGAATCGGCTCAGCCTCGACCGGGACATTTATCCCAGCTACGACCTCGTGCTCTGCATCACCACTTGGTCCGCGACGGCCCCCCTCACCGCGAAATGCCGGGAGTACGGTTTTCGCGGTGCCACGCTCCATGGGGTCAACGACGTCATTCTCCGGTCCGGCCTGTCCGTCGACTACCACGAAGTCAGTGTCGACGCGGAAAAAATGCGGCTCGCGATGACGAATGCCGACGCGATCGAGATTGATTTCGCCTTGGAGGACGGCCGGGTTCTCACCGCCGTGCTCGAACTCGGGGGACAGGAGGCGCAAAAGTCGCACGGTCTCTGCCGGGGGACCGAGCCCAACGTCGCGAACCTGCCCGCAGGCGAGGTTTATTTCGTTCCCCGGAACGCCCGCGGACAATTCCCGATGAAGTACGAAGACGGCACCCTCGGCGTGCTCGACGTGGAAAATCGAAACATCGTCCGATCGACTTTGATCGAGGGCAACCCCGCCACCATCGACGATCACAACGCGAGGCTCGCCGACGATCCCATGACGGGCACCCTGGGCGAACTCGGTTTCGGAACGCAGGTGCTGCCCGTCTCCGGGGCCGATATCCAGGACGAAAAGATCCTGGGCACTTGCCATCTCGCTACTGGGCGCGACGACCACCTGGGTGGCGACATCGTTCCCGAAATGTTCAAGAAACACGAGAACTCGACTCACGACGACATCCTCTTCGCCCCTCACAAAACACCCAATTTCAACCTCCGGGAAGTCCGGATGAAACGGGGAGACCAGCAAGAAGTGATCATCGAAAATTTCCGCCCGAGCGACTACATCCTCGACGCGCTGCGCGGTTGATTCCCTTTCCTCCCTTCGCTTTCGCAAAGAAGACAGCGGGGACGAGCCTGATCGCTCGAAACCCTAACAATCTGCCAATCACAAAGGCCAGAACACGGGGATCAGCATGCCGCATACGATGCAAAGGGCGAAGGCGCCCATCGAGGCGACGTCCGGTGGCAGCCATTCCTTCACGAAGAACGCGAAGACAACCCCGAGAATCACGAAGACGACGACAAGTTGCAGGGTTTCCATCGATAGGGGAAATGGATCACGTTGCGCTTTCCCCGGCAAAGGATTTGTCTGCCCGTCGGATCGAAGATGAGCGCTTTTTTTCCGTGCGTCAGGGACCTTGGCAGCGGGGGCACCAGCAGGTGGTCCGCCCCCGCAGGTCGTCCCGGGACAACTCGCTTCCGCACCGCGGACAGTGGTGGCCGTCCTTCCAGCGATGGTTGAAAAGCCAGGAATCGGGCGGTCGGTTCCAATCGTCACCAATGCCGAGATGCAACCCGAGCCAGGCGGCGGCGGAGAATTCGAAGAGCATCCGCTTGCCGTGCGTCTCGCTGCCGAGGAGACGCCTCCCTTCGAGAGCCCGGCGAATCGCGGCGGCGGGCGTTTCCCGGTAGACGCGCGCCGAGGAGTGGACCAACACCCGGCGAACCTCCTGCCCGAGTCCGGGATCCCACTGCTTGCGGTAGTACTCCACCTCGGCGAGTTCCGGCATGGCTCGTGAAGTGGCGGGCAAATGCGGGCAGAAACCACAGCGGGAGACGCCGGGACGCCTCACTCGTATTTCCAGAAGCGGAACGGCTCGATTTCCGGCTCGTCGCGGGCTTCGATCATGGTCTTGGTGAATTCCTCCACCTTGGCCGGGTGGTCCCCGGAGAGATCCTTCGATTCGGAGGGATCCTCGGCGAGATCGTAGAGCTCGACCTTCGCTTCGGGGTATTTCTTCAGGCTGGGCAGCACCGCTTTCCAGTCGCCTTGCCGCAGCGCCACCTGTCCGCCGTAGCCGGCGAAATCCCAGAAGAGATAGTCGTGCTGCGGCTGCTCCTTGCCAAGCAACTCCGGCAAGAAACTGATCCCGTCGTGCGGCGCCTCGGTCTCGATCCCGGCGATGTCCGCGAGGGTGGCGAGCGCGTCGTAGTGCGCGCCGACGTGGTCACTCACCCGGCCGGGCTCGATTTTTCCGGGCCAGCGGACGAGGAGGGGCACGCGGATGCCGCCCTCGTAGACCTCGCCCTTGAGGCCGCGGAGATGGGCGACGCTTTCGAAGAACTCGTAGTCGACCTGGTCCTTCAGCATGGTGGTGCCGTTGTCGGAGGTGAAAAAGACGACCGTGTTCTCGGCGAGGCCGTGTTCCTCCAGCTTGGCGAGAAGCCGGCCCATCTGCTTGTCCATGAACGAGATCATGGCGGCGTAGGCGGCCCGCGGCGTCGGGTGGGGCTGGTAGCTCTTGCCGGTGTAGGGCGTTTCTTCCCACGAGTTGATGTAGGGACCGAGTTCGTCGTAGGGAACTTGCAGGGCGAGGTGGGGGATCACGGTCGGGTAGTAGAGAAAGAAGGGCTCGTCCCGGTGCTCGTCGACGAAGGCTAGGGCGGCGTCGGCGATCTTTTGGGGACCGTAGGTCTGCCCGTAGACCCCGGCGTGGTTCCCTTCGAGAGGAACCCGCCGGTCCTGGTCGACGAGATACTCGGGAAAGAGGTTGTGGGCGTGTCGCTGGCAGTTGTAGCCGTAGAAGCGGTCGAAGCCCTGCTTCAGCGGGTCGCCCTCGGACCAGGTTCCGCCGACGCCCCATTTGCCGAAGGCGCCCGTGGCGTAGCCGCGCTCTTTCAGGATCTCGGCGATGGTGATCTCGTCCGCCGGCATCGGCAACTGGCCCTGGTGGGAGTCCCACTCGCCGATCTCGTAGTTGCTCCGCACGAAGGAATGGCCTCCGTGCTTCCCGGTCATCAGCGAGTAGCGCGCCGAGGCGCAGACCGGCGAGCTGGTGTAGTGCTGCGTGAAGCGGATTCCCTCCGCCGCGAGGCGGTCGAGATGGGGGGTCTTGATCTTCTTCTGACCGTAGCTGCCCAGTTCCGCCCAGCCGAGATCGTCGGCCATGATGTAGACGATGTTGGGCTTGTCCGGAGTACCGGAGGCGGTGGCGACGACGAGGGCGAGAATGAGAGAAGCGGCGAGGGGTTTCATGGATAATGGAAGGGCTAGGAGATCCCGCGCTCGGACTTCGCCACGAACTCGATCAGGGCGTCGACTTCGGGGACGCGGGGTTCCTCCTGCCGCAGGATCGCGACGGCCTCGCGGTAGTTCCGCTTCTCGCGGTAGAGGACGCGGTGGGCCTTCTTGATCGCGGCGACCGCTTCGTCGGAGAAGCCGCGGCGTTTCAGCCCGATGACGTTGATGGCGCGGACGCGGGCCGGGTTGCCGTCGGCGACCATGAAGGGTGGCACGTCCTGGACGATCTTCGAGCAACCCCCGGTAATGGCGTGGGCGCCGATGCGGCAGAACTGGTGCACCGCCGTGAGCCCGCCGATGATGGCGTAGTCGTCCACTTCGACGTGCCCCGCGAGGGTGCCGTTGTTGGAAAAAACCACCCGGTCACCCACCCGGCAGTCGTGGGCCACGTGGCTGTAGGCGAGAAAATTGCCGTGATTTCCGATGACGGTGGCGGAGCCGGCCGCGGTCCCCCGGTTCACGGTGCAGAACTCCCGGAACACGTTCCCGTCGCCGACCTTCAGATGGGTCGGCTCGCCCTCGTATTTCAAGTCCTGGCTGCGCTGGCCGATGGAGGCGTAGGCGTAGAAGGTGTTCTCCGCGCCGATTTCGCTCGGCCCGTCGATGGTGACGTGATTCTGCAACCGGCAGCCATCGCCGAGTTTCGCGCCGCCGTAGACCACGCAGTAGGGACCGATCTTGACGCCCTCGCCCAGTTCGGCCTTGGAGTCGACGACGGCGGTGGGATGAATCTCGGTGTTCATGTAAATAGATGGCGCGACGGTCCCGGCCTCTTACGAGCCAACCGTTTCCATGACGATTTCCGTTCCGCCGGTCCGGTTCTTCGCGTGTTCGATGGTGATGCCGACGAGGTTCCCGGAAGCGTCGTAGTCCACCAGGGTATCCTCGTCGAGATCGCGCGTCTCCACTATTTCGCTGTCTCGAAATTCGAGATACAGGGTGTCCGTGTCTTCGAAATATTTAGCGTTCATCGCCGCGAAAGCGTCTGTCGAAAAAAGCGTTGTGGACCGTTTCTCCGTCTTCCAGAAGGATAACTCGGAGTATTCGATTGTCCATGTCCGGGATCGCCCGCCATGGCGAATTCGCCCGTCGTGCTGGATCTGATCGTTTCCTCGATCCATTCGTTTTTGATCACGGCCCTGTCCGGCCGCTTTCGAGTTTCCCGGAAATAGGCGGTCGTTTTCATGACCGTCCCCCAAAATCAATCCATCAGCGCGAACTTCAGTTCCGCCTCGGAGGTTGTCTCGCCGTTGACGACGCAGCGGCACTTCGCGTAGCCGATGTTTCGGCGCACTTTCAGAATTTCGGACTCGATGAAGAGCGTGTCGCCGGGCATGACCGGCTTGCGGAACTTCACCTTGTCCGCACTCATGAAGTAGCCGATTTTCCCCTGGTTCTCCGGCTGGCGGAGAAGGGTGATGCTGGCGACCTGGGCCATCGCCTCGATCTGGAGCACGCCGGGCATGACGGGGTGGCCTGGAAAATGCCCTTGGAAATAGGGCTCGTTGATGGTGATTTGCTTGATGCCGGTGCATTTGAACTCGCCGTCGAATCCGACGATGCGATCGACCATGAGAAACGGGTAGCGGTGGGGCAGAACCTTCTGGACCTCCACGCTGTTCATGACGCCCTCGCCCGTGGGGATGTTGACCACGGGCACCATTGCCATGGTCTGGGCGAAGGTTTTCGCCAGCTTGTCGGCCATCTGCGTGTTGGGACCGTGGCCGGGCTTGACGGCGATGACGTGCCCCATTATCCGCTTTCCGCCGAGCATCAGGTCGCCCACGATGTCGAGGATCTTGTGGCGGGCGAATTCCTCCGGGTAGCGAAGCGACTCCTTGCTCATGACGGAATCTCCCTTGATGACGATGGCGTTCTCCAGGCTGCCGCCCTTGATGAGCCCCTTTTCCAGAAGCGGTTCGACGTCCTCGTAGAAAACGAAGGTGCGGGCGTCGGCGATTTCCTTCTCGTAGATCTCCGGGGTGATCTCGGTGGTAAAATACTGCGTCATGCGGCCGTCGGGGCCGACCTGGGTGCAGGAGACGCGGAAGTCCTTGTCCGGCACGATCGTGATGATGGAACCGCCCGGCGTTTCCAGGTGGACCGGCTCGCGGATCTCGAACACGCTGCGATTGGCGTCCTGCTCTTCCAGTCCCGCCTTTTTGATGCAATCGACGAAAGGGCGGGCGGAACCGTCGCCGATGGGCGGTTCGTTGGCGTCCATCTCGACGACGGCGTTGTCCACGCCCATGCCGACCAGCGCCGAGATGACGTGCTCGACCGTGTGAACCTTGACGGACCCTTCGGCCAGCGTGGTGGAGCGCTCGACGGTCTGGACGTTGGAGACGTGCGCGTCGATGAAGGGCTGGTCGGCGAGATCGACGCGGCGGAATTTGATGCCGTGGTTCACCGGCGCCGGCTTCATGGTCAGGGTAACCTGCCCCCCGGTGTGGAGCGAGGTGCCGGTGAGGGTCGAAGGAGAAGCCAGGGTCTGTTGTTTCGGAGCCGACATGGTTTTGGAATCCACTGGGGTGAAAGGGTTCTTTCTCTAGCGCAATCGGGCCGATAGTCCAACGATTATGGGAGGCCGCCGGCACGCCGTTTCCAGTTTCCGACTTTCCTTTTCCCGCCGGGAATCTCCACGGGAAAAAGAAAAGGATTCGGAAAAGGAAAAGGCGTAGGATTTCCCCATCGACCTGCGCCTCTACAGCCCGGAATTCGCGATCATCGACGAGAACCCGGATTTCCTCCTCGTCGACAAGCCGCCCCATCTCCTGGTCCACCCCTCCGTGCCGGGCAATCCCCCCACCCTGCTCGACGGACTCGAAGCCCTGTGCGCCTACGAGCTGGCGTGCGGGGGGAAGCTGTCCCTGATCAACCGGCTCGACCGGGAAACGAGCGGTATCGTCCTCGTGGCGAAGCACCGGGAGGCGGCCCGGGAACTCGGCATGGCGATGGAGCGGCGGGAATTCCGCAAATCGTACCGGGCGCTGGTGTGGGGATGGCCGGCCGGGGACGAGTTCGTCGTCGACGCCCCCCTGCTGCGGAAGGGCGAGGTCGAGGCGAGCCCGATCTGGGTCAAGCAGGCGGTGCATCCGGCGGGCAAAGCGGCGCGGACCCGTTTCGAGGTGGAACACCGTTTCGAGAAGGCCACCTCCCGCGGAGATCGCTTTTCCCTGCTCCGGTGCCTTCCCGAAACCGGCCGCATGCACCAGCTCCGGGTCCACGCCGCCCACGCCGGGTTTCCCATCGTCGGGGACAAGATCTACGGCCCCGACGAGCGATGCTATCTCGAGTTCGTCGAGCGCGGCTGGACGACCGCCCTGCAGCGCACGCTCTTGATGAACCGGCAGGCGCTCCACGCCTTCGGTCTGGGCTGGAAAGACCGCGAGTGGGCCTGCGAAGTCCCCGCCGACATGCGCGGATTCACGGGAGAAAAGCAGGCCGGAAAAGACCCCAACTTATCGAGTGCAAAGCCCTCCGGCTTGATCTAGGTTCCCCGCCCCCTAGCGCCGGGCACGTCCCGGCGGCATCAGCCGAACGCCATGAACATTTCCGTCGAACGCCTTCCCGAGTGCAAAGCCCGCCTGTCCGCCGAGATCCCGGCCGACGTCGTCAACGAGACCCGCAAGCAAATCGTCTCCAAGTACGCCGACCAGGCCAAGATCCCCGGCTTTCGCCCCGGCAAGATCCCGAACTCGGTGATCGAGAAGCGTTTCGCCAATCCGATCCAGGACGAACTGAAAGACCGCCTCGCCCGCTCCGCCTACCAGGAAGCCCGGGAAAAGGAAGATCTCAACATCCTCGGCATCGCGCAGGTCGAACGCGAACAGTTCGAGGCCGACGGGACCTACATGCTCGCCGTCGAAGTCGTGACCGAGCCCGAAATCGAAGTCGCCGACTACAAGAACATCCCCGTCGAAGTCACCAAGCTCGAAGTCACCGACGAAATGGTCGACGGCTACCTAACCAGCACCCGCAAGCAGCAGGCCCAGCCGAAAGACACCGATCGCGCCGCCGCCCCCGGCGATCTCGCGGTGATCAACTACGTCGCCACCCTCGACGGCAAGCCGCTCGCGGAGCAAATCGAGGAAGAAGCCGGCCCGCTCGCCAAAGGGGAAGACCACTGGGTCGACATCCCCGAAGAAGGAGAAGAGCCGCGGGAATTCATTCCCGGCATCTCTCGCGCCGTAGTCGGCATGAGCGCCGGAGACACCCAGACCATCGACGCCGAATTTCCCGAGGATTTCCCCGTCCCGGCCGTCGCCGGAAAAACCGTCGCCTACGAGGTGACCGTCTCGCAGGTCAAGGAACGCGAACTTCCCGAGCTCAACGACGAATTCGCCCAAGCCATCGGCGCCGAGTCGGTCGAAGCCCTGCGGGAGAACGTTCGCGGCCAGTTCCAGCAGCAGCACGAACGCATGCGCAACCAGATCATCGACAACCAGATTCTGGGCCACCTCAACGAGGAAGTGTCTTTCGACATCCCCCAGCACATCGTTTTCAACGAAACCCAGCGACAGGTCAACCAACTCGTCCAGCGCGGCTACGAGCAGGGCATGAGCGAATCCGACATCGAGCAGAACCAGGAAGATCTGCTGAAAAACGCCGAGACCCAGGCCAAGAACAACGTCAAGACCATGTTCATCCTCGACGAGATCGCGGAGAAGGAAGGCATCGGCGTCTCCGAAGAAGAGCTGTCCCAGCGCGTCATGATGATCGCCATGCAGCAGCAGCGGCCCATTAAGAAAGTCGCCCGCGAATTGCGCGACAACAACGCCTTCGGCGAGATCCGCCAGGACATCCTCATCTCCAAGACCATTGAGTTTCTCCGGGCCAATGCTACGATCAAGGAAGTCGAGCCCCCCGCCGAAGAAGCGTAAGCAAAAAACCCCTTCACCGTCTCGAAAGAGACTCCGCCGACGTAGAATTTCCAGAAAACCCGATTTATTATGAGTCTAGACGACGTTCAAGAGCTTTCCCCCATGCTTCCGCCCCACCTTCAGCAGCGGATCGTCGATCCGATGAAGAACGTGAGCGTGATCGAGAAGGAAGGGAACACCATGATCCAGTTCGATCTGCTGTCCCGCCTCATGAAGGACCGGATCATCTTCATCGGGGAAGGCGTCAGCGACGGCCTCGCGAACTACATCATCGCCCAGATGCTCTACCTGCAGATGCAGGACCCCGCCAAGGACATCAACATTTACATCAACAGCCCCGGCGGATCCGTGACCGCCGGCCTCGCCATCTACGACACCATGCAGTTCGTCACCTGCGACGTGAACACGTACTGCATGGGCATGGCCGCCAGCATGGGCGCCGTGTTGCTGGCCGCCGGAACCAGGGGCAAGCGCTACGCCCTGCCGAATTCCCACATCATGATCCACCAGGTCTCCGGCGGCGCCCAGGGAACCGCTTCCGATGTGGAGCGGACCGTGGAGTTCATGTATTCGCTGAAAAAGCGTCTCAATCAAATTCTCAGCGAGCATACCGGCAAGGCCATCGAGCAGATCGAAATCGACGCCGACCGCGACTATTACATGCCGGCCAAGGTAGCGGCGGAGTACGGTGTCATCGACAAGGTGCTCGAGAAAAAGACCGACGAGAAGAAGCCCGAGGACGACAAAAGCGAAGAGAAGAAAGACTGAGCCTCCGCTTCCGGGGCGAAAGAGGGACCGGGCACAACCGGTCGCGGCGGTCGATACGTCGGGGGAACGTGTCGCATGACCCGGCGAGCCGGGCAAACGCTCGCGGAGTCCTCGCGAGCCTGTTGCTCCCGGCGCTCAATCAGACCCTTGATAAAGCAAAAATAGCTCATGCCGAGAACACCGCCTTCAACCTCCAGAACGCGATCTCGGCCTATCACATAGAATATCGAAGATTCCCCTCGGAGCCCGAATCCGGTGAAAGCGTCGACCTCCGAACCGACCACCGGCTCATGAATATCCTGTTCGGGGCCGACACACCCGCGAGCAAGGAAGCGAACCCTCGACGCATCGTATTCTACGCCGGCCAGGGAGCCAAACCCATGGGTGGTTTCTCGGGTGGGGAACCCGGAAGGTTCCCCCGCTGATTCTCGATTGCAGCTTCCGTGCCAAACTCAGCTCCCGCATAGATTGGCCCGTCCCGCGTTCTCCTCGGCAAACTCACGGTCGTAATGTTCATGGGTGACCACATTGATCGCCTTATGCCACTGTTCGATGCTCGCGCGGTCGGACCAGTCGATCTCGACCTGATCCAGCATGATGTCACCTTCTGCCGACAACTCGTCGTGGCATTCGTAGCACCGATTCGAAAGGATTTGACCCACCGCGTCCGGGATCGCCGAAACGGATTTCTCCTCGCTGAGGCCCGTGACTGCGGAGAGTGAAACGCCAGCAATGACTCCGAATAGAATTCTCACGAGAACAGATGATTCAGATTTCGAGAAGCATTCGAGAACGATTCCTTTTCCAGTCCGAGTCGCTGCATGAGGGTGACATAGAGGTCGCCGAGCAGCGGCGCATTCGGCTCTTTCGGATCGATCGCGATGTGATGCCCGTGATTGAATCCCCCTCCGGCAACGAGAGTCGGGAGATTCGCATTGCTGTGGCGACTGGCATCGCCCATTCCGGTTCCGAGCAGGATGACTGTCTCGTCGAGAAGCGATTTGCCTTCGGGATTCTCTTTTTCCGAAAGTTGCCCGAGGAAGCCCGCGAAGCAATGCATGTGGGCGCGATCGATCGAAATCAGGTCATGAATCATCGCGGGATCGTTGCCGTGATGCGACAGAGCGTGATAGCCGGCCTTCAACACTTCCCCATCGATCGCGAACACCTGGCCGAGCCCGTCGAGGAACAAAGAGATCACCCGTGTCGATCCTGTCTCCAGCGCCAGAACCATGGGATCATAGCGTTCCTGGCGGAGGAGCGAGGTCGCGTCACGGGCTCGCCAGCAGGTTGGGCGTCGACCAGAGAATGCGGGCGACGAAGGTGGCGCCCTCGGCACCCCGTTCCCTCGCGTCTTCGCGGAACATGCCCTCGGAGACGGTGACCCAGGATTCGTCGCGGTTGACCGGGTTGGCCCCGAAGTTGCCCAGTTGCGCTCCGCGTTCGGGGACCACGACCGATTCCGTGCCGCGAAGGACCTGGAGGTTGTCGGTGTCCACCCGCGCCATGAAGAGCGGCGCTCGGTGCCTCGTGATATGGTCGTTGTCCGCCCCCCGCCGGGTGTAGACGAGAAAGAGCCCGTCGCTGTGCGCGAGCCAGTGCTGCTGGGTGTTGTAGCTGCCGAGTTCGGCCCCGTCGTCGAAGGTCCACGGCTTGGGTTCGGAGAACTCGAGACCGTCCTCGCTGACGCTCACGTAGGCGCCCTCGTCGTTGCGCAGGGTCAGGAAGTAGCGCCGCCCGTAGGCGATCAGGGACGGTTCGTACAATCCCCGGCCGACGTCGAGACCGAGGAGATTTCCGTTTTTCACGAAGCGCAGGGTCCCGTCCTCGAAACGACATTCGGCCACCGTGGTGCGGAAGCGGTCCTGGACGCTCTTGGCGACGTAGAGCGGCACGAGCAAGATGCCGTCGTCTTTGACGAGCCACTGCGAGCAGGCGTTGCGGGCGAAGTTGAAGTGCTCGTCGGGCGGCAGTTCGAGCGTTCGCCACGGCGTCCATTCCGAGGTGTCGGGATCGAATACGGCGTAGACGGTCTGATGCGCGCGATCGACGTCCTCGAGCTGCTTTCCCTCGGGGTTGTATCGGACTCGGCAGCCGATCGCAAGGAGCTTGCCGCTGGGCGCATGGTAGCCGGGAGTGACGTCGGCGACGCTGACGGTGACGCCGCCGGGCAGTTGCCGCCAGTCGAGTTCGGGCCTCGGGACCGGACCGGTCCAGGGTCCGTCCACCCCCTCGCGGGTCATGAAATGGAGCCCGGAATAGTAGTCGGAGACCATGAGGTGCTTCTGGATCGTCAGCATCATCGACGCCTCCCTCTCCGAGTTGCCCGGAATCCTCGCGGCGCGCGGGTGAAACCAGAGAAATTCGCCGTCGTCGTGGGTCATCACCGTTTCCAGTTCCACGGTGAACTCGACCGGTTCGTCCGCCCGCCCGGTCGGGAGGCAGGCGCAAAGGCCGACGAGCAAGGCGAGAAGCCGGAAGAGCGGAGCGAATGGGAGCGGGGTTCGGGTCGATGCCTTCATGATTTGGATGGAACCATGGAAACGCGAACGGAGAAAGCAAAAGGAATTTGGGGGGCGAATTCCCGTCCTCTCGGTCCGAGAAGGGTAGAGGCGCTTTGCGTCGCGGCACCAAGTGCGGGTCCACATTTCTCCGGCTTACTTTCCAAGGTTTTCCAACGGCACTACCGGCAGCTCGGCGCTGTTGTTGTTCCGCAGCTCGCGGCCCTCTCCGACCCGTCTTTCGTCCCAGAGCACGGGCGTTTCCGGGAGGCGCGCGCCCACGTAGATGGCCTTGTCGCGGTTGTGGTCGAAGGCGAAATGCAGCCACCGCTTGTCTTCGCTGACGAAGCCGTCGGGGTAGTTGAAGCGCCCGTCAAGGTCGTCGCGGAGGAGCCGCTGGTAGGGCCAGGTCCGCATCCCGTCGAAGCTGATCCAGAGCGCGAGCGGGTTGCGGGCCTTCGGGTTCGGATTGTGGAGCAAGGCAACCCTGTCGCCTCCGAGACCATACAGGGTTGCCTTGGAGCCCGGATTGGGGATTTCGGTTCTGGTGGCGAACTCGGGCCAGGTGCGCCCGCCGTCGGTGGACTCGGCGTAGTGGAGCACGCCGCCGAGGCGGTCGGCGCGGATGATCATGGCGATGCGGCCGTCCATCAGCTCGACGATATTGTTTTCGGCCCAGCCGTGGTAGTCGTCGTCATTACTGATCCGGATGTCACCGTGCTCGGCCCAGGTTTTTCCCCCGTCCTCGCTCATGAGCACGCCGTTGCGGGGATTTGTCGGGGCGGAAAAGCGGCGCCCCTTGTTGATCTCGCGGGTCTCGGCGACGCGGAGGTAATGCTGGAAGGGCAGGAGAATGCGCCCGTCGCGGGTGACGATGTGGTTGCGGATGAAGGTGCGCTCGTGCAGCCGACCCGGCGCGGGCTCGAGCGGGCTCCAGGTGCGGCCCGAATCGGCGCTGTGCGTCATCCATTCCTTCCAGTCGGCGAAGGTGCCGTCGTGGGTCGCGACAAAGATCGTGGCGAGTCCATCGTGGACCATCAGCTCGCTCGGGACGAGAGCCGTGTCGGGATTTTCCGATTTGATCCCGAGATCGATCGGCTGGAGCGGCGACCAGGTCTCGCCCTCGTCGTGGCTGCGGGTGAGAAAGACCCGATTCTGCGGCAGCGGCTCGGTGTTTCCGCCGCCGAGCATGATCATGACCCAGGAGCCGTCCGGCATCCTACGGAGCGTCGTGTCGCAGGCGAGCTGGTCGGGGCTCTCGCCGAGGAAGAGCGTGCGGCTGCGGTCCTCTTCGGCGTCGCGCACGCCTTCGGCGGTCCAGAAGGGGGACGGTTCGGGCGCGTCGGGTCCGAGGGCGGGGATCTCAAGCCGTGCCTCGACGGGCGTGTAATCGGCCTCCATCTCCTCGGGCGCGAGGGCGCGGGGGAAGATCCGTGCCTCGTCGAGGGCGCCGAAGATGGTCTGGCGCGGCGCCGGATCGAGGACCCCGCCGAGGGTGATCGGCGCCTCGGTTCCCGGGATGGCCCGGGAAAGCGCGATCTCGCCCTCGAGCCTGCCATCGACCCAGAGCTCCGCCGCCTCGTCCCGCAGCACGACCCCGACGCGGTGCCAGCGGCCCGGCTCCGGCGCGGTCTCGGCGGCGGCGGTCCGCCATCCATCCTGCTGCACATAGAGGCGAAACTTGCCGTCCCGGTCGATCATCACGCCCCACTGGCGTTCGTTCTTCGAATAGCGGTTCTTCGCCGCGATCATGCGCTGGTCTCCCTCCAGCAGGAAGGGATTGGCCCAGACCGCAAAGGTGAAGCCCTCCTCGCCGGCGTTCAGCGAAGCGGAATCGGCCAGCTCGATCACCGAGCGGCCGTCGAGCTGAATGGCTTGGCCCTCGACCCCGGCGACCGCCTCGGCACGCCCGTGCAGGCCGTGGCCGGATTCTTCGACGGACTCGAGCGGCCAGTGGCGTTCGGCGGCGGGTCCGGCTTCGGCGTACACCTCGCGGAGCGAGGGGCCGAAGCAGCATGCGAGGACGAACAGAAGCGAAAGCAATGCGGAGGGTTTCATGGCAGGTGGGTCTCTCCGCGAACGTGAGAGCGTGGCAGCATGACTCAGCTCGCCGCTCGCGGCAACGCTTTCCAGGCGAAACGCAGCCTGGATTGCCCCAATGCCTTGAAGCGCCCTGCCGAGTGTTCGATTTCGCACGTGGCGGCGGCTTACGATCAAGCACCTCACCTGAGAGAGTCGAACTGAACATAATGCCTGGCCTCGCGCTCTAGCTCCCCCTGCCGCTGCTTGCAGTCGGGGAGCATCCCCTCCAAAACTTTCCAGAACCGCGGGCCGTGGTCCGGGACCGAGACGTTGTGGTTGCCGGAAAAGGCCGCGTCGAGCTGGTCGGCCTGCTCGACCAGGCCGTCGGCGGTGCGACCCTCGTAGAGGATGGGAACGGTGGCACCATCCAGCTCAGCGTCGCGCAACAAATAACGGTCGAGGTAATCGCCGAAAATCTCGCGGGTCTCGCGCTTGTCCTTGCCGAGAATGGGCGTGCCGGTGAAGCCGATTCCCGCGGCATTGGGCAGGGCTTTGAGGAGGTTGCGCCGCAGGGTGCGGGTGTGGCCGCGATGGGCCTCGTCCACCAACACGAGGATCTCCTCGGACTCATTGAGCAGGGGAAACTCCGCTGTTGCCAGGTTCTCCGTCAGGGTGATTTCCCGCTCCACGACCTCCGAGTCTTTGCCCGGCTTCCGCTCCTTGCGGCTGATGGTCATGGTCACGGCGTCCTCGCCCGCCGCCTCGTGCATCTGATATTTTTGCAACATCGCCAGCACGATGTCGGGCGTCGTCTCCGCGAGGAGACGGTGGGTCAGAGCGCTCGGGCTTTCAGCGCTCCTCAGGTCGGTGTCAGTGGGACGCACCGCCTCGCCGGTGAGCTGGGCGGTTTCTGCCAATTGTTTTTGCAGGTCGGTGCGGTCGGTGACGACAACGATCTTGAAGCGCTTGAGCACCGGGAGCGTGCGCATCTTGCGAACGAGGAAGGCCATGGTCAGGCTCTTGCCGGAGCCTTGGGTGTGCCAGATCAGCCCCCCGCGCTTGTCGGTTTCGGCCCCCTGTCTGCGGCTGCGTCCTTCCTGCAATTTTTCAATCGCCCGATGAACCGCGCGAAACTGCTGGTAGCGGGCCACCACCTTGCGCGCGCGCCCGCCGACCTTCTGGAAAAGGACGAAATTGCGCACCAGGTCGAGCAGGTGCGCCGGGCACAGCATTCAGGCGGCGAGGATCCACTGGCTGTGCAAGGTCGCCCCCGATCCTGTCCGGGGCCGGTGATCTTCGTCGCGGAAAAACAGGGGGGTGCCGGGGCGTTCCCCTTGTTCCGGTCCCAGCGCGACCAGTTGTTCCGCCGCGGCCTCGACGGCGTCCCCGGGTAATTCGATCACCCCCACTTCTTCCGCCACCGTGGCCATCGGCACCGGGCTGGTGTCGGCCCACTCGGCGAACACCTCCGGCGGCGCGCCCACCGTCCCGGCCCGCGCCTCGAAGAAATCCGTGGCCACCATAAGCTGATTGAGGTAAAAGAGCCGCTCCACGCTTTCGCTCTCGGTGTAGCGGGCGGGAAACAGTTCCTTGCGCTGGTTCGAGTAACGCAGGAGCTGGTCGATGGCCGCCTCCATCGGGCTCTCGATGCCGGGGCTCTTGCATTCCACCACCACCAGTGGCAGGCCATTGACAAAAAGAACCGCATCCGGAATCACGTTTCCCCGCCCGCTTCCCAACTCGACCTTGAACTGGTTGATGACGAGGAAGTCGTTGTTCTCCGGGTTTTCAAAGTCGATGTAGCGGATCGGTTGCGGGCGTCCGTGATCCCAATCCGGCAGCCCCTCGGCCGCAATTGTTCGCAGAGCGGACGCTCGACGAGGTCGTATTCCCACGGGATGGCACTCATGAGGCAGGGAACTCCGTGAGGTCGATAGAGGGCAACTCTTCCTCCGGGATGGCGCGGAAATGGGCATCGCGGTGGACCAGGATCAGTTGATGGCGGACTGCGGTGCCCGCGATCAGCGCATCCATGGAGGGAAGTCGCGAAGTCGCAAGGCCGCGCAGGGAAAGGGAGGCATCGACGACCCCTTCATCCACCTCCAGCACGGCGCCGAACAGAGGGAGAAGAATCCTCCATTCCTCCTCGAAAGCAGCCTCGCGTCCGAGGCTCTTCAGCCGCGCCCAGGTTTCCGCCTTCGTCAGCACGGAAATGGCGACTTCGACCTGATCGTCATCGATCAAGGTCTCGACGCGTTCCCCACCCGCTTCGTCCAGCATGAGCGCCAGCAGGGCCGTGGTATCGAGAAGGTGAGTCATGACGGGTTCTCGTCCTGATCCTCCTGCACCCGTTCTTCGACCAGCTCGGCAATCACGTCCCTGCCCTTGGCAAGGGGCTTCCATCGCCCCTTCAACCGCCGCGCGAGTTCGCCGCGCGTGGGCAGAACCCGCACCCGCACCTCATCCGAGCCCTCTTCCGGCTCCTGCCAGTCGAGGCGGCAACCCGGCGTGATCCCCATTTTCCGGGAAAGCGCCGCCGGTATGGTAACCATGTTTTTCGAGGTAACCGTCGTTTTCATGGTAAAATGATGATTCCTTGATTCTCGTTTGTCAAGGAGTGGTCTGAGACGGATGGACATCCTCCCGCACTTCCTTGCCAGGCGCATCATGAAAAGTCCTCCCCGCCTTGCCAGAGCTGGCACAAGCCCTCGTCGCGAGGTTCGCCAGATGAAATTCATCCTCACCTGCTTTGCCGTCGCTCCGGTCGAGCATCGATTCGATGATCACCGGCACGTCCGTGATTCGCTGCCACGGGAGAGTCTGGTAGTCTTCCACCGCCCATCGCGACATCGCAAGGTGCCTGCACCGCGAGTCGAGTTCGCTGATGTGGATCTCGGCGATCCGGTCCGTGAACTCGTGTCGCCCAAAAATTCATACCGTGACGGCGTGTAGATGACATCGGGATGCACCACGATGTTCCACCCGCGCTCCCGCACCGGCTCCAACCAGCGCAGCACCTCGTCCTCCTGTGACTCCTCGAAGGAACTCGGAGCGTGGAACGAGATGTAGCGGAACCCCGAGAGGTCGAGCCGATCCAGATCCCGCACCGTGGGTTCCAGTTCGTTGAAGCGGAGCGCGGAAACCTCCACCGCATCGGACTCGGAATCCCTCATCCAATCCAGCGCCCTTCGATAGTTCCCGCGCTCAAGCGCTCCGGTGGAGAAGCCGATCGGGTGGTGGGTTTCACCTCGATCCAGTTCTTCATGGGGTGCGACTGCCAGCGTTTTCGCGGTGGCGTCGAATTGCGTGGTGAGGCACCGCCGGTCGATCAGTTCTTCCGCCCGCATGTCTCCGGGGATTCGCTGACGCGCGGCCTGTTCACGAAAGAGCGCTTTGCTCTTCTCCCTTTTCATTCCTCCTTTCCCTCCATGATTTGCCAAACGCGGTGATAAACAATTCCGGAGCCGCCCATCGCCTCCACCCATTCTTTTTGGCTCAGCGCAGCGAGGCGACGTCTCGTGGCGGGCAATGTCTCACCAGCGGGCACCGCCAGCTTTCGGGCCAATGGCTCAGCGGCGCGACGTGGCACGCCGAGCAATCGCAGCGTGATCGCCTCGTCGCTGCCGACTCCGTAGAACACCCGCGACGGGAGATTGCTCAGGCGTTGCCGGTCCTCGTCGCTCAGGCCCGACCCCGTGATCGCCGCAGGTCACTATTAACCTGTCCCTGTAAATTTCGAAAGTGGAAAAGAATTACGTGCCTGTCGAAGGCATAAAATGGAAAAAGTCACGGATTGTTGCCTGACCCTGGTCCCCGTTCATGACCCCGGTCCCCGTTCACTTTTCAAAACAGCCGTATCGCAAAAGCCTTGCCTCCAAACTCCATAAGATACTGAAAGGAGATATCGGCGTAACCATTGCGTCCGTAATCCGTCCCCCAAGAATTACGAAAGACGAACTTGCCTCCACCCGAAAAACTGTCGCTTCGTGTGTACCCCACCAAAACAATCGCGTGTCCATTACCGCTATACACGCCTCGTTCCGAAAGCATGTTGCCCTCATCCAAATCTCCATCATCCCAGCCAACCGACATTGTGACAGGCCAGCCTTCGGATATCGACCCACACATGGCTCGTATTACATCGAGCGAGATACCATCACGCTCAGGATCTTCCTCAAAAACGACGGTGGCGACGTTCTTACGATTGGCTGCGTCAGCTAATGCTTCTTTACTCGGTCTCCCAACTCTCCTCGTGCTATAGGGCATTAATGCTTCGGTAGTGATCCCATATTCCTTTGCTCCCTGGGTGACATCCCATGCAGAGTATCCACTTCGTTTTCGCGTGCCGCCCACTTCGGTTGCAGCCCATGCCGCGAACTGTTCGGATAGTTGAACATACTTTCCTTTTCGGGCAAGATGATACTCGATAACCGCGAGGGAAGCAAAAACAGTGCAACTGCCTCGTCGCCCTTGATCCTTTATAAAGAGGCCCAGACGCTCGAATTCCTGTTCGAGAGAATGCTTCCGGGGAATGCCCCATTCCAAATCAATTGGCGCCATCCTTCGAACATAAGCTTGGTCATCCGGGCCAAGTTCATGCAACGGAAGTTTGCTTACGTTACCATCCGGAAGGCGTACTGCAGCGCCCACAACTTCCCCATTCGCCGATTTCATCACTTTCGCGAGGGAGCCAATTGTCACAGTGCCGTTGGTGTTGTTCCAGGTTACAGATGCGACGTAGTCACGGTCCTCAGGCAGTAACTGATCGATAGGAATTCTCCGCAATTGACTGTCCTGGGTAAACACGGCGATCTCCTTGAGGTTGCCGTCTTCACTAAGGCTCACACCGCGAAATGTCCCAACGAGCGTTCTTCCATCGACGCTCCTCCATGTTCGAAGGTATTGTTCTGAAGCGCTGCCGGGGTCTACTTCAATAAGCTTATTCTTCTCTTCGTTTTGCTTGTCTTGAGCGATGAACTCTTTGATTATGATTTGATCACGAGAGCTAAGATCTGAGACGCGGACTGCCTTTTTGATGAGTTTACTGTTTACAATAAAGTTGAAGATCGCTTCGTCGGAATCTGCGTCGAATCTCAGGTAAACTCCTTCGAGTGGAGTCCCTTCCTTGCTGGTCCAAATACGGTGCCTGGAAATCTCGTTTTTGTGTTGAGAAAGCGCGAATTTTGGGTGCTGGTCCTTTTGGGCTTCCCCGGGCTTGACGTCGGCACTAACCGCATTTTCCGAAAATTTTTCGCTTTCAGCTTTTTCCGTTGTACCCGTGCCTGGGGTGGGCGGCGTGCGGCCCATCTGTTTCGTTCCCCGGCTATCCTTAACTTCGGACTGTTTGACCCGGATTGACCACGCTAGGACCTGATCACTAACTAGATCGCTGATCGCACAGATGCGAAAATGCCCCACCTCAAAATAGGTGCCTCGGTTTCGTTTGTTCGGAAGAAGCTCGATATCCTTCACAGCGCCAAAGGCATTGGCAAAGGCATCCAATGGCATCCCGACGGACAGTTTGGTAGTGGCACCGATCTTGAGATTCTCGGCGTTTGAATAGATCCTCGTCAAAGTTTTTCGATCATCGAAGAAAAACACAATTGCTCCACCGGCTTCCTTGACCAGCTTGGATGATTGCAGCAGAAAATGCCTGCCGGGATAGTCGACCCGTTTGACATCACTGAAGCCCGCTTTCTTCAATGTATCTTTTACTTCCTCTTCTCTCATCCCTAGCGTCGCGCCGAAAACTGTCCCAGAATTTGCATCTAGGATGATAGGAGATTGAGGGTCCGCCTTTGCTGAAGTGGAAGAGATGGCCCATAAGAGCAAAACGCCGCAAAATAGAGTTCGAGAGATCATGAACTGCATCTTTTTTTTGAGGATCCATTATTGCTAGGAAATCGCTTTTTCAACCCCGCCGCTCCGTCACCGCGCATCGCCCCGGGTTGGAGGGGGTTCAGGGGGAGGAAGGGGTGAGAGAGCCTCATCCTTAAAAAATTGACCGCAAATTTTGCAGCCGTCAAGCATTTGTGGGGCTTTCGACTCGCTCAGCGGCAGACTCAGCCGTGAATTTCGCAACCCCCAGGCACGCCGGTGCGGCCCCCGCCTCGATGTTCTCTCTGAAATCGGTGGGTGATCTGCTAGGTGTGGGTTCAGTACGCCCGGTAGACTGGCCACTCGTCCACGGGAAACGGATCTTCGGCATCGAGAACCAGAACCTGCCCATCGTCGAGCGGGAGTTCGGGTGCCTGGCATCGGCCGTCCTCCGCTCCCCGCCACCAATCCTCCGGCGGCGGTTCGATCTCGTCGCTCCAGCCCCATTGGGGCGGCACGTCGAGCGGCTCCACGGTGTCGATGTCGAAGGGAGGCCGGGGCGGCGGCGGCAACGCGAGAATTCCCTCCCACAGTCCGTGAAGCTAGAGAAAGAATTGGACCTCGTCCCGCCGGATCATGGTCCCTGCCGAACCCGTCCCCTTGCAGAGAAAACGGGGAGGGTCAGTCAAAAATTCCTGCGATTTTTGTGTCAATAAGATACTGCTCAAAGATTCAAAATGACGAGAGCTGCTCACTCGATCTTTTCAGTAGATCTTTCTGGCAAATGGCCTAAAGCGCAAGAATTTTCCTGCCTGGCTGATTGACTCAAGTACCCCCAACATCTTGTGTTTTGGTTC
>JBBDRG010000057.1:0-112870 GCA_040905585.1 Verrucomicrobiales bacterium
CTTTGATCCCGTCTCTTCATTTAGATTTTGCGTTTCAGGGTTTTTCAACAGTCTCTTAAATTGCCGCGAGCGAATTTTCGGCAACTTGCGTTTGATTTTTCCGGATTAGAACGTATCAAGTTCCCGTTCCGGCAAAAGCTGCGGGAATCACGCTTTCAGTGATTGGATAAAAGAATACGGAAATGGTTAAAATCAGACTCAGACGCGAAGGAGCCAAAGGCCGACCCTACTATCGTATCGTGGTCGCGGATGGCCGAGCCCGTCGCGAAGGCGCCTACATCGAACAGATCGGCACCTACGATCCGATGAAGGACGAAGACGATTTTCAGATCGACCTCGAGAAGGCCGATCACTGGATCGGAAACGGAGCGCAGCCTTCCGAGACGGTGGGCAATTTGATCAAGAAGGCCCGACGGGCCGAAACGTCCGCCTGAAGTTCTCCGAGCAGTATCTCCGAGACGCCTGCTCGCTCGGCTCCGGCTTTCCATGGAGGCTGAACTCGCCATCCACGAATTCCTCGAATACGTGGTCGTTCAGCTGATCCAGCATCCCCAAGAAGCCAGCGTCCTCCACGAGAAGCAGGGCGAAAGGCATCTCTATCGGATCCGCCTGCATCCCGACGACGCGGGACGCGTGATCGGTCGAAACGGCAGGACGATCGGGGCCATTCGCAGCCTCGCCATTGCCTCCGCCCAGCACCACGGCATTCGCGCGGACGTGGAATTGGCGGAGGAACATGACGAATAGCCGAGGCTCGTTGCCGCCCGCTTGGGCTCGGCGCGGCGATTTCGCTTTTTCGAGTCTCGTTTGTCCGAGTTTTCGGAATATCAGAGAATTTAAAGTGTTGACCCTCCGGACGGTCGGGTTGAAGGGAAACGCTCTTCGACTCTTTTTGAAAAAAATCTGACCTTTGATTGGATTTGTGTCTTTACCTCGAAGAAATAACCGTCGTAGTATCCGGATGTTAGGATGAGGCTAAACAGCTTCGCCACCCCAAATTGTTGAAAATCCCTATGAAAAAGCTCTTAACGACCCTCGCGATTGTTGCGTTTCTGGCAGCTTCCGCTCACGCCCAGCAGATCCAACTGAACGTGGGCGACGTCGATGTGAAGAGCATCGACTACGACACCCAGAAGACGCCCGAGTTCCAGGCCGGCGGCGTAAACACCAAGAAGGTTCCGAACCCGAGGGACTGGCTCGAGGTCGAAGTCGAGTTCAAAGTGGCGGGTCGCGACGACGTCGTCGTTCCCGAACTGCTCTTTCGCTACTACATCGGTTTCACGGACCAGAACGGCCAAGGAAGGACGCTCACCGGCGACGTCAAGCACATCAACGTGGTCCCCGGAGAGGACTACTTTTCGGCCGTCTACGTGGCTCCCAGCACCCTCGGTGAATTGACGGGAGATTTTCGCCGTTTCCAACCCCGTTCGGTCCAGGCCGTCGGGCTGGAAGTCCTCTACAACGGCGTGGTTGTCGGCGGCAAGTCGTCCCGCTCCGGAAGCAGTGCGAAATTCTGGCAGGCCACCGGCACGCAGCCGGGTATTCTCGCCAAGCAGGACACGCCTTTCGCGCTGCTGTGGATCGATCGGTACGCCGAAGTCGAACGGACCCAGTAGAAAAGCCCCCGAGCATGCTTCCGGCTGGGGCCGGCTTGGATTGTTCCGATTAGAATCAGATTATGGCGCACGATCGCATTATATCGTTGAACGTAGGATCGCAGCAGGTGGCGGGCGCGATTTTTTCGAAGACCGCCGGAGGCGGCTTGAGGCTTGATCGGGTCGAGCGCAGGGAACTGGTCGGTAATCCGGCCGACGAAGACGCCCGTCGCGAACAAGCGGTGGCTGCTCTCAAGGAGATCGTGACCGGGCTGAAGCTGAAAGGGGCGAAAACGACCTACGTGGTCTCGTCCTTTCCGGTCCTGATGAAGTTTGCCAGTCTGCCCGCCCTGGACGGGGAGCAGGTGGATCAAATCGTGGAGTTCGAGGCTCAGCAGCAAGTGCCCTACCCAATCAACGAAGTCGTCTGGGGCTACCAGTTGATGGGGGACCCCGACGACATCGAGGTCGAGGTCCTGCTCGCCGCGGTCAAGTCGGACGAACTCAACGAGATCGACACGCTCGTCAACGAATCGGGACTCAAGTCCAAAGGGGTTGAGATTTCCCCCGTCGCGCTCTACAACGCCTTGCGTTTCAACTATTCCGACGTCGACGCGACCACGCTCCTGATTGACATCGGGGCGCGGACGACGGACATCATCTTCATGGAGGGCGACAAGCTTTTCATCCGCACGGTCAAGATCGGCGGCGCCGATATCACGAAAGCCATCGCCAAGGAATTCGGCATCGATTTTGTCACGGCGGATCGGAAAAAGGTCGCGGACGGGTTCGTCGCTCTGGGTGGAGCCTACGCCGATCACGAGGATCCGGAGATAGCGGGAATATCCAAGGTCGTCCGGAATTCCTTGACCCGGCTTCACTCCGAGGTCATGCGGACGGTCAATTTCTATCGGAGCCAGCAGGGAGGCACGGCGCCGGCGATGGCGTTGCTGAGCGGCGGGACGGCGGGTCTTCCGTTCATTCGGGAGTTTTTCGCCGAGAAGCTCAATCTTCCCGTCGACCACTTCAACGCGTTCAGGAACGTGACCGTTTCGTCCGGAGCGGATCAGGAATTCGTCGGTGCCAACGCGCACAACATGGGCGACCTGGTCGGTATTGCCATCAATCAGGCGGGCGAAGTCCCCGTCGATATCGAACTTGTGCCCGATTCGGTTCAAAAGGCGAGGGACCTTGAGAAACGGAAGCCGGCGCTTATCCTGTCTGTGGTAGCGCTGGCGGCTTTTCTCGGGGCTCTGGGCTTTTTCTTCGCCCAAGGCACCGAGATCGCCGATACGCGGGCGGCGGAGATACAGGGCCGAGCGGACGACCTGGGTGAATCCAACCGCGCGATCGAGGATCTGAAGGCGGAGATCGCCAGGATCGACGCGCAGAAGCGACCCTATGTGGAAGCCATTCGGCACAGGGTCTACTGGGTGAGGGTGTTCAACTACCTCGGCAACAAAATGCAGAACGACGTCCTTTACCTGACGGTATTGGAACCGCTTGCCAACGGACAGCCCGTCATTGCCGACGAAGATTCGGCCTTGGTAACCTTGGCGCCCGGGGCCGAGGCGACGATCGATTCGTTCTCCATGGAAGGGCTCTGGCGCGAGAACCCGAGAGGCTCCCAGGTCGTTTACGACTACTTCAGGGGGCTGAAAGAGGATGCCGAGAGCGAAAGCGCGACTTCCTTCTTCGCCCTCGAAGGCGTCGACATCAGCGAGGTGATCGAAGTCGATTCCGGGACCGGCGACAACCGATACGCCTATCCGTTTCGGATGACTTTGCCGCTACCCGAGGAGAATAAGGTCAAATTCAGCAAATAGGGTCCACGAAGCGCATGAAGTCTAAGATTTGGTTGATAGTTTTTGGAGTGGTCGCCGTTCTCTTGCTCGGGGGGACGGGTTTCTACGCGCTTTCAAGTTACGGGGATTATTCCGAGTCGCTCTCGAGCTGGGATGCCAAAGTGGGCACCATCGAGAACCTCGAGCGGCAAGTACCGTATCCCAACGAGGAGAATACGGAGGCCCTCGAGGCGAAAGTGGAAGGCTACGAGGCGGCCGTCCAGGAACTTTTCGAGAGCCTCGACACGTTCCAGAGCCCGCTGAACGAAACATTGCGGAACACGGAGTTCCAGCAACTGGTGAAAACGAGGGTGGAGGACTTCCGCCGGTACGCGAAATCGAACGGTTTGCAGTTCGATCCGGAGCTCGATTTCCAGTTGGGATTCGACAGCTACGCGCTGACGCTGCCACCTCCGGCGTTGGTTCCCGTTCTGGACTACGAGCTGGAGGCGATCAATCATCTCCTGACGGAATTGACGGATGCCGGAACCGAGATGCTATTGAGTTTCGAGCGCGATCCGATCCCGGGCGAGGCGGGGGCCCCGGACGGACACGAGGAAGCGGTGGTGCACAAGTACCCCGTCCGCCTGCGTTTCGAGGGAAGCCACGAGTCGTTTCAAGAATTCATCAACTCGATCGCCAACGACGAGGAGTTCTTCTACGTCGTCCGCGTTCTGAAGGTAAAGAACGCCCTCCAGGAAGGACCGGTTAAGTTGAGCGCCGCCGACGCCGATTCCGACATCCCGAGATTCGAAGATCCCTTGACAAAGCAAATGGCATCCTATGAAATGCTGCTGGAGTGGGGATACGACGGTACGGAGGAGAGTTTGAGCGCAGTGGAAAAGGAGGCTGAAGAGGCTGGATTCGTCCTGGCAAAACAAGACGCGCGGGTCTTGATGGGGCAGGAGAACTTGAATGTTTTCATGGTCGTCGACATCGTGCGTTTCCTGAACCCGGAAGAAGTAAGGGCGACGGCTGAAGTGGAACAGAGATCCGGGAGGAGACGATAATGAGTAAGAATTGGGACAAAATCCTCCTGCTGGCGGTGGCCGTGGTGGTGATAGCGCTATCCGGCCTCTACGTAGCAAAGGCTCTTGGGTTTGCCGAGGGGTTCGTCCTCGAGCCGGCCACGCCCGACAACGAGCTTCCCCCCACGGACGAGAGGAGGGCCAAGCTGGCCAAGCAGTTCGTGGATCAAAAGACCGTCTGGACGACCCCCAGGAAGGGAGAGGCCGAGAAAGACGTCCGTTTGTTCGTTTCCATTCCCATCGTGGAATCGGACGGGGTTCTGATCGACATGCTGGACCCGAACGCCCCGCTCCTCCGCCCGCCCGTGACGAATGCCTGGCTGCTCAACAACGACCTCGACTTTCTCAACGCGGGCGTGTTGCGCCAGGACCCGGACGGCGACGGATTCTCGTCTCTGGCCGAATGGGAAGCCAAAACCGACCCCGGGGATCCGGACTCCCATCCGCCGTACGCGGAGAAGCTCGTTATGATTTCCCGCCAACAGCAGATCTACAAGTTGAAGTTTTCGGCGACACCGGATGCGAACACGTTTCAAATCCAGCGGCTCCCGACGAGTCGATGGCCGAGGAGCGACAGTTTTTTGATGGGAATCGGAGAACCGTCGGAGGACGAACAGTTCCGCGTGGAGTCGTTCGAAGAGAAGACGGCTGAAAGGGGAGGAATCAAAGTCGACGCCTCCGTGGTCACGATCACTTATCTTCCCCAGGACATACAAGTCGATCTGATCAAGAACATCGAGACCGAGATCCCGACTTACTTCGCCGAACTGGAGTTTCTTCTGGATCCCGGAAACCGCTTTCACGTCAAGGAAGGCGACACTTTCAAACTGGACCAGGATCCCGAGACCACCTACCGCGTCGTGAAGGTCGAGGAGGATTCCACGACGATCACCTATCGGAAGGGTTCCGAACCCGAGCAGACGGTTGAAATTAGAAGGAACTAAGAGTTGACAGTTTTCCCATATTCTGGTTTTGATGTCGATTTTACAACAAGGCGCACCGCATAGGGAAAGCGCCTGAGTTATACGAATTTATGAAGATGAGCGTTACGAAGAGGCAATCGGGATTGTTCGGCGTCGGGATGGTGGGGTTGGCAGCTATCCTCGGTTTCGAGGCCGGGGTCCTGGCCGGTCCGACAGGGTACGGAAGCGGCGAAGGCGGCGTTCCGGCGGTCGCGACCAATTACGTCATTCGTCTTCAGGAGCGGGTCAAGAAGGCGGACGAAGCGGCTCTGCGGGGCTCTCAGCTGATGGCGGACGGGGACTACCAGGGTGCCATCGACCAATACCGCGCGGCCTTGGATTTGTTGCCGGAGGCCCCCATGACCGAACCCCGGAGGCGGGCTTACATCAAGCAGTTCGCCCGCGCCAGCGTCCTTCTCGCCCGAAAGCGTGCGGAAGAGGGGCGATATCCGGAAGCGATCGCGCTCGTCGAGGAAGTTCTCCAGCCAAGCGTGGATCCGGACAACATCGACGCCAAGAGACTCCTGGAGCAACTCAACGATCCCGACTACTATTCGCCCGCGCTGACTCCCGCGCACCTCGAGCGCGTCCGACGGGTGAAGCTCGCTCTGAAGACGGGTCAGGGATATATCGACCTGGGCGACTACGACCGGGCCGACCGCGAGTTCCACAAGGCCCTCAACGAGGATCCTTACAACACGGCCGCTCGCCGACTCGGCGAAGAAGCGGAGCGCTACCGCATGAACTACTACGATGCGGCCTACGATCACACGCGGGCCAAAATGCTGGCCGAGGTCGCGGCAGGCTGGGAATCGCCCGTTCCGGCGGGACTGGAAGGCGGTCCCGACATCGCCATTCCCACGGATACGAGTACCACGCAAATTCGTAGAACGGAGGAGAAGTTGAAGACGATCGTGATTCCGAGCATCGAGTTTTCCGACACGCCCCTCACCGATGCGCTCGAATTCCTGCAGCAGCGTAGCGTGGAACTCGACCACGCCGAGACCAATCCGGCGCAGAAAGGGGTCAATATCATTCTCGATACCGGAAGCTTCGGCGGCGGCGGCGGCGGCGCGGCGCCCGCTCCAGACCCCGACGGCGGATTCGGGTTCGAGGGAGGTGGCGTCACTGCCGTGGATACGGGCGGCAGCATCGGAGGCACCAGGATTTCCTTGAGACTCACGAATGTCCCACTTGCCGAGGCGCTGAGATACACGACTTCGCTGGCTCAGTTGAAGTACAAGGTCGAGGCTCACGCCGTGGTGGTCGTGCCCTTGTCCCAGCCCGACGCGGATTTGTTCACCAACGTCTACGTCGTTCCGCCGACCTTTCTTTCGATGGCCGCCGGCGACGGCGGGGGCGGCGGCGGCACGGCCGATCCGTTTGCGGCGGAGCCCTCCACCGATCGTGGAATCCGCGGGCGGCAGACGGCCAAAGAGATTCTCGAGGGTGCCGGGATCACGTTCACGGGAGGCGGCAGCGCGATCTACAATCCCGCCACTTCCCAGTTGATCGTCCGAAACACGGCGGACCAGATGGAATTGGTGGAAGCCTACATCGAATCGATCGTTTCCGGCGTCGAAAAGCAGATCTACATCACCTCCCGGTTCGTTGAAATCGGCGAGGAAGACGGCGAGGAACTCGGCTTCGACTGGTTGCTCGGTCCGTTCAACCTCGGGACCACGCCGCGCGTGTTCGCCGGCGGCGGAACCTCCGGAAACCAGATAGGCACCTCGGGATCGGAGGACTTCACCTTCGTCAATCCCGGAACGCAGCTTCCCGTGGGCATTAACCCGCTCACAGCGGGTCTTCGTTCCGGTTCAGGGGCGATCGACGGCAACTCCATCGACGCCTTGATTGCCCAGGCTTCCGGGGTCGGGGACGCGGGATCGTCCGTGGCTCCTGGTATCTTCGGGATCTCGGGCGTGTTCACGGACCCCCAGTTTCAGGTGATGATTCGCGCTCTCAGTCAGAAGAAAGGGGTCGACCTGCTCTCGGCGCCTTCCGTCATGGCCAGGAGCGGCCAGCGAGCGAAAATCGAGGTGATTCGGGAGTTCATCTATCCGACGGAATACGATCCTCCGGAAATTCCGAACCAGTTCGGTTCGATTTCCAGCGATCCTCTACTTGGGGGAGGGCAGAGCGCGGGCACCTTCCCGGTGACTCCAGCCACGCCGACGGCCTTTGAAACGCGCAATACGGGTGTTACGCTCGAAGTCGATCCCGTTCTCGGTGCCGACGAGTTCACCATCGACTTGAATCTCGCTCCCGAGGTGGTGGAATTCGATGGGTTTATCAACTACGGAAGCCCGATCCAGACGACTGCCACGAACGCGCTCGGATTCACCGAAACCGTTGTGATCACGCCCAACATCATCAACATGCCTATCTTCAACACTCGCAAAGTGACGACTCAGGTGACGATCTGGGACGGCCAGACGGTGGCTCTCGGGGGGTTGATTCGCGAGGATGTTCAGGACGTCGAGGACAAGATCCCGTTTCTGGGCGATCTGCCGGTCATGGGAAGGCTCTTCCGTTCCAGCGTTGAACTTCATCTCAAGCGGAATTTGACTATCTTCGTGAAAGCGCAGCTCATGGACCCGGCCGGGCTGCCCATCCACGGCAGATTGCAGGATGATCCTCTGCCGGAACCGGTGGATCGGCCGCCGATCACGCCGCCTACGTTTGCTCCGGGACCCATACCGGTTCAAAAGTGAAGTGAAATTCGATTCCCTGCGAATCTTTGAAAGCGCGGCTCGTCGAGCCGCGCTTTTTTGCTTGAGGTATCGTCCGATGATGGCGCGTCCATGATCACCATTGCGGTAACCGGCGGGGTGGCTTGCGGAAAGAGCTTGGTTTGTTCAGGCCTGCTTGAGCTATTTCCCGAAGGTCGGGCTTCGATCTTCAGTTGCGACGTGGCCGTGGCCGAGTTGCTGGAAATGCCGGAAACTGTCGGACGATTGATGGCCCTGGAGGCGCCCCTTCCGATCTTGGACGTAGAGTCCGGGCGGTTGGACAAGACGAATCTTCGGAAACTCGTGTTTGAAAACCCGGCGTTTCGTGAGAAACTGGAGAACCTCTTGCACCCGCTGGTCCGCGAGCAGTTGTTGGCTCACGCCAAGACGCTCCCCGGAGAGACGGGCGCTTTGCTTGTGGAAGTACCGCTGCTCTACGAAGCGAACTTCCCGCTTCAACGGGATTTCGATCTGGTGGTGGCGGCAAGCGTCCCGACCCAAAGGCGGCGTTTGTGGCAAGAGCGGCGAATAGAGCCGGAACTTGCGAATCAAATGATCAAATCACAGATGCCGGTGGAGGAGAAGATTTCCCGTGGCGATATCGTCGTTTGGAACGACGGTGACCGAAATGTGCTGGACGCGCAAGTGGATCATTTGGCGAGCCGTTTGGCAACATTGTTTGAGTAATGACAGAAGAATCGATAGCGAACGCGGCGGATGCGTCTTCAAAGAGCCAGGAAGAGCCGATGGTTGTTCCGGGAGAAATCAACATCAATGCTTTTCAGCGGCGTTCGTTGAACGAGCTTCACGAAGCGGCTCAGAAAGCCGGCCTTCGCGTTGCCGGTATCCGTTCAAAGCATCAACTCGTCTTCGAGTTGCTCAAGTTCTACGGCGAACGCGGCACTGCGATGGACGCTGAAGGCTTTCTTGACTTTTCGGGAGACGGTTTCGGCTTTCTTCGGTGGCCGGATTTCAGTTTCGCCTCCAATGCCGACGATGTTTACGTCCCGGCCGCCTTTATCAAGAAGTTCCGGCTGCGAAACGGACAGAGACTCAAATGCACGATTCGGCCGCCCAAGGATCGGGAGAAATTCCTTTCCGTGGACGAAGTTCTCGAGATCGAAGGCGTGCCCGTGGATTCGTGGGAAGAGCCTCCCGCCTTCGACGACCTGACCGCCATGTTTCCGTCGGAGCGGATTATCCTGGAGATTCCGGACCCGGAGAAACCTTCGTCGAGAGTGATTGATCTGGTCGCGCCGCTGGGCAAGGGGCAGCGAGGGCTTATTGTGGCTCCTCCACGCGGGGGAAAGACTATCCTTTTGAAAAACATCGCCGTCTCGATCCGGAAGAACAGTCCGGAGGTCGAGTTGATCGTCCTGCTGCTCGACGAGCGGCCGGAGGAGGTGACCGATTTCAGGGAGACGGTGGAAGCCTCGGTCTACAGTTCGACCTTCGACGAGCCGTCCACACGCCATATCGAAGTAGCGGACATGGTTCTGAACCGCGCGAAACGCTTGGTCGAGACGGGAAGGGACGTTGTGATTCTGCTGGACAGTCTCACGCGACTGGCCCGGGCGCACAACTCGGCGAATCAGTCGGGCGGAGGACGGAAAAAAGGACGCGGCGGCGGAGGAGGAGGGGGGCCGATCGGCAGCGGCGGCATATCGCCTAAAGCCCTGGAGCGCTCCCGGCGTTTTTTCGGTGCGGCTCGCAACGTCGAGGAAGGCGGAAGTCTGACGATTCTAGCTTCCTGCTTGATCGAAACCGACAGCCGAATGGACGACGTCATTTTCGAAGAGTTCAAGGGAACGGGAAACATGGAGATCACTTTGGACCGGGAGATGGCCGAGTCGCGAATCTTTCCAGCGATTCATCTGCTCAAAAGCGGGACCCGGAAAGACGAACTGCTGTATCATCCCGACGAATTCAAGAAGATCAACAGCCTCCGAAAACAGATGGCTCAGCGTCCCGCACCGGAAGCCATGCAGGTCTTGTTGAAGTTGATAGGATCGACGAGTTCGAACGCCGAGTTGCTGCTTCGCGGCATTCAGTGACCTGGCCGCGCGCACGTGATGGTTTTTGCTTCCGCCGAACGATTTGCTTCCGCCTCGGAACGCTACATCGACACCGAAGAAGGTCTCGAGGCGTTCGTGACCGAGTCGAGATCGCCCGAGGTGTTCCGTGCCTGCGCCATCGATACCGAGGCCGACAGCATGCACTCCTACGAGACAAAGTTGTGTCTCATCCAATTCGCGACCCCGGGTCACTTGGTCATCATCGATCCCCTCGCCATCGGCCTCGCAAAGCTGAAGCTGTTCACCAGTTTCGTGGACCGGTTCGATGTCGTCTGGATGCACGGCGGAGACTACGATATCTCCCTGTTTCTCAAAACGTTCGATTGGGCCCCCCGATTGATCTTCGACACGCAGATCGCAGCCCGTTTTCTAGGGGTGGCAAAGTTCGGACTCGGCAACCTTCTCGGAGACGAGTACGGCGTAGCTGTTTCCAAGCAGTCGCAAAAAGCGGACTGGAGTCGACGGCCGATCAGCGACAAGATGCTCGCCTACGCCTACGACGACGTCCGCTATTTGCTCGACCTGGGAGCCAGATACGTCGAGGAACTGAAACGCCTCGGTCGCTACGACTGGTTTCTGGAGAGTTGCGAGGCGGCTCGGCAGTCCGTTATGGACCGGACCGAAAAGCCGGAAGAGGACGCGTGGAAAATCTCGGGGTGGGGGAAACTCTCCCGCAAGGGACTCCACTTCCTCAGAACTCTCTGGTACTGGCGGGACGAAGAGTGCCGGCGTCTCGATCGGCCCGCCTTCAAATTCCTCAACAACAACGAACTCTTCAAGATGGCGACTCAACTGGAGTCCGGCGGCGAGGTGAGACCTCCGCACTACCTGAGGTCCGGCGCGGTGAGCCGGCTGAGAAAGGTGATCGAGAAGGCGAAAAAAGTTCCTCCTGGCGATTATCCCGAGAAACGACGAAAGGGCGCGGGAATGCGCCTGAACATTGACGAGACGCACTTTGCCGAAATTCGAGCCCACCGAAATCGAGTCGCCGAAGACCTCGGGATTGAAGCCACTTTGATCGCGACCCGGGGCGTCCTCGAGCGGCTCGCCGCCACGAACGTGACCAGCGAGGAGGAGGGGGCGTTGATGGAGTGGCAGAAGGAGTTGTTGGCTCCCTGTCTCCGAACGTGAGTCAACACGCGGCGCGAATCCCCGCGGGAAAAGGCACCCCGAAACCGCACGGACCCGGTAGCTAGGAAAGCATTTTGTCCTTCTCCAGCTTCAGGCCCATCTTTCGGTAGAGGGTGGCAATACTCACGCCCAGCATGCTGGCGGTCTTCTCCCTCGACCCGCCGTTGTATTTGAGTGTTTCGCGAATGAAGAGCTTTTCCTGTTTGCGGATGTAGTCCTGGAGCGCGTGTCCGATCGGCAGGTGATGGGTGGTCTTCTCGTCCTCGTCCGTGATTTCGACTTTCTGAGTCACCTTGGGCGGCAGATCGACGGGCCGGATGCGATTGTCCTCGGCAAAGGCACAGGCACGCTCGATGGCGTTTTGCAATTCCCCGACGTTGCCCGGCCAACTGTAGCCTTCCAGGAGGCGTTTCGCGTACTTGTCGACTTCCGGAACGGGCGTTCCGGTCCGCTCTGAATACTGCTTCAGAAAGTGCTCGGAGAGCAGTTCGATGTCTTCGCTTCGTCCGCGGAGCGGCGGCACGTCGATGGGAATGACCGAAATTTTGTAGAAGAGATCCTCGCGGAACGAGCCCGCCTCGATGCATTCCTGGAGCGGCTTGACCGAGGAGGCGATGAAACGGACGTTCATGTGGGTGGGCAGATCGCCCATCATGCGGCGCGTGGTGATCTGCTCCAGATAGCTTTCCAGCTTCGCTTGAAGCCGGATGGGCAGGAGTTGGATTTCCTCCAGGAGAACCGTGCCACCGGCGGCGCGGGAAAAGATCGTCTCTCCGCGGCTTCCGGGAGATCCGAAGAGTTCGTTTTCGAGAAGGTCTTCGGGGAGGGCGGAACATTGCAGAACCTTGAAGGGGGCGTCCTTGCGGGCGCTGGTGTCGTGTATGCTCCGAGCCACCATTTGCTTGCCCGCCCCGAACTCGCCCTCCAGGAGAATCGGGGAGTCGTTGTCGGCGATCTTGTCGATGATCTGCAGGATCTCCTTGATTTTGGGACTATCTCCGATCAGGCCGCCGGAAGTTACCGTGATCGCTGCTTCGTTGAAGCCTCCGTCTTCCGACGGCCGCGGCCGGCCGTGCTGCTGGAGACCGAGTTCGACGGTGCGTTGCAGGTCGGCGAGTTCGAAAGGCTTCGTCAAATAGTCGAAGGCGCCGAGGCGCATCGCCTCGACGGCCGTTTCGATCGAGCCGTGGCCCGTCACCATGATGATCTGGACGTCCGGATTATGCTCTTCCGCGTAGCGAATGATATCGAGCCCGTTCATGTCGCCGATTCTCATGTCGACGATCATCAGTTCCGGCTCGAGGCGATCGAGGGCTACGAGTCCTTCCTTGCCCGTCTGAACAGCGGTGACGTCGTGTCCCTGGTTGCGACAGGTTTTCGCCATGAGATTGAGAATGGAGGCTTCATCGTCGATAATCAGGATTTTTGCCATCGTGGTATGGGGGGATTAGAATGAAATCAAGGTTGTTAAGATTGACAAATACTACGGAATCCTTAACTAATGCAACCGAAAAATCTCATTTTTGAAAATCGCAATTATCAGAGCGACCCGAGTGTCATCGTGGATTTGCCGAAAAGGCTGGCGAGGAACTTGCCCGCGAAGGGGCTTGGCTGGCTGGCGGCACTTGAATTTCAACCGGCGACGCATCTGGCCATTGTGATTCCGGCGAAAGCGAATTAACTTATCTCGGGTTTCGACTAAGAAAAATTGCGGCGACTCGTTTAAGGGCGGTGAACTCACCGCTTTCCATGTCTGCCGTGCCCTGCTTCATCATGGAGGTATCTCCCCGCGAACTGGTCGAATCCGCTCAGGCGGATTTCGAAGGGCCGTTGACAGGCTATGCCGCCGGTCTCCTTGGTGGCGACTGGGAGCGTGCCCGAGACGTGGTGCAGGATACTTTCATCAAGCTTCACCGCCAGGATCCCGAGATGATCCGGGGCAAGTTGAAGAGCTGGCTCTACACCGTTTGCCGGAACCGCTCCATCGATGTCCTCCGAAAGGAGAATCCCATGCTGACTTCGGCGGGCGAGGCGTTCGCGAATCTCGACGACGCTTCCCCGGATCCTTCCCGGGCCATGCAGGACAAGGAGCGACACGAAGAAGTCCTCCGCTTCCTCGACCGGCTTCCCGACAATCAGCGCGAAGTGATTCGACTGAAGTTCCAAGGTGACCTCAGCTACAAGGAAATCGCCGAAGTCACCGGGCTCAGCGTGAGCAATGTCGGCTTCCTCATCCACACCGGCATCAAGCGACTTCGGACACTCATGGGTGTCGAAGTTTCCTGATATTCCATTTACCCAACAACTGCCAATCCAATGAACCGCGAACCCGTCAACCCCGACGATCCTGAACTCACCGCCTACGCGCTGGGAGAACTCAATGCTGCCGAAAAGGCCGAATTCGAAGTTCGGCTCCAGTCGTCTCCCCAAGCCCGGAGGGAACTGGAATCCATGTCCGAAGTCATGTCGATGCTTTCGACGGGCCTGAAGAACGAATGGGAGGAAGAAATGGAGCTTCCAGTCCTCCAGCTTGTCCAGCAAGAGACTTCGGCGGACGAATCGAACCACAAGAGCATAGTTCCCGTCACCTTTCGCGACTCCCGCCGGGTCGTCGGCGCGATCGCCGCGGCCTTGGCCGTCATGTTGGTCGTAGTTGGAACGGTTTCGATGCAGGAGAACGAGACCGAGCTTGCGCTTGCGGACGACGTCTCCGTCGAGCCCAGGATCGCGGTCGCTTCCGATACCACCCCGGTCGCGTCCCTCCCGGAGACTTCCGTTCACGTCCCCCGGTTGTTTCTTGCCGAGGAAATCGACGACCTTTCCGGCTCGGATTTGGACTTGGCCGAAGTGCTCGAGCAAAGAACTCCGGGCGCGGATATCGACGCGAGCTACCTCGAAGCTACTTCGGTGATTCCCGCTTCGCACAAATCCACGATCGTACCCGGCGGCGGACGCCTGTCTCCGGCCGTTTACGAGTTGGAGACATCCAACCGCGTAGACTCCTACCTGCCTCCGGTGGACGAGAGAGGGGGCGAGACCGGCATGATCGATCTGCAATCCGGAAAAACATTCGCCGTCGACGATCAAGGACCTTCCAAGATATTCGTCCGCGGCTACGTGACCATGGGCGAGGAGTCGTCCTCGGCGGAGCGAAAAGGTTTCGAGCTTGCCGGATTCCGGCCCGTGGCCATGAGCGGCAATCCCGTCTTCAATGACGAACACGATCTTCAGATTCTTGCGCAGATGCGCGAGCTTCAGTCCGATCTTTCAAGGGTGATTGCCGAGATGCCGGAAGGATCGAGCAGCCGGCTGAAGCTCGAACACGTTCTGGAGAAGAGCCGTCGCGTCACTGTCGAATTGAATCAGGAACTTTCCCGCTAACCAATTTCCGATCGAACCCTGTTTGGTCGTGGACGTAACACCTGTTGAGCCGGGCGGAGCAATCCGCCCGGCTCATTCGTTTTTCCGAAGCGCGAGATCTCGGTTTTCCGATCGAAATGCTCAGCGGGTCTTGAAATTCAAGCGGCAATGGTGAAGGTGGGCGCAGTTTCAGCGACGCGAACCACTTGAACCCGACCCACGCTTCCAGTTCCGGATCCCGCTTTTCCACCGCCCCCGACGGTAGCGGGGTACTCGCGTTGATTCGCTTCGACCAAGCTCCGCTCCGCGAGGAGATTTTCAGCCTCGATACGCTCGAAAAGGCGCGCTGGCTGGTCTCCGCCGGCTCGGTTCGCGTCGTGACCGCGAACGTCCAGGGTGGATTCGCCGGCATCTTCGGACAAGTGGACCTGGGCGACGACAGAGCGAAGGCGGAGGTCAGCATGGTCGTTCACCACGGGAACGACGGCAGCTGGAAAATCGATGGCCGTAGCGATCAAGGGACCCGTCCGAACGACGAGCACGTCGCGGCGCTCCTGATGGCGGCGATGCTGGAGAAGGGCGCCACCAAGGACGAAACCTTCGGTCTCGGTTGTCTGCAAAGTCGTATTCGCCTGCTTTCGGCGGACGTCAGGGCCGGTATTCTGCACTGGGACGACTCGGACGCCCGCAGCGTGCTGGAGAACATGCCCTTGGCGCGAGTCGACGGGGAAAACCCGAAAGTTGAGGCACGCCTGCGCGAAATGGGTTTGAAACGCCTCGTCGAGCTCTATCCGTGGGACGAGATCGAAGCCGAGTTCCGCCAATGCTACGCCTATTCCTCGATTCGCCGGGGAATGCAGGAAGTGTTCTGGGCCGATTTCCTCTCGAACCGGCGTGGGGAACTCGAAGCGCTCGGATGCGAGATCACCTTGGACGAGCAGTTCGGTCTCCAAGTCGTGGAGCCGCAGGATTTTTACGGAGAGATACAGAGTGAAGCCGAGGGAGTGGACTGGTTCGGCTTCGAATACGGAATTCTGGTGGGGGGAGAACGGATCAACTTGCTGCCCTGCCTGGTTCGATACCTGGAAAGCAAACCCTCCAGCTTTTCCCTTTCGAATCTGAGCCAGTGGCCGGCCGAGAAGAAGATTCCCATACAAACCGCGGAAGCGGGCAAGTACGTTGCCGTTCCCGCCGGAAAGCTTCGCTCGGTTCTGGGCCTTCTGAACGAACTGTTCGACGATCATCCCGTATCCGAAAACGGCGTCCTGCGTCTGCATAGGGTCCGCGCGGCGCAACTGACGCAGAGTTCGGGTGAGGACGCCGTGGTCAGCAGCGCGCCTCCGCGTCTCCTCGAAAGCGCGCGCGAGTTGGAGTCTCTCAAGCCGAAGGAGGACCCCGAGGCCCCGAAGGGGTTTCTCGCGACGCTGCGTCCCTACCAGCAGGACGGCTTTGAATGGCTGCAGTTTCTCCGGGAGCAGGGATTGGGGGGGATTCTTGCCGACGACATGGGACTGGGAAAGACGATTCAGACGCTGTGTCACCTTCATTGCGAGAAGGCGAGCGGCCGGGCGAATCTCCCGAGCCTGATTCTCGCCCCGAAGAGCGTGGTCCCGAACTGGGAGAGCGAGGTGAAAAAATTCGCGCCGTCGCTGAAGGTGCTGGTCCTGCAGGGACCGGACCGGAAAAAGTACTATTCCGTTCTCGGGCACGCCGATCTCGTGGTCACGTCCTACCCGGTCCTTTTCCGCGACGCGGAGGAACTGCTCAACCAGCCCTTCCACTACGTGGTCCTGGACGAGGCCCATACGATCAAGAACACGGCGTCGCAGGTGGCCAAGGTCGCCTACCGAATCGACGCCCGGCATCGCCTCTGTCTCTCGGGCACTCCGATCGAAAACAATCTCGGCGAACTCTGGTCGCTTTTCCACTTTCTGATGCCCGGGTTTCTGGGCAGCGAGGACAGCTTCAACCGCTGCTTCCGCGCTCCGATCGAAAAGCATCGGGACGAAGGGCTGCGGAAGCGCCTCGCCGAGCGGGTGGCACCGCTGATGCTTCGACGTACCAAGGCCCTTGTGGCGAAGGATCTTCCGCCGAAGACCGAGATCGTGCGCACCGTAGACCTGCTTCCCAAGCAGGTCGAACTCTACGAGGCGGTCCGTGCCGCCGTCAGTCGGGAAGTTCACGAAGAAATCGCCCGGCTCGGCGCGGAGAAAAGCAAACTCCTCGTGCTGGACGCGCTTCTCAAGTTGCGTCAGGTCTGCAACCATCCCCAACTGCTGAAGCTGCCGTCGGCGGAAAAGGTGCGCAGCTCGGCCAAGATGGACCTCTTGATGGAGTGGCTGCCTTCGATGGTCGAGGACGGCCGGAAGATCCTCGTGTTTTCCCAGTTCACGGAGATGCTTTCGTTGATCGAGAAGGCTCTGGACGCCGAAGGAATCCGCTATCTGACCCTGACGGGCAAGTCGAAGGATCGCGGCAGGCTCTGCGACGATTTTCAAGCCGGAAAGGCCCCGGTGTTCCTGATCAGTCTACGGGCGGGGGGGACCGGACTCAACCTGACGACGGCGGACACGGTGATCCACTTCGATCCCTGGTGGAATCCGGCGCTGGAAGCTCAGGCGACGGATCGCGCCTACCGCATCGGCCAGAAGAACCCGGTCTTCGTCTACAAGCTGATCACGGCGGGTACCGTCGAGGAGAAGATCGTCATGCTCCAACAGAAAAAGCGGGCTCTCTTCGACGGAATTCTGGAGGGAACTCCGCAGAAGCTTTCTTTCTCGGAAGACGAACTCAACGATTTGCTGGCTTCGGTGAAGTGACCGGGTTTCCCCCGATCATTCGTAGATCAGACCGGGTATCTTGCCGTGGGCGACGAGTCGGCCGCGGTCGGGATCCAGCTCGAAGACATCCACGCCGTTTCCGAGCAGCCCTTTCGTCGACTTGCCGCGGGCGCCGAAAACGTAGTGCTTGTCCTCCTCGGGGTTGTATCCCATGTAGAGCATGACGTGCGAGACGCGGTGGCCGGATTTCCAGGTCCCTCCCCAGAAGATCAGGTCCCCCGGCGCCAGCTTCTTCAGCATCTTTCTGCTGGGACTTTTCCCGTACACGTCATCCAGCATCTTCTTTTTCTTCAGCCAGTAGTATTGGTCGTAGGACGTGCGCGGAACGCCCTCGATCCCGATTTGGGAGAGGAGATACTGCATGGTGCCGGAGCAGTCCATCCCTCCCTGCGTGGGGTCGTCCGCACCGAATTTGTAGCGAAGACCCTTCGCGGCAAGTTCGTGCGCTTCCTTCCGCAGTCGCGTGAGGCTCGCCCCCTCGCTCGCGTCGGTCTTAGAGGCGGGCGGAGCGGTTTCCTCGACCGTCTCTCCGTTCGTCGAATCCCCTTCGTCGGATTCGGACCCCACTCGGAACTCCTCGGGGAAGTCCGGGTCGGGAAGGCTTGCTTCCGGAAAAAGCGAACTCTCGGGTCCCGGAATCGGGGGCGGGGGAATGGCGACCGATATCGTCCGCGTTTTCGCCTCCGACGTGCCGCTCCGCACGTTTTGCTTGATGGGAACGATGGGCCGAAACGACCGTAGACGGGGCTTTTCCCGGGGCTCGGCAGCGACCTCGGAGAGGCCGATGCCAAACAGGAGCGCGCCCGCAGCGCCGGCGCAAAACTTGGAGAGAAACCTCATTCTCCAAGTTTAAAATAAATTCAACAAAAGTTAAGTGAAAGTTTTTAAATTGTTCGACCGGTCTTGGTTCCTTCCATCGCAGCCCGTGCCTGGAAAAGCACTTCCATGTGCGACCGCTCTGGGATCACCGGTGCCGCCACTGCCGCAGCATAACGACGTGGGTCTTGATCAGGCTGATCGCCTGCGCTCTCGCAAGCGGATTGGGGTCGTGGCGTTTCGGCCACTGCTGGCGGATAATCTGTTTGGCAAGTTCTGCCATGGTGCTGAAGCGGCGGTGGAGGAATGAGTGGAGATCGCTCACTTCTATGTTGTCGCGATCGGAAAGGGCGTGACGAGCGCGGTCTTCCTTGGTAGGCGGTTCGAGAAGTCTCATGGTCGTGTTGTTTGCGTGTTCCGTTGGTCAGACGACCGTGGTTCGAAGCTCATGCAAAAACGGTAGCGGCGAGGCTGCTTCCGAAGCTCAGGCGGCCCGGCGGCCGCCGAATTCGTCCACGCTGTCCCAGTTTTGACTGAGTTCCTGGCTCAGCATTTGCTTGGCCCGATGAATCAGAACCCATAGATTGGCTTTCGAAATACCCAGTTCGGCAACGATCTCTTCGGTGGAACAGCCGTGGATTTCGCGCATGCGGAAAGCCTGCGCCATTTTCTCCGGAAGGGTTTTGACGGCGTTCTCCAGGTGGCGCATGAACTCGTTGCGCTCCGTTGCCGCTTCGGGACGATGGATCGACCGCTCGTCGGGCTGTTGATCGATCCAAGAAAACACCTCGTCTTCGCTCGCGGCGCTGTCGAGATCGGTCGTGAGAACCGAGGGGCGCCGCCCTGTTTTTCGATAGTGGTCGATGATCTTGTTGCGCAAGATGCCGGTCAACCACGTGCGTTCATTGCAGTCGCCTCGGAAATTGCGTCGCGCGTTCCAGCCGGAGAGGAAGGTGTCCTGCACCAGATCTTCGGCGGTACCGTAGTCGGAGACCCGCTGAAAAGCGAAACGGATCAGATAGTCGCGGTAAGCGACGTTCCAGTCGTCCGGTTCAAGGGAGTGACGATTCATGGTAATGGGTGTATCTTTGTAGCGTAATCGACAGAAAGGTCTGTCTGTTGGCTTTGGTAAAAAAACTCAGGGGCTTGTCAGGTCGCGCGAAGCTTGGGCGGCGACTTTGATCGGCCAGCTATCTTTCATGTTCTGGGATTCTGTTGCGGCTCCGGAATAGAGAATGAAGATTCGGTCGCCGACTTCGGCGGCCTTTTCCGGATCGTGGAAGCGCTGGCCGCAGACCTCGCGGAAAAATTGCCGCAGGGATTCCTTGTGACGTCTGATCAGCTCGATGACTCCGCCGCAGCCCTCGTCGGAGACGGCGCAGGTGTTGGAATAGGGACAGCCGCGAAACTCGCTGCTAATCATGTAGGACTCCAACTGTTCGAAATAGCGCTCGATCTTGGAAGCCGCTGTTCCGGGGGACTTTAGAATTTCTGCGCGGCGGATTTCCGACCCTTCGTGAACGGAGGACAGCCAAGCCTCGCACAGGGCTTCCTTAGAAGGGTAGTAATGGTAGAAGCTCGCCTTCGCGGTTTCGGCCTTCTCGATGATTTCGTTGATCCCGACTTCGGAGTAGCCGCGCTTGTGAAACAGCTCCGTCGCCGTTTCCAGGATGCGTTCTCTCGCGTTCGGTTTCCTCATCGCAGGGTCAGTATAAACAGACCAGTCTGTCTGTAAAGAGATTTTCGAAAGAAATTCGGGGGTAGGAGCGAAGATCCTTCTATTCGAACCGGTAGCAGGCGACGGAATCCGACGTGCGCAGAAACAAGTCTTTCCCGACGAGGGCGGGAGAGGCGCAGAAGAGGGCGCCAACCTTGGCGCGCCCGAGGGATTGGTAGTCGTCGGGATTCGTTGCAAGGAGGGAGGCGAAGCCGCCGCGGTTCTCGTACACCAGGAGCTTCCCGTCGGCCAGCAGCGGGGAGGAAATGGAGGATTGAGCCTTGCGTTCCCATCGGGTCTCTCCGGTTTCGAGATCGACGCAGAGATGGCGCTCGCTGCCGAGGTAGTAGACGTGGCCGTCGTGAATGATCGGGCTGGAGCTGTAGCGACGCGCCATGAAGCCCATCGACCAGAGTTTCTCGGGCTCTTCGTCGGAAAGTCGGTAGGCGATTAGATTCTTGTCGTCGAGTCGGCTGCTAACGACGACGTGATCGCCGGATACGACCGGAGTTCCGTCGCCCCCGCCGGGGCGGCTCCACAGCGTCTCACCGGATACCGGCTCGATTCCGAGGAGAGTATTCGAAGAATTGCAGAGGATGGTGTTTTGCCACCGGGCGGGGGAGGAATTCGAGCCTTTCACGTCCTTGCTTTGCCACAGCTCTTCGCCTGTCTCCGCATCGAAAGCCGAGAGGTGGTTCTGCTGGAGGAACACTCTTCCGTCGTGGACGAGGGGAGAGGATGCCGGTCCCTTTCTTCCCGTCAGCGGCGCCTGCCAGATTTCCTCTCCCGACTCGGCGTCGACGCAGTAGATGTTCGTGGAGAGGGCGGCGTAAACCCGACCGTCGGCGACCGCCGGGGTGCTGGAGGACGAGCGTCCGCTGGGGACGCCTTCGGTCTCGAACTTCCAGACCGGTTCGCCGGTGCCGGCATCGAAACAGAGGACGACATCCTCGGCGACCTTCTTCGTATTGGGAACGGCGGCGAGGATCTGATCGTGGATGGACGGCTCGAACTGCTGTTCCTCGACCCAGGCTTCGAGTTCGGTCTGGTCGGCGAATTCCTTGTTCGAGACCGACTGCAGGGTGTCGTAGACCTCCAGGGGGATGGCGGCATTTCCTTTCTTGAAGCGACTCGCGACCCAGCTGCCGAGGCTCAACTGAGTTTTGGCATCGAGATTTTCTTCGACCCACTTATCGGCCCATTCGTCGAGAGCGGCACCGCGGAGACGACGGCTCAGGTTCATTCGGTCGGTCTCCATTTTCTCGACCACCTCGTCCGGCAGGGAGCCGGTTCCCCGGAAACCGAGCGAGGCAAGCACGTCTCGGTCGATCCGGCGCGTCTCGGTCGGCTCATCCCGGTGCCACACCACGGATAGGTAGAGGCGTCCGTCGGCCACCGCGACGCTGCCGTGGCCGCCGTAGTGGTCGCTGGGGACGTCGATCGACTTCCACACTTGGACCGGGGGGTTCTCGTCGCTGAGTCGGTCGGGCAGGGTCGCCGACGCGGCGGCGGTCCCGTTGCGCTCCGGACCACGCCACTGGGGCCAGTCGGCGCGCGCCGTGGAGACGGCGGAAACGAACAGAAGGGAAGGGAGGAAGGCGGCGAGTTTCATAGATTCTGACGGCTAATCTAACCCGCCTTCGCCGACATTCACTGGCGTTATAAAGTCTTTGCGGTGACAGTGATTCTGTTGCCGAAGTAACCCCGCGCAAGTGAACCAACCGTGAGCGATCTCCCGAAAATAGTCTACGTCACCGCCGGCGCCGGCGGAATGTACTGTGGCAGTTGCATACGCGACAACATGTTGGCGTCCGGGCTGGACGATCTTGGGTGGGAGGTCCTTTTGGTTCCGCTCTACACGCCCATCCGGGTCGACGAAAAAGACCAATCCATCGACCGGGTTTTCTTCGGGGGAGTCAATGTCTACCTCCAACAGAAGATTCCGCTGTTTCGCTTCCTTCCGTCGGTGCTGGACCGTTGGCTCGACAACCCGAAATTTCTCCGGCGGGTTGCCTCGGGGTCCATGTCCGTTAGCGCGAAGGACCTCGGCGGGATGACGCTGTCGATGGTGAAAGGCGAGGACGGCTTTCAGCGAAAGGAGGTGCGGCGTCTGGTCCACTGGCTGAAGGCGTACGCCAAGCCGGATCTTGTCTGTCTGTCGAATCTTCTGGTCGGGGGGTGCATCCCCGCTCTGAAAAGAGAGCTGGGCGTTCCCGTTTTCGTCACGCTCCAGGGCGACGACGTGTTTCTCGACGAACTCGAGGAGCCATGGCGGAAGCAGGTGCTGGATGAAATGCGGTCTCTCGCGGAGCAGGCCGACGGATTCATCACCTTCTCCGAAGCATACAGGAACAAGATGTCCGATTTGCTGAACATTCCCCGGGAGAGGTTCCACAATACGCCGCTGGGCATCGAGGTCGAGGACTTCGACGGCGTCTATCGCGCCCGGAGCGAACGAGAGGCGGGACAGGTGGTCGGCTATTTCGCGCGAATGGCGCCGGAGAAGGGATTCGACGTCGCCGTCGACGCCTTCATCGAGGTGGCGAAGAAGAACCCCGAAGCCACCTTTAAAATCGGTGGCTGGCTGTCGGACAAGGACCGCGACTTCCACCGTCGGCAGGTGGAGAAAATCGAGGACGCCGGGCTTCGCGAGCGGTTCGTATTCGTCGAGGCATCCGGTGGAGAGGCGAAGCTCGCGTTCTACGAGAGCATCGACGTGTTCACCGTCCCGGCTCGGTTCATCGAGCCGAAGGGCCTCTACGTGCTCGAGGCAATGGCCTGCGGTCTGCCGGTAGTGGTTCCCGACCGCGGCGCCTTCCCCGAAATGGTCGAATCGGGAGGCGGCTTGCTGTGCCAACCGGAGAATCCCGAAGACCTTGCCGACAAACTCCTCGAACTTCTCTCCAACCCGGAGAAGGCCGCCGCGCACGGAGAAAAGGGGAGGAAGCGGGTCGTCGAGTCGCACGGTCGGCGCGCGATGTCGGAGGCCACGGCCGACATTTTCAGGGACGCCCTTTCCGCAGCCGAACAGGGTTGAGTCGTCGACCCAATCCTGTTGTCATCCAGACGCAACCTTTCTCAGTCGGCGGGAACCACCTGCACGGCGTCGATGTGGGTGTTGCCGTCGACATCCTGGTTCGACACGACCACCGCGCCGGGTTCGTCGGTGCGGAAGTTGAAAACGCCGAGTCCGTAGAAGCCCTTCGCCAGTGGAGGCGCGACGCGTTGGTTGACGACGATGGTACTCTCCCCGCCGGCGGAAACGACGGTGACAGGCGTCTTCGACGAGCGATTCTCGTGGGGTTGATGCGCGATCCTCACTTCGTATTCACCGTCTTTCGGGACAGTGAACTCGAATTTCGCGGTGGCGGGGGAACCGGTGCCGGCGTAATGGTAGCCGTCCTCGACATGCGGCTTCAGTCCGGCCCCGTGGCTCCAATTCCCTGTCAGAACGGCTTCTTCGTCGTCGACCACGATTCCCTCGAGTTGGTCGCGGGGAATCCAGTCCGTTTCCGGTTCGCCGAGTTCGGGGAGGCTGGGGTCCACGGCGAACTCGCCTTCCAGTGAATCGCGGCGGACGTTGCCGGGGAGCCGAAGCAACTCGATCAAGTCGTCGAGATGCTGATAGTAGACTTCGCGCGGCGTGACTTTGTACTGGCTGCAAATGGCGGCGGCTTTTCCCACGACGACACCCATCATGCCGCAGGTTTTCATGACGCGGACGGTGCCGAGCGCCTCGTGGGTCACGCTGATGTTGCGGCCCGCCATGAAGAGGTTTTCGATGTTGCGCGAGTAGAAGCAGCGGTAGGGAACGGGATAGCCGCGCTTGCGGTCGACTCCTTTCCCGTGGACCGCCACGGAGATAAAGGGGTTGTCCGGAAATTTCTTGGCGTACTGCTCTTTCGGGTAGTGGAGGTCCACGGACCACGTGGTGAGTACGCAGCCGTCGGGAAAGGGCCGCTTGTTGACGATGTCGTCTTCCGTGAGGACGACGTCGCCCTGAAGCTGGAGCGTTTCGCGGGGGCCGCCGATAAAGGCGAGCCAAGTGAGCCGAGCGTTCTCGTGGGCCAGTTCGTCCGGGTCGTAGCGGTCGTAGGCGCCTTTGTTCTTGAGGGCGTTCCACGCGCCGAAGCTGGCCACGAGGTTCCAGTCCCGAATTCTCTCGAGGTCCTGAAGAGGGTGTTTGTCGTAGCCGCTCTCCCAGAACCACTGGGCGTGAAAGTCCTTCGGGTAGGGGAAGTCGCCTTCTTCGAGAGGAAGGGCCCAGGCGGTTTCCGGGAAGGTTTGGGGCGAAGCGGCGTTTTCCCAAGCCCACATGTTCGACATGCCCATGCGCCCTTCGGCGATCATTTCGTACTCGGCGCCGGCGAGCTTGCCGATGGTGCCGTGGCCGGTGGAATCGCAGAAGGTCCGCGCCGTGAATCGTCTGACGGCGCCGCTGCGGGTGTCGAACGCGAGAACGGCTTCGATCTCGGTGTCGGAAGCCATGTCGACCTCGTAGGCGTGGTGGTTGAGGAAAAGGGACAGGTTTTTCTCCGCGCCGGCGATGCGGAGCTTTTTCTCGTCTTCGAATTCCTCGTAAGTGCCGGGCGACTTGGTTGCATGGTCCTCGAATTCCCTGACGATGTCGCCGACGGGGTAAAGACCCGGAGGCGTGTTGCCCTGCGCCCAGACCCGTACCTCGGAGGATCCGTTTCCGCCGAGAACGGGACGGTTTTGAATCAGGGCCACTTTCAACCCCATGCGGGCGGCGGAGATCGCCCCGCAGCTGCCGGCGTAGCCACCGCCGACGAAGACGATGTCGAATGGTCCTTCCTCGATGGGCTCCCCGGAGATGCCGAGCATTTCGCGCCGCCAGCTTGGCAGGACCTCACTGCTGTTGTCGGGCTCGAAGTCGGGATCGCTGGAAAAAAGGAGGGCGTCGCAGCGTCCGTCGAAGCCGGTGAGATCCTGAAGCGCCAGTTCCGTTTCTTTCTCCGTGATCGTCACGGTGCCGCCGTCTTCCCAGTGCCACTCGGCTCCGGAGGCACCGAACTCGCGATCGACGGGGGCGTCGCCGATCTTCACCTGAAACCGGCCCGGCGCCGCGCTCGCGTCGACGTGTTCGGCGAATTTTTCGACCCAGTTCAGGGTGCGCACCCAAAGCCGGTATTCTCCTGTTTTCGGGAACGCGACCGTCGTCTTGGCCTCGCTCACGGGCTCGCCGAGACCATGGGCCAGCAGATAGGGCGAACCCATGGTGCGAATGAACTGCGTGTCGAGTTTCCAGCCACCATGGTCGACGAAGGATTCCGCCTCGACCAATACTTGATCCGCGGACGCCATCATCGGCAAAGTCAATGCCATCAAGGCCGTTGTGAATTTCATCCGATACTGTCACGGCAGGTCGCCGCGAAAGCCACCCTCGAATTCGCGCGTGGACGCGTCTCGACAAGAATTGTCCAAAAAGAGCGGACCGGACATCGGCCAGCGGGTCGATTTGTTCGTTGACGGTGTCGAACCAGGGCGTAATCCTTCGTTCGTTGAGAGCGAAAGACATCCATGGCTGAAAACACGAACTATTTTGCCGGCCTCGATATCGGCGGGACGACCGTGAAGACGGTGTTGGTCGACGAGAAAAACGAGATCGCCGGCGAAATGGTGGAGGTGCGAAGCCGGGTGACGGAGGGATACGAGGCGACATTCGGACAGTTGGAGTTGGCCTTGGACCGACTCGCCTCGGCCATCGGCATTTCCCGGCGGCGGATCAAGGGCGTCGGCATGGATGTGCCGGCGCCGTGCTGCGAAGGCGTGATATGGGGGCGCGCCAACTTGTCCGAAGAATGGGTCGGGAAGAACGTGCGGGATAGCTTTTCCGAACGGATCGGCGGCGTGCCGGTATACATGACCAACGACGGCAACGCGGCCGCTCTGGGCGAATACGCGGTTCGCCGGAGTCGCCTCGAGGGGCTCATGCTCGTGGCCCCCGGGACCGGACTCGGAGGCGGGCTCGTGTTGTCCGGCGGACGGGCCTACGAAGGGAGCAACGGCCTCGCGCTCGAAGTCGGGCACGTTTCAGTTCCTCATCGCGAGGCCGACGGCGAACTGCCCCGGTGCAGCTGCGGAAAAACCGGTTGTCTCGAGGCGTGGGTGTCGCTGGTGGCGTTGCGCCGCCGCCTCGGCATCGAGCTGGCGAAGGAGGAGAACCGGACCCACCCGCTCAACGACGAATCGCCGATCGAGGAGAAAGCGTTTCGCCTGCGCGATTTCGCGGCGGAGGGAGACGAACTCGCCAACGCCATATTTCGTCAGCAGGGCCGGATCCTCGGGCACGGGCTGGCGGATCTGGTCCGGGTGTTCGATCCCGGGCTGGTGGTGATCGGCGGCGGACTGGCGGAAAGCGAATTCCGCGATAGATACTTGGAATGGGTCGTCGAAGGTTTTGAAGATCGGGCTTGGCCGATGTACCTTAGGAGCCCCGTGGATCCCGAGAAAGAGACGACCCGCTTCGAATGGGCGACGGGAGGGGATTCCGCGGCGGCTCTGGGAGTGGCCTTCACCGCCCGGGAGATGTTCCGCTAGAACGGTCCGACGCTGCGCTGCGGTCACCTGTGGTGGACGGCGAGGTCGGAGACTCGGTAGCTACCGTCGGTCTCGTGGAAGTAGACCCGGGCCCAGCCTCCGTTGAAATGCAGAATCATTTTGTCGTCGTAGTACGGAATGTTGCCGCCGTGCGAGCGATTCCAGTCGAGTTTGCTCACGGCTTCGACGGTGGCGTAGCGTAACGCCATTTCGCGGTCTTGGCGGATGAACGCCGTGAGGAAGCGGAGAGCCGCGTCGTGTTCCGACAACTTCTCCTCCGTGACGGCCGTACTGGAGCCTCCCGAGAGAGTATCCGTCTGCAGTTGGAGTTCCTCGCAGGCGGAAACGAGGAGGAAAAGGCCGAGGACTGTCGCCTGCGCAAGTCGAGTGACGCTCTTCATTGAAATTCAGGAGGAATAAAATCCGCGAACCGAACCGATTCTATCTGAAACCGATCGGCGAGAAAAAGGAAATCAACTGTCTTCGCGTTTTCGGGAATTGCCCAGGACGAGTTCGGGGAGGATCACTTTTCGCTTCAGGAGCCAGCACACTCCGACGAGATCGTAGATCCCGCGGACGGCGCGGTCCAGATTGGTGTATTTCGACGACCCGGCTTTCCGTTCCCGGTGGTTCACGTCGACTTCGGCGATGACGAGTCCGGCATTGGTGAATATGGCGGGGAGGTAACGGTGCATCCCGTTGAAAGGGACGAGCAGGTCGACGTGTTCCCGGTGCATGGCTTTCAGCGAACATCCGGTGTCGCTGATGCCGTCGTGAATGAACCAGCGACGGACGCGATTGGCAATCTTCGAGGCGACTCTGCGGCTCCAGATGTCCTTTCTCCGGGCCCTTCTGCCCACGGCGACGTCGCATTCGCGGTTGCGTATCAAGCCGAGCAACGCCTCGATGTCGGCCGGATCGTTCTGCCCGTCTCCGTCGAGCATTACGAGAATGTCGCCGCCGGCGTAATTGAGGCCGGCGAAGAGGGCCCCGCTTTGGCCCCGGTTCTCGGTCAGGCGCAACGGAGTGACGCCTTCGACCGTTTGCATCAGTGCCCAGGTGCGGTCGGTGCTGCCGTCGTCCACGGCGACGACTTCGGCACCGGGTTGGCATTCCACGATCTCGCGGAGAACGAATTCCACGCACTCTTCCTCGTTGAAGAAGGGGACCACGACGCTGACCGAGTCCAGGGAAGGAGGCGCGGCGCGCAGCCCGGAGGGACGCGGAAACGGAGAACTGTAGCCGGAAGTTGTCATTGCGGCCGCCGTCCGTGCGGAGGCTGGGAGAGTGGAACCCCGGCGGGCCATTTTTTCAAATCTTCTCCTCGATGGACGGAGAAGGATCGTGGCTCGTCGAGACCGCGGGGGATTTCGAATTCTCCTACCAAGGTCGTGTTGCCGAAGGCTTTCGCCAAGCGGCCCGGGAGTCCCTTCGAACCCGGAACGAGGATCAGCCCGTCCTTGCCCTCGAACCCGTCTTGGGACGGATCGTTCCACAACTCGTATTGGGAGTCGATGCGAGCGCTCCAGTCCCAGTGGTAGACCCGCGGCTGGTCGGGAAGCCCGAACGCGAGGTGGCTGGCGATGTCGCGATGGCCGACGGTCGCGATGAACATCTCCTCCGCGTTCGGCTGGGCGGATCGGATTTCCTGGAATTCCCTCGCCATCAGGTCGTGCGACATCATGCGTCTGTTCGGATCGGCCTGGTGCCCGGCAAGGCCGAAAGCCTGGAAAACGAAGGTGCCGAAGTAGAAAAAGAGGACGAGACCGACACCGGTAGCGACGGCGATTTTGTAATGGCGCCGCCACGCGGGCGGTGGAAAAGGCGGAGTGAAATGCCCGCCGTACCACGCGGCCGTCAGAGCGAGTCCGGAAACGTAGTAGACGGCCGGCCAGTTCGGCTGAAGTTCCTGGCGAAGCGCCAGCAGCAGCATCGCGGCGAGCGGCAGTGCCCCGAAAACCAGGAGAAAGCGCACGGGTCGAGAAGCCGAGCGGACGGAGCCGAGCCCCGCCAGAGATACCGAGAGGAGAGCGACGCCGGTCACGGGGGAGAGGACGCCCAACTGAGTGCCCAGGAACGCAAGGAAATCCTCCGCTCGTTCGAGGAGGAAATTTTCTCCGTCGGCACTCGTCTCGAAGTGATGCCCCGTGTGCTTGAAGGTGATCCAGTCGTGCTTGGCGTTCCACACCAGCGGAGGAACCAGGGCTAGATACGATCCGAAAAGCGCTCCTGTCAGTCCCGAACGCCGGAGAAGCGGACGGGTGCTTCGATCCAGCAGGAGAAAGATCACGGCCAGGACGGGGAAGACCATCATCATCTGCTTGCTGAGATGTCCGATCGCGAGAGCGGCGAAAAGCGCGAGGAGCGTTCCGGCTTTGCCCTCTCCCGACACGTAGCGCCAAAACATCCAGAGAGCGACTGACCAGCAGAATACCAGCGGGGCGTCGATGGTCAGGAAGAAACCGAGAACCGAGTTGGCGGGAGCGGCGAGGGCGAGGACGGCAGCGAGCCAACCCGTGCGCTCGTCGAAGAGAGCGGAGGTCAGCTTGAAGAGGAGCAGAATCGAGGCGGTGGCGAGGACGGCGGCCGTCGCGCGAATGGCGAACAAACCGCCTTGGCCGATCCAGTCTACGATAGCGTACAGCCAGGCGATGAGCGGCGGCTTGGAGAAATAGCCGTAGTCGAGTTGGCGCCCCCAGTCCCAGTAGTAGGCTTCGTCGCCCGCCGGATTGACCGGAAAGATCGCGGCGTAGAGGAGACGCAGAAAGAGAACCGCGGCGATCAGCACCAGGGTGCGTTTTTGAAAATCGATTCCTCCTTCGGGTGTCGGCATGTCCGTTCGGGCCGACTAGGCTGGCGCAGGATAGGGAGATTGCCAGTGCTTTCGGCGAGGAAAGCCGCCTACCTCAGCTTCTTCAGGATCTGGTCCGCGGCCGAGGACGAGCGGGCGTCGACGTCTCCCCAGGAAGAATAAGTTTTCACGCCGTCGACCGTTTTCGGAGGTTCGCTCGGTGCCTCTCCGTCGGAAGCCGCGTTCGATTGCGCCGCGGACTCTTCTTCTTCGATGACTTTCACGCTCTCGACGATCTCCCCGTCCGCGATGATGGTCTCGGCGTTTTCGTATTCGGTCGGCTTCCTCGCCGGCTTCAAGTTGGCAAGGGGAGCGAGAAGACCGCCGCCCTCGTCGCTCTCTTCTTTTTTCTCTTTCTTCTCCTTTTTGTCCTTCCTCGGTACCTCGACGCCGGAGAACTCTGGAACCGACGGGGCGCCGGCGGGCGCGGGCTTCGACTCCGCCACTTCCGGCGCGGAGGGCGGTTCGGATTGGTCGGGTTCCGCGACGGGCGCGGCAACCGGGCGAGGCGCATCGTCTTCCGCCTCTTCTTTCTCCTTGTTCCACGGCAAGAAGGAAAAGAAGCCTCCTGCCTTCTTGTCGTCTTTGGCCTTTTCGTTCGGCGAATCGTCCATCGCTCGGGGTTCCGGAATCGGTGTCGCGACCGGAGCGGCGACAGGTCCGGAAGTCTCGGCGTCCGCCTGCGGCTCCGGCGCTGGCGTCGCCATCGTCCGGTCGATCGTGTCCACATCGCGGTCCTTGCGTCCGAACGCGAAGAAGTTGCGCTTCTCCGGTACCTCGCGTTCCACTTTCTGCCCGTCCCGGATCACGTAGGAGACGGCCTCGATGTCTCTGGGTTTGCCCCCGCGAAAGATCGTGTCGTTGTCCCTCTCGGTCCGTTCGGCCCGCTCGGCGGCTTGAGCGGGAGCGGTGCCGGGGGAACTCTCGGGAAACAGCCCCGCCGAAAGCTGCTCTTCCTTCCGGCCGAAGCCGAAAAGCCCTCCGCTCTTTCGAACTTGGGCTTCGGCCGAGGTGGAAGCAATTAGCAGGGTTAGGGCGATGGATGGAAAGAGGGTTCTCATCGTGGATATAGTAGGCTGGGGGAGCGCTGTCATCAAGTGGGCTCGCGCAACTACGGTTACGGATGATACGGTTACGGATGAGCCGCCGACATCATGGCCCTATTTCCCGTTTTTCTCCTCGAGGGACGCCAGATAGGCGACCAAGTTGCGGATTTCCGATTTCTGGAGCAGAAGCACCACCGGCGGCATGGCCGAGACGGGAGGCTGACGGCTTTCGATCTCCGAAAGCGGAATTTTCTTCTCGGTCTGCACTGCGGAATTCTCGGAATCGGGCACTTTCAGCGTGATCGAAGACGAGTCCTCGCTCACGAGGGCGCCGCCGATGCTCTCCCCATTTTTCAGGGACACCATGGTGAGTCCGTAGCCGGGCACGATCACTTCGCTCGGAGCAACGAGAGACTCGAGGATGTAGGCGTTGTCGTGACGGGATCCGATGCCGTCAAGCTCGGGGCCGGCGACGCCGCCGTCGCCGTCGATCTTGTGGCATTTCGCGCACTGTCCGGCCGCGTGAGTCATGAAAATTTGCTGGCCTCTGTCGACATCGCCTCCCTCGAGAGTGGGCCGGAAGGCGGCGACGGGATCGGCATCGTCGAGCGAGTCCTCGTATTCCGCGAGCAGTGCGGCGACCTCGTCGTCTTCCTGTTGGGCGGCGCTTTCGAGGAGATCGAGCAGAGCGCCCGGCATCTCGTTCTCCCGGTTCGCGAGACGTTCTCGGAATATTTCCACGGCGGCTGGATCATCGACCGCTCCCAGAAGCCGGTAGCCGTGCTGGCGCAGCCGGAGTTCTTTCGAATTCGCCAGTTCCACGGCTTCGGAAATGCCGCGGACCCGATCGACTTCGATGAGTTGTTCGACGACCGCGGCGCGGAACCGCGGACGCTCCGACTTCAGCAGCGAATCCCAGAGCGGCCCGAGCGCCGCCGGTTCCTGTTTCGCGAGCCCCTGAAGGGAGTCGACGCGGGCGTCGATTTTCGCGTCCTCGTCGGTGATCTGCTCCGTCAGCAGTTCGACCGGTGCTTCGACGCCGTAGGTCAGCGCGATCCTGGTCGCGAGACCGACGAGGTTTCCTTCCGCCTTGTCGAACACCGCAGGGAGTTCCGCTTCGACGGCCTCCGTGATGTCGATGCGCGAAGCCGAGTCCAGCGGCCGGAAGCGACCGGTGGTGGCGTCGACGGGATGGGGCGTCGGCCATTCGAGAATCGCCCGCAGGGCCTGCTCGCGGAGCAGCGCCGGCAGCTTGGGCTGGGCCGCGTACGCGAGAACGTTCCTGGCGTTTTCGACTTCGCCGACCCGGAAGTTGGCGTTGAGGAGACGGGTGTGCAGGATCCAGTCGCGGTGCCCCTTGGGAAAGCGCAGGCCTTCGGCGGCCTCGGCGTAGGGTACGATCTCTTCGGCGAGGTCGGGCAGTGCCGTGACGAGGTTCAGGTCGTTGATGGCGCGGATGGCCTCGTGGCGGATGAATTCGTCGGAGTCGTCGAGGAAATACTTCACCCGCGGGTCGAGCAGTTTCCTCAACGTCAAAAGCACACCGAGTCTGACGGCGGCGGACTCGTGCCGGGATTGCCGGAGAATGTACTGCCGATCGTTCAGGTACCACAGGCCCTGAACCAGGGCGTGACGGAGGAAGACGTCCTCGTCGTCGTTCTCGGCCAGCATTTCGATCAGCTTCGGGAGAGCGTTGGCGTTGCCGCATTTGCCGACGCCGATCGCCGCGAAGCTGCGAACCCGGGCCGATTCGTCGTCGAGGGCGGCGACCAGCGCCTCGCCGGCGGCCTCGGTTCTCGAATCGGACAGAACCGTGGCGGCTTGGGCTCGGACTTCGCCGTCGGAATCGCTCAGGAGCTCGATGTGTTCGCGGAGAAGTTCTTCGTCTTTCCGGGCCAGTTGCCCGAGTCCCCAGATTCCGTGAAGTCGTTTCAGCCGATTCTCCTTTTGCCGGAGCGCTTCCAGAAAGACGTCTCTCGAGCCGCGCCGGACGAGATCGAACTGGGCTCGCTGGCGCACCCGCATGTCGGGGTGGCCCAGCAACCGGGCCAGTTCGCTCTCCACGAGCGAAGGGAAATCTTCGGTCAGCAGATGCCGGGTTTCCTTCAGCAGGTCGCTATCCGCGCCGGATTCGCCGGACAGGGCATAGACGTTTCCGATATCCTGCTTGAACCAGCCGTTGTTGTTGAAGCAACTCAGGTACATCCTGCCGTCCGGACCGAATTCCACGTCCGTGTTCCCGAGTCCCACCATGAAGACTTCGTGGTGATCGAGCGCGAAGCCCGCGCCGTCCGGTTTCACCGAGAACGCCTCGAGGTCTCCCTTGGCGCCGCCGAAGTTGCAGACCCAGAAATGCTCCGCGTAGCGCGAGGGCATCGTCGTCACTCCGTAATTGTAGACGAGGCCGCTCGGGCCCCAGGACACCTTGTCCACCGGGGGAAGAGCGAAGGCGGGACGCTCGCTGTGCTGCGGCTCCCAGACGCCCTCGGTCATCCACGAGTTCATCGGAATCGTCTTGTGGTCCGGGTGCTCGTAGTTCGGCGTGCGGAGTTCGAGTTGGTTCCGGAAATTCATCAGGACCTGGTGTCCGTGATGCCATCCGGCGTCGCCGCCCTCCAGAATGTAGACGAGTCGGCCGGTATCCCAGGCGTCGGCATCGTTGTCGCAGGTGAAAAGGTTTCCGTACTGGTCGAAGGCCAGCTCCTGCGGGTTGCGAAGACCACTGTAAATCTCTTCGACGTTCGAACCGTCGGGATCGCACCGGAAAACGCCGCCGGTAAAAGGTCGGTGATAGTGGCGCCCCTCGTCGGTGGTGAGCGAATAGCCCCGGTCTCCGATTGACCAGTAGAGCTTTCCGTCGGGACCCCATACGATGCCGTGCATGTCGTGACCCGAGAGGCTCATGCGGACGCCGAAGCCGTCCTGGAGGCTCTCGCGTTCGTCGGCTTTGCCGTCGCCGTCGGTGTCGACGAGTTTCCAGAGATGGGGGATGTTCGTGTAGTAAATCTCGTTTTCCGCACCGGCCACGAGTCCGATGCCGGGACCGTCGAGAATGTCGTCGAAATCTTCCGCCCAAATGGAGGACTTGTCGGCGCGACCGTCGCCGTCGGTGTCCTCGACCCGCACGATCCGGTCCGAGAATTCTTCGTAGAAGGAGAGCGGTCTACTTAGCTGGTCCCGCCGATACATGTCGAGCCGGTCTTCGTTCGTTTCGTTGGCGATGTCGTCGAGGAGGAGATGTTGTTCGCTACGGATATCCTGGACTCCGGCTCGCCAACGGTGGATCTCGGCGATGTAGAGGCGGCCTTTGTGGTCGAAACAGATCGCGCTGGGATTCTGGGTTTGGCTCGGATCCACGAAGAGACTCGCGGAAACGTCGTCGGGGAGAGTGAAGCTGTCGATTCTGACCTCGGCCTCCTTGTCGTATTCCTCCGCGCTCTTGAAATCGATTGGTTCGGCCGATTTTTTCCCCGCGGTCGGAGTCACGTCCGCGCCTTGGAGGAGGGCGCTCGACGTTGCGAGGATGATCGGGAAAACCCGGAATTGGTTCGTCATTCTTTCAGGGGGATTCTTTGGTAATTCAGGACGGTGAGGGGCAAGGCCGTTTTCCAAACAGCGCCGCCACCGGCAATATTGGCTTACCCTATTCGCTCATTCCTCGGCCGGGGGCCGGACATTAAGCCTGATCGCGCCATTTCCGTCTTGGAATGCTTTGTTTGATTGCGAGTAGTGTCAATCGTCGAATTCCCACCTGCTCAGGATTTCCGTCATGAAAAAATGCCTCTCTCTGTTGTGCGGGCTGGCCTTTCCGGTCATCTCCTCGATTTCAGGACCGTCGTTGTCCGCCGAGGAAACCGCTTCCGCTCTCCCCTCGTGGATTTGGACTTCGAAAGACCCGAAAGCAAACGAGACGATCTATCTGCGCAAGGAGGTCGAGATTCCCGCGACCACGAAGCGCGCCGTTCTCGTGACGGCCGGAGACAACAAGATCGATGTTTTCGTCAACGGAGCGAAGCGCGGTGTATCCAGTTCCCAATGGGCCAGCCCGGCGGCGGAAGACGTCAGCGATCAGGTGAAAGGCGGGAAGACGAATCTCATCGCGGCACGCGCCCAGAACAGCGGCGGGATCGGCGGTGCCTTCGTCCTCCTGGAACTGACCCACGAGTCGGGAAAGAAGAGCCGTATCGTCTCGGACGAATCCTGGATGGCCGCTTCCAAGCCTGAGAAGGGCTGGAACCTGCCGGACTTGGACCCGTCGAAACGGTGGGGTTCGGCCGAGATCGTCCGCGAGTTCGGAGAGGCGCCTTGGGGACAAGTCACGCCGGAAGTACTGGCGGGGCTGCTCGATTTGCGAGTGCCGCAGGCCACTCCGGTGGAGGACATCAAGCTGGTCGACGGGTTCAAGGCCGAACTTCTCTACTCGGTCCCGAAAGCGGAACAGGGATCGTGGGTGGCGATGACCATCGACGATCGGCAGCGGCTCATCGTCTCCGATCAGTATGGGGCCCTCTATCGATTCAGGGTTCCTCCTCCGGGGGAAACCCTGGGCCGGACCGACATCGAGAAAATCGAAGTCGATATCGGCGGCGCGCAGGGCCTGCTCTACGCCTTCGATGCGCTATACGTCGTGCTGAACACCGCCGAGCATGGGGGACGCGGTCTTTATCGGGTCACCGATTCGGACGGCGACGACAAGTTCGACAAGAAGGAACTGCTCCGCAAGTTCGACGAGACGGGCGGCGAACACGGACCGCACGCGGTCGTTCTGGGGCCGGACGGGGAATCGATCTACGTCGTCGTAGGCAACCAGACTCCCGTGACCGAAGTCGATTCCTCCCGCGTCCCGCGGGTTTGGGGGGAAGACCTCCTGCTGGAGCGCCCCATCGGTCGCGGGTTCATGAAAGGCACCCTGGCCCCTGGCGGCTGGATCGCGAAGACCGACCCCCGCGGTGAAAAATGGGAATTGATCGCCACCGGTTTCAGAAACGAATACGACATCGCTTTCAACCGGCTCGGAGACATGTTCACCTTCGACGCCGACATGGAATGGGACATGAACACTCCCTGGTATCGGCCGACGCGAATCAACCATGTCACGAGCGGCGCCGAGTTCGGCTGGCGCAACGGCGGCGGAAAATGGCCCGACTACTACCCCGACAGCCTTCCCGCCGTGGTCGACATCGGCCCCGGGTCGCCCACCGGGGTGGCCTTCGGCTTCCGGGCCAAATTCCCCGAGAAGTACCAGAAGGCCTTCTACGCCGCCGACTGGAGCTACGGCAAGCTTTACGCGGTCCATCTCGAACCCTCCGGGGCGAGTTACGACGCGACTTTCGAAGAGTTCATGAGCGCCCAGCCCTTGCCGTTGACGGATCTGGTCGTCAATCCTGAGGACGGTGCCCTCTACGTCGCGATCGGAGGCCGGCGCGTTCAGTCGGGTCTCTATCGGATCACCTACGAGGGGGACGAGTCGATCGCTCCCGCCCCCGCGCCCCGGCCGACCGAGCTTCGGCGATTGCGGACCAGGCTCGAATCGTATCACGAGGAAAACCCCGAAGCGGTCGAGGCCGCTTGGCCCCATCTCGGGCACGCAGACCGTTACATCCGCTACGCGGCGCGGATCGCGATCGAACATCAGCCGGTCCCCCAATGGAAGGAGAAAGCGCTGACCGAGGAGGATCCTGAAACGCTGATCAACGCGATGATCGCCCTGGCCCGTCACGGCGCGGATCTTCCCGGGGAAGAAGGCTTGCAGGAGGAAATCCTCGGCGTCCTGGACGCCATCGACATGGATGGGCTCGACGTCCGGCAGAAAAAGGATCTCCTGCGCGCCTTCAGCCTCGCTTTCACTCGCCTCGGGCGCGGCAGCGAGGAGGAACGCCGCTCCCTCGGAGACAAGCTCGCCTCCAGGATGCCCTTCGCGTCTCCCGACTTGAACAAGGAGGCTCTTGAGCTGCTGGTATACGTCGAGCACCCGCAGGCGGCGTCCCTCGGCATCGAACTGCTCGAAGCCGCCCCCTCCCAGGAGGAGCAGATGTCCTACGCGAAGTCCCTTCGTCATCTCGAAAGCGGCTGGAACCGCGCCCTGCGGAAATCTCTTTCCGAGTGGTTCGCCCGGGCCCAGGGCTACCGTGGCGGCGCGAGTTTCGCTCTCTTCGTTCAGGACATGAAAGAGACGGCCCTGGCCAACACTCCCGCCGAAGAAAAGGCGGCTCTCCGGGAAACCATCGAGGCCGAGCCCCCGGACGAACCGCTTTTCACCGCGGAACCCCGCTCGTTCGTGAAGTCGTGGAAGGTCGACGATTTCGACGACGTCCTCGCCGCGGGGCTCGAGGGCGGGCGGGACTTCGCGAACGGCCGCCGAATGTTCGGAGCGGCCAGCTGTTTCGCCTGCCACCGCTTCGACGGGGAGGGCGGTGCGATCGGACCGGATCTCACCAGCGTCGCGGGCCAGTTCAGCCCCAGAGACCTGCTAGAGTCCATCCTCGAGCCGAGCAAGGAGATCTCCGATCAGTACGGGCAGATGATTTTCGAGATGACGGACGGCACCGTCGTGATCGGCCGGATCATGAACTTGAGCGGCGACGTCGTGCGGGTGAACACCAACATGCTGAATCCCGACGAGATCGTCGCCGTCGACCGGAAGCGTCTCGAGTCGATGAAGGAATCGCCCGTCAGCATGATGCCGCCGGGTCTTCTCGACACCCTGACCAAGGACGACGTGCTCGATCTGCTCGCCTACCTGCTTTCCATGGGCGATCCGGACGATCCCGTGTTCGCCGAATAGCCGAAGCAGCCGCGTGGAAATTCAAGCGTCAACCCGGTTGGGGCGTCGACCGAAGAGGGTCGACGCCGGGGGCTTTTCGTTTACTTGAATTCGGTCGGGCGCACGAGGATCTTGCGGAAGGCGACCGGCCCGTGGTCGCCCTGGATCGAGAGCGGCGCTCGCTCGACCTCGGGACCCCCGACGCCGCCGCGGGTCGCGCCGGTGACCTCCGCGTCTTCGTGGATGACCACTCCGTTGTGTTTCACCTGCACGAAGCGGGCGTTCTCGGTTTTCTTTCCCTCGGCGTCGAACCGCGGCGCCCGGAAGTCGATCGAAAAGGTCTGCCACGTGCCCGGAGCGGTCGAGGCGTTGGTGGCCGGTGCGGTGCCTTCGTAGCCTCTTTCCTTTTCCTCGCGCGATTCGTCCCAGCGCCGATAGATGCCGCCGCAGTCTCCGTAGGTGAGTTGGCTGTCCGGCTTTCCGAAGCTGTCCAGAATCTGCACTTCGTAGCGTTGCATCAGATAAATACCGGAATTCGAACCTTTCGGGATCATGAACTCGACCTCGATTTCGGCGTCTCCGTGTTCGGCTTTGCTGACAGGATTCCCCGCTTTGCCGGCGGCCCCGTTGTAGAGAATCTTATTGCCGGGCTTGACGTCCTTCCATTTCTTCTGGGCAGTGCTCGCCGAGATCGCTCCGGCCATGGCCCATTTCTCGGCGTTTTTCCAAGCATTCAGCCTGGCCAGTTCGACTGGCTCCGCGGGACTCAGGGCGATCGCCGAAAGCGAGAGCGAAAGAATCGCCACGAGAGATGAACGAATGGTTTTCACGAAGCGATTCGATCATTTTCCGCGGCCGGTGTCAACCGCGCCCGGGGACGTTCACGTGCCATGCGTGAACGCGAGACCGCTTTTAGTTGCGAAATTCCGAACGCGGGCATCAGCGTTCCCATCCGCGCTCGCTGACGATCCGGTTCATCGGGACGTCGTGCGGCTCGGGCAGCAGTTCGGAAAGTTGGTCCGAAAAGCAGACGCCCACCGTTTCCAAGTCGCTTTTCCTTTTCAGCGCACCGTTCAGATAGCGGTCGTAGTGGCCTCTTCCGCGCCCGAGCCGGACGCCCGACGCGGGGTCGAAGCCGACGCCGGGGACGAGGATGAGATCCGCCTCCTCGGGCGGGACTTCGTGGCATCGGGTGGAATCCGGCTCCTGGAAGCCGAAACTCCCCGCCAGGAACTGATCGGGGAGACTGACCTCGTGGAATTTCAGGATGTCGCCCCGGGAAACGAGAGAATACGCCCATCGCTTGTCGGGGTGCCCGGCGAAAAGCTCCTGCAAATCGGGTTCGCTGGGCAAGGCGACGTACGCGAAGACGCACCGGGCCCGCCGAAACGTCTCGTCGACTTCGAGATATTCCACAATGGAGCGCGAGCGGAACGCCTTTTCCTCGGCGCTCAAGGCCTTGACCCTGGCGAAGCAGTCCCGCCTGCGGGCTCTCTTGTCCATCAGCGGCCGCCGTCGTATTCGGCCAGCGCGATGGGGAGGTAGCGTTCCAGTTCCGCGATCCGCTGGTCGTCGAGGGGATGGCTGCGAAGAAAGGCCGGGGTGGCGCCGCCCTCGCCGCTTTTTTCGCGCCAGGCGGCGAAGCGCTTCCAGAGTTCCACGGCTTCGCGGGGGTCGTAGCCGGCTCGAGCCATGAACAGCGTTCCCATTTGATCGGCTTCGAGTTCCTGCTTGCGGGAGTGTCCCTGTGTCATGACGAGCGCGCCTGCCCCGAGAGCGGCCGTGGCGAGTTTGTTGCTCTCGCCGTCGCGGTTCATCATGTAACCCGCTCCGGCCACGGCAGCCGACGAAACAACGCCGCGGGAGAGTCGCTCGCCGGAATGTCGCGCCACCACGTGCGCGACCTCGTGACCGATGACGGCAGCCAGACCCGCTTCGTTTTGAGTTACTTCGAAGAGTCCGCTGTGGACGCCGACCTTGCCGCCGGGCAGGGCAAAGGCATTGGGCGTCGAATCCTCGAACACGACGAATTCCCACTCCGCGTTCGGGACCGGCATCACTTTCGACAGTCGCGCTCCGACTCGCTGAACGACGGCATTGTGCGCGGGATTGGTGGAGATCTTCTTCGACTCCTTGATCTTTTTGAATTCGGAGAGACCAAGCGAAGCCTCTTTGGCGGGAGTCAGGAAATTGACTTGCTGGCGTCCCGTCTCCGGGACGGTGGTGGTGCAGGCCGCCAGGACCAGGATGCCGGCAAGGGCGATGGAGGCGACAACGGGAGCGACAAACGGGGCGAAGCGTCGGTTCATATTCAGGAGGTTCCGATAATTCGATTTTGCGAATCGTCACGTAGAAAACGCGTGGAGGGGAGGAGGCTTAGAAAAAAAGCGGAATCGATGTGAAATCCGCGGGGGCGGGAAGGGAGCCGGACGACGACGCCGGCTCAGAAAAAGAGATCGGCCAAGGCTTCGTCGCTCAATTGACCCGGGTCCGCGACCGCCATGAGTTCACCGAGATATTCGACCGCCTCCAGTTCGGAAGCGGGGTCGAAGGCGACCGATTCGCCGATGGGGAGAGCCGGTTCGGGAGCGGTCGGCGCTTCGGGACGGTCCGCGAGCATCACGGCGGACACCGCCACCACAGCGGCAGCCATGCTGCCGAGGACGGTGAGGCGCGACGTCAAAAGCGAGCGGATTCTCTCCCGGAGCGATCGTTGGCGAAAAGAATTCAGACGCACCGCGCGCACGACGTTGCGTGCGAAAAACGGGCTCGGTTCCACGCGGGGGGCGTGATCGAGTAGTTCCCAGACGGGATCGTTTTTCTCCTGATGGTCCATTTCACTCATTCAAACACCGGTTTGCAGCTCCGGTTTCAAAAAAGGAAGGTCACATCGGAGGTGCCTCGAGGAATCCTTCGAGCTGCCTGATCCGGGTGGGGTGGCGCATCTTCCGGAGCGCTTTCGCCTCGATCTGACGGATGCGCTCGCGGGTGACCTGGAATTGCTTGCCGACCTCCTCCAGCGTGCGGCTGTAGCCGTCGACGAGCCCGAAGCGTTGCTCCAGGACCTCCCGCTCTCTCGGAGACAGGGTGTCGAGGACGTCCTTGATTCGATCTTTCAGCATCGACATCGAGGTCATGTCGCTGGGATCGTCCGCCCCCTTGTCCTCGATGAAGTCGCCGAGACTCGTCTCTTCGCTGTCGCCGACGGGGGCCTGGAGCGAGATCGGTTGCTGCGCCATTTTCAGCACGGCGCGGACGCGCTCGACCGGGAGATGGATTTCTTCGGCGATTTCGTCGGAGGTCGGCTCGCGCCCGTATTCCTGGACGAGTTGCTTCTGAACCCGCATGAGTTTGTTGATCGTCTCGATCATGTGCACCGGGATGCGGATGGTGCGGGCCTGGTCGGCGATCGAACGCGTGATCGCCTGGCGGATCCACCAAGTGGCGTAGGTGGAGAATTTGTAGCCCCGGCGGTATTCGAACTTCTCCACGGCCTTCATCAGCCCCATGTTGCCTTCCTGAATCAGATCGAGAAAGGAGAGTCCGCGGCTGGTGTACTTCTTCGCGATGGAAATGACCAGCCGCAGGTTGGCCTCGACCATCTCGTCCTTCGCGAGGCGCGCCGATTCCACGTGCCCGCTCAGCGTTTCGAAGAGCCGGTCGAACTCGGCTTGCTCCATCCACACGTCTTTTTCGAATGCGGTTTTCGCCCGGGTCGCCTCGGCTCTTGTTTTGCGATCCTGCGCATTTTCCGCCTGCTCCGCGATCTCGGCGGAGCGCTCGGCAAAACCTTCGGTGTGCTTGACGAGGTCTTCGGTGACTTTCTGCTTGAAGTAGAATCGCCCGTAGCTTCGGGTCAGCGCCGTGAACGCTTTCTCCCAATCCTTTTGAACGGACGCGAGTTCCGCCTCGGACTTGGCCGAGCGGAGTTTGCCGAACAAGTCGGAAAGCTCGTCGCGGGTGGCGATCGTCTGCTCGCAGAGCTTGGCAAGCCCTTTGAGATAGCGCGAACGGCTTTCGATCCTCTTGTCGATGATAAGCCGATCGAAGCGCTCTTCGCCGGCCTCGAGACGGCGGGCGAGATCGAGATAGACGTCGGGGATGAACCCGAAGCGCGCGAGAATCTTCTTCGTCTCCGCTTCCGCTATCTCGATGCGCTTGGAAATTTCCACTTCCTGCTCGCGGGTGAGCAGCGGGACCTGCCCCATCTGCTTGAGATACATGCGGACAGGATCGTCGAGAATATCCAGCCGCCCTTCGCGTTCCGCCGCCGGCTTCTTGACCTCGGAGTCGGCGTCCGGGTCGTCATCGTCGGAGTCCTGCTTCAGGTTGTCGACTTCCGCGGAGTCGATAATCCGGAATTTCATCGCGCGGAGCCGGTCGATCAGTTCCTCCATCAGGGCGATGTCCGTCACGGTGTCCGGCAGCGCCTCGTTGATGTCGTCGTAGGTCAGGTAGTCCTGCTCCTTGGCGAGGCGGATGAGTTCGCGGACGACGGGAAGGAACTCGGGGGAATCGAGCGTCGACTTCGCCGGCTCCGGGGATGTCTCGGAATGGGGCGTTCCGTTTTTGCTGGCTGTCGGCGTATCGTCAACCCCTTCCAAAATTTCTACTTTTTGGGTTGATTCCGTTCCCGCTAACTTGCTACCCTCGGAAGAGTCAGTCTGCTTTCGGTTTCGATCGACAGCCATTTCGTAGCTCAGGAGGAGGGGAATGCTTGCCACGCCACCAGTCGGGGCCGCTAAGGTTCGTTTAGTTGTTCCCTGAGGTCAAGGAGTTGTTTACCCAGTCTCGCCAGTTCGTCCGGCGGAAGCTTCGGCGCACCCATCCGGACCTTCGTCACCGCGATTCTCCGCTGGACGCTCTGTTTGCGGAGAGCGGCGAGGCAATGAGCCGCGAGTTCGGGCGACACGCGCGCGCTGTCCTCGGTCAGGATGCGCCGCACGCACTCCTGCTCGTTCGCCGGGAGCTGCCCGACGAAGGCATTGACGCTGGAGGGCTTTTCCGGATCGATTCGCGCGCGCCAGATCTTCGTCAGGATTTCCGTGTCCGGCAAATCTCCGAAAAACGGCGGGGGCTCGTTGCGGGTCACGCTTTCCCGGGACGCGCTGTCGGTCAAAAGGGCGCGGCAGAGGAGGCGGATGGAGCGATTGGATATTTCAATCGTGTCGGTCTCCCCGGAATCGGAAGGGTCCTCCTCCGGGGAACCGTCGTGGCCGGAAGCCCGATTCTGGCGGCCCGCGGAAAAGTCGCCGCCCTCGGACTGGCGGCGCCGCACCACCGCGTCCCTGCGTTTGCGCGTCTTTTCGATTCTCTCGCGAGCGACGACCGCGTTCCTCACCAGCTTCCGGATGTCGTCTTCCCCCACGCCGAGCCTCATCGTCACTCGACTGATGAGTGAGTCCTGCAGCATCTTGTCCTCGATCAGCGCAATGTCCCCGGAGAGATCGCGGGCGAAATTCAGGCGGTCCCTCAGCGTTCCCTCGTTCAGCCCGCTGCCGCGCCTGTCGATCTGGAAATCGAAGAACTCCTGCGCGCCGGCCAGAATCTCGCGGAAGGCCCCGACCCCTTGGGCGCGAATGAGAGAGTCGGGATCCTCTCCCTCCGGCAGCAGCGCGAGACGGACCAGCATGCCCGCCGGCGCCAGGACCCGGAAAGCCTTGCTGGCCGCGTTCAGCCCCGCCGTGTCGGAGTCGAAACAGAGGACGACTTCTTCGGTGTGCCTTTTCAGCACCCGGGCGTGCGTTTCCGTGAACGCCGTTCCGAGAGGCGCCACGATGTTCTCGATGCCGGCTTCGAAAGCCGCGATCAAATCCAGCTGTCCTTCGCAAACGATGGCCCGGTTCTCCCGGATGATGGCGCGCTTGCTCCTGTCGAGTCCGAAAAACGTTTTGCTTTTGTTGAAGAGAATCGTCTCCGGCGAATTCACGTACTTGCCGCCCCGCTGATCCGGAGAGAGGACCCTGCCGCTGAAGGCGACCGGTTCGCCCATGTCGTTGTTGACCGGAAACATGAGCCGGTGGCGAAAGAAGGAGTAGGCGCCGCGGTTCGGATTGTCCTCGTCGCGCCATTTCGCGAGCCCGCCGTCCACCAGCTGCTCGACCGAAAATCCTTCGCCCTGCGCCCAGTCGAAAAACGACCGCTGATCTTCCGGCGCGTAGCCGAATTTCCACGCGCGCGCGACCTCCATCCCCAGACCGCGCGCCTTCAGGTAATCCCGCGCCGGTTGGGCGAAGGATTTCTTGAACAGCAAGCGGTGAAACCACTCAGCAGCTGCCCGCTGCATCCGCATCGACTCCCGCCGGCCGCGGACCTTCGCCTCGTCTCCCGGGCTCAGAATCTCCTCCTGGACGGCGACCCCCGACTGATCCGCCAACTTTTTCGCCGCCTCCGGGAAGGGGAGATTGTCGTAGAGCATCACGAACTTGATCGCGTCGCCTCCGGCCTGGCAGCCGAAACAGTGGAAGATCTGCCGTTGCGGATTCACGTTGAAACTCGGCGTCTTCTCGTTGTGGAACGGGCAGATCGCCAGAAAGTTCACGCCGGCTCGTTTCAACGGAAAATACCTCTGGATCAGTTCGACGATGTCCGTCTCGTCGAGGATTTTCTGAATGGTCTCCTGGGAAATGATCGCCATGCGCCGAGGGAGCGGGAGTCAACGGTGTTGAGTCGCATACCTAACCCTCTTGAGGCGGGGAGGCAACGGCGAGGGGAGGCGGAAATGACCTGCCGTCCCTTCCTCCCGCAGGGAAGGCGGAAGTAACATGGGACGACGTAACTTTTTTGTCGACTCGGTTCGTAACCAGAGGTTAGCATCCATCCCAATTCTCCATCGTTCATGAAATCTTTCTTCGCGTTCTCGCTCGTCTTCGTCGCCATCGCCTTTTCGTTTGTCGGCTGCACGCCGCGGCAGGCTGCCGACGAGGGGGCGGCTGAGGGCATTCCGGCTTCCGAGACCGGCTACACTCGCGACTCGATCTACGAATGGCAGGATCGCACGTTCAGGCAGCTCGCCTACTGACCGGGCGACTATATGCCTTTTTCAACAGTCTCCTAGCCGTCGGCGTCCCCCGACGGGTTATAATTACTAGACACTTCGGGTTTCCAAAGCGATGCTACGGGGCCAGTCCGCTCCATGTCGCCCGACTTCGTCCTATCCTATTTCCTTCCGGCGATTGCTTTCTTGATCGGCGCCTGCATCGGATCGTTTCTGAACGTGGTCATTTACCGCATTCCCCACGGTCTGAAGGTGAACGAGCCGCAGCGTTCGTTCTGTCCGAACTGCAAGACGCAGATACCGATCCGTCTCAACATTCCGCTTTTTTCGTGGCTGATGCTGGGTGGAAAGTGCCGGTGGTGCAAAACCCCGATCGCTTTTCGCTACTTCGTGGTGGAGCTGCTCACGGCACTCTGTTTCCTGGCCGTCTGGGACCATGCGATCGCGCCTCTCGGCATTGGCGGAGTCGTCGCTCTGTGGATACTCGTGTCGCTGCTGATCGCGGCGACCTTCATCGATATCGACCATTTCATCATTCCGGACTCCATCACCATCGGTGGCGCCGCGGCCGGCTTGGTTTCGAGCCTGCTTGTGCCCGCGCTGCACGGACAGCAGGTTTGGTGGCAGGGCGGGCTGCACTCGCTGACGGGGGCGGCCATCGGATTTTCTCTTCTGTGGCTGGTGGTTTTGATGGGCAAGATGGCTTTCGGCAAGATCCGGCACCGGTTCGACGAGCCGACTCCGTTCGAAATCTCGCAACCCGGCGGCGAGGACGGCCCCATCGTCATTCGCCTGGGGGAGCACGAATACGAATGGGGCGACGTGTTCTTCCGCAAGTGGGACCGCCTCGAACTGGAGGTAGTGGAGCTGTACATGGACGACGAGACGCGCGAGGTTCGGGATTCGTTCCGCGTCCTGGGGGACGGATTGGAACTCGACGGAGAACGAATCGAACTGGAAGACGTCAAGAAAGTGTCCGGTAAAATTCTTGGCGCGGTGGTTCCCCGCGAGGCGATGGGTTTCGGAGACGTGAAATTCATTGCCATGATAGGGGCCTTTCTGGGCTGGCAGGCCGTGGTCTTCACCATCTTCGCCGCGTCCATCATCGGAGCGGTGATCGGGCTGTTGCAAAAATTCGTGATCCGCGAAGAATGGGCGCGCCCGTTGCCGTTCGGCCCCTACCTCGCTCTGGGAGCTTTCATGTGGATCTTTTTCGGACCGGCGGTGTGGATCTGGTATATCGCGCTCTTGCGTTCCGGGGCCGGGACCGGCTAGATTGACGGATGCTCGTCGACGGTCAACCCTACCGAACCGTCTGGATGGGGGACGACGCCGAATCGGTGGCGATCATCGATCAGCGGAAGTTGCCCTTTTCATTCGAAATCGTCACTCTCCGGACCACCGAGGACGCATGTACCGCGATTCGCGACATGCTGGTGCGGGGCGCGGGATGCATCGGCGCCGCGGCGGCGCACGGGATGTTCCTCGCGGCGAGGGAATGCGCCGACGCGACCACGGATTCCGAATTCCAGAGCCGGTTCGCCGAGTGCGGCGAGCGGCTCTGCGCGACGCGGCCCACGGCGATCAATCTTTCCTGGGCCGTGCAACGGCAGATCGCGGCCACCGGCTGCGTGTCCGGCGTTCGAACCAAGGTGGAGAAGGCGCGCGAAGTCGCCGGGGAAGTCGCCGACGAGGATGCGGAATGGTGCCGCAGGATCGGCGGGCACGGACTGCCGCTGATCGAGTCGATTTTCGACAAGAAAGGCGGTGGCGCGCCGGTGAATATTCTGACGCACTGCAACGCGGGTTGGCTGGCGTTCGTCGACCACGGCTCGGCCACGTCGCCCGTGTACGCCGCCCACGACGCGGGCATCCCCGTCCACGTGTGGGTCGACGAAACTCGTCCGCGGAATCAAGGCGCCCGGCTCACCTCGTGGGAACTCGGTCAGCACGGCGTTCCCCACACGGTGGTGGTGGACAACGCGGGAGGTCACCTGATGCAGCACGGACTGGTCGACATGGTCGTCACGGGTACCGATCGCACCACCTACACGGGCGATGTCGCCAACAAGATTGGCACCTATCTCAAGGCGCTGGCCGCCTACGACAACGGGATTCCCTTCTACGTGGCGCTGCCGTCGTCGACCTTCGACTGGACGGTTCGCGACGGCGTTTCCGACATTCCGGTCGAAGAACGGGAGGGAAGCGAAGTCGCCGCCATATCGGGCGTGGTCGCCGATACGAACGGGGCGCCAGGTGAAACCGAGGTGAATCTGGTTGCCAAGGGCACGCCGGTGGCGAACTTTGCCTTCGACGTGACGCCCGCTCGCCTCGTGACTGGGTTGATCACGGAACGCGGCGTGTGCCGGGCCGAGGAATCGGCCATTTTCGAGCTTTTTCCCGAGAAGCGGCCGCGATTCGAGCGTATAGGCGCGTAGAGAACCAACCTTCAAACTTTTATGCCGGTTAAAATCGATCCTCAACTCCACCGGGAGAAGAAGCCGCCCTGGATTCGGGTGCGCCTTCCCAGCAATCCCGTCTTTTGGGACACCAAGGGGCTGATCGAGGATCTGAAACTGGTCACCGTCTGCGAGGAGGCTCAATGCCCCAATCGATGGGAGTGTTGGGGGCAGGGGACCGCGACCTTCATGATCGCCGGCGAACGCTGCACCCGCGCCTGCGGCTTCTGCGCCGTCGACACGCGTCGGCCGCTCCCCCTCGAACTCGACGAGCCGGACCGTGTCGCCCAGGCGGTCAAGCGAATGAAACTCAATCACGTCGTGATCACGGCCGTCGCCCGCGACGATCTTCCCGACGGCGGCGCCTGCCATTTCGCCAACACCATCTACAAGGTCCGCGAGGTCAATCCCGACACGGTGGTCGAAGTTCTGGTTCCGGACTTCGTCGGCAAGAACGACGCCCTCTGGGTGGTCATGGAAGCGGCCCCCGAGATCTTCAACCACAACCTGGAGACGGTGGAACGGCTCACTCCCGTGGTCCGCTCGAAAGCGGAATATCGCCGGTCGCTGCTCGTTCTCAAGACGGCCCGCGAAATGGCCGCGAAGATGGGCCGCCGCTGCGCGACCAAGAGCGGCATCATGCTCGGTCTCGGCGAGAAGGAAGACGAGATCATCCGGGCGATGGACGATCTTCGCGATCACAACGTGAGCGTCTTGACGATGGGCCAGTATCTTCGGCCCTCTCCCAAGCATCTGCCGGTGGTGGAATACATCGAGCCGGACGTGTTCGATCGGTACCGGGATATCGCTCTGGAGAAAGGCTTCCGGCACGTCGCGTCGGGCCCGCTGGTGAGGAGTTCCTACCACGCCGCCGATTTCAAACCGGAACTCGATCCGGAAGCCTGAGGGTCGGATTTTTCCGCGCGGAGATCTCTTTGCGAAAATAGAAGACGGCGCCGGGAATTTCGTGTGTCGGGCGGCGCGAGGTGTGCTACTCTTTCGCCGAAGCACGAATTCGAAGATTCCAGCATCCGCCCTGACCGAGACGGGGCATCCTCCAGAGTAATGAAAACCGCTTCGCTTCTGTTCCGTACCCTTCTTCTCGCTCTTTTCACGCTCTCCCTCCTAACCGGGGCCATCGCTACCGACTACTACCTTCGCCACGAGACGACGCGAAAGGCGATGCGCTTTCTCGCGGAGCGGGGGATCGAGCTCATTCCCGGAAGTGCGATCCGAGCCGCCGGGGAAGGAGCGATCGAGGTGTTGGAAAATCTTGAAATGGCCGGGATCAGCCCCGGTCAGCCAGACGAGAGAGGCCGGACGCCGCTGCTCGCTGCGATCCAGTCGGGAGAGACTCCGGTCGTCGACTTCCTGATGGGACGCGAGGAAGTCCTCGAGACGATCAACGTCACGACCAATCCCGAGCGGGAGAATCCGATCGTTCTGGCGCTGCGGAACCGCGATTTCAGTCTGGCCGACCGTCTCCGCGAAGCCGGGGCCAACTTGGACGTGGACAAGGAAGCCGGCATGCCTTTCCTTGTCGACGCCGTCAGGAGTCGGGACAGGGAGATGTTCGAGTATCTCCTGGGGGGAAACGCCGACATGGAATACCGCAGCGCGCAACCGACGACGGCCCTCGCGGTCGCCGCCGATCTGGATGACCTCGGTTTGATGCGGCAACTCGTCAAGGCCGGTGCCGACCCCGACGTCCGAGGTCTCTCAGGCAAGCCGCTGTTGATCGAGGCGGTGAAAGAAGGCAGTCGCCGCAAGTTCGACCTCCTGCTCGATCACGGCGCAGACGTCGACGCCAAGACGGGGCGAACGACCGGAGCGCCGATGTCCGCCCTCAGCTTCGCCGTGGAACGGGGCGACGCCGAGATGCAGGAAATCCTCCTGGAACGAGGCGCCGCCACGGACGTCTTCAGCACCACCGGGCTCCCTCTGATCTACGACGTCGTCTCGACGGGCGATCTGGAAACCACCCGAAGACTGCTCGCACACGACGCCTCCGTGGATATTCTCACCGCCTCGGCGGACAGTCCCCTCCGCGCGGCGGTCGGTAACGAAGACCTCGAGATGGTGGATCTCCTGCTGGGGCATGGAGCCAAGCCCTCGTTTTCGGGCGAAGAAATCGATCCGCCCCTTCTCGTCGCCGTCGCCAACGGCAACGTTGCGATCGCCCACCAGTTGATCGCGGCCGGCGCCGACCTCGACGGCGGCGCGCTGTTGGCTGCGTCGTACGAGAAGCGGGACGACCCGCTCATGAGTTTGCTGTTGCATGCGGGGATCGACCCGGAATCCACTGTCCCCGGTACCGACGACCGCGTTTTCGACAAGGCGGTTCACGACGGGGCCACCGGTGCGGTGAGAACCCTTCTGGCGGCGGGGGCGGAGATCGGCGACAACCTCTGGGCGGCCTTGCTGACGGGGCAGGACGACTTGATCCGTCTCATTCTAGATGCCGGCGCCGATCCACGACAGGTGGGCCCGGACGGCGAAGAGCCCCTGCACTACTGCCTGACCCGCCGGCGCTACAAGGCGGCCAGCCTCCTTCTCGACGGAGGAGCCAACCCGAACGCGAAATACGACGAGAACGAGTCATGGCTGACCAAATCGATTCGCGAAGGCGACGAGGCTGTCGCGCTCGCTCTCCTCGAGGGGGGCGCCGAAGTCGAGGGAATCAAGGCCAGCGACGGCCATACTCTACTCGGCTGGGCGATTGCCCACCAGATGAAAGCCACGGTCGCGGCCCTGCTCCAGGCCGGTGCCGATCCCAACTCCCAGGAGCGCTCTCCGGCCTCTACCGACTTTCGGGAGCATTTCGACAGCACGACCTTTAGCTATCACCTGCAGGTCGATCGGCGAATCACCCCGATCATGATGGCGGCGGCCCAGCGAAACCACGAGATCGCCCAGATTCTCATGGACGCGGGAGCGAACGGACGCGCCTACACGCCCCGCTACCTGATGGCGGCGGTGATAGGATCGTGGTACAAGGATGCAAGAATGCAGCAAATCGCGCTTTTGGGCGGGGTGCCCCGTACCCAGCCGCGCAAGGTGGTCATCGATATATCGAGCCAGCGCGCCACGCTCTACGAGAACGGCGTGGCCACGTACTCGACCCGATGTTCGACCGGAAAATCCGGCTACGGCACCCCGACGGGCGAATACGTCATCAGCGACCGGCACCGGCACCACAACTCGTCGATCTACGGCTCCAGCATGCCGTATTTTCAGCGTTTCAGTTTCTCCGCCTTCGGCCTTCATGAGGGATACGTTCCCAATTACCCGGCTTCGCACGGCTGCATTCGAGTCCCTCACAACGCGGCCCGCCATCTCTTCGGTAAACTCGAGGTGGGCGACCTCGCCGTGATCCAGCATTAGTGGCCAGCAGAGGACCGCCCGCCGTCTGGTCGGCTAGCTCTTCGAGGCTTGTTCGAAGGCGTGGGCCACTCTGAGAATATCGGACTCGCCCATCGGTTTGCCGAGCAACTGCAAGCCGACGGGCAACGACTTGTCCCCGGCCGGGACGGTGCCGCAGGGAACCGATATTCCGCAGATGCCGGCCAAGTTCGCCGAGAGCGTGTAAATGTCGGCGAGATACATCGAGAGCGGATCGCTGAGGCGCTCGCCGGCCTTGAAGGCGGGGGTGGGGGACACGGGGGAGGCAATCACGTCGACCTGCTCGAACGCGGCTTGGAAGTCTCTTCGAATGAGCGTCCGGACTTTCTGGGCCCGCAGATAGTAGGCGTCGTAGTAGCCGGAACTCAACACGTAGGTGCCGAGGATGATGCGACGCTTCACTTCGTCGCCGAGTCCTTCCGCGCGCGACCGGGTGTAAACGTCCATCAGGTTGTCGGCCTCGGCGCGGCGCCCGTAGCGGACTCCGTCGAAACGCGCCAGGTTCGCCGAGGCCTCCGCGGTAGCGACAATGTAATAGGTCGCCACGGCTCGCTCGTTGTTCGGAAGAGAAATCTCGACGGGGACGGCTCCGAGATCGCTCAGCTTCCCGATCGCATTTTCCACTTGGGTCTTGACCTCGGGATCGAGCCCTTCGCCGAAATATTCTTTCGGCAAACCGACTTTCAATCCCTTGATGTCGCCGTCGATCATCGACGGATAATCCGGCACGGGGTCGGGAAGACAGGTGGAATCGCGATCGCAGCGGCCGGCGATGACTTGAAGCAGAGTGGCGGCATCCCCGACCGTCTTGGTCATGGGGCCGGCCTGGTCCAGGGACGAGGCGAAGGCGACCAGCCCGAATCGCGATACTCGGCCGTAGGTTGGCTTCAAGCCGACCACCCCGCAGTGGCCGGCAGGCTGACGGATCGACCCGCCGGTGTCCGTGCCGAGCGACGCCACGGCCGTGTTCGAGGCGACCACCACGGCGGAGCCGCCGGAGGAGCCTCCAGGGATTCGGCCGGTGTCGTGCGGATTGCGACAGGGCTTGATGCCGGAATTCTCGTTGGACGAGCCCATCGCGAACTCGTCCATGTTCGTGCGGCCGAAGGGGATCGCGCCGGCCTCGCGGAGTTTTCGGATGACGGTGGCGTCGTAGGGCGCCGTGTATTTGCCATGGAGCATCTTGGATGCGCAGGAACACGGATGGCCCTCGACACTGATCAAGTCCTTGATCGCGATCGGAACGCCACCGAGAGGTAGCGACAGGTCGCATGATTCAGCCTCTCCGAGCGCCCGGTCCAGGTCGTACGAAAGATAGCCGCCCACTTCCGAGTCGTTCGCGTCGATCGATGCCGCTATGGAGCGAAGCGCTTCTGCCGGAGTCAGGTCCCCCGAGGCGTAGGCAGTCCGGAGCTCTGAAATGGTGAAGTCGGCGGCGTTCAAGACAGCGGGGAAGGGGTGGGATCGTCGTTCGAGTCGGGGCCGATCAGTCGATTACCTTGGGCATCTTGATCTGATCCAATGCCACCGCCGGAGCATTCCCCAGCACGGCTTCGAGGGGCAGGCTGGTATCCGTGGCGACGTCTTCCCTGACGACGTCGAAGACGGCTCCGGCGTGGGCGGTCGGCTCGACGCCCTCGACGTCGATCTGTTCGAGTTGCTCCACGTATTCCAGGATTTCGTCCATCTGCTTCTGGTATCTGGCGGCTTCCTCGTCCGTCAGGTCGATGCGGGCGAGTTTGGCGACGTCTCGAACATTCATCGGCGAAATCAGATGACCGGATCGGCGTCTTCCCAGCGCTCGTGGAATTCGCGGTAGACCGCCGGTGCGATTTCCGAAGGTTTGATCTCGCTGCGCCCGCCCCAGAAAACGTTCGTGTACTCGACGGGAATCCCCACCGACTCGAGATGGGCGTCGATCGCGGCCTTGTGCTCGAGAACCTTGTCCCGGTCGGTTCCGTGCACGACGCCCATGATGTTCACGCCCCCGAACTGCGGGCCTCCCTCGCGCCAGTAGCAATGGGTCATGATGTGATGCCGCCCGACCTCGGACCCGGCTTCCTGCTGCCGCCCTTCGGGGACCTTCCAGTGGAACAAGGCGTTGAACCGAGTTACTCGCTGCCCCATTTGGCTGGGCTTCACGTGCTCTAGAAAAGTGGAAAAACGACCTATAACTTTCTTTTCATCAAGGCGTTTCGCGATCGCAATGAAGGACTCTCGATCCATCCCGATTTTTTCGGCCCGTGCTCTCCAGGGGTCCTCGCAAATTTCGTGAGGCTCCAGTTCACCCTTGATGGCCAGCAGCACTTCCCACTCCTTTTCCTCGAGTTCCACGGTAGTCGTGGTGGCCATTTCGGCTGGTTCGTCGGACTTCGCTCCCGGCTCCATGGATTTGCGGCGAACATGGCCGACGCCCAGAGCGAAAATCCCCTTGGCGGGCATGAGGACGAATTCACGGGCTCCGGTCAGTCGCCGAAGGACCTCGGCGTGCTCCTCGAGGGATTCGCCCTGCGGCACCTTCAGGGTGGTCCAGAGCCTGTAGTCGCTTCCGGAGATGTCCCGGTCCGTCGATCTCGTCACGACATGGCCACTGAACGGATCTTCTCGGAACATGAAATCGAAGGTGGCGTCGAGCTTTTCGGGGTCGACCTTCCAGGCGCACAAGGCACCGTGGGCGAGCTTCGTGGCGAGAAGGGTTTGCCGCACCCGGCGAATGACTCCGGCTTCGAGCATGGCCCGAATCCGGATGAGAACCAGATCCAGCTCCACCCCGGACTTTTCGGCGATGTGCTGGAAAGGATCGCTGCGAAAGCCCTTCACGAGATCTTCGGAAACGGAAAGGATCCGGGTATTCACGGGGTCATCGTGTTCAACTGGAATATCGGATACCGTTTCTGAGCTCATGTGGCGCCAATCTAGGCATGGCCTTCCGATCCAGCAAGTTTGAGTTGGCTAAAGGGCGGGTTTTGTCGCACCTTGCCGGGAATGCTGGTTCACACGATCGATTTGAAGTTCGAGGGGCGTGGCGGCGCGATCGGCGCTTTCCTGGTCGAGGGGCCCGGGGGACACGTCCTGATCGAATCCGGACCGGAAAGCACGTTCGAGGCTCTCGTTTCCGGGCTCGGCGAGCACGGTGTCGGGGCGGGAGACCTAGCCGGCCTTTTCGTGACCCATGTTCATCTCGACCACGCGGGCGCTGCGGGAAAGTTGGCCGCCGAGGGGGTTCCCGTTTTCGTCCATCCCAAAGGGGCTCGGCACCTCCTCGACCCGGAACGCCTGGTCGGCAGTGCGAAGCAAGTCTACGGCGATCGGTTCGAGCGCCTGTGGGGCGGAATGGCGCCCGTTCCCGAGGGGCTGCTGACCGTCGTCGGCGATGCTGAAATCGTGTCGGTGGCCGGCCTGGAGATCGAGGCCGTCGACACGCCCGGCCATGCTTTCCATCATCACGCCTACGCCGTCGGAGACGTTTGCTTCGCCGGGGACGCGGCCGGAGTCGCCGTCGGACCGAGCGGGTTCATCTCTGTCGCGTCGGCGCCGCCTAGCTTTCACTTGGAACACACGCTGGCCAGTATCGACAAGCTGGCGCGGCGAGGATTTCACGAACTTTTCCTGACCCACTTCGGGGAGGTTTCCGACGTGGGCTCGCACCTGAGTTCCTATCGAGACGCGGTCGAGCTCAATGCGACCTTCGTGAAGCAGCGACTTCAGGAGGGGATGGACGCCGAATCGCTGAGGGTGGCCTATCAGGCGTTCAATCTGGAACAGGCCTTCCGGCACGAGTGCTCCCGGAACGACTGGGAAATCCTGGAAGCGGTCAACGGCGCGGAGATGTGCGCGGACGGGATCCGGCTCTTCTGGGAAAAGCGGGCCGAGGGCGAAACTTGAATTGCGCTGCCTGCACCTTTCCAATATTCTTATCCGATACCCATACCCAAGTCATGAAAAACCTGCCAGTGTTTATTACCGTTTGCTCGATCGGGCTCGCCATTGCGCCTTCGAGTCGCGCGCAGGACGACCCCGCTACCCCGGAGACCTTGTCCGGTCGTCCGCTCAATTTGGCGAACCTGGCGCGCCTTCCCTACCGCCAATTGATCAAGATCGCGCAGAGCGACAAGCGGAACCCGCCCGAGGCCGACAGTTACAAGCTGCGCATCCAGAGCCGCAACGCGGCGGTGGAATCGGAGGACATCGAACTGTTTCTGGATCTGGATGACGGCCCTCTCGTCCTGGTGGTGGACAACGACGGGTTCGTGGAGGTGCCGAACCGCGAGGATCTGCTCGAGGCCAATCCCGATCTCGTCGCCAATCAGCCCCGGGGCTCCCTCAATATTTTCGTCGACCTCGAAGTCCCGAAGGTGTCGCCTCCGAAGATCGTGGACGGAAAAGTATCCTACCAGGAGCTGTTTCGCCCCTTGGTCGAGATCCAGAACGAAATGCGCAAGGTCGATCCGACTTTCGGTCTCACCGGACAGCAGCAGTTCGTCCTGGAGGTCGAGACGGGAGAAGACCCCATCAAGATCACAAGGAAACTCGGCGCCAGAACCTTCCGGCCGAACAGCCGCGGCAAGGTCTACATGATCATGGAGTCCTATCTCTACGAGGAAAATCCCGAGGTTGAGATCCCCGAAAACGCCAAGATGAACGTCCTGCCCGCCTCTCCGGAGGAAATCGAGGACATCCGCTCCCGCTGACGAAGGCTATTCGCCCGACCTGTCCCGCCGACCGGTTCGCGACCGGACCCGAAACACGAAAGGCAGCCCCTCCATGGGAAACTGCTTTCGTATCTGGTTCTCCAGAAACCGTTCGTAGGTCCGGGTCATCAGATTGGCGTGGTTCACGAAGAGCAAGTATTCCGGCACCGGAACGAGCTGGGGGCGGTCTTCGCGCCTCTGAGTCGCGTAGAGCAGTTTCAGCCGCTTGCCGTGGCGCACCGGCGGGGGATTCCGCTCGATGGATTGCTGCAGAAGGCGGTTGAGCACTCCGGTCGAGACGGGTTCTCGCGCTGTCTTCACGACCTCCTGGACCGCTTCGAAGATTTTGCCGATATACTGCTTGTTCTTGGCCGAAGTGGCGACCTTCGGCGCATAGGGCAGGAAGAACAAGTCGTCTCCGAGTTCCTCCCGGAACTGATCGATCCTGTCCTGGAACCTCGCCTCGGGATGATAGAGGTCGAATTTGTTCAGCAGAACGATGCAGGGCTTGTTCGCCTCGATCACCAGTTTGGCGATGCGACGATCCTGGGACACCACGCCGGAAGACGCGTCGATGACGAGGAGACTCAGATCGGCGCGGCTGATCGATTTTTCCGAACGCATCACGGAAAACACCTCCACCGAGGTATCCCGACTCGTTCGCTTTCGAATGCCCGCCGTGTCGATGAGGAGATAGTTTTCGCCATCGCGTCGGTATGAAACGTCGACCGCGTCCCGGGTCGTTCCCGCCACGTCCGAAACGATGCTTCGCTCGTCGTCGAGAATCGCGTTTAGCAGCGACGACTTGCCTACGTTGGGCCGTCCCACGATGGCGATCTTCACGGCGGCCGGTTCAGGGCTTTCGCTCTCGTCCACGCTCTTTTCCCGTCTGTTCCCGCGCGCCATGAGTTCCCGGTAGATGGCGTCGCTCAAGGCGTCGAAGTTTCGTCCGTGCGCCGCGGAGACGTCGAGCTGCCGGTCGAAGCCGAGAGAGGCGAACTCGGCCGCGTCCGCGTCGGTCTTGGCGGTATCCACCTTGTTCGCCAGCAGAATCACGGGCGCGGCGCTTTGCCTGAGCACGAGGGCCAGCTCCTGATCGATGGGATGGACGCCTTCCCGGGCGTCGACGACGAAGAGAATGAGGTCGGCCGCGTGGATTGCTATGTCGGCCTCGGCCCGGACTTGGGCCGCGAAACCGTCGTCCAGCACCGAACCGATGCCGCCGGTGTCGGTCAGTTCGAAGGGGATTCGGGCTTTGCTGCATTCCGTGGCGATGCGGTCGCGGGTCACGCCCGGTTCGTCGTGAACGATGGCGATGCGGCGTCCGGCGAGACGGTTGAAAATCGCCGACTTGCCGACGTTGGGACGGCCGACAATGGCGACATGAGGCTTTCGGCTACTGGGCATCGGGTAGTTGGCTGGTCTGCTCGTCGAGGCTTCTCGCTTGGCGAATTCCGTAAACAACGTAACGCCATCCGGAAAGCACCGTGAAACCGCCGGCGGACCAGATGAGGATGTCCAGGATCGGGTGGCGGGTCTCGACGCTCCAAAAGTCGAGCAAAACCCAGCAGACGCAACACAACTGTAGAAATGTGCAGGTTTTCCCCGTGATCGATGGCTGCACCAAGAGGCGGCCCGTGAGGCTACGGATAACGATGACTCCGGTTACGATGACGATGTCGCGGACAATCACCAGAACCGCGAACCACAAGGGGAGTCCCGCGTGCCAGTTCGTGACGCTCAGCGTGACCAAGGCGGTCAGGACCAGCAGTTTGTCCGCCGCCGGGTCGAGGATCCGGCCCAGGCGGCTGCACTGGTTGAATCTGCGCGCCACGTACCCGTCGAGGAGGTCCGTGAGCGAGGCGACGGCGAACACGGCCAGGGCGAGAAATCTGTAGCGAATGTCTTCGGCGCCCCGGGTGATGCTGTCGCCGTACCAAACCGCAAACAGGACGAACACGGGAATCAGAAGAAGTCGCACCAAGCTGATTTTGCTCGCCCAGGTCATTCGGTTCCAGCCTACACGGCAATCCGGGATCCGACAGCTACAAAGGGTCGACAAGATGGCAGAATCTGCTAGGCTCCCGTTTTTATTTCAGAGACCCGAATCCCAACAATGTCTGTGGCGGACGAAACGACCAACGAAGCGCTCCGCGAAGCGCTGGAGAACAAGCGAACGCGCTTTTTCCGGGCTTGCCGAGGCGAGGCGAAAGGCAAGACGGGGGCCGACGACACGGCCCTGTTCGCCGAAAACCTCATGGTGTTGCAAGAGTGCGCGATTCTGCTCGGGGAAAAGCTCGGGATGAATGCCGTGGCCTGCGCGGTGTCGTACGAAGACGAAGAGACCGCCGGTTTCTGCTTCAATCCCGATTCGGATCCGAACCATCCCGAAGTCGCGGGCGCCATCGTGAACCAGCGCGTTCCGATGCAGGACTTCGTCGCTTCGATTCGCGATTTCATGAACCGATGAGCCCCCGGATCCTGTCTTCCAATCTCGAGGCGCTTCGGAAGTTCCGGTCCGTGTGCGGCGTCGTTTTCTCGCTGGGGGACGAAATTCTCTTCAGCGAAGCGGACGTCGCCGTCGACAACCTAGCGGACCTCGCCGTGACGCTCGACGACATCTCGTATTATTTCGAGGAGGAGAACCGGAACCCGGATCAGCTCGCGTTCGGGTACGACGGGGGAAACCTCGTCCTCGTCATGAACGAGCGCTACCGGCTCGTCGTGATCCATCGCATCCCCGAGGATGTCGATCTCGTCGCCCGGGCGGCCCGCTCCTTCCTCAAGGACTATCGGATGGGGCTGGTCGCCGGTCGGGTTGCGGAGGAAAGCGCCGCGGGAACAACTCAAGCCGGCGGCGACACTCCGGAGGCGGTCGACGAACTGCTGTCACCGGACGAAGACGGTCCCGCCTCGGGGCAGCTCGCCGGTAAAGCTCGCCCTCCCGTCGACCCCACCCAGCCGATCGCTCCGATTGTCTGATCCGCCGGGGCACAAAAAAAACCGCCTTGGTGGCAGCTTTCTCCGTCTGAATTCCTTCGGGATCTTTCGACTACTCGTCCTGCGGAGACGTGTCCTTCAGCGTGAAGCGGAAGCGGTTTCCCCGATTGCGCTTGGCATTGGCGCGGGCCTTGCGCTTGGTTTTCTGAGCCGGCGTTTCAAAAGCGCGCAGTCGTCGCATCTCTTCGATGATCCCTTCGCTCTCCATTTTTCCTTTGAGGCGCTTGAGAGCACGATCGATCGGCTCGCCTTTTTTCAGTTCGACTTCTGGCATCTTTTACTAGGTGGTTTTTTGCAGGGTTGAGAAATATTCGGGATCGGGAGCGCTGGGCTCCGGTTTCGGGAAAGGCGGAAATCTAGGGGGGCGGAGCCGTTCCGTCAAGTGGAGGAATCGCGTTTTCCAACGGGGTTTTACGAGCTTCCAACGGGGTTTTACGAGCGAATGTTCAACGCCGGTGGCGATCAATCGCCCTTCTGTAGATTGGCTACGACGCTGAAGTCTTCCAGGGTTGAGGTATCTCCCTGGACTTCGCCGCCGGCGACGATCTCCTTGAGCACGCGACGCATGATTTTACCGCTCCGTGTCTTGGGCAGAGCCTGCGCGAAGCGAATATCGTCGGGCTTGGCGATCGCGCCAATCTGCTGGCCCACGTGGTTCCGAAGTTCCGCCGCGAGTTCGTCGCCGGGTTCCGCATCCTGTTTGAGGGTCACGTAGGCGACGACGGCCTGTCCCTTGATGTCGTGGGGACGTCCCACCACGGCCGCTTCCGCCACGGCGGGGTGGGAGACGAGCGCGCTCTCCACTTCGGCGGTGCCGAGCCGGTGTCCCGACACGTTGAGCACGTCGTCGAGGCGGCCCACGATCCAGAAATTGCCGTCCTCGTCGGTGCGGGCGCCGTCGCCCGCGACGTACAAGCCTTCGTACTCGCTCCAGTAGGTCTCCTTGAAGCGCTCGGGATCCTTGTAGATCGTCCGCAGCATGCTCGGCCACGGCTTGCGGATCACCAGCTTGCCGCCTTCGTTCGGGCCGCATTCCTCGCCGGCCTCGTCCAGAATGGCGATGTCCACGCCGAAGAAGGGCCGCGTAGCCGTTCCCGGCTTCGTGGGAATCGCGCCGGGGAGGGGCGAGATCATGATCGCCCCGGTTTCGGTCTGCCACCACGTGTCGACGATGGGACACCTGCCGCCGCCGATTTTCTCGTGGTACCACATCCAGGCTTGCGGATTGATCGGCTCGCCGACGGTGCCGAGGAGCCGCAGCGAACTGAGGTCGTGCTTTTCCACAAGCGCGTCGCCCGCCTTGATGAACGCCCGGATCGCCGTCGGCGCGGTGTAGAAGACGCTCACCTTGTAATCCTCGACGATTTGCCAGAACCGGTCCCAGTCGGGGAAGTTGGGGGAGCCCTCGTACATCACCTGGGTGGCGCCGTTGGCCATGGGGCCGTAGACGATATAGCTGTGACCGGTGATCCAGCCGACGTCGGCGGTACACCAGTAGACATCCTCGGCGCGATGGTCGAAAATGAATTTGAACGTCGTGGCCGTCCCGGTGAGATACCCGCCGGTGGTGTGAAGAATGCCCTTCGGCTTCCCGGTGGATCCGGAAGTGTAGAGAATGAACAGCGGGTGCTCCGCGTCGAAGCCCTCCGCAGGGCAATCGCCCGAGGTGTCCGCCACCGCGTCGTGCCACCAGACGTCGCGGCCGTCGTGCATTTCCACCTCGTTCTCGCAACGCTTCAGAACGAAAACCGTTTTCACGTTCTCGTAGCTTTCCAGCGCCGCGTCGACGCTCGCCTTGAGAGGGACGACGCGGCCGCGCCGCCAGCCGCCGTCGGCAGTGACGACGGCCGTGGCCTCCGAATCCTCGAGACGATCCTTGATGGACTGAGCCGAGAATCCACCGAAAACGACCGAATGCACCGCTCCGATTCGGGCGCAGGCGAGCATGGCCACGGCCGCTTCCGGAACCATCGGCATGTAGACGAGCACGCGGTCTCCCGGCCCCACGCCCTTCGCCTTGAGTGCGTTGGCGAAACGGCAGGTGTCCCGGAGCAGTTCGGAATAAGTCACGTCCCGCTTGTCGCCCGGCTCTCCGACCCAATGGATCGCGACCCGATCGCCGTTGCCTTCCTCGACATGGCGATCGAGGCAATTTTCCGCCGCGTTGAGTTTTCCGCCGACGAACCACTTCGCGAACGGCGGGTTCGACCAGTCCAGCACCGTTTCCCAAGGCTGCTGCCATTTCAACTCGGAAGCCTGTTCGCTCCACCAGCCCTCGGGGTCTTCGGTCGAGCGCTTGCGGATGGCTTCGTATTCCTCCGCCGACTTGACGCGAGCGGACGCTGCAAACTCGGAAGGGGGCGGGAAACTGCGGTCTTCTTTCTGAAACGATTCGATGTTGTTGCTCATGGGGGGCGTTTTTCTAGGAGGCGGAAACTAACAAGTCGGCCCGAAAATGAAAACGGTAAAATTGGCGCGATTGCTGAAACCGGTGCCAGGCATCGCGACGAAGCAATGGACGCCACGAAATATCGAGGGGTGCCGGCGACTCGGCGGAAAACGGCTCCGGCCCGGGGGCACGGCTACTTCAGCGGGGAGTAGTCGGTGGGTTCGAGAAGCGTCGATTCGACGCCGCCTTCGACGAGCAATTTCCCGTTCTCTTCCGACGCCTGCCGCGCCGCCGTCCAGACGGGATCTTCGGAGAACGCTTTGAACGCGGCATCCCGCGCATCCTTCGATTCGTGGGCGAGGAAATAGAGCAGGGTGGCGTCGCTCTTTTTCTCGTTCTCGGCCAGGTGGAAATAGGGCAGGTTGGCGATGTCGTGCTTTTCGAACAGCTTGATCGTGTGATCGCGGAATCGGGCGTCCAGGTCGTCCAATTTTCCGGGGTTGGCGGTGTAGCGGCGCATCTCGAAGAGCCGCGGCTCGCCTGGCGTGGGGCCGGGGAGAGGAGGCGAATAGTCGGTCAGGGTGAGAAAGACACTGTCGACTTTTTCGACGAGCTTCCCCTCGGCGGTGGACTTCCGGAAGACTTCCTTCCACTCGGGATCGTCCCGGAAGGTTTGCCATGCCTCCTCCCGGGCTTCCCGATCGAGGTAGCCGAGAAGGTAGATCAGCACCTGGTCTTCGTTTTCGGGGGGGACCCAGTAGGCGACGTTGGTCATGCCGTGTTTTTCGAAGAGGGCGAGGGTGTGGTCGCGGAATCTGGCGTGAAGTTCGTCGAGCTTGCCTTCATGGGCGTGGTAGGTCCGCAATTCGAAGAAGGCGGGCTCGTCGGCGCCGGACACCGGTCGAAGGATCGCGGAGAGGGCGAAAAGCAAGAGGGCGATGGTTTTCATGCGGGGAATGGTGGAGATCATGTGTCGGGATCAGTCGGATGGAAAGCCTCGGCGAAAGATGAGATAGCCTCCGCCCAGGCTGATGACGGCCACGATCGCGATGCCGATGGCCAAGTCAATGGTCGCTCCGAGAGCGGAAATGGCGCTGACGATCGCCGCCACCACGCCGACGGCGAGAACAACCAGGACGATCGCGCGGGCGAGTCGGATGAAGATCCCGTCCGGTTGCGGCGGCGGCTCCTCGAGTCCGCCCGGCTCGTCGGCGACCTCGACGCGGAAGCCGCCTACCGTTCTGGAACCCCAGAGGAAGCCGACGCTCTCGTTGACGATCTCGGCGCGGAACCCTTCCGCCCGTTTCTCCTCCACGAACATGGCGGCCCTTTCGTAGGAATCGAATTTCCGGATCATGAAACTGCGAGCGATCCTTTCGAAGAGAAAATCCAGCGTCCCCAGCCAACGAGAAAGGAAACGCCGCCCAGTGGGGTGACGGCGCCAAGCGTGGCGAAGTCCGACAAGGCCAGAGCGTAGAGGCTCCCGGAGAAGAGGACGATCCCCCCGAGGAACCAATAGTATCCGAGCGCTCGCGGAGCGGTGGTCGCCACGACGAAAAGGGCCAAGCCGTGGAGGAGATGGTAGAGGGTCGCGGTTTCCCAGTTGTCGAGACGCCCGGTTTCTTCGAGGCGGCCCTCCAGTCCGTGCGCCCCGAAAGCGCCGAGGGCGATTCCCAGGAAGAGAACGACGGCGGCAACGCGGATGCGGATGGAACGGCTCATGGGAGGACGAGGAAACTTCCAGCAAACACCTTGCCGGCATGTGGATCAAGAGCGGAGGAAGGTCGGCGGCCCGAGCTGCGAACGCGAAGGGCCCTCTATTTCGGCGAACGGGGTCGGGGGTTCGCGTATTTGATGGTCGGAGCGCTCACCAACTCGTAGTGCTCCCGCGTCAAAACGAGGCGGTCCTCCGACGAAAACCGCCGCCGATCGCCCTCCTCGGTCGTGAAACTGCCGAGACCGGTCAATCGGAAAGCGCCGGAGGCGGGGTCGAACTCCAGCCGGTCGGCACTGGCGGCGCGCTTCCGGGACGCCTGCTCGATCCGCACGCCTGTCGCGGTCCATCCCCGGGCCGCGCTCGCCGAGCCGGAGGACCCCGACCGCGAATCCGGGCGGGTGACGGTGACCGTGTCGGCTTCGATGCGGAAATCGGCATGCTCCACGATCACGTTGCCGGAATAGACCATGCGATTCTCGGGTTCGTCGACGCGGTCGGCGGTGATCCGGAACCGATCGTGCCGGACTTCGCGGGCGCGAAACGGGTCGACGGAGGGGCCGAACGCGGTGACGACCTGAAAATCGTTCGCTGCGGAGGACTCGAGAGTGTCGAGTTCCAGAGTCGACGCGACGAGGTCGATCGGTTCCTCGAATCGCCGCGGTCGGACCGACGGGGGAGCGGCGCCGGCTTCGCCGTTTTCCGCGGCGACGTCGTCCGTGTCGACGAGGCGGACCACGAAATGAAATTCGTTGGACGCGCGTTCGCTGCGGAATGAGAAATTCGAGAGGACCACCACGGTCAACGCGACCAGCGCGGCGACGGCGGTTGATCCGATCGCGACGGACTTCCAGTCGAGCGAGTCCGGCCGGGCGGGAATCGGTCTGGACGGACGGTTCACGGTTTCCAGGAGAATGCGGTGGACGAGTTCGTCGTCGTGGTCGGACCCACCGTTCCGCGCGTGCTCGCGGAGGGCGGCGTCGACGAAGCGTTCGCCGGGGGCTGCGGAATGGTCTTGGTCGGAAACGCGGTTCATGAGTTTTCTGGCGAGGGATCGGTTGGCTCGAGCTTTCGGTCGAGGCATTGCTTCAGCAGAGTTCGGGCTCGTTGGAGACGCTTGCGCACCGCGGCCGGGGCGATTCCGAGCACTTCGGACACCTCGTCGCCGGTCCGCCCCTCGTAGTAGAAGGCGTGCACCGTTTCCTTCAAGCTGTCCGGCAGTTGCTCCATGCAATCCTCCAGAGCATGGAAAACCGGGCTGCGTCCCGCGGCGCGGTTAGCCTGCCAGGCGGCCATGTCCGCGTCGATCCGCGCCAGCTCGTTGTCGCTGAGGTCGTATTTGCGGTTCTTGCGGAGCCATTCGCGCCACTTGTTGCGCACGATGCCGCGCATCCACGTGGCAAAGTCCCGGGTGACGTCGAAGGTGTGAATTTTCTCGTAGGCGACGATGAACGCCTCTTGGACGATGTCTCTCGCCGTCGCGGCGTCCCTCGTCAAGGCTTGCCCGTAGACCAGAAGGTCCCGGTGGTGCAATTTGACGAGAGCGGAAAAATCCTCCGGACGCTTCGGATCGGGGTCCTGGGCATCTTCTCCCTTGTTGATTGGTACGATCGACATCCGTCTGCTCTATTTGACGTCTCCGCTCGTGATTTGTGACTCGCAATCGTCGCCGCGTTCGAAGCTTCGTCGCGGAAATAAGGTCGCCTAATCGCTTGATGTTCGAAAGGGCGGATTGACGGTAGGTCCCTGTCGAGGGAAAACTGCCCCATTAGGAGCGCTTATCTACGCGATTAATTCTCAAATTCTTTTTGCCAGCGAATTTTGCCCCTTCTATCCTTTCGATTGTTGAACACTTTCGCATTTCCGACAAGCCTCTTTATGAAAGCCCCGATTCGAATTCTCAGTCTGCTCGCCGTCGCGGGCGCATTCGCCACCGCGCAGGACGCCGATCGAGACCAGGGAAACTGGCATTCCTGGCGGGGGCCTCTTCAAACGGGAGTCAGCCTGGAGAGCTACGAAGACTACGAGTTCAACGAGACCCCGGTCTGGACCGACGACATCGCGGGGCAGGGGACGCCGGTCGTTTTCAACGGTCGCCTCTACTCCTGGGGATACCGAGGAGAGGGACCCGATCTCGAGGAAGTGGTTCAGACGCGCGACGAGAAGACGGGCGACGTCATCTGGGAGAGAGCCACGGCCGATTTTCTGTCCGACACGATCTACAATCGCTATTCGATCGGCGCGGTGGCGGTCGATCCGGAAACCGAGAACGTCGTCGTTGCGACGACATACGGGTTGGTGAGCTGTTATTCGAAAGAGGGCGATCTCCTGTGGGAGCATTCCATGATGGAGCGTTTCGGCCGTTTGACCTTCCCCAACGGACGCGCCGGGGCCCCCGTAATCGACGGGGATATCGTTATCATCCGGGGCGTGACCAGCTACTGGGGGGCGGACGGTCCGGCCCGCGATCGTTTCTTCGGGTTCGACAAGAAGAATGGAGATCTGATCTGGTCTTCCACGCCCGGCGTGGGAGCTCCCTTCCTGAAAGACAGTTCCATGAGCACTCCCTTCGTGGAAACGCGCAACGGCAAGAGGGTTTTCTACGCCGGAACCGGGGACGGAAACATCGTTTGCGTGAACGTCGCCGACGGCACGCCGCTATGGCGTCATCAGATCTCGAAGGGCGGCGTGAACAGCTCGCCCTTGATCTACGAAGACAAGCTGATCTGCATCCACGGCAAGGAGAATCTCGACACCACCGCCATTGGACGCATGTTCGCCATCAATCTGCCGGAAGACTACGACAACCCCGGCGGCGAAGTGGATCCGGACCAGGGCGGCGCCCCGAGATTGCCGGACTCCGCGGAGGCGTGGCGCAACCCCCTGGAAATGTTCACCAGTTCGCCGATTCTCGTCGACGACATGGTCTATCAGATCGTCAAGACGGGAAGCCTTTTCTGCGTCGACGCCAAGAGCGGCGAGATCCTGTGGAAGAAAAAGCTCGCCAACGAGCAGTTGCACGCCAGTCCCGCCTATGCCGACGGAAAGTTGTACGTGGCCATGTATCCGGGAGAATTCTACGTGATCGACGTGAGCGGAGAAGAACCCGAGGTCGTCCATGAACTGGAGTTGGACGGGAACTGCATCGGCTCGCCGTCCATCGCCAACGGTCGCGTTTACGTCCACACCACGGAGAAACTCTACGCCTTCGAGATCAAGAACAGCGGCATCACCCGGGAGGAGGCTCCCGCCGAGGAAACGCCGGAAGCCGGAGAGCCCTCCAAGCTTCTGACGGTTCCCACCGACGTGCTGCTCGAGGGCGGAGACTCGGCGGAAATCCAGCTGGTCAAGGCCGACGCCAACGGTTTGCCGGTCGGTGAAGCCGGAACGGCCGAGTGGAACACCTTCATCCCCCCCACGGCGAAAGTGAAGGCGGAGATGGACGCTTCCTTCGAGGGAAACACCATCTCGGCGGCGGACGACGCCGAACTGTCCGCAGGGGCCTGGAAAGGGGAGGTCGACGGACTGACGGGAATCGTCCGCGGCCGCGTGATTTCGGATCTGCCTTACGAGGAGGATTTCGAAACGTTCGAGATCGGCGACAGCGGATTCGCTTTTCCGCCGCTGCCGTGGATCGGCGCGCGCCTCAAGTGGGAGGTTCGCGAGCTCAAGGGAGACAAGGTTCTCGCCAAAACGCTCGACCGCGTGTTGTTTCAGCGTTCGCTCTCCTTCATCGGTCATCCCGACCTGAAGAACTACACGATGCAGGCGGACGTCATGACGGACGGCAACCGCCGCATCAAATCGGTCGTCGGTCTCATCAACCAGCGCTACATCATCGCGCTGGGAGGCAACGCGAACATCATCGAAGTGAGTTCGAACCACGAGCGAGTCAAGGAATCGGCTCCTTTCCCCATCTCGGCCAACCAATGGTACACTCTCAAAACCCGAGTGGACGTCGCCGACGACGGCTCCGGCGTGATCCGCGGCAAGGCCTGGAAAAAAGGCGAGGCGGAGCCGGATGCGTGGACCATCGAGGTGGAACACGCGAATGCCCACGAGAAAGGCGCTCCCGGTCTGTTCGGCTTTGCGCCGCAGAGCCAGAAAAGCGTCTTCGTCGACAACATTTCCGTGACGCCGAACGACTGACACAGACGAGTCTGGTCATCTTATTCAATCAAACCCGAGTCCTAGAAAAAACCCATGATCAAGCAATTCACCTACCTGCTGTGCCTCCTGTCGCTCGGCGTATTTTTTACGGCGTGCGGGGAAAAAGAAAGCACCGAGCCTGCCGAGGAGGAAACCCGTCCCACGCCCGCGCCCGAATCGGCCGAGAGCGTTCCGGGCGGCGGCGAATGGCCGGAGTGGGGGCGCGACAGCACGAACAACATGATGTCGCCGGCCACCGGCGTTCCCACGGATTTCACGGCGGGTGAACTCAACGAAGAAGGCGAGGCGGAAAACGCCAAGCATCTCAAGTGGGTCGCCGAAATGGGTTCGCAGGCGTACGGCACAGCCACCGTCAAGGACGGTCGGGTCTTCGTCGGAACGAACAACGAGGAGCCCAGACTGGAGTCGGTCACCGGCGACATGGGCATCGTGATGTGCTTCGACGAGGAAAGCGGCGAGCTGCTGTGGCAATTCGCCGCTCCGAAACTCGACGCCGGCAAGGTCTCCGACTGGGAGTATCTCGGCATTTGCTCCTCCCTCGTGGTCGACGGGAAATACGGCTACCTCGTCACCAACCGCGGCGAGATCCTCTGCCTCGACGTCTACGGCATGAGCGACGGCAACGACGGCCCCTTCCAGGACGAGGCCAAGTACCAGAACGGCGGTTTGGAAAAGCTCGCCGGAGCCGAGCCCGCCGAACTGGACGAGAAGAGCGCCGACATCGTCTGGGGCTACGACATGCGGAGCGAACTCGGCGTGTTTCCCCACAACATCACTTCGAGTTCGGTGGCGTTCTCGGACAAGTACGTGTTCGCCAGCACCTCCAACGGAGTGGACTGGTCGCACATCAATATTCCGGCGCCCTACAGCCCTTCGTTCATCGCGCTCGACAAGGAAACGGGAGAACTGGTCGCCGAGGAGGCCAGCGGGATCAGCGAGAACGTGATGCACTGCAACTGGTCGTCTCCGGCCTACTCCGAAGATCTCGCCGGAAAGGCGACCGTCGTTTTCGGCGCCGGTGACGGTTTCTGCTACGGTTTCGACGCCAACGAGTTCGAGGAGGAAGAAGACGGCGGCGAAACGTTCAACCTTCTCAAGGAACTGTGGAAAATCGACGCCTGCCCAGAGGAATACCGCTTCGACGATAAGGGCGAGCCAATCAAGTACGCCACCTATCCCGGTCCCTCCGAAATTATTTCCTCCCCCGTGGTGTACGACGACAAGGTCTACGTCGCCATCGGCCAGGATCCCGAGCACGGCGAAGGCGTCGGCGCACTCACCTGCATCGACCCGGCCAAGGGCACGGGACAGGACGCCATCGTGTGGCAGTTCAAGGAAGTGGGCCGGACTATTTCGACGCCGTCCGTCGTCGACGGTCTCGTTTATCTTGCCGACTACTCGGGGCGTCTCTACTGTCTCGACGCCGAGACCGGAGAGAAATACTGGGAACACGACACCCTTTCCCACATCTGGGGATCGACCTTGGTCGTCGACGGCAAGGTCTTTCTCGGCAACGAGGACGGCGAGCTCGTCATCCTGAAGGCGGGCAAGGACTACGAGGAACTCGAAATCGTCGAATACCCGGCACCGATCTACGCGACGCCGATCGTGGCGAACAACACGCTCTACGTCATGACGCAGACCCACCTCTACGCTTACGGGCTTGGAGAAGGGGAGGGAGTCGCGCAGCTGTCCCGGTAGTTTGCCGCGCCTGATTCCTCGTCCTGTGGCTCTATGAAAACCGGGATCGTCGTCGCCGTATTCATCGTTCTGGCGGTTCTGCACCAGGACGTCTGGAACTGGGACAACGACAATCTCGTGTTCGGATTCATGCCGGTCGGTCTCGCCTACCATGCCGGCTATTCGCTGGCGGTCGTCTTGTTCTGGGCGCTCGTCGTCAAGTTCGCGTGGCCCTCTTCGCTCGAAGCCTGGGCCGATCGCGAAGTCGACTGAATATCCAGTCGACCTCCGGCGAGCAAGGAGGGTTGACTCCCCGACCCAACCCTGTTGCCCGGTTGTTTCATGACAGCTTTCCTTTCCCAAGCCCCCCCGGCGCCCCAGCCAGTCGCAACCAGTTCGCTGGTGGTTCTGGCGCTGTATCTCGTTCTGCTGCTGACCCTGGCCCTTTTCAGCGGCAAGCTGTTCCGCGGCACCTCGCAAGACTACTTCGTGGCCAGCCACTCGATCGGCCCGTTCATGCTGTTGATGTCGGTTTTCGGCACGACCATGACGGCATTCGCCCTGGTTGGCTCGACCGGAAAGGCTTTTCAGATGGGCATGGGCACCTACGGGCTGATGGCTTCGTCTTCCGGCCTGGTGCACGCGGCCTGTTTCTTCCTGATCGGGATAAAGGTCTGGGCGATCGCCAAGCGGTACGGCTACGTCACGCAGATCCAGTTTTTCCGGGCCCGCTACGAATCGAACGGGATCGGCTACATTCTCTTCCCGGCACTGGTGCTCCTGGTCGTGCCCTACCTCCTCATCGGGGTGATCGGTTCCTACCGCGTCATCGGTCCGCTCACGGCCGGCAAGTTTCCCGAGTTGTTCGAAGCGACCGGAGGCTCGATTCCGTCCTGGCTCACGGGACTGATCGTATGCGGGGTGGTGCTGACCTACATTTTCGCGGGAGGCTCCCGGGGGGCGGCCTGGGCCAACACGTTCCAGACCCTGGTTTTCATGGCGATGGGCGTTCTCGCGTTCTACCTCATCTCCGACAAGCTCGGCGGTCTCGCCGCGGCGACGGCGCAGGCGAACCCCGGCCACCTCGTCCGCACGCAGAGCGAACTCGAAGTCACGGGCGCGGCCGGAACGTTCATCAGGCAACTGGGCGTTTCGCCGATTACCTTCCTGACCTACATGTTCATTCCGCTGTCGGTCGGGATGTTTCCGCACCTTTTCCAGCACTGGCTGACGGCCAGGAGCGCGAAGTCGTTTCGTCTCACCGTGATCGCCCACCCCCTCTGCATTGCCATCCTCTGGGTGCCTTGCGTGTTGATCGGTGTCTGGGCGACGGGTGTTTTCACGCCGACCCCCGGGGACGCGTGGCCCGATTCGGCCCGCGCGATTTTAAGCGGATTGCCGGACGCCAGCGTCGGCGCGGTTCTCAGCGTGACCGTCAAGTTTCTGGTCTCCCATCCCATCGTCGTCGGGCTGGTGATGGCGGGGATTCTCGCGGCGATCATGTCGTCCCTCGACTCCCAGTTTCTGTGTCTCGGAACGATGTTCACCAACGACATCGTGCTTCACAGGCTGGGACCGGACAGGTTCACCGAGAAGCAGATCGTATTCATCGCCCGCTCTTTCGTAGTCGGAATCGTCCTGATCATCTATCTGCTGTCGCTGCTGCTCGAGACCCAGCAGAATGTCTTCGATCTGGCCATCTGGAGCTTTTCCGGCTTCGCCGCGTTGACGTCGCTCGTCATCGCAGCCCTCTACTGGAGGGGCTCGACCAGAGCCGGCGCCTACGCCAGCGTCATTGCGGTGGCGATCACATGGCTGTATCTCTTCCTCAAGTCCGGAGGCCAGGAATACACCATCGGCGGCGTGATGCCCGTGGCGATTTGCTTCGCGGCGGGTGCCGCGGCCATGATCGCGGTGTCGCTGTTCACCGCCAAACCTTCCCCCGAAACCATCCGCAAATTTTTTCCCGAGCCTTCCGACCGCTGATTTCCGATTGTCCGTTTTCCAGATTATGACCGCAGACGAAGCCAAATCACAACTCGACGACCGTGTCCGCGACCTGATGGCGTGGCATTTCAGCGACGACACCGGATGCCCTTTCTGGTTGGACTGGAAGAAGGAGGCGGGCTGGGATCCGCGCGAGGAAGTGAGGAGTTACGACGACATGGTGAAGTTCCCGCACTTCCAGGACGAGTGGCTCCGCGACGAGAAGAACGAGCGCTTCGTGCCGAACGCCTACAAGGGCCGACCCTTCAACGTCTTCGAAACCGGCGGGACCACCGGCCTTCCCAAGCAGCGGGTCGGATGGGACGACTACAAGCACGACTACGAGCAGTTTTCCGATCAGCTCAACGACGATTACTTCCCGAGAGGGGGCAACTGGATCATGGTCGGTCCGACCGGACCGCGGCGCCTTCGACTGGCGGTGGAGCATCTCGCGAATCATCGCGGCGGCAGCTGCTACCACGTCGATCTCGATCCCCGCTGGGTGAAGCGACTCATCATGCGGAAGGAGCTGGACCAGGTCGAGCGCTACCAGGCGCACGTCATGTCGCAGGCGGTGGAGATCATCAAGCACCGCGACATTTCCTGCATTTTCACGACGCCGAAATTGCTCGCTTCGATCGGCGAGCGGATCTCCATTCCCGACCACGGAATCAAGGGCTGCTTCTGCGGAGGCACCTCGATGACGCCCGAGTACGTGCGTTTTCTGCAGGAGGAAGTGCTCGGGAAGAAGGCGCTCTTCGTCCCCACTTACGGCAACACGCTCATGGGGCTCGCGGTGTCGGTTCCGGAGGAGCTTCCCGAAAACGACTACAGCGTGACCTACTACGCGCCGCAGCCCAGGGCGGTGCTTCGAATCGTCGACCCGGACAAAACCGAGGTCACGAAGGACTACGGCGAATACGGCCGCGTCGAATTGACCACACTCACTCACGAATTTTTCATGCCCCGATTTCTTGAAAGGGACGAGGCGATCCGTCGTCATCCCCACAAGCAACACCCGTGGGACGGCGTCGGCGACGTGCGTCCTTTCGGGGCGATGACCAAGAAGGTGATCGAAGGCGTCTATTGATTTCCTCTCCCACATCGCGGCAGCCATGAGTTCGACTCCCCACATTCCCATTATCAGACAAGGCGAGGTCTACAAGAGCCTCGACGTTCAGTCCCTGAATCGCCTCGGTTCGGACGAACCGGCGGCGGAGCTCAGCTTCGCCTGCGCGGACATGATCAAGTACGACCTGCACAAGATGAAGCAGGCGAGGGAGGCGCTGAAGCGGTTCAGCTGTCGGGAGCTGGTCGACATCACCAAGAAGGCCGGAAAGATTTTTCTCGACGACGATCTGCCGATCGGCGCCGACGGCCAAATGCAGTCGCCGGAGGACTACGTCCTTTCGCTCGCTTCGACGAGTGGGCTGCCGCATTCCTTGATTCGCACGAACATGGAGCGCCTCGGCGGCATTTTCGACCAGATCGACAGCATCTTCCGAGGCCTGACCCGCGGGCTCGACTGGGAGGTGCTCGACAAGGGCTACGGAGAACAAGGCGGTGCGCCGGTCAGTTTTTCCGCGACGACCAACGAACTGGCGGTCATTCTGCCAAGCAATTCGCCGGCTGTGAACGCCCTTTGGATTCCTTCGATCGCCATGAAGGTTCCGGTGCTGCTGAAGCCGGGCCGCGAGGAGCCTTGGACTCCCTGGCGGATCATTCAGGCTTTCATCAAGGCCGGATGCCCTGCGGAGGCGTTTTCGCTGTATCCTACTCAGCACGACGGGTCGGGCGCGATCATTCGGCGGGCCGGCCGGGTCATGCTCTTCGGCGACGACTCGACGGTGAAGCAATACGAGAACGACGAACGGATCGAGGTTCACGGCACCGGCTATTCGAAATTTCTCATAGGCGAGGACGAAATTGAGAACTGGGAGAAATACGTCGACACCATCGTGGAATCGGTTTCCGCCAACTCGGGTCGGAGCTGCATCTGCACGTCGACGATCGTGGTGCCGAAATACGGAGACGAAATCGCCCGAGCGGTGGCGGAGCGGGTGGCGCGAATCAAGCCCTTGGCGCAGGACGACCCCGAGGCGAAGCTCTCCGGTTTCGCGAACCCGAAGTTCGCCGAATGGATCAACGAAGCGGTCGAATCGGGACTGGAGAGCAACGGCGCCGTCGACGTCACGGCCCAGTTCCGCGAGGGTGACCGCTTTTGCGAGCGCGACGGCATGAACTATCTTCAGCCGACCATCGTCCGGGTCGATTCTTTCGACGAGGACCTGGCGATTCGCGAATTCCTCTTTCCCTTCGCCAGCGTGGTGGAGTGTCCCCAGGCGGAAATGCTCGAGAGGATCGGACCGTCGCTGGTGGTCACGGCGGTGACGAAAGACATCGGGTGGATCAATCAACTCTTCGACTGCGCCGACATCGACCGGCTCAACGTCGGCGACGTGCCGACGAACCGCATCAAGTGGGACCAACCTCACGAAGGCAACCTTTTCGAGTTCCTGTATACGCGCCGTTCATTCCAGATTGCGGAGATTGCCTGAAAAGGTAGGGTCTTGCCACATGCCGAACGCCACCCTTTCGATAGAGTCTCTCTGCGCCGGGCTCGATCTCCCGAAGTGGGTCGCGAATTTCGATCACGCTCCCGGCGGGAAGGTGATTTTCGGCGAGGGGACGCTCGAATCGATCGGGCGGGAGGCGCGTGAAATCGGGGCGCGGAAGGCCCTGCTCGTCTCCGATCCGGGCATCGCCAAGACGGGTAACGTCGAACGGGCCCGGCAGGCCATGGAGGCCGAAGGAATCCGCGTCACGATTTTCGACGAGGTTCACGAGAACCCCACGACGAGGGACGTCGACCGCTGCGCGGCATGCGGTCGCGAGGCGGAAGTCGATCTCATCGTCGGCCTTGGCGGAGGATCGAGCATGGACACGGCCAAGGGCTGCAACTTCATCCTCACCAACGGCGGCAGGATGCAGGACTACCAAGGGATCAACCGCGCTACGAAGCCGATGCTGCCGCTGATCGCCGTGCCGACGACCTCGGGCACGGGGAGCGAATGCCAGAGTTTCGCCCTGATCGCCGACGCCGAGACGCATGCCAAGATGGCCTGCGGGGATACCAAGGCGGCGGCCGCCGTCGTTATTCTGGATCCGGAACTGACCATGACGATGCCGGGGAAAGTGACGGCCCACACCGGGATCGACGCGATCGCCCACGCGATCGAGACGGCGGTGTGCAACAAGCGGAACGACATCTCCGGGGCGTATTCGAGAGCGGCCTGGCGCTTGCTCGACGCGGGATTCGAAGCGGTGCTGCGGAATCCGGATGATCTCGAGGCCCGGGCCCGCATGCAACTGGGAGCGGCGTTCGCGGGAACCGCGATCGAGAATTCGATGCTGGGGATCGCCCACTCGTGCGCCAACCCCTTGACCGCTCGGTACGGCACCGTGCACGGACAGGCGGTGGGAACCATGTTGCCCCACGTGATCGCTTTCAATCGCGGCGATCCGCATACGGCCGCGATCTACGACGAACTGGGAGACGGCGCGGGCCTCGCTCAAAGAGTGCGAGACCACCTCCGGCGGGCGGGGATGGCGTATTCGCTTCGCGATCTGGGAATCGAGGATGAGGAACTACCTCGGTTGGCGAAGGAGGCCGCGGGACAATGGACCGCTCGGTTCAATCCGGTTCCCGTCTCCGCCGAGTCTCTGGAGGAGGTGTACCGGGCGGCCATGTAGGGAGTTTCGGGAGAATCCCGTCGAATGCCCGTAGCCGGCCAGGATGGAACTCGTAGGCTCGTCGACTTTGTGCTACCGTGGCACCGAAAGTGCTTTTGTTATGGTGGTGGACGAGATTTTCAAAGACTATTCGACGGACGGCTTCTTCGACGAGGCCGTGGGGGACGAGGCCGAAGGCTTCCGGCCAACCTACCGGGAGGCGTCCGAGTACTTCGCCGGCCTGACGGGAGACCGCATGCAGGCGAGCCTCCGCTCTCTGGAACGCAACTTTCTCACGCAGGGAATCACCTTCACGGTCTACGCGGACGGCGAAGGGACCGAGCGCATTTTTCCTTTCGATCCTTTTCCTCGGATCATCCCGGCGGACGAATGGGAGCACATCGAGAAAGGGCTGCGCCAGCGCATCTCGGCGCTCAACAAATTCCTCAAGGACATTTATTCCGAGCGTGCCATTCTCAAGGACGGCGTCGTGCCCGATTCGCTCGTCAAGACTTCGAGACACAACCGGGCGGAATTTTCCGGGTTGGAACTGCCGCACGACACCTACATTCACATCTGCGGCACCGACCTGATCCGAGACGACCAAGGGAGATACTGCGTTCTGGAAGACAACGGCCGCTGTCCCTCGGGAGTGTCCTACATGCTCGAGAACCGGGTGGCGATGAAGCGAACGTTTCCCGACTTGTACAAGAAGCTGAACGTCGAGCCGGTGAGGCGTTACCCGGCGGAACTCCTCAAGACGCTTCAGTCGGTGACCCCGCGCCAGCAGGACAATCCCGTCTGCGTTCTGCTGACTCCGGGGCAGTTCAACAGCGCGTATTTCGAACACACCTTCCTGGCTCAGCAGATGGGGATCGAGATCGTGGAAGGGCGCGACCTGACGGTGGAGAACGAGAGGGTCTACATGCACACTACACAGGGTTTGGTCCAGGTCGACGTGATCTACCGCCGCATCGACGACGAGTTTCTCGACCCGCACTTCTTCAACCGCGATTCGCTCCTCGGCGTTTCCGGTCTCATGAAGGCCTACCGGGCCGGCAACGTGAGCCTTGTCAACGCGGTCGGCACCGGCGTGGCCGACGACAAGGCGACCTACGCCTACGTGCCGGACATGATACGCTACTACTTGAACGAGGAGCCGATTCTGCCCAACGTAGAAACGTTTCTCGGCAGTCGCGAAGACGACCTGAAGTACATCCTCGAAAACGTCGAGAAGCTTGTCATCAAGGCCGTCGACGAGGCCGGCGGATACGGCATGTTGATCGGCCCGACCGCCTCAAAGGAGGAATGCTCCGAGTTCCGGCGCAAGGTAAAGGCCAATCCGCGAGGCTACATCGGGCAACCCGTCATCGCCCTTTCCCGCCATCCGACCTTCTGCGACGGAAAACTGGAGGGCCGCCACATCGATTTGAGACCTTTCGTGCTGACCGGTGCCGAGACGGTGGTGGTTCCCGGCGGTCTCACCCGCGTGGCCCTGAGGAAGGGGTCGCTCGTGGTGAATTCCTCGCAGGGCGGGGGAAGCAAGGACACCTGGGTGCTCAGGAAAACGGAGGGCAACAGCTAACCCGCTTTCGCCATGCTTTCCCGAGTTGCCGAAAACCTTTACTGGATGAGCCGGTCCATCGAGCGCGCCGACAACCTGGCCCGGCTCGTCACGGCCCATCAGAACGAACTGCTCGACGCCACCTCCTCCATGAGCGGCGACGAGTACGACTGGCACCCGCTTCTGGAGGTCACGTCCATGGGGGACGAGAAATCCACCGAAGGAGTGGTCACCTACATGGTCAGTTCCCACAAGAATCCCGACAGCATCTGGAACTGCATCTGCCAGGCCAGGGAAAACGCGCGGGCGGTGCGGGATCAGATCTCCGAGGAAATGTGGGTGGAGATCAACGCTCTCTGGCTGGGATTGAAGGACATCGATGCGAGGGACCGAAATCGACACAGCCGCATGTGCGAGCTGGTGGCCCGCTCCTACCTCCAGTTCCGCGGTATCGTCGCCTCGACGCTTTCGAGAACGGAAGTGTGGGCTTTCGTCCAGCTCGGCCAGTACATCGAACGGGCCGACAAGACGAGCCGCATCGTCGATTTGCCCCACTACCTGCCGAGCAGCGCCACAGCCTCCGCCTGGAACACGATGCTGCGGGCGAGCAGCGCGGTGGCGGAGCATCAGCAGCAGCACGGCACGGAAGTGGGCGCCGCGAGCGCTTCGGCGCTGCTTCTCTTCTCGAACAAATTTCCGCGATCGGTGCGCTTCTGCGTCTATCAGATGAACGAGATGCTCCATCTCATTTCGGGAACGGGGTTCGGCGACTATCTCAACGAGGCGGAACGGGCCACCGGCGCCTTGCTGGCCAGACTGAACTTTTCGGGCGTCGAGGAAATCGGCAGAATGGGGCTCCACGACTACGTCGACTCGATCCAGGCCGATCTGAACGGCGTCGGGTTCGAGCTCGCCCAGCGCTATTTCCTGCTTCGCAAGGACGCGCCGCCTTCCAGCGCCGAGGCCTACGTCGCCAGCCGCATGCATGCCCAGGCGATGCAGCAACAGCAATAGCAGAGGAGATTCAACTTCAATGGCTATTCACGCAGCGCTCTACCACCGGACCACGTATTCCTACGACCAGGAGACTACCATCCATCCCCACCTCGTCCGGCTCCGTCCGGCGCCACACTGTCGCACGCCCATTCTCGCCTACTCGCTGAAAGTGGAGCCGGCGGACCATTTCACCAATTGGCAGCAGGATCCCTTCGGCAACTACCTGGCCCGGATCGTGTTTCCCGAGAAGGCCTCGGAGCTCAGCATCGTCGTCGACTTGGTCGCCGACATGACGGTGATCAATCCTTTTGATTTCTTTCTGGAAGAGGCGGCCGAAAAGGTTCCTTTCGATTATGCGCCGGGCTTGGAGGGCGATCTGGCCCCCTATCTCAAAAGGACGGATTTCGCTTCGGGGCTGGATGCTCTCGCCGCCGAACTGAAGCCCGCGGAGGGAATGCCGACCATCGATTTTCTCGTGTCGGTGAACCAGAAGATCGAACGGCTGTTCGACTACCGGGTGAGACTCGAGGTCGGCGTGCAAACTTGCGAGGAGACCCTGACCAAGGCCTCGGGGTCCTGCCGCGACTCGGCTTTCCTGCTGGTGCAGTTGTTCCGCTGCATGGGATTCGCGGCGCGCTTCGTGTCCGGCTATCTGATACAACTGAGGCCGGACGAAAAGCCTCTCGAAGGCCCCGAAGGACCGTCCGCCGATTTCACCGACCTCCATGCCTGGGCGGAAGTGTTTTTGCCGGGTGCCGGCTGGGTGGGGCTCGATCCGACTTCGGGCTTGTTCGCCGGAGAGGGGCACATCCCGCTCGCCTGTACCCCGGAGCCCTCCAGCGCCGCGCCCGTGCAGGGATCGGTGGATCCGTGCCGGACGGATTTCAGCTTCGAGAACGTCGTCCGGCGAATCCACGAAGACCCGCGCGTCACTAAACCCTACAGCGAGCCGGAATGGATGGCGATCGACGCTCTCGGAGAGGAAGTCGACCGCCGCCTCGCGGCGGGAGACGTCCGCCTGACGATGGGCGGCGAGCCGACCTTCGTTTCCATAGACGACATGGACGGCGACGAATGGAACACCACCGCCGACGGTTCCGCCAAGCGCGAGCGGGCCATCGACCTGACGGGGCGCTTGAGGGAATGTTTCGCGCCGGGCGGACTGATCTGGTTCGGCGAGGGGAAGTGGTACCCCGGCGAACCGGTTCCGCGCTGGGCCTACGGGGTGTTCTGGCGAAAGGACGGCTATCCCATGTGGCGATCCGCGGCGGCCCAGGGCGATCCGGCCAAACCCGGCCCCTTCGGCTTCGACGAACCGAAGATCCTCGCCGACGGCATCGCGGACATTCTGAAGATTCCGAGAGAGTGCGTCATGCCCGCGCTCGAAGACGTCGAATACTACCGGTGGAAGGCCGCGACCCTGCCGCACTTCGAAAAGGTGGAGGACGCCGACGAAGACGATTCGCTGGAGCGAAAGACCATCGCCGAACTGGAGAAGCGCGGGCTCGACGTACCGAGCGGCTACGTGCTCCCCCTCTTCCACGACAAGGACGCCAAGCGCTGGACCGGCGCAAAATGGAAATTCAAGCGTGGAAGTCTTTTCCTCGTTCCTGGCGCGTCGGCAATGGGTTTCCGGTTGCCGTTGGACTCCGTTCGCAGCGCCGGCGAGGAGGATATTCTTCGGCCTCTTTCACCGGTGGAGGCGGAGTTTCCCCCGCTGGGACCGGACCCGCTCGCTTCCTACCAGGATTCGGCGGAAGCCGACGAGCCGCCCGAGGAAGACGAAGCCTGGGTTCCCAGGACGGCTCTGACGATCGAAAACCGCGAAGGACGTCTCCACGTGTTCTTTCCGCCGACCGAACGGATCGAGGGGTATCTCGAACTTCTCGCCGCCGTCGAACTCGCCGCCTCGCGGAACAATCTCGCGGTCGTCGTTGAAGGATACGAGGCTCCCGCCGATCCCAGGATCGAGCATCTCAAGGTGACGCCCGACCCGGGCGTGATCGAAGTGAACATTCACCCGTCGGCGAGCTGGAGCGAGCTGGCGGAGCGAACGTCGGTTCTCTACGAAGAGGCCCGACTTTCGCGCCTCGGGACGGAGAAATTCATGCTCGACGGGAAGCACTCGGGCACGGGCGGCGGCAATCACGTCGTCATCGGGGGGAAGACGCCCGCCGACAGTCCTTTCCTGCGACGCCCGCATTTGCTCGCCAGTCTACTCGCCTACTGGCAGAATCACCCCGGGCTCTCGTATTTGTTTTCGGGCTTGTTCATCGGTCCGACGAGTCAGGCGCCGCGCGTGGACGAGTCGCGGGACGATCGGCTTTTCGAGTTGGACATTGCCTTGGCGGCGCTGAGACGCGGGGTCGACGAGCCGATCATGGTCGACCGCATCATGCGGCATTTGCTGACCGACCTCACGGGGAACACGCACCGGGCCGAGTTCTGCATCGACAAGATGTACTCGCCCGACTCGCCGACCGGTCAGCTCGGGTTACTGGAGCTGAGGGCTTTCGAAATGCCCCCGCATCTGCGCATGGCCCTGGTGCAAAGCCTGCTGGTTCGGTCCCTGATCGCATTGTTCTGGGACGAACCCTACCAAGCCCCTTTGGTTCGGTGGGGAACCGGCCTGCACGACAAGTTCATGCTGCCCCACCACGTCTGGGAGGATATCAGCGACGTCTGCCGCGACATGCAGCTGGGAGGTTTCCAATTCGAGAGCGAATGGCTGCGCCCATTCTTCGAATTTCGTTTCCCCAGCTTCGGGGCGGTCGTTCACGGCGGCGTGGAACTCGAGCTTCGCACGGCGCTCGAGCCGTGGCACGTGCTCGGCGAAGAATCCTCCAGCCAGGGAACCGCGCGCTACGTCGACTCGTCGCTGGAGCGCCTCCAGTTGCGGGTGCGGGGCTTGGTCGAGGGGCGTCACATCGTCACCTGCAACGACCGGAGGGTTCCGCTTTACGCGACCGGCACGAACGAGGAGTGGGTCGGCGCGGTTCGCTTCAAAGCGTGGGATCCGCCGTCGGCTCTCCATCCGATGATCAAGGCGCAGTCTCCTCTGGTGTTCAACGTGGTCGACGTTCGGAATCGGAAATCCCTTGGCGGGTGCATCTACCACGTCAGTCATCCGGGCGGGCGCAGCTACGAAACGTTTCCGGTGAATGCCAGGGAAGCGGAATCGCGCCGCGTCGCCCGGTTCTGGCAGGACGGCCACACCCCCGGGGTCATCGAAACCGCGGCCGTTCCCAGAGCCCAGATCGTACAGTTCCAGTCCTTCGCCGCCACCGGCGAGGTCGTGGTGATCCCGCAGCAGTCCATCAGTGCCGAATTCCCGAATACGCTGGATTTGAGGTCGCCGTAGAAGACTCTTGGCGCTTGCAAGTGTCTGAAAAGGTTTAAGGTGGGGGATGGGTGCAATGATAGAGGCGACCACAGTTGCCGGTGACCGTTTGGACTCGTTTCCGCAGTACGCCCCCGACGCGTCGCGGCGGGACGAGGCGATGGGCCGCGACGGTTCGGTGTCGCCCGCCTGGGCGGAAATTTTCGAATCGTGCAGGCATCACGGCGAGGGCGTTCTGGAAGCTTGGCGGCGGGACGCGGCCCGGACCTCGCGGGAGAGGGGGCTGGCCTACCGCTCCGACAGCCTCGACGGCACGGAAGAAGGCTGGACCTTGGATCCCATCCCCTGGGTGATCTCGGCGGAGGAGTGGAGCAGGCTCGAGGCGGGGCTTTCCCAGAGGCTGCTTTTGTACTCCGCGATTCTGGCCGATCTGTATGGGGAGCGGAGAATCCTCGACAAGGGGCTCGTGCCGATGGAGATCGTTCTGGGCCACCGGGGGTTTCTGCGGACCCTTCACGATCTGCCGCCCGACGAGCATACCGTCGGCTTGGGAATGACCGCCTTCGACCTTGCCAAGGACGGCGGGGGGAGGCCGTTCGTTTTGAACGACCGCTTCGACAGTCCCTACGGGCTGGGCTTGGCGCTCGAGAATCGAACGGTGGTCAACAAGGTGCTTCCCGACCTGTTTCGCCGGTGCCAAGTGCGCCGGGTCGGGTATTTTTTCAGCAGCTGGTTCGAATATCTCGCGGGGCGGTCTCCTTCCGATTCGCCGAATCCACGGGTCGCGATTCTGGACTCAAGCCCGGATGGGGGCAGCTCGGAGATCGGATTTCTCGCGAACTACTGCGGTATCCCGAGGGTGACCGCTTCGGATCTGACCGTCCGCGACGCCCGTGTCTGGCTCAAGGCGCTCAGCGGGCTGGAGCCCGTCGACGTGATCTGGAAGACGAACGCCGGGCGCGATCTCGATCCCCTCGAGTCCAGCCACGGCATGACGGCGGGAGTCTCCGGTCTCTTCGAGGCGATGCGGGAAAACAACGTCGCGGTGGCCAGCCATCCCGGTGCCGAAGTGCTTCAGAGTCCGGGTTTTTATCCGTTTCTGGCGAATCTCTGTCGCGAGCTTCTCGGCGAAGACCTCGTGCTTCCGCCAGTGGCCACGTGGTGGTGCGGCGATCCCGCCGCCAGGCGTTTCGTTATCGACAACCTTTCGAGCATGGTCGTCAAAACCGTCGGTCACCACAGCGACTTCAGAACCCGCTACGGGCGCCGAATGCCGCGGGAGGATCTCGCCCAGTTGAAAGCCCGCATCGAGGGCGATCCCGGTCGCTACGTCGGCCAGGAAGAATTGACGATTTCGACGATCCCGACCTCCACCGATCACGGGTTGGCTCCGCGGGGTGCCGTGATGCGGACGTTTTCCTTCCTCGACGCAGGAGGCATCCCGAGGGTCATGCCGGGAGGTCTCGGGCGCGTCGGGACGGCGGACGGAGTCATCATTTCGACCCGACAGTCGGGAGAGTCCAAGGACATATGGGTGAGGTCGCCGGTCGCGGACGAGCCGATCAGCATTGCCCGCCAAGTCGAGCAAGGCCGCATCATCAGCCCCGAGGTGGTGCCGAGCCGGACCGGAGAGAACCTCTTCTGGTCCGGTCGCTACGCCGAGCGGACCGACTCCATCGTTCGCTTCGCCACTCGGATCATCGAAGGCAGAAGCTCCGGTTTTTCCTACGACCACGAACTGGATGCGGAACACGAGCGCGCTCTCGTGAAGGGACTGTTCCGGATTTTCGAGTTGGGGGCGCTCCTGAAGAAGGCGAAGACTCCCGACGAACGGCTCGACCGGGTGCTCCGCGATGAAACCTGTCCCGTGGGGATCGCGGCGAACCTTCGCAGTTTCCACCGAGCTTGCCTTGCCGCCAGGGAGGAATGGTCTCCCACCAGCATTCTGGCGATCGAATCGGCCTGCGACGGGTGGTTGGAAGAATCGGAAGGAGTGGCCCCGGAGCTTCGGATCGAATCGCGGCTGGAGGCGCTGCAACTCAATTTGGCCGCTTTTCTCGGGCTGAATCTCGACAGCATGACGCGTGACGAAGGATGGGCGCTGCTCGACGCGGGGCGCCGAATCGAACGCCTTACGATGTTGTCCGGCCTCTTGCGCCTTCTGCTGAGGTCGAATGCGACGGGAACCATCGGGACCCTCCTCAACGAATCCGTCCTGTTCGTTTCCGACAGTCTGCGAACCTACCAGAGCAAATTCCTCACGATTCCGGCGACCCCGCAAACGATCCTGCTTCTGCTGGGCGAGGAGGATTATCCAAGGTCCATGCGCTTTCTGCTGGAGCGACTCGAGAGCGTCCTTGGAAAACTGCCGGCCCCGGCCAAAGGAACCCATCCGGCCGAGCTGGTGGGGCCGATGAGCACCGAGCTGATTGGCTTTCTTTCCGAAAATTTCGAGGGAGAACAGGGCCGTCCCGGTATGGAAAGCAACGCTCAGGCCTATCTGGATTCGCTTCTCGGCCGCCTGCGCGAACTCGGCGACCTCCTCACGAAATCCTATTTCAGTCACGTGGGCAATCCGACATGAGCATCGTCCGCTATCATATCCGGCATCTGACGACGTACCGTTATTCCGGAAGAATCGATCTTTGCCACAGCCTTGCCCATTTGGCTCCCCGCGAGGACGAAGGGCAGGAAACCACGGCCCACCGGGTCAACGTTTCGCCTGCTCCTGATTTCCGGGCGGAAAGGCTGGACTACTTCGGCAATCGCACGAACTACTTCGCCATCCAAGGGTCCCACGCGTCTCTCGAGGTTCTGTCCACCCTGACCATCGAGAAACCCGGAACCGCCGCCGCCCTGCCTTCCGCCGGGCTTTCGTGGGACGCCTCTTCGACGACTGGCAAGTTGAAGGACGACAGCGGGATCCACCTCGTCAACTACGTGCTTCCCACGCACGCCTGTCCGCGGCTACCGGAGGTCGAGGCCTTTTTGCGCCCGTCCTTGTGCGAAGGACGCGACGTCATGGAGCTGGCGAAGGAGCTGATGGCGAGAATTCATTCCGAGTTCGACTACGTTCCCGGCGCGACGGACACGAGCACGCCTCTCGGTCGAGTCATGGAGCAGAAGCAGGGCGTTTGTCAGGATTTCGCGCACGTCATGATCTCGGCTCTGCGCTCGGTCAAGATTCCCGCCAGATACGTGAGCGGGTATATCGAGACGCTGCCGCCTCCGGGGAAGGAAAAACTCCAGGGTGCGGACGCGTCCCACGCGTGGGTCGAGGTCCACGCCCCGGCGACGGGATGGGTGCCGTTCGATCCGACCAACGACACCATTCCCGGAAACCGGCACATCAAGGTTTGCCACGGGCGCGATTATTTCGACGTTCAGCCCCTCAAGGGCATTTTCCTGGGAACCGGCAAGCAGGCCTTGGATGTCGAGGTCGACGTGAAGCCTTTTTGAACAGCGGCCTCCGCTTTTCCTTCTTGCTTCGCGGTGCGTTTCAGCCGAACTCTGAGTCCCGTGATTTCGATTGCCGAACTTGAACATTCTTCAGACTCGCTGGAGCGGTCGACCTCCGAATTTTTCGGGGCGTCGGGGGCTCTGTCGAAGCTCGGGGATTTTGAATTCCGACCCCAGCAGCAGCAAATGGCCGTGGCCGTGGCGCGTGCTCTGGACGAGGAGAGGCCGCTCGTGGTGGAGGCGGGCACGGGAGTGGGCAAGTCGCTGGCCTACCTGGCGCCGGCCGTGAGAAAAGCGCTCGACGAAGGCCGCAAGGCGATCATCTCGACCCACACGATCAACTTGCAGGAGCAATTGATCGAAAAGGATATTCCGCTGCTGCAGTCGGTGTTCGACGAGCCGTTCCGCGCGCTCCTGCTGAAAGGACGGCGCAATTACCTCTGTCCGTCGCGCCTTCAGATCGCGATGTCGGGGGGAGGGGAAATGTTCACTTCCTCCGAGTTGGAAGAACTCAAATCGATTTGGAAGTGGGCCGAGACCACGAGGGAGGGAAGCCTGAGCGATCTCGATTTCAGTCCTTCGTCCAGGGTGTGGAGCCAGGTGTGCAGCGAAACGCACGCGTGCACGCCGAAGCGGTGCGGTCCGTCGGGCAAATGCTTCTACCAGGAAGTGCGTAAGCGGGTCGCCGAGGCGGACGTCCTGGTCGTCAATCACACGCTTTTCTTCACGCTGCTCAACAGCCAGTCCGAATTCTCGGAGTCCGAAAAGGGATTTCTCTTTCCGAACGATTTTCTGATTTTCGACGAAGCCCACACCCTCGAGCAGGTCGCGGCGAGGCAACTCGGGATCTCCATTTCCCAGATCGGAATCAAATTCGATTTGCATCGGCTCTTCAATCCGAAGAACAGCAAGGGATTGTTCCAGCTGACCGGTGATACGTCCGGCCGTCGGCTGACCATGAAACTGCTGGACGAGATCGACGACTTTTTCGAGGAGGTCGAAGGCGCTTGCACGTGGGGCAGCTACGGACGGGAGTTCCGCGTTCGCGATCCCGAGTTCGTCGAGGATACTCTCGGCGGCGGACTCATCGAGGTGGCGCGCCGAGCCCGCGCCACCGCCGACTTGGCCGAGGATACGCTGAAGACCGAAATGACGGAACTGGCGCGCCGCCTCACGGATTCCCGGGCCGCCCTGGCGACTTTTCTGGACCAGAGCGAAGACGGACTGGTCTACTGGGTGGAGAAAAACGAGCGCGAAACGATCAGTCTGAACGCGGCGCCGGTGGATGTCTCGGAACTACTGCGCCCCGTTTTCTTCGAAAGGAACCGCCCCTCGGTTTTCACGAGCGCCACGCTCGGAATCGGCGACCGCGACTTGAACTATTTCAGGCAGCGGGTCGGGGCCGAAGAGGTGGAGGCCGTTCAGATCGGAAGTCCGTTCGACTACGAGCGCCAAATGACCATCCATCTCGTGAAAAAGATGCCGCAGCCGAACGAAGAAGGCTACGAGTCGGCGCTGACGGACTGGGTGCGGCATTTCGTCGGGAAATCGAAAGGGAGCGCCTTCGTCCTCTTCACGAGCTACAAGCTGCTTCAGCGTATCGCCGACCAGTTGACGGACTTTTTCGCCACCGAATCGATCCAGTTGCTGGTGCAGGGAAGGGGGAGTTCGCGGGGTAACCTGATCGAGGCGTTCAAACGGGACGAGGCCAGCGTTCTTTTCGGCACGGACAGCTTCTGGACGGGAGTGGATGTTCCAGGGCGGGCCCTGACGAACGTGATCATCACCCGCCTCCCGTTCGCCGTGCCGGATCATCCGTTGACCCAGGCGCGCCTGGAGTTCATCCAGGAGAACGGAGGCAACCCGTTCATGGAATACAGCGTGCCGGAGGCGATTCTGAAACTCCGGCAGGGCGTGGGCAGGCTCATCAGGAATCAGGACGACAAGGGAATGGTCGTGCTTTTGGACAATCGGGTTTTGAGCAAGCGTTACGGGAAGGCTTTTTTGAACGCGCTTCCCGAAGCGCCGGTGATTATAGAGGAATAACTTTCATGTCTTTTTTCGACCTTCAGGTTAATGGCTATTCAGGGGTGGATTTCTGCTCCTCCCGTCTCACGCTGGAGCAGTGTCGTTCGGCTTGCGAAGCGCTGCGGGCGGACGGCATCGATTCGATTCTGGCGACGGTGATCACCGACTCCGTCGGCGCTCTCGAGCAAAAGCTCCGCCGCTTCGTAGAGTTCCGCGACGAGGACTCTTTCGTGGCGGAGACCATCCGCGGATTTCACGTGGAAGGGCCTTTCATCAATCCGTCGACGGGTTTCGTGGGCGCCCATCCGGCGGAGCACGTTCGGCCCGCCAACCTCGACGACGCCGAGCGGCTGCTCGACGCGGGAAACGGGCTCGTCCGCATTGTGACTCTGGCGCCCGAGTGCGACGAGGGCGCCGCGACGACGAAGTTTCTGGCCGAACAGGGGATCACGGTTTCCGCGGGTCACTGCGATCCCGATCTCGGAACGCTGGAGAGAGCGATCGACGCGGGCCTTTCGATGGCGACTCATCTCGGAAACGGCTGCCCCGTGGACCTGCCCCGGCACGACAACGTCATCCAGCGAGTTCTCTCTTTCTCGGATCGCCTGTGGGTCTGTTTCATTCCCGACGGAGCGCACGTTCCGTTTTTCGCCCTGAAAAACTACTTCAAACTGGTCGGGCTGGACCGCGTCGTCGTCACGACCGACGCCATCATGGCGGCGGGTCTGGGGCCGGGGACCTACGAACTTTCCGGTCAACCGGTTGAAATCGACGAGTCGGGAGTGGCCCGCAGGCCGGGTTCCAAGAATCTCGCCGGTTCGACGATTCGCGGTCGGCTGGTGGCCGAGAACCTGAAGCGGGAACTGGACCTCTCGGAGGCCGAAATCGACCGGGTATTCCGAGAAAATCCTCTCGCCGCCGCCGGCCTGGAGGGTTGAATTTCTTTTTCCGGCCATCCATGGCGAACCAACACGAAACAGTCCGGACCGATCGAGCCTGTCCGCTGACGGGAAGCTACGAGGCCATGGTGGTCTCCCGGCGCGCCAGGGAGGGGCATCCGCTTCGGAACGTGATGTCCACCTCCAGCGGTCTCGTCTACGTGGACCCGCTGCCGGTGGAGGATCTCGCTCAATACTACCGCGAAGAGTACCGGGTTTCCTACAAGAAGACGGTCGTTCCCCGGAGAAGGCACGTTTTCCGCGCGGCGAAGGTCGCCCTGATGCGGTTGGGGCACTGCGAAGGCTTGGTCCGGCCGGGAATGAAGAGCCTCGACGTCGGCGCCGGTGGGGGGGAATGGGTTTACTTGATGCGCCGGCTTGGCTGCGACGCGGTCGGGGTGGAACCCAACGAAGGCTACGGATCCTTCGCCCGGCAGCAATACGACGTGGAAGTGTTTCTGGGAATGTATCGGGACGCGGTGTTCCAACGGGGTTCGTTCGACCTGGTCACTCTCTTCCAAGTGCTCGAGCATTTGGCCGAGCCGGTCGAGGACCTGCGCGCCATCGCCGATTACCTGAAGCCAGGAGGGTTGTTCGTGATCGAGGTTCCCGATATCCTGTTCCCGGGCATGCACTTCCGTCACAAGTGGCACGACGGCCACCTCTACGGCTTCGATGCCCGAACCCTCGAAGCGGTCGCCAACCGGGCCGGATTGAGGACGGTTTCGATCAAGACCCTGCCGGGCAATATCTTCGCCGTGTTCGAGAAAGTCGAACGGGGGGACGACGAATTCTTTTCCCTGGAGGGGCATTTCGAGGAAGCCCGGGAGGCGCTGTTCGGGGGGAGACGAAAATACTGGGCTCTCCCGGAAACCTACCTCAAAGCGCCGCGGCGAATTTTCAAGACCGTCCGCGAGCGAGCGGTGAGCAGGATGATCGCCGAGCCGCGAAAGATTCTCGATCACGTCTACAACGCCGCCGCGCCCGAAAAGGACGAAGCCTCCGACACCTAGTTCGGCTCGCCGAGAAATGCTCGAATTCGGAGTGGTTTTCTTTCTCGAATTCGGTAACGTGGCGACTCGAACGGTATGCCCGGCAGCCGACACAGTATGAATCGCAGACTTGCCGGAATCTTGGTTCCGTTTTTTTCCATACGCGGAAGCAACGACCTGGGAATCGGCGATGTCTCCGCTCTCCGGGAGTTCGTGGGGTTCGCGGCCGAAACCGGCTTCGGGTTCGTCCAGTTGCTTCCCGTCAACGAAATGGGGCCGGACAACAGCCCCTACAACGCGATCAGTTCCGTGGCGATCGAGCCGACTACGCTCGATTGCACGCCCGAAGGCTTGGCCGACCTCACGGACGAGGCCTTCGAGAAGACCGTTTCCGGTTACGACCTCGAGTCGATGAACGCCGGCCCGATTCGGTACGGACCGGTTCGCCAACTGAAGCACGAACTCCTCCACCGGGCTTTCGACCGGTACATGGACGAGGTCGACGGTCGCGTCGACGTGCGCGCCGAATCCTTCGACTCGTTTTGCCGGGAGGAAGCGGAATGGCTGAACGACTACTGCGTCTTCCGACTCTTCATGGATCGGGAGGAAGGCAGCGAGGTCTGGCACGACTGGAGCGAAGAATACCGAACCAAGGAGCGGGCGCTCGAGCACATCGCGAAACTGGCGCGGGAGAAGCCGGCCGAGATCGACCGCGAGCTTCGCTACTACGCCTACGTGCAGTGGATCGCCTTCAACCAATGGAGAGAGGTGTCCGACTACGCCGCCTCGAAGGATGTCTGCCTGATGGGCGACATTCCCTTCGGGATCAGCCTCTACAGCGTCGACGTCTGGGCGAACGCCGACATTTTCGATCTCGACTGGTTCGGCGGCGCCCCCCCGGAGAAGTTGTTCAAAGACGACGAGTTCGTCCAGAAATGGGGACAGAATTGGGGGATACCGCTCTACCGCTGGGACGTGCTCGAGGAGCGAGGCTACGAGTGGTGGGTGCAGCGGATACGGAAAACGACCGAAATTTTCGGCATGTTCCGGATCGACCATGCGCTCGGTTTCTACAGAATTTACGCTTTTCCATGGAATCCAGTTAAAAACGACGAGTTTTTACCCCTCGATCATGACGAAGCGGCGGCGCGGTGCGGGGGGCGACTTCCCGGATTCCGGCCGCGGGCGGATCATTCGGAAGAGTCGCGGAACGCGAATCGACGGGACGGCGAAAAGTATCTACGCATGGTGCAGGAGGCGGCGGGCGAAGCGGAAGTGATTGCCGAGGATCTCGGCACGGTTCCGGAATACGTGCAACCGTCGCTGAGCGAACTCGGCATTCCCGGGATGAAGGTGCCGCAGTGGGAATTCACCGACGGCCACGTCACCTCGGGCTTGCACTACCCCGCCGTGTCCTTCGCCGCCTACGCGACGCACGATCATTTTCCGATGCGGGCGCAGTGGGAGCAGAACTTGAAGCAGAAGGAGGAGGCGGAGGACGACAGTCCCGAGTGGTGGGAGGCCCGCAATTTCCTGGCGACCCTCTGCGCCTTCGCCGGCATCGAAGCGGCCGGCGACGAGTTTCCCGACTACACGCCGGAGGTCTTCGAAGCGCTGCTGCGGGAATTGTGTCTCAGCAACTCCGACCGGGTCGCCTTTTTGATCACCGACCTGCTTTTCGAGACGGACCGGATCAATATCCCCGGGGTGATGGAAGGTTCCAATTGGAGCTACCGGCTGCCCGCCTCGGCGAAGGAACTCGCCGTCGGCAAGGAATACGGAGACTTGCGCGGGATGTTAAAAAAGGTCTTGAAGGAAACCGGACGCTCGCGAAGGGTTGGCGGTTTTTGAAAAGCGAAGCGAAACAGCCGGTAAACCTCGGTCGCGAGGTCTTCGGTGCCGCGCAGCTAAACCAGAAAATTATCCAATATGAGCAAGCCCATTCGTGTCGCAGTTACCGGAGCCGCCGGACAAATCGGGTATTCGCTGCTGTTCCGCATCGCCAGCGGATCGATGTTCGGTCCGGATCAGAAAGTCGCCCTGAGTCTCGTCGAGATCGAGCCGGCCATGAAAGCTTTGGAAGGCGTCGTCATGGAATTGGAGGATTGCGCCTTTCCGCTGCTCGAGGACGTTCGAGCCACCTCCGATCTCGACAGGGGGTTCGCCGAGGCGAACTGGGCGCTCCTCGTCGGCAGCGTGCCCCGCAAGGCCGGAATGGAGCGCAAGGATCTGCTGGGCATCAACGGCAAGATTTTCACGGGACAGGGCAAGGCCATCGCGGCGAACGCGGCTTCGGACATCCGCACCCTCGTGGTGGGCAACCCGTGCAACACCAATTGCCTCATCGCGATGAACAGCGGCTCGTCCGTTCCGAGCGACCGCTGGTTCGCCATGACGCGTCTCGACGAGAACCGGGCGAAGACGCAACTGGCCCGGAAGGCCGGGGTCCACGTCGCCGAGGTCGCCAACATGACGATCTGGGGAAACCATTCCGCCACCCAGTATCCCGATTTTCACAACGCGACGATCGGGGGCGCGCCCGCCACCGACCGGATTTCCGACGAGTCCTGGCTGAAGGGCGAGTTCATCGAGACGGTGCAGAAGCGGGGTGCGGCCATCATCGAGGCCCGCGGCTCTTCATCCGCCGCTTCGGCGGCCAACGCCGTGGTCGACACGGTGCGCGGCCTCTCTACTCCGACGCCGGCCGGGGACTGGCACAGCGTTTGCGTGCGTTCCGACGGATCCTACGGCGTCGACGAGGGCTTGATTTCCTCCTTTCCCGTTCGATCCGACGGCGAGTCCTGGGAGATCGTCCAGGACGTGCCGGTCAACGACTTCAGCCGGGAGAAAATCGACACGACGGTGAAGGAACTGCGGGAGGAGCGGGAAGCCGTTTCGGACCTGCTGCCGTGAGGCTCTGAATATTTTAGAAATTTTAGAATTCAAACCCTGTTAAATCCGTGATTGTACCCTGTTGACTCCGGGACGCTTCGGTATTAAGTCACGCACCCTCACGGATCACGATTTTTTGATCTGAAGTAGTAGAGGCGAGGCCCCAGAAAGTATTTCCGTCATTGCCGAAAGAACGATCGCGAAGGGGGCGCAAGCTTTCCTCGCGACTTCGTAATTGGATCTTCGCACCAACGTTTTATTATGTCTGACAATCAATCAGCGAAGCGCGAGCCGCTGGCTATCATAGGGATAGGATGCCGTTTGCCCGGCGGCGTATCCGGTCCGGACTCATACTGGCAGCTGATGGTGGAGGGACGCTCCGGAATCGTCCCCGTTCCCGCGGATCGCTGGAATCGCGAGCGTTGGTATCACGAAAACGTCGAGATTCCGCAGAAAATGATCACCAAATGGGGTGGTTTCATTCACGATTTCGACCGGTTCGACGCCCAGTTTTTCGGGATTTCGCCGCGGGAGGCGTTGCGAATGGATCCCCAGCAGCGGTGGATGCTGGAGACGGCCTGGGAATCGCTCGAGGACGCGGGGATTCCTCCCGCGCAGTTGAGAGGCTCGGAGACGGCCGTGTACGTCGGCATCGCTTCGAACGACTACGCCAACGTCGCGCAATCGGATCCGAGCAGCGTGGACGTCCATACGAATTCGGGCAGCACGCTTTCCATCGCGTCGAATCGGATTTCCTATCTCTTCGACCTCAAAGGTCCGGCGGTCTCGGTCGATACGGCCTGTTCCTCGGCTCTCGTGGCAATCAACCTGGCCTGTGAAAGCATCTGGTCGGGGCAGGCGAAGATGGCTCTGGCCGGCGGGGTGAACGCCTTGCTGACGCCGGACGCGTCGATCGGCTTTTCGAAAGCGACCATGCTTTCGCCGTCGGGCCAATGCTTCGCCTTCGACGATCGGGCCAACGGCTACGTCCGCGGCGAAGGCGGCGGCATGTTCGTCATCAAGCCTCTTTCCGAGGCCCAGAAGAGCGGCGACCGGATATACTGCACCATCAGGGCTGCCGTGATCAACCAGGATGGAAACACTTCCTCCATGACCGTGCCCGGGGTGGAGACCCAGGCCGAGATGCTGCGGGTGGCCTACGGTCAAGCCGGAATCGAGCCCAAGCGGGTTCGCTACATGGAAGCGCACGGAACGGGAACGCCGGTGGGCGACCCCATCGAAACGCGAGCGCTCGGCCAGATTCTGGCCCAGGGAAGGGACGAGGGAGACTACTGCCTCATCGGTTCCGCCAAAACCAACGTAGGTCACCTGGAGTCGGGTTCGGGCGTTGCCGGCCTGGCCAAGGCGGCGCTGGTTCTGCACCACGACACCGTCCCTCCGAACCTGAATTTCAAGAATCCCAATCCAAACATCCCGTTCGAGGAACTCAAACTGAAAGTGGCGGAGGAACTTCAGCCGCTTCCTCATCTGGGTACCCATCTTCCGGTGGTCGGAGTGAACAGTTTCGGCTTCGGCGGAACCAACGCCCACATTGTCCTGGAAGCGGCTCCGGCGATGGTGAGCGCCGGCGACGAAAAGCCGGCGACGATTTCCTCGGGGGCGGAAGAGAAGGCCGATCGTCCCGTGCTCCTTCCTCTTTCCGCCCGCGGCGACGAAGCCCTCCGCGACACGGTCGTGAAGTGGCGCCGTTTTCTGCGAGCCACCGATCTGGATCTTCGCGGCATCGCCGCCGCAGCCGGAATCAAGCGCGAGCACCACGACAGCCGGCTTGCGATCGTGGGACGGGACAAGACCGAGATCGTTGGCGAATTGACCGAGTGGCTCGCCACCGGCGCGAGCGAAGGCGTCATCCCCGGCAAGCCCGTCAAGGAAACCCATCCGCTCGTTTTCGTTTTTACCGGCCAGGGCGCCCAATGGTGGGCGATGGGACAGGATCTGCTCGAACGCGAACCGATCTTTCGACGGACGATCGAGGAAATCGACGCTCACCTCGAGCCCCTGGCGGGTTGGTCGCTGGTCGAGGAGATGAAGCGCGACGAGGAGTCCTCCCAGATCAACAGAACCAATATCGCGCAGCCCGCCATTTTCGCTCTCCAGGTGGCGCTTGCGGAACTCTGGAAGTCGTGGGGAATCGAGCCGTCCAAGGTGGTCGGTCATTCGGTCGGGGAAGTCGCCGCCGCCTACGTCGCGGGCGTCTACACGATGGAAGACGCCGTCGCGGTCATCTACCACCGCTCGCGTCTCCAGGACATGACGGGCGGGAAGGGCCGCATGGTGGCGGTTGGCCTTTCGCAGGCCGAGGCGAAGAAGGCGATCGGCGACCGGGAAGAGCGGGTGCAGGTCGCGGTGATCAACAGCCCCGGTCTCGTCACGCTGGCGGGCGACACGGAACTGCTCGAGGAAATCGTCGGCGAACTCGAGGAGGCGGGAACCTTCGTCCGATGGCTCCGCATCGACTACGCCTTTCACACCCACCAGATGGAGCCCATCCGGGAAGAACTGCTGGAGACGCTCGCGGGCATCAAGCCTCGTGCCACGAAGATCCCTTTCATTTCCACCGTGACCGGCGGTGTCTGCGAGGGCGCCAAGCTCGACGGCAACTACTGGTGGCAGAACGTGCGGGAAACGGTGCTTTTCGCCCCCGCTATCGCCAGCCTGATTCGTTCGGGCGAGGACGCCTTTCTCGAACTCGGCCCGCATCCCGCCCTGCAGAATCCCATCACGGAGTGTCTTTCGGAGGCGGGGCGAAAAGGGTTCTACAGCGCCAGTCTCAAACGCAAGAGCGACGAATCCGTGGAGATGCTTTCCAATCTCGCGCGGATGCACAACCACGGCTACAAGATCGACTGGGCCGCCGTGAACCAAGCTTCGGGAGCCCAAGTGCGGCTTCCCACCTACGCCTGGCAGAAAGACCGCTTCTGGCTGGAATCGGCGCAAGGCCAATACAATCGGTGCGGTGCCCTGGAGCATCCGCTGCTGGGAATGAGCCAGGTGGCGCCGCTCCCGACGTGGAGCTTCGAACTCGATCCGCGCTATTACACCTGGCTGGACGATCATCGATTCTGGGACAGCATCGTGTTCCCCGCGTCCGGATACGGGGAAATCGGCCTGGCGATCGCGCGCAAGATGTTCCCCGACGAGCACTACGTCGTCGAGGACCTCGAAATGAAGAAGGCGCTCTTCGTCTCCGAAGACAAGATTCCGACGGTCGAGGTGATCTTCGATCCCGAGACGCGAGTCTTCCAGGTGTTCAGCGCCGTCGGCGACCAGAAGGAATGGGAGCTGAATTCACAAGGCGTTTTGCGCAAGCAGCCCAAGCCCACAGGGAAAACGATCGACTTGGAAAAGACCAAGGCGGGACTGGCAAAGCATTTCACGCACGAGCAGTACTACGAGGACTACGAGTCCGCCGGCTACCAGTTCCGGCCCCTGTTCCAGCATTTGCAGAACGTTTGGCGCAAGGAGGGGGAGTCCCTCGCCGAAATCGTCGCCCCGGAAGGGCTGAAGGACACGATTCCGGATCATCATTTCCATCCGGCCGTTCTGGATGCCTGTTTCCATACGGTGAAGGGTGGTCAAGTCACCCCGGAGGGGGCCAAGGCCACCGATTATTTCTATCTCCCTTCCGCCATCCGCAGCATCCGCCTCCACGTGGAAAGACCGCCATTGCGTCTCTGGGGCCACGCCAAGGTGAATAGCGACCATGATCGCGAATACATCATCGCCGACATCGACGTCTACGACGACGCAGGCAGCCTCGTCGCCGAGATTTGCGGATTCCGCGCCGACCGCCTCGAGCAAAGCGACGGAGACGATGTTGAAAAATTCCTCTACGAGGCAAGGTGGGAGTCCGCCCGGCTCAAGGGAACGCGGACCGACGGGGACGCCGGATTGCCGGAGCCGAAGGAACTGGTCGAAGCCGCCAACGCCGATCTCCAGGAGCTGTACGAAAAGCGGGGCTTGGCCAGTCACTACGGCAAATTCCTTCCCGCGATGGAGGAACTCTCGAGGCAGTTCATCGTCAACGCCTACCACCAACTGGGGTGGAAGCCGGAAGTCGGCGATCGGATCACGATCGACCGGCACATGCGCGATCTTTCGATCGCCAGCCATCACCGCAAACTCGTGTACGGGCAGTTGACCGCCCTGAGCGAAGGAGGATTTCTCGAGGCGGTCGGCGAGGAGGAGTGGAAAGTGGTGGAGACGCCGACTTTCGAGCCGGCTCTTCCGTGGGTCGACAAGCTGATGCGGGAACTTCCCGAGTTCGCCTCGGAGGCGGAACTCCAGCGTCGGGCCGGACCGAATCTTGCCGGCGTGCTCAGCGGCGAGACCGATCCTCTCGAGGTCTTGTTCCCGGGGGGCTCTTCCCAGATGATGGAGCGTTTCTACCGCGAGGGCGCCGACTTTCCGGTCGTCAACGAGCAGATCAAGCACGCGCTGGCGAAGGCGGTCGAAAACCTGCCCGAACGCCGCGCCATCCGCGTTCTCGAAGTGGGTGCCGGAACCGGGTCGCTGACCAGCGGGATCCTTCCGGTGTTTCCCCCCGACCGGACGGAATACGTCTTCACCGACAACGGCCCCATCTTTCTTCAGTCGGCCCAGGACAGATTCGAGGAAACCTATCCTTTCGTGGAATACAGGCTGTTCGATTGCGAGAAGGACCCGGAGTTCCAAGGCTTCGAGCCGCATCACTTCGACATCGTCCTCGCGTCGAACGTCATCCACGCAACCCAGGATCTGAAAGCTACTCTGGGGAACCTCCGTCGCTGCCTCGCGCCGAACGGATTGCTCATGTTCCTCGAGGTCACCTGGAGGCGCGCGGCTCTCGACAATGTGTTCGGTCTTTTGCCAGGATGGTGGCGTTTCTCCGATACCGATCTCCGACAGCACTCCGCGCTGCTTTCCAGATCCCAATGGGAGAGCCTGCTCACGGACCTTGGCTACCGGGACGTGGACAGCTTCATCAGCTCGCCGAATCCGGATCAGAACCAGCAGGCCTGCCTGATCGGCCGCGCCCCGGACCCGGTCGAAGTTCCGGTTTCGGACGACGTCGACGATGCGGCCGAAGATTCGGACAAGGAAGGAGCCCCCGCCGCGAAGGACGTCGTCCTCGTGACCATCGACGCATCGGGCGTCGCGGCCAAGCTCGAGGCGGCGATCGCCGAGGACGAAGAGGCGGAAGCGGTCCTGGTCGAGGGAACGGTTTCCGCGATCGAAGGCAAATTGGACGAGTTGGCCGCCGCGGAGCGTTCCGTTCGGGCGATCGTCCAGACGCTCTCGCTCGATCATCCGCGGACGGACGGGCTGGACCCCGAGGCTCTCGACGAAGCGCAGGGCACCGGCGTACATTTTGCCAGGGAGCTGGTGAAAGCGCTGGCGACGCGCGATTGGTCCAGCAAACCGCAAGTATTCTTCCTGACTCGCGGAACGATGCCGGTGAAAAAGGGCGGAGAGCTTCCCGGCCTGGCCTCGGCACCCCTCACCGGCCTGCTTCGAGTGGTCAACAACGAGGTGGGCGACCTCTGCTGGACCCAGGTCGATCTCGATCCGGCCGGCGGTGAATTCGAAATCGAGGACCTGACGGCGGAAATTCTGCATTCCGACGGCGAGCACGAGGTCGCCTTTCGCGACAACAACCGCTTCGCCCGACGAGTCCATCGCGTGAAGTCCGACGAACTGCCCCCGCGTCTCCGGAACGCGGTTCGGGAGGACGGGACTGTCCTTCCCTACAGGCTTCAAATCGACAAGCCCGGCATTCTCACGAATCTCTCGCTCAACGAGACGAATCGTCGCGACCCCGAGCCCGACGAAATCGAGATCCAGGTCAAGGCGGGCGGGATCAACTTCCGCGACGTCATGAAGGCCCTGGGAATCTACCCCGGCAGCCCGGTCGATCTCAAGTGGTTCGGCGACGACTTTTCCGGCACCGTGGTGAGAACGGGCTCGAACGTCGATGACCTGAAGCCGGGGGACAACGTCGTCGGAATGGCGCCCTACTGCTTCCGCAGCTACGTCACCGTGCACCGCGGCATGGTTTTCCGGAAACCGGACTCGATGAGCTTCGTCGAAGCCGCGACGCTCCCGACGGTTTTCCTGACATCCCACTACGCCATCAACGAGCTGGCGCGGATGGAAAAAGGCGAGAGCATCCTCATTCACGCCGGCACGGGCGGGGTCGGCCAGGCGGCGATCCAAGTCGCCAAACATCTCGGCCTCGTGGTTTTCTCCACGGCCGGATCTCCCGAGAAACGCCAGCTGCTGCGCGATATCGGGGTCGACCACGTGCTCGATTCGCGAACTCTCGAGTTCGCCGACGAGATCATGCGCATCACCGAGGGAGAAGGCGTGGACGCGGTTCTCAACTCCCTCGCCGGTGACTTCATACCGAAAAACTTCAGCGTGCTGAAGACCTTCGGTCGCTACATGGAGATCGGGAAGATCGACGTCTACGGAAATTCGAAGATCGGCCTGGAGCCTCTCCGCAACAACATCAGCTTTTTCGTGATCGATCTGGCGCAGCATCTCGAGAGCAAGCCAACCTACATCTCGAAAATGTTCTCCGACCTGGAGGCGATGTTCCAGGCGGGGAACTACCGACCTCTCCCGAGCACGGTCTTCCCTGTCACCGAAGCCGTGGAAGCTTTCCGCTACATGGCGGCGGGCAAGCACATCGGCAAGAACGTGCTCGATTTCGACGTGCCCGAGATCGAGATCGGTCAGCCCACCGAAGAAGGCCATCGGTTCCGCGGGGACGGAACCTACCTGATCACGGGCGGCGCCGGTGGTTTCGGACTCGAACTGGCGGCGTGGATGGCCAAAAACGGCGCCCGTCACTTCGCGCTGATGAGCCGGTCCGGTCCCAAGGACGAGGCGATCGAGAAAATCGAAGCCCTCCGCGGCGCGGGAATTTCCTTCATGGACGCGAGGGGCGACGTCACCGTGCGTGCGGACGTCGACAAGGTCGTAGCCGATATTCAGAACAGCGACGCACCGCTCCTCGGGGTGGTTCACGGCGCCATGGTACTCGACGACGAGTTCATCGTGGAACTGGACCGGGAGCGCTTCGACAACGTTCTCCGTCCCAAGATGCTCGGAGCCTGGAACCTTCACGAGGCCACGCTCGACATTCCGCTCGAGCATTTCATCTCTTTCTCGTCATTCTCCGCAGTCATCGGAGCCGTCAAGCAGTCGAACTACAACGCGGGGAACGTCTTTCTCGACCAGCTTTCCCATTACCGGCACTCGATCGGCCTTCCCGCCTTGACGTTCAACTGGGGGGCTCTCAAGGGAGCCGGGTTCGTCGCGAGGAACGAGAAGACGCAGCAATACCTCGAAATGGTCGGCCTCGGCGCGACCGACATGGACGAGACGCTCCACCTCTTCGGTCTCGGCGTCCCAACCGACATCGTGCAACTCGGCGCCGCCCGCTGCGACTGGCAGGCGCTCGCCCGCTTCAGTCCCTCGGTGGGCCGTTCCAACATGTTCCTTCCCGTGGTGCCGCGTTCGAGCACGGGGGGCGGCGATTCGATGGCGGCCCGCATTTTCGAAGCGCCTGCCGACAAGCGTCTCGGGCTGGTCGAGGACTTGGTCGCCGCGCAAGTCGGCGCAGTCCTGGGAACGGATGCGGCGCGCCTCGACAAGGATGCGCCCCTCACCAATCTCGGACTCGATTCTCTCATGGCCATCGAACTGGTCAACCGCATCGAGGAAAAGCTCGGCATGTCCATGCCGATGGGGTCGGTCCTCAACGGGCCGAACATCCGGGACCTTTCCGCTCCGGTGCTGGAGAAGCTTCTCGAGTCCGCCGGCGGTCAATTCGATAGCGGCAGCGGAATCGACGCGGGCAGCCTGGTCGAGTTCGAAGCCACCGGCGAGATGCCGGAGGTTTTCCCGCTCTCCGAAGGACAGAAAGCGCTCTGGTTCCTGCACCGCCTCGCGCCGAAATCTTCGGCCTACAACCTGACGTTCTCGGGCAAATTCCGTCCGCTTCTCGATATCGAAGCGATGAAGACGGCCTTTGCTCTCCTTTTCGAGCGTCATCCGCTCATCGACGTGACCTTCGCCACCCGCGACGGCGAGCCGATGCAGATGGTGCAGAAGGGAAGGACCATCGATTTCCGCGAGCACGACTGCACCTCCCTGGACGATCGGCAACTCAAGGATCTCATCAGCGAACACGCCGACCGGCCCTTCAATCTGGAGCGTGGTCCGGTGATCCGACTGGAGCTCTTCCGCACCGGAGACGAAGCCCACGTGGCGCTGCTGAGCATGCACCACATTATTTCGGATGCCTGGTCCGTCGCGGTCATCATCCAGGACCTGATCGAATACTACTTCTCCGCGAAGGCGGGAAGGACCCCCCAGGTGGAAACCATCGAAGCCAGCTACGCCGATTTCGTCAACTGGGAGAAGGCGCACCTCGAAAGCCCCACGGGGGAGCGAATGTTCGAGTTCTGGAAGGAGCACCTCGCCGGCGCACCCAACTCGATCCACCTGCCCACCGACCGTCCGCGTCCCGCCGCCCAGACTTTCAACGGCGCCACCTACGGTTTCCAGCTCGACGAAACCTTGACCGAGGCCGTCGCCGCTCTCGGCAAGGAGAACAACGTCACCCTGTTCACGACGCTGCTCTCGGCCTACGACATTCTGATGCACCGCTATTGCCAGCAGGACGACATCGTCGTCGGCGTGCCGCTGGCGGGGCGAACCCAGCCCGAGCTCCGCAGTTCGGTCGGCTATTTCATCAATCCCGTTCCGATTCGCAGTTCGGTGGAGGGAGATCCCACGGTCGTCGAATTTCTCGCGACCAACGGCGAGCGCGTCAACGGTGCCCTCGAGAACCAGCAATACCCGCTGGCCCGTCTCGTGGACCGGCTCGACGTGGTTCGCGATCCGGGACGCTCGCCGCTCTTCCAAGTGAGTTTCACCATGGAGAAAGTGCCCGGAATCGACGACGAGGGCATCGCCGTCTTCCTGATCGGGCAGGGCGGGCACACCTTCCACGTCGGCGATCTCTCCATGGAGACGATCGATCTGACGACCCGCCAGGCGCAGTTCGAGATCACGCTCACCCTGGAGGAAGCGGGCGGTCATCTCTTCGGGTTGTGGCAGTACAACCGCGATCTCTTCGACGAGGAGACGATCGCGGAACTGTGCGCGCTCTACGAACAGGTCCTGCGCCAGATCACGTCCGACGCGGGCACGAAATTGTCCGAGATCAACCTGCTCGGGCCCAGCGACGAGGAGAGGGTGCTGGTCGACTTCAATCAAACCGAAGCGGAATACGAAAAAGACGAGCTTCTTCACGACCTCGTAGCCGCCGTCGCCGCGGAGCGGGACGAGGACACCGCCGTGATCTACCGCGACAATCACGTGACCTACGGCGAACTCAATCGCCTGGCCAACGGCGTGGCGCGCGGCTTGATCGAAGCGGGAGTGAAGCCGGCGGACACCGTCGGCGTCATGGTGGATCGTTCTCCCAAGATGGTCGCCGCCCTTCTGGGCGTCTTGAAAGCCGGAGCGACCTACGTGCCGCTCGATCCCGAGTATCCGGTTTCGCGCTTGGAGACGATGCTGGCCGACGCGGCTCCGAAAGTGCTGATTGCCTCGGCGCGACTTTCTTCCACGGTCCCGAAAGGCTCCTGGAGCAAACTGGATATCGACGCCGTCGAGCCGACCTCCAAGGCGCCGGAGGTAAGTGGTCTCACCTCCGAGTCGCTGGCCTACGTCATCTACACCTCGGGTTCCACCGGCGTGCCGAAGGGCGTCGAGATCCCGCACCGGGCGGCGGTCAACTTCCTGCGCTCGATGCAGGAGACCCCGGGAATCACGGAGGACGACCGGCTCCTCGCCGTCACGACGCTCTCCTTCGACATCTCCCTGCTCGAATTGTTTCTTCCGCTTCTCACCGGAGCCACGGTGGTGATCGCCGACGCCGACGACGTGAAGGACGGACGCCGCCTGGCCAACTTGCTGGAGGAAGAAGACGTGTCGGTCATGCAGGCAACGCCGGCAACGTGGCAGTTGCTTCTCGACAGCGGATGGGAAGGACGCAGCGGTTTTCGGATCTTCTGCGGCGGAGAAGCCCTCACCCGCACCCTCGCCAACGCGCTGGTCAATTCGGCCGACGAACTCTGGAACCTCTACGGACCGACCGAAACGACGGTCTGGTCCACCGTGGAAAAGATCGAGGAGGGCGACGGCGCCGTGACGATCGGTAGGCCCATCGCCAATACCGAGGTCTACATTCTGGACGACCACCAGGCACCCGTTCCGCAGGGATTCACCGGCGAACTGTGGATCGGCGGAGACGGCCTGGCCCGCGGCTACCGAAACCAGCCCGGCCTCACGGCGGCGGCTTTCCAGGAGATCGACCTCCCGTCGATTGGCAGGAAGCGGCTCTACCGAACCGGCGATTTGGCTCGGTGGAACCGTAGCGGAGCGCTCGAATGCCTTGGGCGAGTGGACTTTCAGGTCAAGGTCAGGGGCGTGCGGATGGAACTCGGCGACATCGAGACGCAGATGGAAGCTCTCGACGGGATCAAGAAGGCTGTCGTCGTCAAACGCGAAGACCTCTCGACCGGCGAAGCGCTGGTCGGCTACTATCTCGCCGAGGCCGGCCCGATCGACGCCGCGGAGATTCGCCGGCATTTGGCCAAGCAGCTCCCCGCGAGCTACATCCCGGCCCATTTCATGGCGCTGGACGAGTTTCCCCTGACGCCCAACCGAAAGACCGACCGCAAGCGACTGCCGATGCCGAAAATAGGCGCTTCCGAAAGCGGGGGCCGCGTCGCTCCGAGAACGCCTTCCGAACAGAAGCTCTGGGACGTGTTCAGCCGCAACTTCGACTCCGAAGATTTCGGCGTGACGGACAATTTCTTCGACATGGGCGGCGATTCGCTGATGGCCCTCAGAATCATTGTCGAAGTCTCCGACGTCTTCAACGAGGAGGTGGGCGTCGACGTGTTTCTGGCCCATCCCACGATCGAGCAGCTGTCCAAGCATCTCGGCAGCGACTCGGGCCAGGGCAAGGCGATCGAAGCGGTCGAGTCGGACAGCGTCTCCGTCGGACTCGACGACCTCTCCCACATCGAAGTGGAGGAGGCCACCGCCGAGTTGCCCGAACTGGACGCCGTTGCCTTGACCTACATCCCCGACGCCCTGGCGAACATCTCCGGGCTGACGCGGGACGAGATTTCCGAGCGTCTCTTCGGAGGAAAGCCTCGCCTCACCAACACCTACAACCTCGACGAAGGGCGGATCGGCGTCATCATGCTGCCGTGCTACGAGGCCGATTTCTACAAGAACCCCGACTCGGTGAAAGCACCGACGATGGCCGCTCTGGAGATGGCCGCCAAGACCGGGGCGAAGACCGTGTCGTTGACCGGAGTGATACCGTCGACGACCGATCAAGGCCGCCGCATCGAAGGCTGGATGGAAGGCAGGGACGATCTCCCGAACATCACCACCGGCGACGCCACCAGAGCCGCGACCATCGTCAAGTCGGTCGAGGGGATACTCGCCGAGGCGAACCGGGAACTGTCCGACGAGATCGTTTCGGTCGTGGGCCTCGGTTCGATCGGATTCGGGACTCTCCGCCTCGTTCTGGACGTCCTGCCTCATCCGAAGCGTCTGATCCTCTGCGATCCCTACCAGACGGACGACCAGATGAGCTGTCTGCGCGACCGGATCCGCGACGCGGGATACCAAGGTATGATCGACATCGTGAAGAACGGCGGCGCTCTTCCGCCGGAGGTCTACCAGGCGTCCATGGTCATCGCTTCCTCCAATCTGCCGGGCGTGCTCGACATCAAGTCGCTTCGGCCCGGGACGCTCGTGGTCGACTACAGTTTTCCGCCGGTCTTCCGCGTCGACGAAGCCATCAAACGCTTCCACGCCGAGGGCGACATCCTCTTCACCACCGGAGGCGAACTGAGAATGCCCGCCGTGGTGGGAGAGACGATTTTCGTTCCGGAGGAGGCCGAGGACGTGGACGAGAGGGTTCAGTTCAACTTCATGAAGTTTCTCGGCAGCCGCGACAGGTACGAAATAACGGGCTGCGTCCTCGTCAGCCTGCTCACCGGAATGAGCAACGACGTCGAGCCCACGATCGGACCGCTGGAGAACGACGACGCGCTGGCCCACTACGAGTATCTGAACGAAATCGGCGTCGAACCCGCAAAGCTTCAGATGACGGGCTTCTTCCTTCCCGCGGACGGTGTTTCCGCCTTCCGCACCAACCGGAGGGGCCCTTTCGCCACTTCCTGAGGCAGGCCGAAAATAAGAAGCCCTTGAATTTCAGGGGCCTTTTACTAAGAAGTCGGCGGGTCCTGTCGTTTATCCTCTACTGAAGAGAAGAATGAGATATGTCGCCGCGGTCATTGCCACCGGTCTGCTTCTGGTGTTCGGCGCCGGCGAGCTTTGCGCCTACCCCCTGACACTGGAACAGCGTCAGCGACTGAAGCGCTACTTGCCGCGGAGCTTTCCCAAGCTCGAGGCCCGGGACCCGGTGCACGTCGTGGCGCTCGGAGACGGCGTCATGGGCGGCCGCACCCCCCTCGAGAGCGACCGAGCGAACGCGAGCCCGCTGTTCTCCTACGCCGGAGTGTTTCTTGCCCGCCTCGCCCGCGAATTCTTCTATCCCGGAAGCATCCACTTGCTGAACCCGCCGGAAGGCGGCCTCGCCAAGCTCACGGACTACCGCGGCGACGAGATCACGCTCGAAGACCTGACGGACCGCGCCGGAACGATGCTGACCGGACTGCGCCACGCGACGACGGACGCCTTCGTTCACGATCCCGATCTGCTTCTGGTGAGCTACGGGATCAACGACGCGTTCGGCAACCTCTCCATCGACGCCTACCAACGCGCGCTTCAGGAAATCATCGACGCGGGCGACCGGAACCGGTCGGACATCGTGGTTCTCGGGCCCACCATCGTCAACTACGGCGGCGGGGCGATGGAGTGGGGGATCACCCGGCCCTACTCGATGGCGGCGGAGGAGATCGCCGCGGCGAACGGAGTTCTTTTCATCGATCTGGGCAAGATCCTGGGAAAATACGGCGGCGGGATCAACCCGGACACCCATCCGGAGGCGGCCATGGAGATCGTGGGGGACCGGCTCGGACGCATTTTCGAATTCGGGCCCGAGCTCGAACGACCGGAGAAGATCCACCTCGCTCCGCGGGCTCACGAGTTTCTGGGCCAGGCAGTCTTCGACGAGCTGAAGGACGGTCCGAAAAAGCCGAAGTTCACCGCGGCAGCCGTGGCCGAGTTCGAAGGCGACGACGCGGTGAACGTCAATCTGATTCTGCGAAACCAGTCCTCCGACCCTATGGAGGGCAGCATCGGCGCGCTGGCGGTCGGCGCCGGGCTGCTGCCGAAGCAGGCGGCGAAAAGGTTCACGGTGCCCGCCGACGGGACGACCCAGGTGGACTTCGGTTACGAGCGGCCGGGCGTCGGCAAAGCCCGCGACGGCGCCGACCTGCCCTTCCCGTGGGAGCCGAGCGATGCCAAGGCCCGGTTCGGTTTCGTGCTGGAGGATACGCTGGGCTCGGAGTTCGTCGACCTCCCGGTTCGGGTGGGGCCCGTCACGGCCGTCTGGGAGTCCAGGCAGTTCATCAATGTCGGCGGCAAGATCCGGGTGGAATGGGATCTGGTGAACGGAACCGACAGCGCCCTTTCGGGGACGTTTCAGGCGGGGATGGCCGACAAGGTCGGAGATGCGACCAGCTTTTCGGTTTCGCCCCTGGGGACCAAGTCCGTCTTCGCCCTGTTCGATTTCGATCCGGCGGATGCGTCCGCCCAGTTTCAGCAGGATCTTTGGATCCAACTCGACGTCGGAGGAGAAAAGATTCGGTTCACGCGCGAAATGGAGGCGTCGAGAGATCTCGTGCTCGGGGAGGAGATGGCGATGCGGGCGTGGGAGGAATACGTCAACGCCGAGCCGGCGGGCGACAACGCCGCCCGGCGTCGACCCGAGGGCGAGGCCGCCGTGCGTTTCGAAGCCGACGAAGACGCCCTCTATCTGACGATCCGTCTCGAAGGCGTGGAAGTGCCCGACCTCGGCGACAGCGCCGCCTTGAAGGCGCGCCTCTTTCTCGACGCGCGTCCCGCCAGCGAAGTCCGGTCGTTCGGGGTGGTGGCGCCGGTGGAAATCTACCTCAAGGCCGCCGACGGCCCGGGCCGGACGCCGAGACTACCCCTGGGTTGCTTCGGCAACGGCTACAACATGATTCTCAGCCCGAAAGGCATCGCCTCCGTTCTGGAGACCGCCGGCGACGGCTCGCGGCGTCTGAAGGTCCGCATTCCGAGGAGCTATCTTCACCGGCACGAATGGGCGCTCGATTCTCCCGATTCGATGCTTGGCTTCGGGGTGGAACTCACCGTCGCGGACGCCGACAAGGACTCCGGCGAGACCTTTCCCAAGTCCAACTCCTTCGTCACCAACAGCCCGACCTTCGCCTGGGAAGACCGGACGATCCACGGATTCCACGAGAACGACGCCCGTTCCCTGACGACCTTGAGGCTCACCCGTCAGCCGGTGAACAGCTGGTCGGTGCGCCTCTACTGAGAGACACCGTCCGGACGGCGATCTTGGCGGCGCGGAGGCCCGCCGTGCCGAGACTCGACAGGGTTGGGTCGGTCACCCGGCCCTGTTCAATCCGGGTTGGTCGAGGCCGCGTCGATCTCGCGGTGATTGAGTATCTGGTACTCGCCGGTGGAAAGGGAGGGGACGACGAGGGACCCGATGCGGATCCGCTCGAGCGACTTGACCTTGTAGTCCAGCTTGGAGAACATCCGCCGGATCTGGCGATTGTAGCCCTGGGTGAGAACGACGCGGAGCCGTCGGCGGGTCTCGAAGGTCACGGACTCGGCCTTGGCAAGACCTTCGGAGAGATGGATACCTTCCAGTAGCTGCGGGGTCAGCTCGCCGTGAAAGGGCCGCTCCAGCGTCACCTCGTACTCCTTCTCGACGTGGAATCGGGGATGGGCGAGTCTTTCGGTCCACTCGCCCGAACTCGTCAGCAGGATCAGCCCGGTGCTGTTGTAGTCGAGGCGACCGACGTAGTTCAGCGTCGCGAACTTCGGCGGGAGCAGTTCGTAGATGGTTTTCCGGCGTTCCGGGTCGCTCTTCGTGCAGATGTAGCCCTTCGGCTTGTTGAGAACCAGGGTCAGGTCCGACTGCGTGCGAAGCAGCTTGCCATCGAGTTTCACGTGATCGTCCGGCTGGACCCGGGTGCCGAGGTCGAGGACGATGCGGCCGTTGATCTCGACGCGGCCCTGCTTGATGAATTCTTCGCAGCCGCGCCTCGAGCCCGCACCGCAGGACGCGAGAAAGCGATTCAGGCGAACGCCTTTGTCCGCCGGGGAATTCATGGGGAACCGGTGGCGACAGCACTAGGCTCGACCGCCGGGGGGAACGGCTTGCCGCGGGCGGATGGACGAGCGGACCGGGTTCAAGCCTCGGGAGTGGTCTTCGGCAGACCGAGGGGGCTCTTGCCCTTTTCCCACTCGCCGCGCTTCTGGAGCAGTTTGATCCGCTCGAATCGCTTCAGAACGCTTCGGGTGGCGCCGATGCTGCTCGACTTTCTAAGGCTGGCGTGTTGTGACATGACTGGAAAAAGGTAGGAATTGGATGAGCGCGGACTGTAGGACAGGAATCCGGCGTTTGCAAGCGGGGAAAGGGGTAGCTGTTTAGCGGGTAGCTGTTTAGCGGGTAGCCGCCTGGCGGGCTTTTCCGACTCGATCTCGTTTTCGGGTACGGTTCCGCTCGAGCGGGGGGTCGCCCGAGATTTTCCGGGTAAAGCCAAAAGCTAAAAGCTAAAGGCTAAAGAGCTATCCGTCGGGCCAATCGCTCCGCGTGTGCCGCCAAGCGGGCCTTTTCGTCGTCGGAGAACTCGTAGGGAACGTATTTCCCGATTCCGAGCGTGCCGATGACCTCGCCTCCGGGGCCGAACACGGGCACGGCGAGCGATCCGGCCACACCGGTGCTGCGGGCTTCCGGCTTGGCGACCCCGCCGAGATCCTCCTGGAGATTGCAGAGCTCGACCGGCTCGCGAGTCTCCGCGGCGGCCCCGGCAATGCCTTTCCCGAAGGAAATCCGGGTGATCTTGCCGAGCAGCGCCTCGGGGACCCCGGCGTGGGCGACGAGTTCCAGCGTCTCGCCGTCGTCGGCGGTGCGGTGGATGGTTCCGGTCTGGCAGGAAAATTCCTCCAGGGCGGTTTGGAGAAAACGGTCGAAATCGAACGGGTGGGTCATGGGGAGGGGCGGCCGAAGCCGGGCGGAAGCTATTCCGCGAAGACCGGTCCGGCAATGGAGAAAAGGCCGCGGCACAGGGGGCGCCTCGGGCGCGATGAGGCAGATTGCGCGCCGGGGCTTTCGCTCCCATCTTGGCGGTCTGCTATATCGCTATCCCATGAACGTCTTCCGCTCTTTTCGCCGCGCCTTTCTCGTCTTTTCGCTCGCCTTGATCGCCGCCGCCCAAGGTTCCGCAGCCCTCGCCTCGGTGGTGGTCTATGTCTCCGAAAGCAAGGACGACCGCATCGCGGTTTTTTCGCTGGACGAAGCGGACGGCGCACTCTCCCGGATCGGCGAGATCGTCCTGGATGGTTCGCCCGGCCCACTGGCGCTCAGCCCCGACGGCAAGCACCTCTACGCGGCGGTGCGGTCCACCAAGGAATTCGCTACACTGGCCATCGATCGGGAGACGGGGCTGCTTTCGATGGTCGCCCTGGCCCCGGCCTCGGGCAGCGCTCCCTACGTCTTTCCCGACCCGACAGGCCGGTGGCTGCTGGCAGCCTACTACGGCGAAGGTCTCGCCAGCGTCAGCCGCATCGTCGACGGCGTGGTTACAGGCGAGCCGGTTTCGGTGGTGGAAACGGGGCGCAAGGCTCACTGTATCCGCACGGATCCAGCCAACCGTTTCGCCCTCGTGCCGCACGCCGGCGAGTTGAACAAAGTGGAGCAACTCCGCTTCGACGCGGAGACCGGACAGCTCTCCGCCAACGATCCCTCCGCCATGGCCGGCGGCGAAGGGCACGGGCCGCGCCATCTCAAGTTCCACCCCAACGGCCGCTGGGTTTACGTGGTCAACGAGCAGGGGAAGAGCGTCACGCTCTGCGACTACGACGCGGCGAAGGGCACCCTCGCCATGAGGCAGACCCTTTCCACCCATCCGCCCGACTGGGACCAGGAGAAGGGCTCCTGCGCCGACATCGAGATCAGCGCCGACGGCCGTTTCGCCTACGCCTCCAACCGCGGCCACGACAGCATCGCGGTTTTCGCCATCGACCCGGAGACGGGAGAGCTGACCTCCCTGGGCCAGACTCCGACGGAGAAAACGCCGCGTTCTTTCAATCTGGTTCCGGGCGAGGAGAGCTACCTCGTCGCCGCGGGCCAGGACGCCGACAAGCTGGTGGTCTACCGCCGCGACCCGGAGTCGGGAGCTTTGACGAATTTGGCTGCCTACGAGTCGGGCCGCAGCCCGGCCTGGGTTCTCGGCGTGAAGCTCGATTGAAGCGCGGCGGCGCGCTGCTTCGAGAACCCGCCCTGCGAGGGACGGCACCAGCAAGTTCATGACAACGATCTCCCGTTCATTCCTTTTTTCGGCGCAACGTATTTTGGTGGTCGCCGCGCTCTCGGCGCTGTGGTTCGCGGAAATCGAGGCTGCGGATTACACCGTTTTGCGGGGAGCGGAGAGGGAATGGCCGCACGCGGTCCTGGTTGTGCCTTTGCCTCCGCACGGCCAGTCGATCGGGATCGCCGACCAGATTTCGACCCTACCGATCGAGCGCGGCACGCTCACGATCGTCGAGACCGACGGGGCGCCTGATCCCGGCGACATCGCGGAGAGCCTGGCCGGTGCCGGCGCTTCGGGAGAAAACCGTCCGGACTGGTTGTGGATTCATTACGGAGCGGTATCCAAGGGCGACGAAGTGGCGCAAGCCCTGATCCGCCTCGCCGGCAACGACGCGGAAACACTGGAGGCGGCCTTGGAGACCGCGCTGGATTCCGAATCGGCGTTCGCCTTCGACGTGCCCGATCGGATCGTGTCGTTGTCCGGCGAAGGGGTGGCCACTTTCGAATACCCGCGTCGCACCCCGCTCTCGCGCCAGGTTCGTCACACCCGCCAACTCGCGGTCGCGCTTCTCCGGGAAGCGGGAATGATTTCGCCGGAGGTCGATTTCGAGTGGGAACGCCTCGGCCGCCGGGCCGGACGCCTCGTGGCGCTTTACGATGCCGACGGCACAGGCGGGTCCGGCCCCGGCAGCCTCGAACGAATCGTCGACGCCACGATCGAGAACGCCGGCATCTATCGCGTCTGCGGCGAAGACATCCGGGACGGGGCCTTGGGGCCGGCGGCGACTTCGATCTTTCCGGGAGGCAGCGGGCGGGGCATCGGGACCGGGCTCCAGGCATCGGGACGAAAGGCGCTGGACGACTACATTGCCTCCGGGGGCGGTTATTTGGGTGTTTGCGCCGGCGCCTACTTCGCGGGCTCCGGGCTCGACGTTTATCTTCACGCCGTCAATCTTTCCCACAGCCCGCCGTGGCGTCGCGGACGCGGCATGGTCGAGATCGAACTCACTTCGGAAGGAAAGAAGTTGTTTGGCAACGAGCGGACGGTCCTCGAAACGCGCTACGCCAATGGTCCGGTTTTTTTGCCCGAGGACCAGGAGGGCGGGGGAGACCCGGACTTCGTCGTGCTCGCGACGTTCAAGACACCCAGCACCGACCCCGACGGCATCGTCCGCGAGGAAATGGTCGGCCAGGCCGCGATCGGTTCGCGGACCTACGGCGACGGCCGCATCCTCGTCATCAGTCCCCACCCGGAATCGCACGCGGAGCATGACGCCTTCGTCGGCCGCGCGATTTCGTGGACGATGGGCCCGGATTGATACATTGTTGTAGCCGATTCACGTTTCAGCCCCGCCGCTCCCTCGCCGCCCGTCGGCCGGGGATGGAAAGGGCGCTTTGATCATGGTCTTCTTATTCATCATTGCCGGCATCCCTCTGTTCTCGATAGCCTGGTGGATCTGGGCGCAGCGTCGGCTCAACCGGCTCGGAGTTTCCAAGACGTGGACGGTCGTCCTCGGGGTGTCCATGGCGGTGGTCCTGGGCGGATTTGCCTGGATTCTCCTGGACCGCGCCGGTCTCGTGCCGGCGCGGCTGCCGGGGAGCTTGTATGCGCCGGTGATGCTGTGGGGATTGCTGTTTTTGCCCCTGCTGGCCGTGCCCTCGATGCTTCTTGGGGGGCTTTGGAAAGGCGCAAGACGGATCGCGGGGCGGGGCGGGGCTCGTCGTCCGGCCAGCCCGGGGGAGCCCGATGCCAGCCAAACAGCCGATCGACCCGTCGTCGAGTCGGACGGGATGAGCCGGCGCCGGATGCTGGGGGCCACGGCCGTGACGCTGCCGGTGATCGCCACCTTCGGCACGACCTTGACCAGCCTTCCGCAGCAGTCGCGCTTCCGAGTGCGCGACCTGGTGATCGAGGTGCCGAATCTGCCCGGGACGCTTGACGGTCTGCGGATTGCCCAGGTCAGCGACACCCACGTAGGGAAATTCACGAACGGGAAAGTTCTCGAGGAGCTCGCGGAGGCCACCAACCGACTCGAGGCGGACCTGGTCATGCTGACCGGCGACTTGATCGACTCGTCCCTCGACGACCTGCCGGCGGCCATGGAGATGGTGACTGCCATGGATCGAAGGGAGGGGTTGGTGGCGATCGAAGGGAATCACGATCTGTTCCAAGGCGCGGAGGAATTTGCCCGCGGGGTGCGATCCCGTGGCGTCACGCTGCTGCGCGACGAGGCGATTACTTTCCGAGTGCGGGGCGAGGCGGTGCAGATTCTAGGCATCCGCTGGCACGGGCGCGGAGGGTCGATCGATGAGCACGTGGACGCGGTGGCGGACCTGCGCGAGGAGGGAGCCTTCCCGATCCTGCTCGCGCACCACCCGCACGCCTTCGACCGGGCGGTCCATCGCGGCCTGCCGTTGACGCTGGCCGGCCATACCCACGGCGGGCAAACCATGCTGACTCCGGAAGTCGGTGTCGGACCGCTTCTCTTCAAATACTGGAGCGGGCTCTACCAGCGCGACAACAGCGCCCTGGTGGTGAGCAACGGGGCCGGCAATTGGTTTCCCCTGCGCACCCGGGCCCCGGCCGAGATCGTCCACCTCACCTTGCGCAAGGCCTGAGCCAGCTGGCGCGCCGGCACTATCTCGGAGGAGTTGTCGAGCGATCACGCTACACCACGAAATTAGGGTCTTCGTCGTTTCGTGTGGAACCCCCGCGAGAAAGAGATTGTTCTAACAAGTCTTCAGCGAGTGGCTGGCGAGAATGGGCTCGGCCAAGCTCGTCGGGAACGCGGGACCGGGAGAACGGGGGCGCTCAGAAGCCGTCGTCGTCCTCGGCCAGGACGTCGAGCGTGAACCCGCCGACGTGGGAGCCGTCCTTCGTTCCGGGGTGGATCCAGTCGTTGAGGCGGTCGAGGGGGAAGCTGACCGAGGCTCCGCGGTGGATGTCCAGAAGTTCGTGGGGATCGTTCATGAGAATTCCCGTCACTTCGTCCTCGGCGATGTCCGAGACCGTCACCCACATGTACTCGCTGCGCTTTCCCTCGCGGAATTCGGCTTTCACGATGTAGTGGTCGCTGTCGTCCTCGTGCCTGGCGCGGAACGCTTCGACGAACTCCGGCCAGCGCCGGACCGCTTCCTCCACCGCAGCGGCCATGCGGGGGTCGTTGTCGGAGATTTCGATGATCGGCTCGAAGGTGGGCTCGTCGAAAAGCCGGAGAGGATCTCCGCCGGACAAGGTTTCGATCAGGGAAAAATCGAATTCGTTGCAGCGCTGCAATTCGGGGCAGTAGAGCGCGAGACAGTCGGGCCCGGCCATCGAGGCGAGGATTTTTCCGATGACGTCGTAGGCTTCTTCGGTTCTGTCCGGATCGGTGGCGTCGTCCATGAGATCGACGGAGAGCCAGGCGCGGTGTTCCTCCACGGCGCTCCGGAGGCGCTTGTCACGGATGGTTTCGCGGGCGAATGACTTGGGGTTTTCGATGTAGGGACGTTCCGAGACGAGGACGGCGAACAGGCCCTGGGGGATTCGCACCATGAAGTGGCGGATTCCGTCCTCGGCTTGGTTGCTCTCGGGCGGCCTGAACTCAATGACGAAGTATTCGGACTCCGGGTCGGAGACATCGAAGTCGATTCCCAGCGAATTCGCGACGCAGGATCGTATGGTCGATTCGTCGGGCGTCCTTTCCTCCGAGAGAAAGTAGACCAGCGAGATCAGGGACTCGGTTGAATCCTCGTCGCGTTCCGCAGCCGCTCCGAAGGGGCGGGGCTGCTCGTCCGGCTCCGCCAGAAGCCAGCGCACGAGTTCGATCGCGAACCAGACCGTCGCGATGACGAGAGCGACGACACCCACCCAGCTCAAGCCGCTGGTGAGCAGGCGCACCACCAGTGCCAGGAGCAGGATGGTGGACAATACAGGGAAACGTTTCAGCTGTTGCCGCATGGAGGAGTGGTGACCGAAGGGAGCAAGGAATTATTCGGCCCGAGGCACGGCGTGATGGACGGGAACGGTCTCCAAACCTGAGGCGGGGTCGACGACGGTGCCGCGGCTCACGGGATCGATGTAGCCTCTCCATCGGGCGCCCGGGTTCGCGGCGGGGGCGGAAAGCTTGAGAAACACCGTGCCGGCGCCGAAACTCTTCAGAACGCGCTTCGGAGGGCCCTCGCGCTCGAATCCCAGCGTCGAGACCGTCTTCGTCGGAACCAGCGTGATCCGCCGGGCTTTGGCGTAGGAACCGTCGTCCTTGGTTTCAACGATGGTCGCTTCGGCCGGCATCCACTCTCGGCGCGCCATTTCGTAGCGTTCCTTTTCCGCCGCGGCACGTTGCTCCGCAGCCTTTCGTTTCTCGGTTGCCAGCAGGGCCCGCTGGCGGCGTTCGCGTTCCGTCGCGGTTCGCTCCTTGTAGGCCCGTAGCGCTTCCACCGGGTCGAAATCGTAGCGTTCCTGAACCTCGCGGGGAAGATCGAAAAAAGAGACGTGGGCGACCCCTTCGCGATGTTGGAGGACGAGCCCGTCCGTCTCGACCCGCATCACCCGGCAGTCTTCGAGAAGGGTTCCGTCGCCGCTCTCGAGAACCTCGAAATCGGGTTCGCCCGCGGCGGCGTCCCGGTCCTCTTCGGCCGTGACGAACGCCTGAAAGGAAAGAGCCACGAAAACGACGGCGATGTCCGGAAATTTCAACATCCTACAGCCGGTAGGGTGGCAGTTCTCGCGATGCCATGCAACTTTTCTTGAGCATCGGGTTTTATTCGGGTAACAAGCTCGACGAGGAAGAAAGAATGCGAATTTTGACACTGCCAACCTGGGTTAGCCTGGCGATTTTTTCCAGTCTGCTGATTGTTCCGGCCGCCAAGGCTCAAGAAGCGTCTCCGCGAGACGACCGGCGCACCGATGCCGCGAACCGGAAAGGGCATTCGTGGGATTCGCTCGACGAAGAGGAGCGGCGGAAGCTTCGGGAGGCTCTGCGCGAGGTTTGGACGGATCCGGTCGTCATCAGTGCCCGCGAGGAAGTGAGCCAGGCCAGCAATGCTTATCACGAGGCCATCGAGTCGGCCGTCGCAGCCGAGGATCCCTCGGTCGCCAAACTCTTGAACCGCGTTCAGGCCGCCAGAAAAGGACGTCTTCACGACCGCATCGGGGAAGATTCCCGGTCGAAGCACGGACGGCGAGGAGGGGATTATCCGATGGGATCTCCCGGGTTTCTCGAGAAATTGTCTCCGGAGGAACAGGAGAAATTCCGCAGTGCTCAGGAAGCCGCGAAAGAGTCCGAGGCCGTCCGGGAGGCCCGGGAGGAGATCGAAGCTCTCCGCGAAGAGGACAAGGATCTCAGGCGCCGTCGTATCGCCGCTTACAAGCGAATGCGCGAAGCGATGCACGAAGCCATGATCGCCGCCGATCCCGAGATCGAAGAACTCAGGGAGCGCCTTGCCTCTCCTCGGGTGAAGCCGGAGTAGGGAGCTGTTTAGCTGTTTAGCGGGTAGCTGTTTAGCGGGTAGCTGTTTAGCGGGTAGCTGTTTA
>JBBDRG010000058.1:0-4825 GCA_040905585.1 Verrucomicrobiales bacterium
AGCGGATAAAATGACTCGCAGTTTTCCATTCCAGAGTTTTTCAACAGTCTCCTAAACAAAGCACCTCGTGAATGTTCTCACTGCCACGCCATGAGTGCCTGGGCCATTGCGAAACGTAACCATCTTCGATGGATCTTTCCTGCGAGGCACTTTTCCTCGACTTGAGCGTGTGATCCGGCGAGTGCCTCGTGGTCGGCGACGACGTCGACGGCGACGTGATCGGGGCGATCAACGCGGGACTGCAGGGAGTGCTCGTCAGGACCGGGAAGTACAGCGACGGCGATGAGGATAAGCTCGCCGGAGAAGCCGGGGTCATCGATTCGGTGGCCGATTTTTTCGGAGATTCCCACTAGCGGCATTTCGGTTCCCTCGCCATGGTGCGGACGTAATCCGAACCGGGAGCGACGTCGTTTCCGAAGGCAGCGGTTTTCCGATCCCTGATGAGTGTTTGCGATGCATTGCTGGAACCCGGACGAAACTGTTGGAAGACGGTGTCGGCGGATCGTCTCGGCTTTCTGTTCGAAGGGGCGAGCTATTTCGCCGCGGCGCGCGAGGCGATGCTTCAGGCCGAACGGAGCATCGTGATTCTCGGTTGGGAGTTGAACACCCGAACGGAACTGGTGCCCGGCGAGGAGGCGACCGACGGTTTTCCGACGGAACTGGGTCCGTTTTTCGAGCGCCTTCTCGAAGCGAAGCCGGACCTCGAGATTTTCATTCTCATTTGGGACTACTCGGTGGTCTACGTCGCGGAGCGCGAGTGGCAAATGCTGTCGGAGACGCTGCGCCATCCTCATCCGCGTCTGCACTTCCGCTCCGACAGCGCCCTTCCGGCCACGGCTTCGCACCATCAGAAGGTGATCTTGGTCGACGAGACCGTGGCATTCACGGGGGGGCTCGACCTCAGCGTGTGGCGCTGGGATACCGAGGATCACGTGCTGAACGACGAGCGGCGCGTCGACCCGGCGGGAAAGCCCTACGATCCCTATCACGACATTCAGATGCTGGTGGAAGGGGAGGAGGCGGTCCGGGCGTTGGCGGAATTGTGTCGCTACCGCTGGAAGCGCGCCACCGGAGCGGATCTGCCCGAGCTGGAATCGAGCGGGAGAAAGCCGTTCCAGCTTTCCCGACCCAGCGTCGAAATCGACAACGTCGAGCTGGCGCTCGCCCGGACCTACGTGGCCTACGAGCCCCACCCGTCGATCCACGAGATCGAACAGCTGAATCTCGACATCGTCGCCGGAGCCGAGGACTATCTTTATTTCGAGAACCAGTATTTCTCGTCCAGCCGACTCGCCGACGCCATCGCCGATCGTCTCCGGGAACCGGAAGGGCCGGACGTCGTCATTGTCCTCAACAAGGACACGGGAGGCTGGCTGGAGGAAACGACGATGGGCGTGGTGCGGGATTGTCTGTTCGAACGACTCACGAAAGCCGACGAACACGGGCGGCTGCGGCTGTTTCATCCGGTGGTCTACGACGAGGCGGGCGAGCCGGTCCGGGTCTACGTTCACTCGAAGGTGATCGTCGCGGATGATTGTCTGATCAAGGTGGGGTCCGCGAACCTCAGCAACCGCTCCATGCGGGTCGACTCGGAGTTGGACGTGCTGGTGGCGGATGCGGGCCGACGGGATTCGGTCGTGGCCTTCCGCAACCATGTTCTCGGCATCCATTTCGGCACGGACGCGGAGCGGATCGCCGAGGCCTTCGCGAAGAAGGCCCGGTTCAGCGAGGTGATCGACGGCTTGCTGAAAGAATCCGGCGGTTCGCTTCGCGTTCTCGATTTCGCGATCCAGAAGGGCTTGAGACGGAAGCTGGCCGAGTCGCAGATGCTGGATCCGGACGAGCCGATGGACCCGCGGTTTTGGATCCGGAGCCGTATTTCCGAGGACCAGCGTCCCTCGGTCGGGCGTCGGCTCCTGGTTCTCTGCGGCATTCTGTTGTTCGGGATCGCGCTGGCCGGTCTGTTGAATTGGGGATGGGGAAGTGTGGTCGACCAGGAGTATATCGAGGAGAAACTGGAAGTGGTGCAATCGTCTCCGTGGTCCCTCGTCGTCTTGTTTGGCGTTTTCGTTCTGGCGGGAATGACGGGGGTTCCCTTGAATTTCATCGTCGTGGCCTCGGTGGTGGTTTTCGGGCCGGTCGCGGCCTTTTTCTGCGCGTACAGCGGCGCCCATGTCAGCGCCGCCATCGTATTCGCGATTGGAAGGACCTTCGGGATGCCGCTGGTCAAGAAGATCCGCTCCGAGTACGTCGGCAAACTCGAGCATCTACTGGCGGAACGAGGCATCCTTTCGGTGGCGTTGATTCGCTTGGTGCCGGTGGCGCCGTTCACCGTCGTCAACATGGTGGCCGGTTCGCTGAAGCTGAAGTTCTCGACCTTCAATCTCGGTACAGTCTTGGGAATGGCTCCGGGGATGCTGGCGGTGACCCTGCTCACCCATCAGGTCGAAACGGCCATCGTCGAACCCAGCGCGGGATCGATCACCCTGCTGGTGGTGCTCTTCCTCGCCATTGCCGGAGCGGTTTACAGTATCTGGCGCTCGCTGACGTCGCGGTCGGAAAAGGGAAAGGCCGGCGGCGCGTGACGATGCGGTTGCTCACCTACAACATCCACGGTTGCGTCGGGATGAGGTTGACCTCCGATCCCGACGCGACCGTGGCCGTCATCGAGGAAGCGGACGCCGACGTCGTGGCGCTCCAGGAGGTTCACGACGACGACGAAAGGGACATGAGCTTTCTCCGCGCGCTCGAGCAGCTCGGCTACGCGAACGTTATCTACGGCGCGACCATGCGGAACCCGCGAGGCCATTACGGCAACGTGCTCATGACCAGGACCCCGGCCCACGACATCGAGCACGTCGATCTAGGCCAGTCGAAGCGCGAGCCCCGCAGCGCGATTCGAACCCGAGTCGAGTGGAACGGGATCGAGGTGGAAATCATCGCCACCCACCTCGGGCTCGGTCCCAGGGAGCGGGAGGCCCAACTGGAGCTGCTGCTCGCCCGGTGCGAGTCCGGCGACGCCGACCCCGGGCGCATCCGGGTCTTCATGGGCGATCTCAACGAATGGAATCCCTGGAGCCGCAGCAGCCGGTTGATTCGCGACCACTTCGGCGGCGCCCCGCACCCTCCCACGTTTCCCTCGTTTCTACCTCTCCTGCGGCTGGATCGGATTCACGTCCTTCCGGGATCCATTCCCTGCCGGCTCGAGGCGATGAATTCCAGAAACGCCACGCTCGCTTCGGATCATCTCCCTCTGCTGGCCCTGGTTCGGCCCGGCGGGTAGAAAGGGGTCGGGGGGTGGTAAGGAAAGATTGTCGAGTTTTGTCGAAGTTCAGAGAAATTCCTTTGGGGCTACTTTAAAATCGATCATTTATTGGCAATGCGTCGTCTTTTCCGTTTGCTTATCCGGTAAAAACCTTCACTTTTTCGGAAACACCGCATTTTTGCTCATGGCCTCCAAGAAAAAACAGGAACTCGACGGCGCGCAGGCGCTCATCAAGACGCTCGACGATCTCGGAATCGAATACGTTTTCGGCTACTCCGGCGGCGCGGCCCTCCCGATATTCGATGCGCTCGAAACGGTCGCGTCCAACATGAAGTTCGTCCTGACCCGCCACGAACAGGGCGCCACCCACATGGCCGACGGCTACGCCCGGGCGACCGGCAAGCCGGCCGTCGTTCTCGTTACTTCGGGGCCGGGTGCCGGAAACACCATCACCGGGATCATGACCGCGCAAATGGACTCGGTTCCGATGATCATCGTGACGGGACAGCAAGTGACTTGGATGCTCGGCAAGGACGCCTTTCAGGAAGCGGACATTTTCGGCATCACCATTCCGGTGGTGAAGCACAACTACCTCGTCCGCGAGACCAACGAGCTTCCGCGCATCTGCCGCGAGGCCTACCACATCGCCACGACCGGCCGTCCGGGACCCGTCCTCATCGACGTGCCGAAGGACGTGAGCCAGTCTCCCTTCACCGGCGACCTCGACCCCGAGATCGATCTGCCCGGCTATCATCCGGAGGAGGCCTTCGATATCGACGAAGCGTCGATCGAAGCGGCCGCTCGATTGATCAACCTGGCGAAGAAGCCCGTCATCCTGGCGGGCCACGGCGCCATGATCTCCGGGGCCGAGGCCGAGCTGATGGAATTGGCGATGAAGCTGGAGTGTCCGGTGACCTCGACCCTCCTGGGCAAAGGCGTGTTTCCCGAGTCCCACCCGCTCGCCCTCGGGATGCTCGGCATGCACGGTACCGCCTACGCCAACAAGGCGATTTGCGAATGCGACCTGATTTTGAACATCGGATCCCGCTTCGACGACCGGATCATCGGGCAGGCCGACAAGTTCGGCGCCCAGGCGAAGATTATTCACGTCGACCTCGACGTTTCCGAAATGGGCAAGATGATCGTGCCGGACGTGCGGGTGGTCGGCGATGCCAAAGCCGCGCTTTCACTTCTCCTGCCGAAGGTGGAAAAAGCCGAGCGCGCCGGGTGGATCCAACATCTCAACGGCTACAAGAAGAAGTATCCTCTCGCCTACCGCAAGCAGGGCGGGCTGCGCATGCAGCAGGTGCTCGACGAGATCCACGACTTGACGGGCGGCGACGCCATCGTCGCCACCGACGTGGGCCAGCACCAGATGTGGGCGGCTCAGTTCTACACCAACGACGCGTCGTTCAAGTGGATCAGCTCCGGTGGAGCGGGCACGATGGGGTTCGGCTTTCCGGCCGCCATCGGCGCGCAGTTCGCTTGTCCCGACGCCACCGTGATCGCCGTGGTCGGCGACGGAGGATTCCAGATGACGCTCTGCGAACTGGCGACGGC
>JBBDRG010000059.1:0-108976 GCA_040905585.1 Verrucomicrobiales bacterium
CTCCACTCTCCACTCTCCACTCTCCACTCTCCACTCTCCACTCTCCACTCTCCACGCTCCCGCCCCGATGAAACTTGGCCTCGCCGCCCTGATCCTGGCCGCCGGCCTCGCCGCCTCCGGATCCGACCTCCGGGAAATCCCCGGATGCACCCTGATCTCGACCGACTGGGCGGACGGCGACAGCTTCCGGATCGAAACCCCCTCCGGAGAGGAACACACCGTGCGACTCTACGGCGTCGACTGCCTCGAATGGCACGTCACCGACGAAACCGACGCCCGTCGCCTGCGCGCCCAGCGACGCTACTTCGGCATCACCGAAGCGGGCGGAAGTCCCGCCCAATCGATCGCGCTGGGCAAGTCCTTCGGAGAAGCGGCCGCGAAAGAAACCGCCGCCACCCTGCAACGGCCCTTCACCCTCTTCACCGCCTTCGCCAACGCCCGCGGCGACGGACGCTACCAGCGCATCTACGCCTTCGTCGTCACCTCGGACGGCAAGGATCTCGCCGAACACCTCGTCTCCTGCGGGCTGGCGCGGGCGCACGGCGTCTCGCGTCAGACCTACGACGACCGCTCCCGCGACGAGTACCGGGCGCACCTGGCCGACCTGGAACTGCTCGCGGCCCGGGAGTCCCGCGGCATCTGGTCCGCCACCCGGTGGGAAAGCCTCGCCAAGGAGCGGAGAGATCAACGGGCCGAAGACGAGGAACTCGGCCTCGCCACCCAAGGCTCGCCTCTGAAGCCGGGCGAAGCCTTCGACCCCAACGAGGCCGCGCGCGACGAACTGATGCGCCTCCCCGGCATCGGCGAGACGCTGGCCAACCGCATCATCGAATCGCGCCCCTACGCCGCCCCGGGGGATCTCGGCCGCGTCGAGGGCATCGGCGCCGCCACCCTCGAGAAAATCCTCCCCCATCTCGACGTCCCCAACCTCGGCAAGCGAACCGGCAACGAAAAGAAGCGGCCCGGGGGTTGAGGGGGGTTGAGTACAGCGCCCCCTAATATTTCCACTCCTCGTGCCGGACCGGCAGGCTGTTGAGGAGATCTCGCCGGCTGCGCCAGTTGGGCATCAAGCGATCCATCAGACCGACGAAGCGTTCGTTGTGGGTGGGCTCGAGGAAGTGGGCCATCTCGTGGACGACGAGGTACTCGAGGCATTCCTGCGGTTTCTTGGCGAGTTCGGTGTTGAGCCGAATCGTTCCGCGGTCGGGACTACTGCCGCCCCACTTCGTCTTCATGTGCTGGACGTGGAATCCCTTTACCTCGACCCCGAGCATCGGCTCCCAGCGGGCGATCAGGGGCGGGACGGCTCCCTTGAGCTGATCCCGGTACCACTGCGCCAGGATCGCCTCACGCTTCTTCGGATCGGTCCCCGGTCGGACCTGGAGGATCATCCTGCGGTGAACCAGCTCGACCTCGGGTGGCTCCTCCTTTTCAACCACCGTCATGAGATACCGCCTGCCCCACACGTAGTGGCTCTCGCGCTCGATGTAGTCACGCGGCGTTTCCCGCTCCTGGCTCCGCAGCTTCTCTTGCTGCTTCCGTATCCACTGGAGCCTCGACACGACATAGACCCGCAGGGTGTCCGATTTGATATGCTCCGGGGCCGAGAGCCGGACGCGGCCCGTGGGCGGGAGCACGCTGAGGTGGATGTTCTTGATGTCCTTCCGCGTAACCTCGACATCGAGATCTCCAATCTGGATGCGGGAACTCATCAGTATTCCATCTGCTGTTTGATGATTTGGAAAATCCGCTCTACCTCGGCCAAGTCGTCGCCGAGAAGCGGATAGATGGCCTCTCTGATCTTGTTTTCCTTGGCTTGGTTCCCACGGAAGTCGTCCATCTTCTCCTCTCGCACCACTCGATCGATGTCTTGGGCGAGTTGCAGGGCCGTGTCAGGATCGGAGCCGTAGGAGGGCCCCGGATCTTCGGCGACACGGATGTTCTTTCCCCGTGGACTGTCCTTCAGGTTGTTGTAGAGCGCCCGGACTGCCCGGCTCTTCTTCAATACCTCGGGAACATCGTCCTCGTGTCCGGCTTCCACCCTCGCGATCAGGGCGGCAATCCTGGCGAGGTATTTCTCGTAGGCGGTGGCCTTTCGCTTCCGCTCCGCGATGATCTCGTCGAGGAGCTTCGACATCTTCTCGAAAAAGGCCGGGTCGTTGAGCTGCTCCTTGATGATCTTGCTGCGGACGTTGTTCTCGATCGTCTCGGCGATGGCGTCCTTGTTGCCTCCCAGCTTGTCGAGCTTGGCCCCGATTGCCTCGGCGATGCCACTCTTCACGATCAGCTCGAGGAGAGGTACGTCGTCGAAAGGCGAAATTGTCCGCGGATCCTTCGCCTCGATGTAGGTGTCGATCAGGTGCCGCATGTCCGCCTCGTAGGCCTTGAGATCGAGCGTTTCCCCGCTGGCGTGCTTGATGGTGTCCCGCAGCTTCACGTAGTGATCGACCTTGGCCTTGATCCGGGCCTCGGCCGCCGCATCGAAGCCGGCCGCCTCCATCTCGTCGGCGATATTGGCATAAGCCCGCAGGAGGGCCACGGTTCCCTTGTAGAGAGCGGCTCGTTGCGGTTCCCGTTCCTTCAGGTCGCTCGCGATCTCCGTGTTGCCGCAGAAGTAGTGGATGTGCTCCAGCTCGCCCTTCGGCGGCTCGACCGGCTCGCAGAGCAGCACCAGCTGTTCGAGCCCCCCCTCCAGCCGTTCCCTGCCCTTCTTGAGACGGTCCTGCACCATCACTTCCGGCTCGGCCCCGCCGGCGCTGTGGTCCAGCTCGGACGAGTAGACGGCGATGGCGTCCTCGACCTTCTTGAAGAGATCCTTGTAGTCGACGATGTAGCCGAAATCCTTGTCGGCCCCGTCGAGCCGGTTCGTCCGGCAGATCGCCTGGAAGAGACCGTGATCCTGCATCGACTTGTCGATGTAGAGGTAGGTGCAGGGCGGCGCGTCGAAGCCGGTGAGCAGCTTGTCGACCACGATCAGGAGCTTCATCCGGGCCGGCTCGTGGGTGAAAAGTCGCTTCGCCTCGTCCTCGTAGGTCTCCGTCTTGCCCTTCCCGGCCTTGGGAACGACGGTCTCCAGCAGCTCGGTGTAGGTCTGGTAGATGAACTTCTTGTCCGTCTCCTCGTCGGCACCCGTGTCTTCCGTGGAGACGTCTTTCGCCATCGGGTTGTAGGAAGTCACCACGGCGCACTTCTCCTTCAGCGGGGTCTTGCGGAAGAGGGCGAAGTAACGGCAGGCCTCGTAGATGCTGCCGGCCACGAGGATGGCGTTGCCCCGCTCGCTGCTCAGCCTCGGTTTCGTGCTGAAGTCGAAGAGGATGTCGCTGACCACCCGGTCCATGCGAGATTTCGAGCTGAGCACTTTCTGCATCGTGCCCCACTTCTTCTTCAACTCGTTCCTCTGCCAATCGTTCAGGGCCTTCGTCTTGGCGGTAAACCAGGCGTCGATCTTCTCCTCCGACCCGAGTTCCTGGTCGATGTCCCGGGCCTCGTAGATCAGGTCCAGCACCACCTCGTCCTCGACCGCCTCGCTGAACTTGTAGGTGTGGATGTAGTGTCCGAAGACTTCCAGCGTGGTCGCCTTGTCCTTCTTCAGCAGCGGCGTGCCGGTGAAACCGATGAAGACCGCATTGGGCATCATGGCCTTCATCGCCTTGTGGAGACGACCACTCTGGGTTCGGTGGCATTCGTCCACGAAGACGAAGACCTCGCCCACGGTGGCGCTCGGCTGCGATTCCAGTTCCTGGATGAACGCGTCGAAGTCGTCCACGTCCCGCCGGCCGAACTTGTGAACCAGCGAGCAGAGCAGGCGCGGCGTGGGACGCCCCAGTTTTTCTCTCAGGTCACGCCCGCTGCCGGCCCGGACCTCGTCGTCCTTCGGGACCGCCCCCGATTGCTTCAGGACATTCGCAATCTGCTTGTCGAGTTCGTCCCGGTCGGTCACCACGACCACCCGGGCGTCGTGCTGGTTCTCCAGGATCCACTTCGCCAGCAGGACCATGACGATGCTTTTCCCGCTGCCCTGGGTGTGCCAGATGATGCCGCCCTCCTTGCGCCCGACGTGGTCCCGGGCCGCTTGGACTCCGAAATACTGGTGCACCCGCGGGATCTTCTTCACCCCGCCGTCGAAGAGGACGAAATCGTGGATCAGCTCGAGGAGTCGTTCCTGCGAGCACATCTTCCGCAGATACTTGTCCAGCTTGTAGCCCTCGTTGTCGTCTTCGTCCTCCTTCCAGTTCAGAAAATACTTTTCCGGGGTCCCGGTCGTGCCGTATTGGAGTCCCTCCGAGTCGCTTCCGGCGAAGACGAGCTGGACCGTCGTGAAAAACCATTCATTGAACTCCGGCTTTTGATTTGAGATCGATTGCCGGATCCCGTCCCCGATCGTGATTCGACTGTTCTTCAGCTCGATCACTCCCACAGCGATGCCGTTCAGGTAGAGCACCAGATCGGGCCGACGTTCCTGACCGCCGTACAGGGTCACCTCCTCGGCGACCCCGAAGTCGTTCTGCCCGTTTTTCCAATCAATCAAATGCACCGTCTCGGTGTCTTCGCCTGCCTCGGTCTTCACCTTCACTCCGTAACGGAGCAACTCGTAGACCGCCTCGTTGTTGTCGTAGAGCTTTCGGCTCTTGTTGGAAGCCTCGGTGCGGAGCTTGTGGAGGGCTCCGCCGATGGCGGCCCGGGAATAGCCGCGGCTGGTCAGGTTGCTGGTGAGCAATTCCTCCTCGATGTTGCTGTTCCCGGGACGTTCGGACCAGTCGCCGAGGTAGACGTAGCCCAACTCCATGCGGAAGAGGGCGATGACCCGATCCTGGGTTTCTCGTTCCGGTTTGCCGATGGACGAATTAGAGGACTGCATTGCAGACGAACCTCATCACGATTCGCGGAATCTTGCAACCTTCGTAAAAAGCGTGTGACGTGCCCCGATCATGGATCAGAGGCCGCGCTTCTTGTCAAATGAATGAGAAGGCGAGTTCACTGATTGCATTCTCGCTAAAACCGGGAAGTGGCCATCAGGGCTCGAGTTGCCGCCTCGTCCAAGTGTGGAAACAGCCCCGCCTTCTTCAGCCGTGAATAAGAGATGATTTCTCCTCCTGCCCGCTTGTTGAAAATTTCGGCGACGATCGCCGGGTGCACCCGTAGCTCATTGGCGAAATCCAACAGTTGATTCGGGCCTGGCTCTGGAGACTGGGAGCGAAACTCCAGTTCCCGGTCCATCGAGACCAAGGTGTCGTAAGCCCAGGCGTCGGCATCCCGTTCCTGTCCGTCTCCGGTCTGATCATCGTAGTCGGTGAACACCTCGCCCGGTTTCGTGATGTGAAGCAGCAGATGCGCGATCTCGTGGAAGAGGATGATCCAAAACTGGGAAAGATTCCGGTATTTCAGGCCGTGGATGATTACCGCCTTGTTGGAGGTGATGAGGCGGGTGCAGCCACGCAGCGCCGACTCCTTCATTACTGGAACGAACACTAGGGCCACCCCGGCTCTTGCGAGAATCTCCTTCACGTCCTCTGCGCTTTCTTCGAGAGGATGGGAAGTCAGTTCTCTCAGTTGTTTCACCGCCGCCCGCAAATCATCGCGATGAAACGGAGCGGTTTCGACGTGGCGGGCCGCCTTCTCTCCCAAATAGGCCCACAGGCCCGCGCTGACCGGATTGGATCGCTGGCCGGTGTCTTTGAAGGCCGCCATCTTATCGAAATACCCCGTGAATTTCTCTCGGAATTCCACGAGGTCGGAGCACTGCCCGAGACGGCAAAGTTGAGTCCTCTTTGAGAGTGGGCTCCGCGTTTTTTCTACCAGCCCGATCTCCACGAGCTTGGGAAAATCCACCCAGCTCAGGATCTCGGCCTCCTCTTCTTCCGGCTGGCGCTCTTCTGCCGGCCAGACCGGAGCGTCCGCTCCCTGAGAGAAGTTCCTTTGCTTGAGCCGCTCGAACGCGGTCTCGTCGGCCAGCAGCAGACGCAGCAGGTTACTCACGGATTCAGACGGACGGGAGCGCCCCCCCAGCCACCGGCAGATATTCTTCTCCCCCAATCCCGTGATACGGGAGGCTTCCTTCTGGGTCAGCGAGTACTTGTCGAGAAACTGGCGAATCTCCTCTGGCGAAATCACGTTCAGCGCCTTGTCGAGCCAAGCGTCGATCTTCGCGTTTCCTTCTTCGCCGATGACCGTGTCGCCGCACTGGTCGCAGACCAGCACCGGCACGTCCGGGACGGTGAACTCCCCGAGTTTCGGGTGCTTCGAGGCGTAGTCCTGGAGCGTGGGCTTCAGTTCCCCGCTCTCGCACTCGAAGCAGGGAATGGATTCTGTGGTTTCCGTCCGTGGTAGGGAGGCTTCCGTCGTGATCATGGGCTCAGTAAGTTCAAACGTGGATTTTCGGGAGGCTGCGGACCGTGTCACTGGGGTGCACGGCCACTTTGACACGTGGGGGCTCGCCCCGTGGGGAGAGCGTTACGTGAATGTCCAGTGCGGGCAGCCCATCCTCCTCCGGATAGGCGAGGACGCACTGATACCGCTGTGGGTCGTGTTCGCTGTTTTTCGGTTTGATGTACAAAAGGTCATGATTCTCGAGGCCATCGGCCAGATCGGCGAAGAGTGTTTCGGCGCGCAGGTCCCAAAGGTCCAGGAAACTGCGCGACTGTGAATTGCCGTCCAGAACCCGCCGCGACGGACTCTTCAGGGCATCCACCAGCAACTCGCGAATCGTCGGTGGCGCTTTTCGAGGAGGGGCCGACATGCAGGAGAGTCATTCCGAATACACCCGTCGTTTAGTGTTTTTTGACACCTTTTGCAACAGAATATTCAATTATTTCAGTTTTTAGGTTCCAAAAAGAACCCGCCTGAGCACGATGCTTCCGCTTGACCCATGGGGCTTTTCAAGCGGCTCCGGCCCTCCACGGCGCTCCACGGGCCGAAACTGGGACTCGGGAGGTGCGGGCTCAGCCGCTTCTCAGGCAGAAGTCGGCTCGGGGTGCAGAATCTCTTCCTGCACGTATTTCTTCAAGGATTCAACGGAGGTGAAGCATCGGAAGCCAGCCCCGTTGGCAATCGAGATCGTCTCGGCTGTTTCGTTCAGGAGCAGCGCAACCTCTTCGGTCAGTTCCTCCTGCATACCATGCGGCCACGCCAGATCGAGAATCGCCTTTTGCTCGCCGGTTTCCGCATCACAGAGATCGTATTCGATTTCCCCCTTCGACAGCCCCTGCTCCTCGATCCAGTTGTTGATCGCTTCCAGCTCCTGGCGCTCCTCGTCACTCTCGATGCCTCCCGGAACACTAACCGGCTCGATAACCCTCGCCGTGCCCCCCTCCAGCCAGCGGGTGTCCCCGTGCAGCAGTTCCTCCATGATCCCGTTGACGGCCTCGGACAGAAGCGCCCGACGAGCTTCGAGAAAGGCGGGGTAGTTTTCGATTTTCCACAGTTCCGGGTCCTGCGGAATCCACTGGGAAGCCAAGGCTCCCGGATGGGCCTGTTCCACCTCGGGGAAATAGACTGCCGGCAGGCGGTCGGAAATGTGCAGATTCGTGTCCTTGGTCAGGAAACAGAAGTTAGCCAATGCGTTCACCTCCGTCTTGGTGTAGCCCGCCTTGTAAAGTTGGGCCTTGGGGAAAATGTGGTGCACCTCAAGGCTGCTCATCTTCCCGAGCAGGTCCGCTTTCAGGGGAAGCCCGCATCCCCAGTCTTTCGCCTCACCCATCCGGGTGAGCAGATACAGGACCGGGTAGAATCGGGCTCCCTGGCTCCAGCCGGCGAAATGCCCCGGCTCGACCCGGAGGCTGCCTTGCCAGAGCCGTAGTTGATCGAGCAGGGCGTCGAGTCCACCGTTCTCACCCTCGAGCGCCGAGAGGTCCTTGTCGATATTCGATTCGACCGATCCGGAGAACCGGCCCCACATTCCCGCCTGCACGAACCAGAAGAGCAGCTTGTCCCGCTCCTTCTCGCCCAGCGACGCCCCGTTTAATCCGTCGAGAAACCGCACCATCACCGGCACCCCGAACTTGCCGAAGAACACGCGGTCGTGATCCAGGCCAAGACGGCCTCCGACCATGTTCAGGATTTTCTCGATGTGCTTCTGCGCCCGCTTGACTCCATCCTGAATCTCTTCGGCGCTGCGGTCGTGGAGATACTGGAACTTCGCCTCCCCCGTGATCACCGTGTTCACGGAACGGAGGAACCAGTCCAGGCTGAACCGGAAATCCGCCGACTCCCACTCCTTCAGCTTGCTCTTCATCGCATTACGCGCTTCCGGCCAGTCGGCGCAAATTTTGGCGAGGGCAAGGTCGCCCTTCGACAGCTTCGTTCCGCCGCTGTTCACGCGGTTGAAGATATCGACCACTATGTCGAGGGTCTTGTCCTGGCCGGTCACTTCCTCGACGTGCAGGTCGATTTCGAGGATGCCGAGAATCCGCGAGATGCGGCTGGAATACTTCACCGCCTCGGTCCCGATCTCGGGAATGGCAGCGAGTTCCTCGATCAGTTTCTCGTGACCCTCGTTGCCCTGTTGCATCAGCGTGGTCACGTCGATCCACAGAGGATCGTCCCGCATCTTGACGGGCTGGAAGAACTCGAAGGTCTCTTTGGCGAGATGAAACCGCAGCCCGGTGAAGGCCTGGGCGTTCCCGTCAAAAAACTCCGGTGACTTTCCCCGGGCCACCCCGTAGAGGGAAGTCATCCGCTGTTGGCCGTCGAGGAGGAGTTTCACGACCCCGAGAGCGAGGCTGCCGTCGCCCCGGTAGTCCGCCGCACTGGATTCCGTGACCCAGACCAGCAGCCCGCCGACCGGATGCCGGCGGTAGAGCGAATCGAAGAGACTGCGGACCTGGTCGCGGTTCCAGACGTAGCCGCGCTGGAATTCCGGCAGAGCCATGTGCCCGTTGTCGATGTGGTCGAGGATGGTGGAGATTTTCATGTGATCCTTTTGAATTTACGTTTTTCTTTTCTCAAACTCCTTATGCCATTCGATCATGCGATCAAGATAGGCTTCGAGTGCTTCCGGTTCGGGGAGTGCAACCGGAGATTCAAGTGATTGGCTATGCTCGTGCTTCGAGAATTCGGTCATCATCTTATCGATGAAATCACAGTCTTCCCGGTTGATGCGCAGCAATTTGCTCACGACGTTCTTCGTGTGAACCTCTCGGCTATGCCGCTGAATCACACCAGCAAGGAACACGTTCTCGACGACCCGCTCGATTACTTTTCGGAAATCGCTACAAAGCTTTTGAGCATGGAATTGGTAGGCATCGTTTCCCTCGTTCGCCAGTGCCTTCCTCGCCTTCGAAAGGCTATCGTTCTTCAAATTCTGCAACGCTCCGATAGTCCCTTTTCCGTAGATCGGAACACCTCCTGGATCTCCGGTTCCCCAAGGCTGCCTCTCGATGTTAACACAGTGGAAATCCTTCCCTCCCTTGTCAGCAACTAATCCAAGAAAGCTCAATCGGTGCGTGAACACAAGCACTTGGCGGTCCCGACTCAACTCGACAAGCCGGGCAATTACCTTCTCTTCGAAGATCTGATCCAGTGACGAAATGGGATCGTCGAAGACAAACGGCGACTTCGAATCTCTCCCCATGACATCAGCCAGGAAAGCCGCCAAGGCGACAATCCTCCGCTCGCCCTCGCTCAGGACCTCCGCAGGGCCGGTCCCGTCCACTTCTGCATCTTTCAAACGGATCCTATGTTTGCTCCGCGCCTGACTCGTACGCGATTTGGCAAGCTCGACCTGAATCTTCTGGGCTCCCAGCCTTTTCAATTCCTCGTTAAATCGCTGAACATAAGCCTCGGTGATCAGCTCTTCCGAAAGCTCCCCGGCCTTCCGAGAGATACCCGTGGTGGAGGTCTGGCGTTTCCACTCGTCGTATTCGGCCAAGTTCTTCAGTCGGGCTATCTCTTCCCGAACCGCCGCGGCTTGTTCGGCGACCCACTTCTTTCCCTCGATCTCGACGATCCGCTGATTGTCAGCCGTCCGATCCGGATCCCGGGCGAGGTCGTCGAACTCCTTCGCCTTGGTCTCGGCCTTGCTGGAAAGGTCCTCCAGCGTCAAAAGCAGTTCCTGATGTACCTGTCCGATCGGAGGCGGCTCATCGGGAATCGTCCCGCTTCGGATCGGGCTAAGCGAGCGTTCCAATTCCTGCCAAGCCCTCTCCACGGCGTCGCGAAGGTCATCAGAGAGTTCTGCCGCTTGGCACGAGGTCGCGACCGACTCTTCCACCGGGCGGACAGGCACAGACTCGAGCGCCTCCTTCCACTTCTTTTCCGCCTCGACCGCTTCGGTCTCGAGGGTGCCTTTTACGAAATCCTCGAATCCCCGCAACCGGTTCTTCGCTGCCTCATCGAGATCCTGGTGGCACAGCACACACCGGGCTACCTCTCCCGTCTGGGGAAACTCCTTCTCCTGGTAGGCCTCCGTTGTCGAATAGGTGCGGGCTGCCTCCCACATCGCCTTCCAAGTCTCCGAACCGACGCCCTCCAGCTTCGACGCATCTCCCATGGCTTTGGCCCCTTCCTCGGCCGCCTTCCGCTTAGTCTTAGCTGATTCCTTCAGAAGTCGGAGTTCATCAAGGGCTTCCTTGCCCACGGCATCTACACCCGCCAGCAATGCCGTCCGGACCTGTTCGATTTGCCCCTTCTCTGCACGTTTGTTCTTGGCGGCCAGCCCGAGATCACCGATTCGAAGCCTCTCCTGCAGTTCAGTCAGCGTCTTCTCATCCGCTTCGCTCCAGGTGACGAGTTCACGGATCTGAACCTCGGTGGTGTCTTTGGTCAAAGCCGAGTAAGCCTTGCCTGCCACGGATCCGACATGCTGGCTGGGAATGTCGGGCAAAGTGCTGACCAGCTTCTCTCGTTCCCTTTCCAACTGGGCCTTTACCTGCTCGCACGCATCGACCAGGTAGGTGAAGAGCGTAAGTTCCGGCGGCTCGTAGGACAACTCCGTCTCCTTTTCCAGGTAGATCCGCCCGCACTCGGTGTCGAACACGTCCACAGCCTTCAGGTCTTCGATCGGATCGCTGTTGGCGGTCCACGCCTTCGTCTCCGACGTTCCCCCGATGGTGTAGAAGAACGTGCACTCCTGCTTCGCCGGCGCGCCCTGGTAAACGTTCGGTTTCAACTCGACCGAGTGAGGCTTGCCGCATGCCTTGGAAATGATCCGGGTGTAGCCCGACTTCCCGGAGCCGTTGGTTCCATAGACCACGGTCAGGTTCCCCGGGCCGAACTTCAGCGGGTTCCTCGGATTGAGCGCGTCGATTCCGACCACGGGGCCTATCGACTCGATCCGGAGTTTCTGTGAAGTCGCCGTACCGCCGCCGATCGCGGGATAACTTCGAGCACCTGCGCTCGAGGGATTCGGGTTCTTGATACGATCGACCAGATCATTGATATCGGTCTCCTCGAGCTTCCCTCGTTGAAGCAGTCTGTACGCCGCCTCCTGAATCCAGGCGTGCTGGCGATTCAGCCAGTCGGTGATTTCTTCGTTGGTGTTCATTCCTGATTTATTTCTCACCTTCACCACCTCGGCCGGAACTGCTCCTCCACCAGTTCTTCGATCATCGCTTCGATCGTGCATCCCTCTCTCTCCGCCCTGGCCTTCAGCTTTTCCCGGACGGACGCGGGTAGACGGATCACGAGACCATCCCCTTGATCAACCGCCGAAACCGGTTCCACTTCCGCCTCGATACTGTCGTCAAATTCGCCCCGCATCGCCCGGTAGAACCAGGACACCCGGCGATCCGTCCGGATGTCATTCGACCGGATCGGATTGAGCAGCCTGATTCCTTCGAGTGATCGGCACCGGCTTAGCGCGACGTAAACCTGACCCTCGGCGAATGCCCCGTCGCCTAAGTCGATCGCGACTTCGTCCAGAGTGAGTCCTTGGCTCCGGTGAATCGAGATGGCCCAGGCAAGACGGAGGGGAATCTGATGGAATTTTCCCGCTGGTCTGGTCACGACCCTCCTCGCAAGATCATTGTATTCGTAGACGTGATTTTCCCATGTCACTCGATCGACTTGGAAGAGCTCTCCTTCCCGCGTCCTCACGGAAACGCCGTTCAGACCTAAGGCTTCGACGACACCGCGGGTTCCGTTGACCCAGCGTCCGAGAGGATCGTTTCGGCAAAACAGGACCCGTGCCCCACGCTTCAACGCGAGGTGCTGGGGGCATGGGAACTTTTCCTCCGGAAAATCACCTTCGATCCTTGCCAGATAAGTTTGTGAAGGTCCCGGCAGGCCGGCAAGGCGGCCGGAGTTGATCCCGTCCGCGGTGCCGTTGAGACAGCACAAGACGAGAGGATCTTCCCCGGCTTGTCGCAGATCTTGCTCGACCCTGCGGTTTAGTTCCGGGAGAGAACAATCAGGAGATATCGCCTCACGAACCTGTTCGAGTAGATCGACGAAATGCCGATCCTCCTGTCGAAAAACGTGGGTCAATTCGAGGCACGCCATCTCTTGAGACTCGAACGCCTTTGCCGAGAAGAAAAAGGGCGAGCGATACCGTTCTCCTTCGAAAAGAGGTGCCTCTGGCTGCTGGACGATCGGCGAAAGCTGGAAAAGATCTCCCACCAAAAGCATGGGGACCCCCCCGAAGCTATCAGAGGAACTGCGATTCACCTTCAGGCTCCGGTCCACCGCGTCCAGCAGGTCGGCCCGGACCATCGAAACTTCGTCGATCACCAGGAGATCGAGTTCTCGAATCACGGTAGGGTCGGCGACAGGATGGATATCGTCGACTTCATGGGGTGCAATGCCGAAGAAGGAATGGATTGTTTGGCCTCCTGCGTTCAAAGCCGCAATTCCGCTCGGAGCGACCACGGCAAGGTTCCGGCCCGCGAACCGTTCACGGACGAGCCGGATCAGGGTCGACTTGCCCGTCCCAGCCTTTCCGGTGAGGAAAATGAGGGGTTCTCTCTTTTCCACGAGGGAGAGAAGGGCCTCGAATTCCGAAGTGACCTGGATCTCGTCGTCCGACGGTCGCGGCACGACATGTCTGCTCGCGCGGGGAGAAAAACTGCCGATCACGCCTGCCGCGATTTGGCTGGAAATGTATCGATCCACCTCACCGACACAGATTCGGACGACCACTCCGTCCGTCTCGCTCTGCGGGAAATCGTTCGCTTCTGGTTGAGAGAGTTCCTCCTGCGGAAGGCGGGACGTTTCCACCGTGTCGATAGTGCGAAACATGCCTCCCGTCTTCCGTGCGAAGTGATTCGCCAGCCCTCGCGCCTGATCTCCGTAAAGAATCGGTTGGGACGGGACCTCGTATTGTGCTTCGTTCCCGAATCGGGAAAGACGAACGCCAAGGGTCCGGAAGATGGCGAGAGCATCCCTCAGTTCTTTGGCTCCCTCGTCATCCCACTCGACCCGAAACTGGACCGGGAAACGTTGCGGGTGCCATGCCTCCGGTTCGTGGTGAGCGATACCGGAAACCGCCCGGAACGGTCCGAAGAGAATGTCTTTCACGTAATGGTAGAGAAATCCTTCGTCACCGCGCTGGAGGGGAGCGAGCAACTGAGCCATGTTCTGGCGGGATCCGAACAGCTCCCGCTCGAAGCATTCCGCCGCCGTGGCGTCGTTGCAGAGCATGAGGAAGATCCGTGCCATCGCTTTCGAGTCAGACCAGCAGTGCCTTGCCGGTGAGGAGTTCCTGCGTCATCACGGCTCGGTGGTTCAATCTCCAGAAACTTCCCACTCCATGAACGCATCCAGATCACCTTTGACCTGCTTCAGCGCCAACGAGACGATGAGGGCATCATCGAGAAATCCCGCCACGGGAATCCAGTCCGGAATGGCGTCGATGGGTGATACGAAGTAGATGATCGCGAAAACGATCATCACGAGGCTATTCCACGGGATTGCCCGATAGTCCCCTTTGGCGTAGGCGCGAATCAGGCGGATCATGGCCTGTAGGTAGGCCCAGGTCTCTCCAAACTGGCGATTTGGTGCGTTCTTCGATTTTTCTGCCGCATCCTGAAAAAGTCCCTTCAGCTTCTCTGGATCTTTGGCATACTCTTTCGCCTTCGATTCGGCGTCCACGAAGGAGTCGCTCTTGAGGATCTTTTTGGCAGAAACTTCGGGCTTTTCTTTCGCCTCCTTGCGCTTCGTCACCTTCTTGGCCGAAGCCCTGGCCTTTTTCGCGGGCGAAGCACTCTTGGCGACATCCTTTTTCTGCTTCTTTGTGGATGCCGTCTTTGGAGCGGCCTTCTTGGTTACCTTTTTGGCGGGCATAGTGATGGAGTTATAGTGAGGAAATGAGATTCAGATCAATCGCGTCTTCCCGGTGAGGAGTTCCTGCATCATGCCCTGCTTCACCTCGCGGGCCTTGGACAGCTTGGCTTCGAGGGCGGCGATCTCCGCGTCCATGTCGCTCAAGAGGGCGGCGATGGCGGATTGTTCGGCAGTGTCGGGTAGCGGTATCTCAAAAGCCTGCAAAAGCTTTGTATCGAGAACTCCTGCGGTGTTACCAGCAGAAGACACCAAATTAAGAAATTGATCTGCTCTCCCTTTGATGAAAACGCTCAAGAATAACGGGACCACTTGGGCCGACGGCACCAGAGCCTTCACATCTTGATTGAAGCAAACCGGCTTCGTTACCAACCCACAAAGAATCTCATTGTGCAGTGCGCTCCCACGCACAAGGAGAAGCGTGGAGTTGATCGGAGCCATCTTGCTCCCGGCTGCTACAGCCTCTTTTGTGACATTCTTGTCCGAACGCGAGACGAAGAAGCATCGGAGGCTAGACGCACTGATCCATGGAATATCCCCAGTCCAGTAATCTTCATTGCTGCGTGAAGGTGTTCCACCAGACAGGAAAGTAGCTACTTCACCCAACCTCTTAATCTCCCACTCCCCCTCAAACCCCGGGAGGCGTTTCTTGCCGGTGAGGAGGTCCTGCATGGCCCCTTGTTTGAGATGGCGTTTTTTGGCAATGAGTTGCTCCAGGGAGTCGATGAGGGCATCCGCATCGCTCAAGGCCTCGGCGATGGCGCGTTGCTCGGCGACGGCGGGCAACAAGATCTCCAGCCCCTGGAAGACAGGCATGTAAATCGTGTTGTGCGTGCTGCCTGCCATGAGTCGCTTCCACTCTTTTCCCATGAAGCGGAAAAGATAGAGCAGGTAGAAATTGTGGAGTCTGGGTCCGCACACATAGTTTGCAAAGTCCTGGCTGGTGGCCATTTCCCGTCCCATTATTGTGCACTTGCCGACAGTTGCAGTCCGGGAGAAAACTACCGTCCCCTTTGGCAACAGCCGAGCCGATGAATTAGCAATTCCATCCTCGCTTACAGTTAGACCGGTGACGGACAGTTCACGGGACTCAAGCTCAGCGGTGTCGTGAAGAGAGATCCAAGGGATGGAGCCGTTCCAATAATCCGCGCGGTTGCGCGCAGGGGTGTGTCCACTTTCAAGGCGGGCGACCGACATAAGCTTAACCAACTCCCAGCCTTTCGGCACTACGGCGGGCGTAGGATAAATCCGACCAACTTGCCAGTTGTCGATTATCTCCTCGGACGCATGAACTGCTGGGCTGTGGGGAGAACTTCGAGTGATCTTCATTTCACTCCCATCCTTTCCAAGTGTGAAAAGACCCGCCTTTCCAGATCGGCAGTTCTTTCGGTCATCTCGGGGAGCGGGGCCCGATAGCGTTCAGCGAGTTCCTTGACCCGCCCGGTGAGGGCCTGCTCGATGCGGTCGATCTCGCCGTGGATGGCGTCGGCGAGAGTGGCGAGCCACTTGTCGTCGACCACCAGCGTCTTCACCTCGTCCTCGTCCAGTTCGGCATACTTGGCGTAGGCCACTGCATCGAGTTCGGACTCGGCGTCCTTGATCGCTTTTTTCAACGAAGAGCTTTCCTGGGTGAGATCGAGCCATTCCAGGAGGACGGTGCGCTCGTCCGCTTCTTCGTCCTCCGCCGCGGCGACGCTGTAGAGGGCCGCCGCCTCGGCAACGCGGAGGGCTTTCTCCTTCTTGGCAGCGCCGCGCCCGGGAGCGCCGAGCCCCAGCTCGGCGTGTTCCGTGCCGACGCCGGAGCCAACTCCGGAGTGAGCTCCGCCAAGCTGGGGCTTGGCGTTCCCGGGGCGGGCTCCGGGCCCGGCAGCTTCCTTGAGTTCCTTCAGCCGGGCCTTCACGGCGGCGGCGGTGATCTTGTCCAGCTCGGCGAAGGCGCCGTCCTCGCCGCCGTGTTCCTCCTCCAGCTCGGTCTGGACGGCCTGGAGCGCCTCGAGATCGGCGGAGGCACCATCGATGTCGGCCTGCTCGTCGGCGAAGTAGCGGGCGACGACGAGGGACTTCGGCAAGAGGTCGCAGGTCCAGCCTTTGTCCCGTTCCTTCCCGGTTTTCTGGTTCTTCTCGATGATGCGGGCGGGCTCGGCCACCCAGCCTTCTGCGGCGATGAGGTAGACGTCGTCCTGCATCGTCTCGGACCAGTAGTCCATGAGGTGCTGGTAGATCGCATAAGGATCGAGCAGCGGCTGGCCGAGGTAGTGGGCGAGCAGACCTTCGGAAAGCTCGTGGATGACTTGCTTCGGCTGGCAGGCGGGTTCGAGCTGGCGGAGGGAAGCCGCGGAAGCTTTCCGCCAGGCGGCAAAGTGCTCCTGGGTGCCCTCGACAAAACCGGTGAACTCGGCGTTACCCCGGACGGCGTCCTTGAGGGCGGTGGTTTCGACGGCGAGGTCGAGGTAGCCGGGACGGTCGGGTTGGAAGAGGGCGTCCTTCAGCCCCGGGCAGACCTCCCAGTAGCCGGCGAGGGCCGCGACGTCGGCCTCGGGGATGCCGCCTTTCAAATGCGCTTCGATGTCCTGGATGTCCTCGGCCTCGCGGTTGTCGATGTAGCGGGGCAGGTTGAGGTTGAAGTCGTTTTTCTCGATCTCGGAGAACGGAACGAGGCGGGAGTAGCCGTCGATCTCCATGCCCTTGGTGAAGGCGTCGACGATCTTGTGCAGGTCGCGGGAGCGGAGGCGGTTCTTGTTGCCGTCCTTCTGGAAGCCGGCACTGCCATCGATGAGAAAGATGCCCTTCCGGCCCGCGGCGCCCTCTTTGTCGATGACGAGAATGCAGGCGGGGATGCCGGTGCCGTAGAAAAGGTTGGCCGGCAGTCCAATGATCCCTTTGAGGTAGCCTTTGCGGATCAGGTTCCTGCGGATCACGGCCTCGGCATTTCCCCGGAAGAGGACACCGTGGGGAAGGATGCAGGCTCCCTTGCCGGTGGACTTCAGCGAACGGACGATATGGAGCAGGTAAGCGTAGTCGCCCTGCTTGCCGGGTGGGATCCCGAAGGAGCTGAAGCGCTCGTAGGGATCGTGCTCGGGATCGAGACCGGTGCTCCATCGCTTGTCGGAGAAGGGAGGATTGGCGACGACGTAATCGAAGGTCTTCAGCCCGCGATCGGACTTGAAGAGAGGGTCGGCGAGAGTGTTGCCCTGCTTGATCTCGGCGGTCGGGTAGTCGTGCAGGATCATGTTCATCCGGGCGAGGCCGGAGGTGGCGGAATCTTTCTCCTGTCCATAGAGGGAGACATCGGTGGTGGCTTCGTCGGCCACCTTCAGCAGCAGGGAGCCGGATCCGCAGGTGGGGTCGTAGACGGTGGTGTCGGGGCTGGTCTCCGCTCCCGCGATCCCGATGACCTGGGCCATGATGCGGCTGACCTCGGCCGGGGTGTAGAACTGCCCCTTGCTCTTGCCGCTCTCGGTGGCGAAGTGCCGCATCAGGTATTCGTAGGCGTCCCCGAGGATGTCGTCGCCGTCGGCCCGGTTCCGGGAGAAATCGAGCTCCCGCCGCTCGAAGATGCCGATGAGGTTGGTGAGCCGGTCGACCATTTCCTTCCCGCTCCCCAGCTTGGTCGGGTCGTTGAAGTCTGGGAAGTCGGCCTGGGAGAGCTGGCTGTTGGCATTGGCCAGCGGCCCGATGATGGTCTTGTTGATCTGGTCGCCGATGTCCTTGGAGCCCTTCAGCGCCACCATGTCGGCAAAGCCGGCTCCCTCGGGGATCGTGATCGGGGCAAAGGGCTTCCCGGCGTATTTGTCGCTGATGTATTTGAGGAACAGCAGCACGAGGACGTAGTCCTTGTACTGGCTGGCGTCCATTCCGCCCCGGAGCTCGTCGCAGGAGGCCCAGAGGGAGGAGTAGAGTTCGGATTTCTTGAGGGCCATGGGAAAACGGAGGCGGGCTAATGGAAAAACGCCTGGGCCAGGCTGAAGTAGATGAGGGATCCGCTGACGTCGACGAGGGTGGTGATGGCGGGGGCGGCGACCACGGCGGGGTCGAGCCTGGCCTTTCTCGCCGCGAGCGGCAGCAGGGCGCCGACCAGGGTGGAGGTGAAGACCTGGGCGGTGAGGGCGAAGCCGACGACAAGGGCGACCCGGAAGAGTCCGAGGGATTCCGGCACGAGGCCGGCGGGAAGGAGGAACTGGACCTGGAGGGCGACGAAGAGCCCGAGGAGGCCGCCGAGGAGAATGCCGATGCGCCCCTCCTTGAGGACGACGCGCCCGAACTCGCGGGAACCGACCTCCCCGAGGGCCATGGCCCGAATGATGGTGGTGGCGGACTGGCCGCCGGTGTTGCCTCCCGCGGCGACGACCATGGGCAGGTACAAGGCGAGGATGTAGAAGGATTTGAGCACGTCTTCGAAAGCGTGGAGGACCCAGCCGGAGGTGAGGGCGAGAAAGGCGAGGACGAGGACCCAGCCGAAGCGGCGCTTGAGATGGGCGAGGACGGGGGTCTGGAGGTAGGACTGGTCGCCGCGTTCCCCGCCGATGCCGGAGATGCGCTCGAGGTCCTCGGTGGATTCCTCCTCCAGGATCTCGATGGCGTCGTCGTGGGTGACGACGCCGAGGAGTCGCTGGTTTTCGTCGACCACGGGCAGCGCCATGAGGTCGTAGCGGGCGATCATCTGGGCGGCTTCCTCCTGGTCGGCCATGGCGTCGACGCACCGCTGGTCGGTGTCCATCACGTCCCGCACCGGCGTGTCCCAGGTGCTGAAGGCCAGGTCGCGAAGGCGGACTTTGCCGAGAATGCGCCGTTCCCGATCGACGATGTAGATGCGGCTGAGGATCTCGGCTTCGTCGCGCAGGGACCGCAGTTCGTCGAGGGCCTGCTTGACGGTGAGATCCTCGCCCAGCGTCGCCATGGCCATGGTCATGCGGCCCCCGGCGGTGTGCTCGGGAAAGCGCATGAGCCGGCTGGAGACGCGGCGCTTTTCCTCGGGCAGCAGGGCGATGAACCGCGGCAGATCCTCTTCGTCGAGGTCCTGGAGGAAGTCGGCGAGTTCGTCGTCGGAGAGCGAATCGAGCACTTCCTCCTGCTGCCGTTTAGGCAGCGTGTTGAGGCGGTGTTCGACGTCGCCCGAAGTCAGGTTGTCGGCCCATTCGGAGAGCACGCCGGAGGGGATCCGGTCGAGGACGCCTCCCCGCTCCGCGTCGTCGAGGCGCTCGAAGGCCTGCTCGACGTCGCCGGGGTGCGCCTCCTTGGCGATCTCCGCGATCCGGTCCGGAGACCGGCTCCGCAGCCCCTCGAGAATGGTCTCGACGTCGGCCTCGTTCTGCGTGGTGGGATCGCTGCCGCTCATTCGTCGGCATAGTCGACCGGGCCGCCGAAAACGCAAGCGCGCTTGCCCCGCCGAAGCGGGATCGGGATGGGATTCGCGGCGACATCCTGGAGTTGTCAAAGGCGTCCGTCGCGGGCTAAGATGGCTCTTCCCGGGACCGGACGATTGAAATCCGTCGCCGCCCGCCACCCCCACGCTCATGAAAACACTCGCTATTCCGTCCCTGCTGCTGCCCGTCGCCCTGATCCTGGCTTGCCCCGCCCTCGCCGACGGGGCCGACGACGCGTCGCGATGGGACAAGGACATGGCGGCCTTCGAGGAACGGGACCGCCAGTCCCCTCCGGCGGAGGGCGCGCTGCTTTTCGTGGGCAGTTCGAGCATCAAGTTGTGGGATCTGGAGAAGTCGTGGCCGGACCGGGCCACGATCAACAACGGCTTCGGCGGCTCCACCCTGGCGGATTCGATCGCCCATTTCGACCGGCTCTTCGCGCCGTACGACCCGGCCGCGATCGTGATCTACGCGGGAGACAACGACATCGCGCGGGGCCTGTCGCCGGAAGAGTTCCTGGCGGATTTCAAAACGCTCGCCTCGAAGATCGAAGCGAAGCTTCCCGGGGTCCCGGTGATCTTCCTCGCCGTCAAGCCGAGTCGGCAGCGCTGGGACCTGTGGCCGACAATGAAAGCCGGCAACGCCCTGGTCGCCGACTACTGCGAGGGCCGCGAGAACCTGTATTTCGCCGACATCGCCGAGCCGATGCTGGCGGGGCGAGACGAGGCGCCGGCCGAGGACTGGTTCGTCGCGGACGGGCTGCACCTCAGCGAAAGCGGCTACGCCCGCTGGACGAAGGTGGTCGACGCGCTTTTGCCGGAAGAAGAGAGGGAGTAGGGAGTAGGGAGTAGGGAGTAGGGACGGGCCGGAAGCCCGTGCCACGTTGCCTGGCCGATACCGTTTGCCGAGGTCGGCGGCTCCCGCTATGTTTATGGTTTTACGTTTGGTTATGGCTTCACGTTTTCATCCATTGCGTTTCTTCATGGATCGGCTGATCTCCCGGCTTCTGCGCACCCTGGTGATCGGGCTTTGTCTGTCGGTTTCCTTCGCTTGGGCCGAATACGTTCCGTCCAACAGTAACGTGCCCGAACCGGTGCGCGAATTCCGCGCCGCCTGGATCGCCACGGTCCACAACCTGGACTGGCCCTCCACCTACACCCTGACGCCGGGCCAGCAGCGCGCCGAGTTGGTCGGACTGCTCGACCTCGCCGCGGAGACGGGATTGAACGCCGTCATCCTTCAGGTGCGGACGGAGTGCGACGCGCTCTACAAGTCGAAGATCGAACCGTGGTCCTTCTGGCTGAGCGGCGAGATGGGCAAGGGGCCCTCCGACGGCTACGATCCCCTCGCCTTCGCGGTGGAGGAAGCCCACAAGCGCGGTCTCGAACTGCACGCCTGGTTCAATCCCTTCCGTTCCAGCGCGACGACCCGGTCGAACAAGTCTTCCAGCCACGTCAGCCGGACCCACCCGTCGCTGATGCTCGATTCCGGCTCGATGAAGTGGGGCAATCCAGGCTCGGAGTTCATCCGCAACCGGGCCATCGAAGTCATGGTCGACGTGACCCGCCGCTACAACGTGGACGCGGTGCACATCGACGACTATTTCTATCCCTATCCGAAAACGGTCGGGGGACGGACACAGGACCAGTTCGACGATTCGGCCTCCTATCGGCAGTACAAATCCAAGGGAGGAAAGCTCGACGTAGGCGACTGGCGCCGCAGCCAGATCAACAGTTTCGTGTCGTCGCTCTATTCCTCGATCAAGTCGACCAAGAAATCGGTCAAGGTCGGGATCAGCCCGTTCGGGATCTGGCGTCCCGGCTATCCGTCCACGGTCAAGGCGGGCCTCGACGCCTACGGCCACATCTACGCCGACTCCCGGCTCTGGCTGCACCAGGGATGGATGGATTACTTTACGCCACAGCTCTACTGGCGCATCGACCCGCCCGACCAGAGTTTCACCGCGCTCCAGAACTGGTGGGCGGGAGAAAACAAGCAGCGCCGCCATCTCTGGCCCGGCACTGCTTCCAACCGCATCCTGAGTTCGGAGGACAAGGGCCGACCGTCGTCCGAGGCGATCAAGCAGATCGACGCGACCCGGAAAACCAGTTCTCCCGCCGGCCCCGGTCACGTCCACTGGAGCATCAAGGCGATCAAGGAAGACCGCGGAGGGCTCCAGGCCAAGCTCAGGGCCGCCTACTCCGAGACGGCCGTGCCGCCGTCGTCGCCCTGGCTCGGCTCTTCGGCGCCCGGCCCCGTTTACGTGTCCCCCATGGAGAGCGACGGCGGCCTCGAACTCGCCTTCAAGGCCGAGCCCGACGCCCGCTGGAGAGTGATCCAGGTGCGCGAGGGGCGATCCTGGACCACCCGGCGTCTCATTCCCGGTGGCCAGGACAGCTACCGCATCGCCGGATCTCCCGACGAAGTCGCCATCCGGCACGTCGGCGACACGGGAATTCTTTCGGTTCCGACCGTTCTCAAGCGGCAGTGACGTTTCCGAGGTTGAATGCTTACTCCGGAAAGGCGTTAATGCCCTTCATGAACGGTCCCCGCTCTCGATACGTCTTCGCCCTGGCGGCTCTCTGTCTGCTATCGGCGGGATGCAACGAGGACCTAGAGCAGCGCATCGACCGTCTCGAGGCCGAACTCCGCGAAGTCCGGTCGGACACCCGCGACAACGTTGACGAGCTGAAAAGCCGCGTCATTTCCGCGGAAACGAAGGTCGGCGTCTCCAGCGACGAAAAATCCTTCGAGGAGCGCATCTCCCTGGTGGAGGATTCCATGGGCGAAATCCTCTCCATGACCGTCAAGGAGAACGAGATGGTCTACCTGCGCCCGCTGCTCCAGGGCCACGCGCCGTTGCGCACCGATCACGGCACTTTCCTGGTGCGCGTCGAGGGGATGGATCTCAATCTCGATTCCGGGGGCTACACGGTCCACTTGAACATCGGCAATCCCCACGCCTTGGCCGTGCAGCAATTCACGCTCAAGGGCGACCATGGCGGCGGCACCCCGGAATTGCTGGAAGACGACGATTACTCTCCCGACAACGAGGCCATCCAGGCGTGGCAAAAAACGCTGAAGCCCTTCGAATACCGGGTTTCGAAAACGATCGAGCCCTTTTCCTGGACGCCGTTCGACATCGAACTCGAAGCCGAGTCGCGCGACGAACTCGAACTGATCCGCTTCGAAATGCTGATCGAGAACGCCCGCCTCAACCGGCAGTTCGCGCCCGGCGGCGAGGAAGGCAACCAGTTCGCCCACCTCTCCGTGTCGGCCAAGGGCGCCTCGGTCCTGAAAACCGAATACGGGGCGTTTCTCGTCCTGGTCAAGAAGGCCGAGCAGGTCGATCTCGGAACACGGCTCCACCTGGAGATCGGCAACCCCTACGGTTTCACGATCAATCAATGCCGCTTGGTCGGCGACTACGGCCCCGACCTTCCCAAGCGGGAGGACAGCGGCTCCAGCGAAGAATACAGCGAGAAGATGCAACACTGGAGCGCGAGCCTCGAGCCCTTCGAAGCAATGATTTCGGACAAGCTGTCCAATTTCCGCTGGAGCGAAGCCACCATCCTGGTTCCGGGTCCGCCCGAGCGGGTCGAGTTCCTGAGGTGCCAACTCCGCATCGAGGACGTGACGCTGCCCGCCGCCGCCTCGAGGGAGTGAGGGACCGGCGCGCCGCTGCCGGCGAAGCACCGGAGGCCTCCGTTTCCGGCGCGGGATTGAAAGAGCCTTTTCGCCACAAGAATTCGCCTCATGCAACCCGACAAGAGACTTTCGACATACCGGCTCCTGATCGTCGCGGCGCTGCTGCCGTGGGGCGCGGCCCGGGCCCAGACCCCCGAGCAGACCATCGCGCCGGAGGCGTATTCCCTCCCCCGCCGCGACGCCGTCGCGGCCGAACTGGAAGAGGGGAAAGTCGTGCTGCGCGGTCGCGTGTCGAAGGGAGAACCCTACGTCGTCGAGATGGGTCGGCTGGAGGTCGAGCCGAACACGACCTACCGCGGCTCGTATCCGCTCGCGGTCGGCGAACTGGTCGGCGACGCGAGCCTCTACCTGATGATCCGCGAGCATGAGGCGATGGACACGGGGCCGTTTCCCGACTACAACAAGACGCCCCCCCACCAACGCAGCGTTACCGGGGACGAGGAGCGCTCCTTGCAATTCGTCACCGGCGAGAAAACGGGGGCGCTTAGCGTCGCGCTGGTGGTCGCCGAACTCGACGGCGCCTTGCGCCTCGGCCCGTTCACGCTCAGGGATGTCGAGCGGGAGATCTGGGAGGAGCACGAAGCGGTGCTGACCGAAGTCCGGGCGGCGGCCGCGGCGCGCGAGCAACGGCTGCCGCGCACGCTGGTGTTCAGCCGCGCGCAGATGAAGTACGGGCTGCACCGCAACTACGAGCACGTCTGGACGGACCGGCCGCTCTTCGTCAACCGCGGGCACCGCGTCGCGAGCAAGTACGTGATGCCACCACCGAGCTACGCGCGCATGCTGGAGGAAGTGGTGGAGTACGACATCGACGGGCTGGCGTTCTTCCCCGAGACCACCCGCCGGATGGGAATCTACGAACTGACCGACGAGTTGAACGTCCCCGGCGTGAGCCTGCTGACCGAGTTTCTGCCCATGCCGGAGATCGAGCCGAAAATGGCCGCCCTCGAAGCGGCGCTCGAGTGCGAAAACGCGGCGCGCATCGAGGGGAAGATCCTGATTACCAGCTATTCCGCCGAAGCGCTCGAGCTGGAAGAGTGGGACGAAATCCTGACCGCGCTGCGCGAAAAACACGGAGACGTCTTCGTGTTCCTGCCGGCCCTGACGCACACCGTGCGCCTGCGGCGCGGGTTCAACGCGGGCGATCCCGTGACGCGCGAGGACGTGGAAGAGTGCCAGGCCTACCTGCGGCGCTACCTCGACGTGTGCGACGGGATCTACTTCAACTACGCGGCCGCCTTCAAGCTGGACGACCACACCTTCGACGAGGCCTTCTACCGCGAGTTGTTCATTCCGGTGTTCAAGAGCGTGCTGAGCGAGCCGCCCTACCGCGACAAGTACCTGGGCCTGAGCGCCTATCATTCGCACCACAATCCCGACCTGGCCATCGGCCTGAGCGAGGACGGCACGCGCACGCTGCGCGATTCCTTCGAAGCGGCGATGGAGGCCAAGCCCGACGTGATCCTATGCCCGGAGTGGGACGAGGTGAACGAGAACACCAACTTCCGGCCCACCACCTGCAACAGCACGACGACGAAGCGGATCCTGCGCTACTACATGAGCCGAATCCGGGACAAGGCGGCGACACCGCTGCCGGGGGACGACGCTTCCGTTCCCAACCTCATCGTTTCCACCCGCAAGATCGTCACGCTCGGGGAAACCCTGGTCGTCGAACTGCTCAACGTCCCGGACGACGTCGAAAGTCATCCCTACTCGGTGGAGCTTTCGCTGGAGGACGAGTCGGGCCGCACCGTGCGCGCCTTCGAACCGGTGACCTTCGATTCGTCGGCGATGCAGGAAAAGCGCTACGAAGTGCCCACGGAGGCGTTCCCCTCGACGCGGGCCCTCGTCCCGGTGGTGGAGGTGCGGGGCTACAAGGACGAAGACTACCGCCTTCGCGTGGAACACGGACTGCCCCACGCCCAAATTCGGACTAGCTGGAACTGGGACTTCAAGTTCGTCAAGCAGCCCCTGCGGGAGTTGCTGCCCGTGAGCGAGGCGACCCTGGCGTGGTCCGGCGAAGGCGCGGCCAGCCCAGGCGCGGCCGGCGATGGCCTCCCCGTCACCCGGCTCGCCGGGGCGGTCGAGGCCGAGCAGGAACTGGCGCTGGTCGAAGTGGTCGCGGACGGCGACGTGGTGCACGCGGTCAGCCCGACCGACGAGCTGCTGCGCGCGAGCGACGCGTACGAGATGATCCGCATCGAGTACCGCTCCACGCGCACCCGCACCGGGGTGGAAGGCTCGATCGCGCTCCACGGGGCCGATGCCCACTGGTTGTCGAACCAGCCCGTCCTGCACAAGGATCCGGCCACTCACGAACCCAGGGGCGGCACCGAAAACTACCGCGTTCCGGTTTCGCCGCATTTGCGATGGATCTGCCTGGCGATCCCGCGGGAGCAACTCGCCGAGGCCCGCCTCGAGGTGCGGCTCGGCGACGTCGCCATCGACACGTCGGCGAGCGAGGTGCTCGACAAGCAGATGATCGCGGCGGCGGGCGAAGGCGGTCTCCACGTGGCGGTGTTTCCCTACCGCCGCACGCTCGACATGCCGTTTCACCTAGAGCGGAAAACGGCGACCTTCGACGAGCCGGTGTGGCCCTGGCTGGCGACGGAACAGTATCATCTGCGGTTGACCGGCACCGACGGGAGGACCTACCGCACGCGTCCGCTGATGCAGCCGGGGACGGGCGCGCGGGCCACGAAAGCCCTGCGGATCTGGTCCGGGACGGACCGGCGGGCGATGGACGTGCGCGTCAGCGAAGAGCGCGTGCCGGACGTGCGCTACGACTTCGATCCTTCGCGCGGCGCGGCGCTGCTGACGGAGGCGGGCCGACCGTTTCACGCGTCGATCGGCGGGTTCCCCGACACCACCAGCGGCCGCGGCGGACGTCACTCCGCCTCGATGTTCCAAGGCGACCGCAACGGCTACCCGGACAACGCCGAGCGGACTGCGCCGGAATGGGTCGAGTCCGAAGGCGGGCCGGCCTTGCGATTCGACGGCGTCGGCACCTTCGTTCACCTGCCCCGCGAAGCGCTCCCGCGACGCGGATCGTTCACGCTGAGTTTCGGGATCAAGCCGGAAGTGGACAAGAACGCCCACCTGTTTTTGGCGCGCACTCATCGCTCGTCGAGCCTGGAACTGGGGATCGAGGACGGGAAGCTGCGCGCGAGCTATTTCGGAAAGGGGCTGAACATGCAGCGGGTGGAAACCGACCTGGACGTGCCCGTCGGCGAATGGTCCACGATTCGCGTGTCCTACGATCTCGAATCGATGACGCTCTCGGTGGGCGACCGGACCTTCGAGGGCGACGTGACCGGCCCGGGATTCGACTTCAGTCCCATCGTGTTCGGCGGATTCGGCGCCACCGACGCGACGTTCGATCCGGGCACCGGCAACACCGGGTGGTTCAAGGGCTTGATGCGCGGTCTGCGCATCGAGCACAACGCCCCGTGATCCGCCCGGAGAGACTGAAGATCGGCGCTAAGGCGTTTTGTTCACCGCATCCACGACCGTCTCTTCGATCGAATCCTTCCAGAGGCCGGGCAGTCCGTAGTAGACGTTGGACCCGCCTCCTTCGTAGCCGCCCTCTTCGAGCACCCGCCGCGACGGAATGTAGGCCATGACGTCGTTGGCGTAGGCGGCAACCCAAGTGGACGTCCCGTGGCGTTCGCGTTTCAGCCGGAGCGCGTAATCCACCACCACTTCCCCGCCGAGAAACACGAAATCGATCGAGTCGCCGATCTTCCAGACGCCCACCGGATAGGGATAAACCCCGTCGATCGCGCCCTTTTCCTCCATTTTTCTAAGCAGGTAGCGGGCCCGAGCCACCTCGAAGCGGTTTTCCGACTTCGCGTTGGCCGATATTTCCTCGCGCGAGGGGACCTCGAGCGCCGCGTCGATTTCCCGGAAGGAAACCGACAGGGAGGGAGCCGCTTCGGCCATGGGAGCCTCCAGCACGTCGGTGACCCGATCCGCCAGGTCGGCGCCGTATTGTTCGGCCAGGGGAAGTTCGCGACGCGGCAGCGGATTCTGATCGCCCCCGCATCCGGCCCAGAAAAGCGCCACGGCTCCGGGGTGGTCCCGCTCCAGCTTGGCCTGCGCGTAACCGGGGTAGTCTCCGTTCCATTCCGAGGCCTGAAGCACGGTGGCATGACAAGCGTAGCCGAAGAGGACGGCCTTCAGGTTTCCGTCGGGATCGCGAACGCTCAGGACCGGGACGTCGTGGTCGACCGGATCTTTCAGTTCACCCTTCTCCCGCCAGGAGGGAACGTCCGACTCCGGCTTGTTCTCCCGCCGGTTGACCGCGAAGGTAGCTTTTCCGCTGCCCTGCTGCAGCCGCGCGGGCGAGAGAGCGTCGAGCGCCTGCCCCGTGAGTTCGACGAGTTTTTCTCGGAGATCCTCTTCGTAGGCGTCGATTTTTTCCTGCTGCTGCTCGTCGAGCGTCAAGTAGTGGAGAGGCGCGAGATTCCGGCCGACCACGGGACCGCTGTGAGTATGCGAGGTGCAGAGGGCCACCTGTTCCCTCGAGAGATCGAATTCCTTTTCCAGCCGCTTCGTCACCGCCTGGGCGAACCTCCGGTCGATGCCGACGAGATCGAGCGTGATAATGACCCCGCGGTTCGCCTCCGCGTCTTCGAGGGCGAGCGCCTTGGCGAAAAGCTCGGTTCGCTTCCCGGTCGAGGGGGTCTTCCGCGCCCCGTAGCCCGCCATCCACATCGAATGCTCCGGCGTGATGACCACGGAAGCCGCCCCCGCTTTCCAGAGTTCGTCCGCGTAGGCCGCGGGAACCGCGACCACCAGAATGCAGGCAAGGAGAAGGAATCGTTTCATTCCTCCAGCAAAAGCGAGATCCCCGCTTCTTGGCAAGGCCGATTCGGTCCCGCCGGAAAGATTTTTCCTCGTTCGCGGGATGAGCGGGAAAAGGCACGGAGGGGTGCCCGCGGGGCGGCGGTCGAAGGCTACCAGGCGGTCCAGCCTCCGTCGACGGTGAGGTTCTGGCCCGTGACGTAGCCGGCGGCGTCGCTCGCGAGGAAGACGAGGGCGCCCTTGAGTTCGTGGGGCCGGCCCATGCGGCCCATGGGGGACTTCGTTTCGAGACGGGCGGGAAGGTCTTCGCCCACCGCGGGGGACGGAAAGGGGCCCGGACTGAGGCAGTTGACCCGGACGCCGTCCTTCGCCCAGTAGACCGCGAGATGGCGGGTCAGCTGGACAATGCCGCCCTTGAGGGCATGGTAGGACGCCGGACTGGCGGGTCCGAGTCCCTCGTAGGCGTCGGGATACGAGGCGACCTGCCCGTACATCGATCCGATCATGACGACGCTGCCGGGCGCCTCCCGTTCCACGAGGTGGTTGCGAAGGCGGCGGGCGAGAAGAAACCATCCGGTGGCGTTCGCGAGGACCCGGTTGAAGTCGCCCTCGCCCGCGTCGGTCCAGTCGTGAGCGTCTCCGGCGTGGCCGTTGTTCACGAGAATGTCCACCTTCCCGGCCGCGGCCACCGCAGCGTCGAATCCGGCGTCGATCGAAGATACGTCGAGCTGATCGAGGGCGACCGCGTAGTGGCGGCCAGTGCGAGGAGGCGGAAGGCGGTCGGCGGCTTCCCGGGCGGTCTTCTCGTCCCGGCTGGCCACGACGACTTCGGCGCCGGCTTCGGCGAGCGCGGCCGCCATGGACGAACCGAGCCAGCCCGACGCGCCGGTGATCAGCGCGACGCGGCCGTCGAGGTCGAAGAGTTCGTGAATGGTCGGTTCGGCTTCGTTCATGGGGCCTCGGTTCGGTCGGGTCGGACGTCGACCCAGCGGCCTTCGCGGCGCGACTGGAGCACTGCCAGCGTCGATCGCAGCGTGTGGACGCCGTCGGCGAGAGGGCAAAGCGGTTCCGCCTTTCCCTCGAGGACATCGAGAAACGCGTTCGCCTGGAGCAGGTAGTAGTCGTCCCGCTCGTGGACGAAGGATTCCTCCTCCGTCCATTCGCCGCCGTTCTCGCAGGCCGAAAGCCAGCGCTGCGCCTGGAGTTCCCAGCGGGCCGAGCCGCGCTCGCCGTTCACCGTGATCGCGAACTCGTTGACGGGCTGGTGCTGGTTGAGGCTGAAACTTGCCATGACTCCTTCCGCGCCGTTCCCGTGCCTGGTGAGCAAATGAACGGTGTCTTCCACCGTCACGCCCGGCAGGACTTGATGAGCGGCGTCGACCACGACTCGGACGGCGGGACCGACGAGCCATTCCACCGCGTTGAGCGGATGGGGCAGCATGTCCTGGAGGAGTCCCCCGCCCTGCGAGGCGTCGGCGTAATAGATCTCGCGGTAGGCCGGTCGATAGAACGGGAAGTGCTGCCCCGCCTGGACCTGGACCTGCACCGGTCGGCCGAACCTGCCCGACAGGATCGCCTGGCGCATCCCCTGCAGCGCGGGCAGGGCTCGGTAGACGAAAGCGACGGCGGCGCGGATTTTTTGCCGCTCCACCGTTTCGACGAGTTCGTCGACTCCCTCCAGGGTCAAGCCGAGCGGCTTCTCGATGAGCAGGTCGATCCCGCGTTCCGCGAGGGCGCGGGCGGTGGGTATGTGAAAGGGCGCGGGCGAGGCGATGACGGCAGCGGAGAACGATTCTTCCTCGAAGGCTTCCTCCCAGGTGGGCCAGGAGGCGGTCTCGTAACGGGCCGCGATCTCGCTACGCCGCTCCGCGAGGGGCTCGCAGAAGGCGACTTCACACCGTCCGGTCCGGCCAAAGACGCGAAGGTGGCGCTCGCCGATCGAACCGGCGCCGAGAACGAGAATGCGGGGAATGGCGGACATCGGCGTGAATTCGGTGCTTTTCGGAGAAGGGAGACTCAGCTAGATCTATACGGAAAGCATCATGAATGACAATCCGAAAACCGTGTCCGGGGTGCTCCCCGTTTTCCAGACGCCCTTCCACGACGACGATAGCATCGACGAAGAAACGCTCGAACGCGAAATCGAATGGCTCTTCGAGCACGGTGCCGACGGCATCGCCATGGCGATGGTCTCGGAAATCCTGAGACTCTCCTCGGCCGAGCGCGAAACTCTCGCCCGCCGCGCCTGCGAATGCGCCCGCGGGCGCGGCCCCGTCGTCGTCAGTGTCGGCGCCGAGTCGACCCACACCGCGGTGGCCTTCGCCCGGCACGCGGAATCCTGCGGAGCGGATGCGCTCATGGCGATCCCGCCGGTGGCGACATCCGCCTCCGGGAAGGAACTGGCCGGCTACTACGAGAGCCTCCTCGCCGCCGTCGGCCTGCCCGTGATCGTACAGGACGCGAGCGGCTACGTCGGCGAGCCGATGTCGATCGAATTCCAGGCGGCGCTGCTCGATCGCTTTGGGCCGGAACGCGTCTGGTTCAAGCCCGAGGCCGTGCCGATCGGCCCCCGCCTTTCCCAACTGCGCGACGCCACGAACGGCCGGGCCCGCATCTTCGAGGGGACGGGCGGGATCGCCCTGGTGGATTCCTACCGGCGCGGAATCGCCGGCACCATCCCGGGAGCCGACCTGATCCGGGCGATCGTGCCACTCTGGAAGGCGCTGCAAAAGGGCGACCTCGACCGGGCGAGCCGGATCCACGGACCACTCGCCGCCCTCGTCAGTCTTCAGACGAGCCTCGACGGCTTTCTCGCCGTGGAGAAGCACCTCCTTGTGCGGCAGGGAGTGTTTCGAAACGAACGGGTGCGGGGCCCGAGGGGGTTCGTGCTCGATCCGGAGACGCGCGGCGAAGTGGATCGTCTCTTCGACCTGACCATGAAAGCCGCGGAGGAGGAAAGCGCATGATCACCGACATTCACAGCCACGCCTGGCCTTTCCCGGAAGCGTTCAGCGACGATTTCATTCGCCAGGCCTCGGGCGCGCGGGCGGGAGAGACCGTCGACCTTACCATTCGGTTGGAGGACTACCGGAGGGCTGCCCCGGAAGGAACGAGAACGGTGGTGTTCGGCGGAAAAGCCCGTCTCAGCGGGCTGTGGGTCGAGGACGACTATGTCGCCGAGTATGTCGCTCGGGATCCCGGGCATCTCGTCGGCTTCTTGTCGGTCGATCCGACCCGAGACGGCTGGGAAGACGAGATGCGGCGGGGGCACGAGGAACTCGGACTTTGCGGAGTGAAGCTGCTGCCCATGTATGCCGGATTCGGAGCGGACGATCCGAGGTTGGAGCCTCTCTGGAAATATGCGGACGAGAAGCGACTTCCCGTCCTGCTTCACACCGGGACGACTTTTGTTCGGCAGGCGCCCTTGAAATTTACTTTGCCACGTCTGATCGAGCCCGTGGCGACGCGCTACCCTGAAATCCGATTCGTTCTCGCCCACCTCGGCCATCCGTATGAAGGGGAATGCGTCGCGACGATCCGGAAACACCCGAATGTCTACGCCGACATCAGCGCTCTTCACTACCGCCCGTGGCAGCTCTACAACAGTCTCATGCTGGTGCAGGAATACGGAGTTTGGGAAAAGCTCTTGTTCGGTTCCGACTACCCGTTCACCACCGTCGACGCATCGATTCAAGGACTGCGTGATCTCAACAAGCAGGTGGAAGGGACCGGTCTTCCGCGATTGGACGAAGAGGAAATCGAGAAGCTGATCCATCGGGACGGCTTCGGGATTCTCGGGATCAGCGGTCGGTAAAAAGTTGGCCGGGATCGACGACCTGGCAGACCTCGGACGAGTTCATTTTCTCGACCGACCCCGGGTCTTTGAATCCGCTACCGGTGACGAGACACACGACGGGCAGGGACCGGTCGATTTCTCCGTTCGAGGCGGCCTGCAAGGCGCCCGCCAAGGCGACGGCTCCGGCCGGTTCGCTGAAGATTCCTTCTTCGCGGGCGAGGCGTTTTTGGACTCCGTAGATTTCCCCGTCGGAAACAGTGTGGCCGGTACCCCCGGACTCCCGGCAAGCCGCGATGACTTCGTCGCCGTCGATGACGTTGGCCACTTGCAGACCGCTGACGGACGATGTGCATTCCACGTCCCGTGCCTTGTCGGTTCCGTCCCGCAAGGGTCCGGCGATGGTGTCGTTTCCCTCCGGCTGGACGCAGTGGATCGAGAAATTCGAACCGGCCTTCCGCGCTCCGCGGGCAACAGCCAGGGTCAGGCCTCCTCCGCCGGCCGGGCAGAAAACGGATCCGGCTTTTTCTGGAATCTGTTTCTTCAACTCGAAGGAAATACTTTCGACGCCCTGCATTCCGAGCGGACTCCAACGGAACGCGCTGACCTGAAGCGCGAAGCCGGGGTGCCGGGCTTTCGCTTCGATGCGTTCGATGACCTCCCGCGTGACGTCGGCATCGAGTCCGAACCCCCGGACTTTCTCGATCTCCGCGCCGTAGGCCAACATCTGTTGCAACTTGGAGGCCGGAGCGCTTTCGACGACGGCGATCCGGCATCGGAGTTTGGCGGCGGCGCAGTAAGCGGCGAGGGCCGCTCCGGTGTTGCCGCTCGAGGTGGCGAGACAGGTATGCTCGGCGCTGGCGATCATATGGCCGACCGCAACGGCTGCGAATCGATCTTTGTAGGAGCCGGTCGGGTTGGACGACTCGAGTTTGAAACAGAGTCGATCGAATCCCGCTGCTGGACCGATCGAACGGGAATCGATCAAAGCAGTGTTCCCTTCGCCCAGCGAAAGCCGCGCTTCGCGGGGAACAGCAGGGGCGAAGTGTTCCGAATGGTTCCAGACGCTCATTATCTTCCGAAATTCTCCGCGACGACCGCCACCGCGTCGCATTGGTTGACCCGGGGATACTCGCGAAGGACGACCAGTTTGCCGTCTTGCCGGGAGGTGACGCGATGGATCGCGCGACCTTGTCCCGGATCGATCTCCCCGATCAAGTCGCCCGCCGCGATGGAATCTCCGAGTTTCGCCCGCGGTTTGAAAAAGCCGGTGACCGGGGCAGGGCAGCAGGCTTGCATGTGCCCGGACCCGGAACGCCAGTCTTCCATGATTTCGGGCTCGGATTTCAGCTCCGGCTCTTCGATCATTTCCAGATGCCGGAGAATATTGAGACAGCCGGAGACGAGAGGATGATCGCTTTCGATATCTACGGAGTCGCCGGCCAAGATCTCCGACTGCTCACGGTACGCTCCGAGGTATTCCACGTAGATTGCCGGCACTCGGGAGTCGCGGGCGACAGATAACGAACGCCCTTGTAATTCTGCCGATGTTCCCCAAACGAAAGGGAACCGGAAAGCCGTCGCGAGCTGCCGCTGCTTTTCGAGTATGGTTTTGTCAGGATGCAGAACGTATCCGGCCAATGGGAGAACGCACAACTCCGTTCCCCCGGTATGCAGGTCGACATAGTAGTCGGCCTTTTCGATTTCCCGGCTGAGATGAAAAGCGATCCGCTCGGTGGGACTGCCGTCCTCGCGACCGGGACAGGTCCTGGCCAAATCCAGTCCGTCGTCGCCGCAGCGGTGACCGCGCCGGAAGGCGGGCGGGTTCACGACCGGGATCAAAGTGAGCGTGCCCCGGAGATACTTTGAATTCGATTCGAATCGTCGGATCAGCGATTCCACCGCAAGCATGGGGAGAAACTCGTCTCCGTGGACACCCGCCGTGATCAAGAGCCGCGGTCCGTCCCGGTTCCCACCGAACTGGGTTCGCTCGAATGGCATCGATGCATCCATGCTACTTTTTGTTCCCTTTGTCCGGAACGGATTCGGCGCGCAAGTCCTTGAACCGGAATCCTCCGTCTACCGGCAAGATGGAACCGGTGATGTATTCCGCCGCGTCGGATACGAGAAAGGCTGCCGCCCGCCCGATGTCGGCAGGGGTGCCGAGGCGACCCCAGGGGAGCTTTTTCCCTTCGGCTTGCAAGGTTTCTTCCGAAAACTCCCGCCGCTCGTTCGGCGTGTCGATCCAGCCCGGTTCGATCACGTTCACGTTGATGCGGTGACGGGAAAGCTCGATGGCCATCGTGTGCGCGAGATGGTTCAGGCCCGCTTTCGCCGCGTTGTAGGGAGAAGATCGCGCGAACGGCATCTCTGCATGTACGCTGCTGATGAACAGAATGCTTCCGCGTCGTTCCCGCTCGATCAAGCTTTTCGCGACGGCACGTCCGAGATGGAATCCCGGCTTCAAAGTAGCATCGATAACGCGGTCGAATTCGTCCGGCGGGTAGTCGAGAAAGTCGCAACGCATTCCGTAGGCCGGATTGCTTATGAGAATGTCGATCCGCTCCGCCTGTTCGAGACACTCTTCCACGAGAGCCTCGCAACCTTCCCGCGAAAAGACATCGGCTTCCACGGCCCAACATTGTCGGCCGAGTCGGCGAATCTCTTCGGACACTCCCGGGAGATCCATGCTGCCGGGACGGTCGTTCAGGATGATGTCGGCTCCCGACGCCGCGAGCTCGAGAGCGCAGCCTTTGCCGATCCCGTTCGCCCCCCCGGTGACCAAGGCTCTTTTTCCGTCGAGCCGGACGAGATCAGCCAAGCTCATCGAATCTCTTGATGTTTTCCAGCAGTCCGGTCGCGATGCTGTGGAACTCGCTGTTGTTCACGAGCAATTGAGCGCCTTGGTCCTTCCGCTTCTGCATTTCTTCCTGCGGCAACGAAGGACCGCCGAAAGCCTTGCCGTGTTTTTTGCATGCGGCCGCGACGATTTCCCACGCTTCGTCGAGGGTCATCTCTCCGCTCTGGCGCAAACGCAGACCCAGGTCGCCGGGTCCGACGAAGATCATGTCGACTCCCTCGATCGACGCGATCTCGTCGACATTCCGTACCCCTTCCGGCGTCTCGATCTGCACGCAGAGAAACGTTTCGTTGTTCGCCCAGGCGACGTATTCGTCCGGGGCGTGGATATGGAAGTCCGCGTCGAGTCCCGCGTTGTCGATTCCGCGGTCGCCGACGGGGGGGAACTTCACGGCATCGACCAGCATTCTCGCCTTGTCCGGGGTGGAGACATGAGGAATGAGCAACCCGGCGGCGCCGTCCTCGAGGTAGCGGTAGAGTCCGGTCTTCTCCAGCGTGGGAGGCCTCAACATGATGTCGATGTCATAGAGGTGCGAGTAGGCCAGGAGTGCCTGTGTTTCGCGCAAAGTCAGGGCGCGGTGCTCCAGGTCGAGCCAAATGCAGTCGTATCCGGCCCGGGCGGCGTGACAGACGTAAGCTGGAATATAATGCCCGAGGACGCAGGTGCGGATGACTTCACCGGACCGAATTCTTGCGAGTGTTTTGCTTTTTCTCATATAGATAAGGGAACTAGGGAGCGAGAGTCAGTAATGCTTGGGCGGCGCGAATCCGCACATCGAGGTTCTCGTCGTCGAGAAGAGGAATCAGATCGGGTGCGGTTTCCGTCATTCCCGTTTCTCCCGCGAAGACTGCCGCGTAGGTGCGTAGCGCGGAATCGTCCGATTTCAAGTTTCGACGCAGAGCGGCTTTCCCGTCGGAGTCCCCGAGAGCGGCGAGGGCGTGTTCGAGAAACGCTCTCACCAACGGATCGTCGGTGTCGTCCAACCGGGAACGAATCAATCCGCGATCCCGGTCGGTGCCGATGCGGCCCAGCACCCACGCCGAAATTCTGAATATGCCGGGATCGGATTCGGTGGCGAGATGGTCCCTAAGGAAAGAGAGCGCATTTTCTCCCCGGTCGCCCTCGACGAATTTCGCCAGAGCGGCGGCGGCCATGATCTTGAGAAGAACGTTTTCGGTTTCGCCGAAGGCTTCTTGCAAAGGTTCCGGGCTTCCGTCCCAACCCACCTTGTAGAGACTCTCCGCCGCATGGACATGGCCGTGCGGGTCGTCGCCCCGGAGTATTTCCATCATCACGGAACTTTTGGACCGGTCTCCGGCACGCACCAATTCCCGGGCCAGTCCGCATCGGCGTTGATCGTCCTTCTCGGTGTCGAGCTTCGGGCCGAGACGGTCGATCACTTCCGAACCGAGGCCCGCGAGTGTCAGCGCTTCCGCCGCGTGCATCGCCGGCCAGAAGTCGTCCGACTGGATTTCCTCGCGGAGTATGCCCAGACACTTTTCGCGAACACCGGAATCGAGTGTCCATTTTTCGGCGGCGCGGAGAGACGGGAGAAGACCGAGCGACACGATTTGAATGAAGAGGATCCTGCGAATCATACGGCTTTTCTCTCGCTGAAAATTTTGCAGGCTATCAAGCCGACGACAACTCCGACGACGAGCGCGACCGGCGAGATCCATTGGAAACTGATCGGAACCAAATCGATACCCTCCGCTGCGAATTGAATTCTTCCTGTCTCCGGATTGACTCCGAAAACGCCTCCCGAGAATGCGATCATGCTCGCAGCGGCGACGCTGAAGACTGTCGAAATCCATACCCCCCGCGCGTTGGCGAACGGAACCCACAGGGCGAAGAAGAACAGAAGGGCGATCGGGACGGTGAGAAGATTGACCGTCTTGTTCGTGACCGCCATGAAGTTGCCGGGAATGTATTTCATGAACGTACTGAGCAGAACCACGACCGCGCCGATCCCGACCGCCAGCATCCGGGCGAACCGGATGTGTTTTCTCTCCGTGTCGGGGGTGCGGTCGAACCGGTCGAGGAAATCCGTCATGACCACGGCGGTGATCGAGTTGACTCCCGAATCGATACTCGACATCGCGGCGGCGAAGAGTCCGGAGACGACCAGCCCGGTGACAACGGGAGGAAGGTGAAAGGCGATGAAGTGAGGGAAAATCTTGTCGGCTTGATCCTTCAGGCTTCCTTCGCCGGGGAGCAATCCGGGGTTGGCTTGGAAGTATCCGAGCAGCGCCATTCCGACGAGTCCGAGAGTCGTTCCCACGATGAATCCGACGGTGAGCTGCATGGCCGTGGCACGACGGGCGGATCTAGCGTCTTTGGTCGACATGAACCGTTGCACGGATACTTGATCGCCGGCCGATGTGCAGACCATCCAGAGAAAGATCGACACGACCGACCCGACCACCGTGACCCGGACGGAGGGATCCAAGCTGAAGAAGGGTTGAGCATCCCAGATGTGGCCCTGCCACTCCGTCGGAAACCAGCCGAAGCCACCCATTTTCCAAGTGACCGTACCGATGACGAGTAGCGCTCCTCCGTAGAGCAGAATCGTCTGCATCAAATCGGTGATGACGACCGCCTTGAGCCCTCCGAGCGAAGTGTAGGTGATCGCGAAGATTCCGGTCACCAGAACGATCCACGGGACCATTTCCTCGCCGACTCCGATCATGATGGCGATGGCCTGAGCGGTCAGGTAGACCAGCAGCGACATCCACACGAGACGAAGCAGGAGAAACAGGGTCGCTCCGAGAAGCCGGATGCTGATTCCGAGACGCTCTTCCAATAGCTCGTAGGCGCTGGTGACCCGGAGCTTCATGTAAACCGGCAGAATGACGAAGCCGATGACCAGGAACACGAAGGGGTAGGCGATGTAATTCGAAAGATAGATCGGGCCTTTTCCCAGCGTTTCACCGGGCAGGGCCAGGTAGGTGATCGTGCTGAGAAGCGTCGCGAAGAGCGAGACCCCGATCAGAATCGGATTCATGCTGCCCGAGCCGACGAAATATTCGCTCGTGTCCTTTTGCTTGCGGCCGAAATACCAGCCGAGCACGAGCGTGGAAACGGCGTAGAGACAGACGATGATCCAGTCGACGAAGGTCATTGAAAGGCGGGATTGTAAGGACCTGCTGCAGGCTGTCGAGGTTTTTGCGTGGCGGAAAAGCGAATCCTCCGCTACTCGACGTCCCGAAACTTGTGAAAATCCCGACGTCCCCTTCAGCCCGGTCTCATCTGCACGCGGCAAATCCTCGCGTGATCCAGGCCGTTGGTGGCGAGAATCGTGATCGCGAGAGCCTTCGCGCGGGGAGGTTCGTTCCATCGGTGACGGCGGAGGCGCTGGTGGTTGCCGCGGACTTCGAGCACGCGCTCCCAGTCGCCGCTCCCGAGAATCTCGACGTCGTAGTCGCGGATCGTCTCGTGCTGCGCACCGCCCCATTTCATCGTCGCGGTGTAGCCATCGTGGTGACTCAGGGTAAGATGCCGATGCAAGCCGGTGTCGAAAACGAGTCCGAGTTCGCCGAGATGAATTTCTTGCGGCCATTCGAAACGAATCGAACACGGAAAGCCGGACCGGGGGTCGGACATCCAGCGGTGGGTGCCCGCCTCCGCTCGATCCGGCGGCACCCCCCGGCGCCCGTGCACGCTGCGGGACTGGGAAGAACGCACGTTCTCCGCGGCTCCGCCGCCTTGCTCGCTCGAGGCCGAAATTGTCGCCGAACGAACCAGGTCGTCGGGGGCCACCACCTCGGCCCCGACGAGAAACGCGTCGTCGTCCAGTAGTCGCCGCCTGATCTCCCCCATGGCCGCCTCGTCGGCGGCGAGACAAGCGGGCTCCACGCCCCGCTTCGACGCGACCGCCGCCGCTGTCCCGACTCCCTGGCCCACCGCGGCGCAGGTGGCCATGACCCGGGTGGAGGAAAAAGCCACGTGGGTCGCGGAGATGTTTCGACCGGCGAACATCAGGTTGGTCACGCCGCGGGCGACGCAGGCGCGGAGGGGAATGTCGTAAAGCCAGGGCACGGGGTGCTGGACGCACGGTTCGACGTCCGGAGCGTCGACGCCCTCCGGCGGGTGAAGGTCGAGCGACCAGCCGCCGTAGGCGATCGCGTCGGGAAAAGATGTCGACTGGAGCACGTCGCGCTCGGTCAGCACGTGCTGCCCCACGAAGCGACGACTTTCCCGCTTGCCGGGCAGGAATCCAATCCAGTCCAGCGCCCATCGCTCGGCCTGGAAGGAATCGGCTCCGGGGCCGTTCTTGATGTGGTCCCATATTCCCAGCGCCACGGCGAGCAGTTCGTCGCGGATCCGCTCGTTGTCCTTGATCGTGTCGAGCGTGCCGCCCCACTCGGCCCACCAGTAGCCGTAGTCGTGCCTGGTCTCCTCCTCCCCCGGAGCGGCGTAGAGCCGGAGCCGGAGGTCTTCCTTGGAGAATCGTCTCGCCCACGCCGGCGCGGCGAAGGGCATGGGCTCCGGGTGCTTCCGTGCCTGGAGCAGGATCGTGCTTCCGAGGCGTTTCGAGTCGGCCACTTCCACCGCGAGCGTCTCCCCGAACGCCTCCCGGTTCTCGCGTCCCTCCATGAAAGCCGCACCCGCCTCGACCCCGAGCCTCCCGTCGCCGGTGCAGTCCACGAAGACCGAGGCGCCGATCCGGAACCGGTCCTCGGTCGAAGGCCGTTCCGCGCGGGCGGCGACGAGGCGGTCTCCGACGCGTTCCGCCCCCGTCACCGTTGTGTTCAACATGAGTTCGAGATTCGGCTCGGAGCGGCACTTGTCGTAGAGGATCAAATCGAAGACCGCCGCGGACCGCTGCGGGTTGCGCACCGAGTTTTCGAGACGGATTTCCTCGATGATGCCTCCTTCGCGCGCCTCGGTGGTCAGCTCTTCGCCGCGGTCCCCCCGCCCCGCTCCGTTCGCTCCGACGATGTGCATCCGGACCTCGCTCGAGGCGTTGCCGCCGAGCACGGACCGATCCTGGCAGAGGATGACGCGGGCGCCGTTCCGCGCCGCCGCGAGCGCGCAGGGGACGCCCGCAGGGCCGCCGCCGGCGACGAGCACGTCGCAATCGAGTTCGTGGGAAGTGACGGGCATGTCGGGAAAAACGGCGGCTCTATGCGATCACTGGAAAAGGTGTTTCTCGAAAAATGCCAGCGACTTCTTCCACATGCTCGGCGAGAGAACGTGGCCGACGCCGGGTTCCACGAAGGCGCTGAAGTTTTCCGCGGCGCCGAGCGCCTCGTAGGCCTTCTTGATTTCTTCGATGCCGGCTTCGGCGTGTTCGACGGGGCTGCCTTCGTCGTCCTCGCCCAAGTTGAGATGAAGGGCGCGCGGGGCAATCAACGCCGCCATGGCGGGGATATCGCCGCAGGGCTGCCAGCCGGGGACGAAGTTGGAAAAGCAATGCAGCAGCTTCTCCTCGTGAATCGCCGCGTAGGTCGGCAGGCAACAGTTGGCGACATGGGCCTTGATTCTCGGCTCGTGGGGCCCTGCAAGCCAAGCGTGCGTCGCCCCCATGGAATGGCCGTAGCAACCGATGCGCCCGCCGTCCACCTCCGGCCGCTCCGTCAGGAAGTCGACGGCGCGGCGCACGTCGAGGATGTTCTTCCACGCCAGGCACTTGCCGTCGACGAGGTAGCGCAGGAATTCGAAGCGCTCGTAGTCGCCGCCGTCGAGCTTATCCTCCGGATCCCGACGTTCCTCGAAACACAGCGCGTCGGGGCAGAGAACCACGTAGCCCTCCTTCGCCAGGGCGGCGCCGGTGTGGTGCGCGGGATCGCCGCCTAGTCCGGCCGGCTCGCTCTTTCCAAGGTGATACTGGCCCGCGTGCTGGTGCCAGACCGCGATCGCCGGCGCGGGATTTTCGGCGGTCGCCCCGTCGGGAACCAGCAAAACGGCCGGAACGCGGTCCCCCGGCTCGACCTGGTAGGTGAGCGATTCGATGCGATAGCCGTCGCCGCGATGCGTACAGCGGAGCACCGGCTCCACCGGGCAGGGTACCGGCCAGGGACCACCGAGGCAGGTGACGAGTCGGTCTCGAAGTTGATCCGGAGTCATGGGTTGGCGCGAATCCTCCACTGCTCTGCTTTTCAGTTCAGCTCGACGAGAAAAAGTTCATCGGCGTCTTCCCCGTAGGGGCCGGTCCGAAGCTCCTCGCCGTCCCGGCCGATCACGATCGAGTTGCCGATGCACTTCCTCCCCTGCCACGGTCCGGCCTCGATCCAACCCACGTTGCTGCAGCCGGCGATCCAGACGCCGTATTCTTTCGCTACCGGGACGTAGCTTTCCCGCCAGAGATCGCCGTAGGGCTCTGCCTTGGGATCGTGATCCGCATCGACCGCCCAGGCGCAGGGCGACAATATGAAATCCGCGCCGCGATCGCAAAGTTGGCGGCTGATCCATTGGCCCGGGGCGAAGGCGTCCGAGCAAACGTGAAGCCCCGCCGTGCCGAACGCGGTGTCGGCGACATGGATCGAATCACCCAGGGCGTACAAGTCGCGCGCGATCTCCAGCTCGTGAATCTTTCGATGGTGGAGAAGCAGTTCTCCGTGTCGATCGATCAGGACGGCGGAATTGAAAACGCGGTTGTCGCGTTCCACCAGGCCGGCGCAGACCGCGATCCGATTGTCGCGCGCCGCCTTGGCCAGGACCTGGAAGGACTCGCCGTCGGGGATCGGATCGGTGGTTTCGCGGACCGAGGGGTGCATCCACCCGAAATTCAATGCCTCCGGCAACAGGACGAGGTCGGCGCCGCCCCGGGCCGCCTCGCCGATCCGCGCGGCGGCGCGCTGCAGGTTTGCCTCGCGCTGAGCGCCGTCCACCCGCATCTGCGCCACCGCCAGTCTCATGCCGAAACGATCCGTGATTCGCCTACGAAGCGGCGTAGATCAAGTGCGCCACGACCACGACCAACAGGAGCACGCCGTCCACGATGGCGACGACGAAGCCGCGATTGATGGAGGTCCGCTTGGCCACGGTTCCGATGACGAGGGGAATCACCGTCCACCCCACCGAGGCGCAGGCGAACAGCACGCCGACGGCGCGCCCGTGGACTTCCACCGGAAAGTGACTGAGCAGCAGCGCCATGAGATTCGGAAAAAACGGTCCGTATATGAGGCCGGCGAACAAAATCGCCCCGATGGTCAGCTTCCGCGATCGAGACTTGACGATGACCGTCACGGTGGCAATCGCGAGGCAGGCGATCACGATGTGCACGTATCTCGCCGATTCGACCTCGGGAATGTTGTCGAAGTTGTGGTAGATCACCGCCGCAACGATCCGCGAAGCCATGAAGCCGAGCCAGAACCCGGACAAGGTCAGTCCCGCGATTCGCTTGGCGCGCGCCTCCGCCTCGCCCGCGGGCGAAACCTTCGTGACGAAAGTCGTGGTCCAAGCGGCAGTCGACGATTCCAAGGGCGCCCACAACATCAGGCTCAGCCCGCACAGCCACATGACCGGATCGCTGATCAGTTCGCGGAACGTCAGCAAGACGGCGGAATCCCCGGATGGCAGCGCCTCCATGTTCACGAACAGGGCGAACACCGCCGGGATCGCCGCCAGCGCGCCGAAAAAGCTCACTCCCCAGCTGAACCCGAACCGTCGCAGCAGCGGCGTGACCAGAACCGGCGTCAGGAAGGCGCCCAGTCCGAACAAGGCGTCCAACTGGTTGGTCGCCATGAACACGCTGTCGTAGGCCATGTACATGAGGACGTTGGCCACGTTGATCATGGCGGCCCACCCCGCCGAAAGCATGGCCACCGCCAGCAACGCGGTGCCGTAGCGCCGCGTTCGGCTCAGCAGGAGCAGGGACGTCATCACCAGCAGCGCGCCGGCGACCATGATTCCTTTCCTGCCCAGCGCATCCGTGAGAAAGCCGGCCGCGAGGATGATGGGTCCGACCATGAGCCCGAAAGCGGACACCAGCCCTCCCACCTTGGCCTCGTTCAATTGAAGTCGGTCGGCCAGGGGCAGTTTGAGTGCCCCGAGAATCGCATAGCACATGCCGGTAATCGGCAGCGCCACCACCATGAAGGTCTGCAGCAAAGTCATAGCCGCGGAGCATAGCGGTTGCCGCCCGACCGGCGAGATTAAAATTCAGCGCGATTCTTCGAAAAAAATCGAGGCTCCGGCGGGAGCGCAAGGCAAGAGTCCGTTCAAGTCCGCGATGGGGTCCCTAATTTTTCTCGCTCTTGCCGTGCCGATAGGGTAATTCTGTAGCGATGAAAACATCCACGTTCCTCGCCGCCGGCCTTTTTCTGGCGTTTCTCGGCGCTGCTCCCCCGGCTCGGGCCGAGCTTGCGATCGGCGACCAAGCCCCCGCCTTCTCACTGCCGGGAAGCGACGGCAAGACCTATTCTTCGGCCGACTTCGAGGGAAAGCAGGCCATGGTGATGGCTTGGTACCCCAAAGCCTTCACCGGTGGATGAACAGCCGAATGCAAGTCGCTCCGTGAGAGTGGCGCAGACATTCGGAAGTTCGACGTGGCCTATTTCGCCGCGAGTTGCGACGACGCCGAGACCAATCGGAAATTCGCGGAGTCCCTGGATTTGGACTACCCGATTCTGAGCGATCCGGACTGTACCGTGGCCCGGGACTACGGCCTGATTACGGGAAACAAGAAGAATCCCGCCCGCTGGACGGTCTACATCGGCAAGGACGGAAAAATCCTCCACATCGACAAATCGGTGAAAGCGGCGAAGCACGGAGCGGATATCGCCGCCAAACTCGAGGAACTCGGGGTCGACAAGAAGTGACCTTCACGTCGGCGCATCGAGCGCGGCCCGGTCGGCCGCGTTGCCGATTCCTAGCGTCCCACCGTCGGCGCCTTCTGGCGCACGGCCGTTCCCGCCGGCGTTGCGATCGCGACGGCGACGCACGGTATTGAATGTTGCTATAATTTCCATAAATGCGATATTTCCGGCGTTGAAGCTTGGCCATGCCGGACGATCCATCCACCCCACGGGATCCTACGACGCACCGCGACCGCTCCCTGCGGCTCGCGGTGGTGACCTCCTTGGTTTCCAAGGCCGGTACGATCGTGCTCCGGCTGGTATCGATCCCCATCGCGATCCGTCTGCTCGGGATGGAGCTCTTCGGCGTCTACACGGCGATCACCCTCGCCGTGGCGATGATCGACATGCTTCACATCGGGATCGGGCCGGCCCTGACGAAGGAACTCTCGAAGGCGGTGGCCCGGGGCGACAAGGAGCGGGAACGGACCGTCTTCGGGACCAGCATTCTCCTCAGCATTGGACTCACCGTCTTCGGCGCGCTCGTCGCGGCCGTTTTGCTTGCCACGGTTCCCATTCCGACGCTGTTCGGGGAGAAGTTCGCGCCCGTCAGCGAAGTGATGCACCGCGCCGCCTGGGTCGGGCTATTCATCATTTCGGTGGAAATGATCTGCATCACCTTCGAAATGGGCCGCGACGGCTACCAGGAGACTCGCTACAACAATTCATGGGGCGCCGGTGGCAATATTCTAGGCGCTATCGTCCTGCTGACCGGTATCTGGTTTTTCCCGACGATCGAGTTTCTTCTCATCGCGGTGAATGGGTCGATCGCCGTGGCCAAGCTCGGCAACACGATTCATCTGCTGATCCAACGGCCCTATTTGTTTCCCCGCTTCGATCTGTTTCGCAAAAAGCTCGCCGGGACGATCGCCCGGGACGGCATTCAGTTCTCCATCACCTACATCCTCGCCGCGGCGGTCGAGTACAACCTGATGGCCTTTCTCATCGCCCGTCACCTCGGGCCCGAGGCGATCGCCGTCTACAACGTGATGATTACGATTCACTTTTCGCTGGCCGGGATCGTCAGCATGTTCACGAAGCCCTACTGGCCGGCCCTGATGGACGCGTACGAGCGCCGCGACACGCTCTGGATCGTTCGCACCTCGAATATGCTGCGGATGGGCGGCCTCGGATTCTCGCTGCTGTGCGGCATCGGTCTCGTCGCCCTCGGCCCCGTCGTGCTGCCGCTCTACGCCGGAGAAGAGTTCTACGCGGCGGCCACGGCCGGATTCGAAATGGACCGCCTCGCCCTCGCCGCGTTCTCCCTCTATTTCGCCGCGCACATCTGGCGTCACATGAACCAAATCCTCGCGCTCGGCGTCGGTCCCGTGCCGCCCGTCGCCTGGGTCACCGTGGCCGAGGCGGTCTTTCTCGTCGCCGCCGCGGCCACCGCCCTGCTTCGAACCGGCGAAATCGCGGCCGTCTATTTCGCCATGGTCGCCGTCATCATGCTCTTCTCCGGATGGCTTTTCCCGATGCTTTTCCGACGGGGCCGGGAGTCCGGAAACGTGGCGAATCCGATGGCCGATCCGCTGACCAGCCCGATCTAAAGAAACGGTCGAAACGCCTCCGGCACGGGCGCTTCGAAAACGACCGTTTCCCCGCTCCCGGGATGCCGGAAGCTCAGTCGGCGGGCATGAAGCATGAGCCGATCGGACTTCATCTTCTGGCGCGACGGTTGACCGTAGATGACGTCCCCGAGAATGGGGCAGCGCAGCGTTTCCTTCAAGTGTACCCGAATCTGGTGCGTGCGGCCGGTGCGGATCACGCAGACGATCTGCGCCCAGAGGCCGGCCTCGTCCTTCCTCGTCACCCGGTAGTCGGTCACCGCTTCCTTCCCAGAGGGCGCTTCGACCACGGTCATTTTCTGTCGGTTGACGGGATGCCGCCCGATCCGGTTCGCGATGGTTCCCCGTTCCTCCAGCGGAACGCCCTGGGTCACGGCGAGATACTCCTTCCCCGTCTCGCGCCCCGAGAACTGGGCGACCAGGGAATGGTAGGCACGCTCGGTTTTCGCCGCGACGAGGCACCCCGAGGTGTCCTTGTCGAGGCGGTGGACGATGCCGGGACGATCCTCCCCCGCCAAGGCGCACAAGTTGCCGTCGCAGCGATGCAGCAGCGCGTTCACCAGCGTCCCGTCGAGGTTTCCGGAAGCCGGATGCACCACCAGCCCCGGTGGCTTGTCGACGACCACGACGTCGTCGTCTTCGAACAACACGCGGATGTCGATCCGCTCCGGCTGGATCTCCGCGGAGGCTTCCTCCGGAACGTCCACCGACACCACGTCCCCGACGGCGACCGCCTGCCGCGGCTTGACCGCGGCGCCGTTCAACGTCACGGCGCCCGCCTTGATCCAAGCCTGCAGCGTCGCGCGCGAAACCCCCTTGAATTCCCGTTCCGCCGCATCGACCAGGAACCGGTCGAGCCGCTGTCCAGCCGCGGAAGCGGACACCACGATTCGCAGCGTATCCTTCGGCGCTTCCATTTCCTCACGGGCGGCGGTTCATCGACCGAGCAAACGCCGCGACCGCGACTTTACAAGAAAAACCTCGGCGCCCCTGGGTGCGCAGGAAGCCCCTCCGGCCCCGGTTCTCAGTCGAGCTTCGGGGTGTAGAGAGGGAGCTCGAAGTTCGGCCTGAGGTCGTCGACGGTCTGCCAGGTCAGCAGGCTCTTGTACTTGGCAAGCGGGACCATTCGCAGCGACATTTCCGATCCGATTTCATGGTGGGCCGTCCCCGTGTATTTTCTGCCGAAGACGATTCCGTGCGCCACCCGGATCCTGTCGAAGGGATAATTGCCGAGGCGATCCTTCACCACCTCGTATTCGTAGACGCCGAGAGCGTTCGCGTACTCCAGTTCGCTGATATGCTTGATTTCGGACTTTGCGACCAGCTTGATAAGGAGATCGACCTCCTCCTCCTGGTCCCGGAAACTCCGCTGCGACGATTCCACGGGCAGCGCGTCCGGCTCCCCCTCCGTCTTCGTCGGTTCCGCTCGGACAGGCTCGGCTCTGACCATCCGGGGTGTCTCCGGGGCGTAGTCCGCTTCCATGAACCGCCTGAAATGGCCCGACACCTTTTCGGCCCAGCTTCTCGCTTCCGTGGGACCGTAATGGACACCGTCCGTCGCGGGATACGGATCGTCGAAATGGGTCACTTCCCGGCTCTCGAAAACCTCCCCGTCGAATTTCCGCGCCACGCTTCTCATGATCGACCCCAGCTCTTCCTGGAGCGCTTCCGGGTATCGCTTCTCGTGCGAATGGGGCGGCAGCACCCAGTAGGAGATCGCGCCGCCCTTGGCGATCGAGTAGCACATCTGCTCGATCAGCGAGGTGACTTCGGCGACGTTGTCCGTCTTTGGGCGCCGCTTGGACCGGAGCGTCGCGTACAGGTTGATGCCCGTCTGGACCACCACCACGTCCGGTTCGTGCGACTCGACGAGATCCTCCAGTTTCGGCACGGCGGGCACGTAGCCGACCCGGCGCTCGCTGTGGGGCGTCTTTTCCCAGAATCCGATCGTGCACGGAAGGCTCTGGTAGTTCTTGAGCCAGTAGTAGGGGCTGGCGCCGCCCGCGACCACCGTGTGGACCGCGAACCCGGAAGAGCGAAGCGACTGGTCGAACGTCCTCCCGAATGCGCCCATGCTCAAGGAGTCGCCCAAGTAGAGCACCCGGGCTCGGTCGGCCGCTCCCAGATTCGACAGCGAAAGGGTGAGCAGAACGGCAAAAAATCCGGGCAGGAAGAAAATTTCGCGCTTCATCGCAGCGACATTTAACCCGAATGACAAAAAAACTCAACTATAGAGTTTCAATTTCAATAATTTTCGCGCTAACGAGAACATTATGGCAAAAACCACTAAATATCGAGGCCGGCGGCGCAGAGCTTCTGGAAATCTTCCCAAGTCAGTTCGAGGTCGGCGTCGGTCTGCCGGATGGTTTGCATCGTCACGGAGGCAATTTCCTCCCGGGCCGACGAAAGCGATCGGCTCACGCGGGTTTGGTCGCACTGCCACATTCGGGCGATCTCGGATTGACTCACCCCGTGGAGGTAGGAAAGCTTCATCATCAGAAGGACATCCGGATCGAGCGAGGCGAACGCCGTCTTGATCGCCCTGCCCATCAGTTCGACGAGGTCGTCGTTGAGAAGTTTCTCGTCGGCGTTCTCCCCCGCGATGCGGTCGAACTTGTCGCCCCCCCGGTCGTCGTCGTCCTGGTAGGAGGGCAACTCGCCGCGGAACTTGTCCCGCCGCTTCAAATCGAGCCAACGATTCCACGTGATCCGGATCATCCAGGTCGACAGCGAGGAACGGCCCTCGAACTTCTCCAGCAACGGCCGCGTCCGGCCGTTCTTGCCCGCGCCGAAACACTCGGCGATCACGTCGGCAACCAAATCCTGCGCCTGGATCTTGTCCACTCCCCGGGACATCATGACTCGCTCGAGCATCGGCTGATACTCTTTCTGGAAAGCACGGACCGCCGCGTCCTCGCCGCTCACCGCGCGATCCACGAGTTCGAGATCGTCGGCGTGCTTGAGTGGTTTCACTTCCGGGGTCGTGCTGCTCATGGACCGGGTAACCTAACTACGGAGAGGCTCAATGAGCAACCGGAAGAAACACGCCGCCCTCCTAATTCTACTTAGTTAAATTTCAAGGCAATCCGGTGAGATGCTGTTCTCGGCGTTCGATATCCGCCCTTCGTTTCTCATGGCGTTTCCGGATTTGCTCGTGGACTTCGACTTCGGTGCGGTCCCGCCTCGGAAGATAGTAGGCCAGTAGTTCGGTGATGTCGCGAGCCGTCAGCAAGGGCGCCTCTTCGGATACCGCTTTCTTGTGGGTTTCGACGAAGAGCTGCGCCATGCACACCAGTGCCATGTGATGGTGCCAGCCTCGCCAGACGCGCACCTGGTATTGAGCCATGCCAAGTTGGCTTTTCGCCTCGTGAAAAGCATGCTCGATCCAGTAGCGCTGCCCTTGGGCTCTCGCATACTCGACGAGTTGCTTTCCTTCCGGCAGATTCGTCAGGCTGTACTTCATCGACCCGTCGGCGTCCTTGCGCACCAGCAGACGGCGCCTCCGCGCCCGGCTCTCGCCACGCTCCCAGTGCCAGACCTCGCCCATCCAGAAGCGTCCGCACACCTTGCCCTTGCTTCCCTGACGAAACGCGAGTTCCCGGAAGTCGTCGTCGCGCAACCTTGCGGCAAGTTCGCCCACCCTGATCCGTCCCGCTTCGTTGGCCGCGTCCAGCCGGGGGTGTTTCCGCGGCCGTCCCTGCTTTGCGCGCTCGGTTCCGCAGGAGGTTGGCGATTGGATCAATGGTTCCTCGAGCCAGACTTGCTTGGACTTGTCGACATCGGCCATGAAAAGTTCTCCAGCGTCTTCCAGGGCGTTGAGGAACAACGCGTTGGAGCCGTAGAGGCTGTCGCATCCAACGAACCCGAAACGCATGCCCCGTCTTCTCGCCGAGAAAACCATTTCAAGGGCCAACTTCCACTTGGGCCGGTATTCGCGGTGCTCCTCGGGGATCTTGGCCTTGTCGCAGCGTCGGGCATCCTCCGCCCATTGCTCCGGCAGGTAGAGCCGGTAGTCGGTGATCGCGTAGCGCTCGCCTGCACCGAGACAGGCGAAGACGCCGACCTGGCAGTTCTCGAGCTTGCCCAGCCTGCCGCACCATTGCCGCTGGACGCCTACCGAGGCCTTGCCCTTCTTCACGAAACTGGATTCGTCGATGTAGAATCCGGCGCTTTCCTCGTCGCCGATCAAACGGTCGGCCTCGCTGGCGACTTGCTCCATGACAGCCTCGTGCGACCAAGGAGAGCTGCTGACGAACTGCTCCATGCCTTGGTAGTCGCTACCCGCGACATCGTTCTCGATAGTCTCGATGTTCTTGCGGCGCTGCTTGCCAAGCAGGCCGGAAAGATAGTGACGCGCATGCGTCACCCCGTTCATCCCTTGCCGAACAAAGTGCCTGCTGTAGGACTCGCAAAACTCCATGAAACAACGGGCCAAGCCGACATCGGTGGCAAAGTCATTTTTTTTAATGCGCCTGGCCGGCGATTCTCGAACCGGGCGCGTTTGGGTCTCTTCGAGCCGAAGAGCGAGAACAGTCGTTCATAAACTCGAATTCTACACCTGTCAAGAAATTTAACTAAGTAAAACTAAGAGACTGTTGAAAAACCATGAAACGCAAAATCGGCTTTGAGTGACCGATGGGATCTTGCGGCTTCGCCGTAGGGTTCAGGGAGCCGCCGCTTCGCGCTCCGGCCCTTTTGCCGCCTAGCCGCGTTGCTCCTCGGTCGCGGGGCACGCCCCGCTCCCTCGTCGCGCCTTGCCAGACGACAAAATTGCTCGGAGTTTTGCATTCCCTGGTTTTTCAACAGTCTCCTAACCGTCAGCCTTCAGGGTTTCGTCCTCGATGACTTTTCCGTCCTGCAGGTGGATCCGCCGGTCCACGCGGTCCAGAAGGCGGTCGTCGTGAGTGGAAAACATGAAGGCCGCTCCGCGGTCCTGATTGATCTTGCGCATCAGATCGATGATCAAATTGGCGTTTTTGGTGTCGAGGTTGGCGGTCGGTTCGTCCGCGATCACCAGCGCCGGATCGGTCACGAGCGCCCGGGCCGTCGCCACCCGCTGCTGCTGGCCTCCGCTCAATTTCTGCGGCCGATGATCCATGCGGTCCGCCAGATCGACTTCCTCGAGCAAATCCGCCGCCCGTTCTCTCGCCTCGTTGCGGGAAACGCCGTTGATCTGCAAGGGCAGCATCACGTTCTCGATTGCGGTGAGCACCGGGATGAGATTGAAATTCTGGAAAACGAAACCGACCGCCTCGTTGCGCAACTCGCTCCTCTTGGCGTCGGTCAGGTACCCCGCAGATTCCCCCCGAACGATCACCTCGCCCGAGGTCGGCTTGTCGATCAGACCGATCAGGTTGCACAGGGTCGACTTCCCCGAGCCCGACGGCCCCCACACGGCGATGAACTCGCTTTCCGCCACCTCCATGCTCACTTCCCGGAGAGCCTGCACCTCGGTGTCTCCGAAGTGGTAGGTCCTCTTGAGTTTTCGGGCTTCCACAACTTTCATGGCGACAAAGGCGCATTACCGCTTGAAGTCTAGCCACCCCATCTCATTTTGCACGGGTTAAATGATCGAGCGCGTTCTCTTTATCACTTGGGCAGTCTGGCTGTTCCTTGTTTTCGTCGCCGCCTTTCGCGTGTTCGGTTTTCTCATCGCCCGCCGGATGCAGGACAAACGCTGGGGCGACGGTTCCCGGGATCAAAAGCCGGTGGCACTCGTCGTTCCGGTGAAGGGCTTCGACCTTCAATCGACTCCCCGGTTTTTCAATGCGATTTTCGCGCAGGCGTACTCGGACTACCGAGTGATCGTGTGTTTCGAATCGTGGCGCGACCCGGTGGCCGTCTGGCTGAAGGACCAATTCGACCTGACCGAAGACGACAATATCTGGACCCACCCGGACGAGTCGTCCGCGCTCAAGAGCGTGACGCTCGTCGCCGCGGGCGCGGCAAAGAGCGAGGGCCAGAAAGTGCACAACCAGCGAGCCGCGTTCCGAAAACTGACCGACCGGGACGAAATCGTCGCGTTCGCCGACGCCGACATCCTCTGCAAAAACGACTGGCTCGCCAGACTGGTCGCTCCGATCAACCAGGGAACCCATCCCCTCGCCACCACGTATCGCTGGCTCGTGCCCAAGCGACCCACTTTGCCGAATCAGCTTGCCAGCGTCATCAACGGCTCGATCACGACCCAGGGCGGCAACGAACTGACCAACGTGCTCTGGGGAGGATCGATGGCGCTGTCCCGCGAAGTCTTCGATCGGCTCGAGGTGCCCGAACTCCTCTCGGGGTCGCTCAACGACGATCTCCGCTTGTCGAAGGCGGCCCGCCGGGCGGGCTCCCGGATCGCTTTCGTCCGCTCCCTGATTCTGCCGACCCTGGTCGATTTCAACTGGCGTTCCTTCGTCGAGTTCTCCAGACGGCAGTACACCCAGGTCAAATTTTTCAGCCCCATCCTCTACGCGGGAACGAACATCGTCCTCGGCTTCTACGTCCTGGGTCTGCTCTCCATCGTGGCCGCTCTCGTCTACGGCCATTTCTACGCCTGGCTGCCGATCGCGGCGGCCTACGTCGTCGACCAGTTTCGAGCCCTCGCGCGGCAGCAGGTCTACCTCTCGCTCTTCCCGGAACACGGAATCCGCCGAAAACTGTTCGGCGCCAGCTGGCTCGAGCACATGCTGACGCCCTTCTGGATGGTGCTCCACTGGCTGCTGCTCGCAAGTACCTGGACCCAGAACCGCCTCACCTGGGCCGGGATTCGCTATCGGATCCTCTCCAAGTCGAAGACCCGCGTGCTCGATCGACCCCGCACGCAGGAGCGCCTGCCCGCCGGCGCGCCCGGCCTTGCGCTGCTCGCGGATCTCCACGACCGGCGGCGAAGCGTTCTCGCCAGCCCCGTTTCCACGGCGGCACCCGCCGCCGGCCCGAAAGTCGAAACGACCGTCGACGAAATCGAGGAGGCCGCGGCGACAAGGCCTCGCGCCCACCACGACATCGAAGAAATCGCCGCGGGGATCAGAGGAGGTCCTCCCGGGAAAACGGAGACGCGGGCTCCCGCGGTCCCGGTGCGCCATCCCGGGGCCCCTTCCGCCGTCGTCCCGCTCGGGGCGCGGCTCGAATGGCTCGCCCGTCGCCGAGGCATCGAGCCTTCGCCGGCGCCCGTCCCCGAACGCCCCGGTGTTCCCAAGCGACTCTACCAGCCGGTGAGTCGGTCGGGCCGCGTCCGGTCGGGCCGCGTCCGGTCGGGCCGCGTCCAGTCGAGCCGAGTCCGGCCGAGGTTTCCTAGGTTTCCCCTTCCCTCCGGCGAAATGGCCGCCCCACACCCGTCGCAGGCTGCCCCGGCAGGAACATCGGTGCCGGCACCCGCCCGCCTGGCGGCACGACCCGTCCGCCCGGTCTGCCCGAGAGCCGGGACCGTTCTGCTGAAGACCCGACTCCAGCGCATCGCCGCCGGCACCGGTCAGGGTTCGGCCACCGCGCCCCGGCCTTCCTTCCCGGATTCGGCGAAGGCCCTTCCGAGCCGCCCGGTCCTCTCGCGGGTGGAGGCGCGATTGATCAAAACCCGCGTGACCTCCGCGCCACCCCGCGGCGTGCCGCTCTTCCGGCCCGTTTCGGCTCCGGCTCCGCAGCCCTCCCCGGAAAACGAGGCGTCGTCCTCGCCTGCTTCGGCGGTTTTCGCCTGGCCTCCATCCCGGTCTTTCGCCGCCCGCCGCGCCAACACCCCCGCCGGTTTTCCCCGGCCGGCAACGCCTCCCCGGTCTCCCTCGATCTCCTCCCGCGCCGCCCAGTCGAGCCGGTTCAGTCCCCCGCCGGCGAACAAGCGCCGTCACCGCCCCTCGACCAGGATTCGTTGAGTCGCGGTCGGCCCACGGGGTCAGGTCACCGAGGCGACAGGGTTGAAGGTGCCGATCTGACGCCGGACGTCGTCCATGATTTCCGCCAGCCGGACGGTGTCGGCGTGGGTGTGTTCGGGACATTCGACGAGTCCCTCGTCGAGCGCGTCCATGGCGGCTTCGATCTCGCCCCGCAGCATGTCGGCGGAATCGTCCTCGAAGACGTCGATCGTTTCCCCGCCCCGCTGGAATTCGACGCGGGAACCCGCGTGGAATTTCGGCAGAAGGATGGCGCCCTCGGTTCCCGAAATGGTGGCGCCCATCGCTTCCTCGACGCGGAAGGAGCAGGTCATCGCGGCGGTGGCCCCGCTCTCGTGGCTGGTCACCATCGAGGCCGAGTCCTCCACCTTGGTGGTGGCGTGCGTACCCAGGGCGCACACGCTGCGAACCTCGCCGAGGAGGAACCGGGTCAGGAACAGGGGGTAGATTCCCACGTCCAGCACCGCCCCGCCGGCGAGATAGGGATTCATGAGGCGGTCTTCCGGATCGGTGGAGCCGTGGAAACAGAAGTCCGCCCGCGCGAGCCGGGGCTCGCCGATGCGCCCCTCGTCGATCCATTGCTTCGCCCGGCGGACGACGGGAAGGAAGCGGGTCTTCATCGCCTCCATCAGGAATCGCCCGTTCCTCCTGGCCTTGTTCGTCAGATAGAGGGAATCGACGGCGGAGGGAGTGAGCGGTTTCTCGCACAATACCGCCTTGCCGGCGTCGAGCGCCATTTCGGCCACTTCGCGGTGGAAGATGTGGGGAACCACGACGTAGACGATGTCGACCGCCTCGTCGGCCAGAAGGTCCTCGTAGCTGCCGTAATGCTTCTCGAAGCCGAATTCCTCCGCGAAGGCCACCGCCTTTTCCGGCGATCTCCGCGAGGCCACCGCAACGGGGCGAGCGCGGTCGACCCGGCGCAATTCCGCCGCGAACGCCCGGGCGAATCGCCCCGGACCGAGCAGCCCCCATCCGTATTGCCTTTCCTTGGAACTCATGGCGAAAGTCACGCGCGGAATCCTTCCCGGTTCAAGCACGGAATGCGGTCGGCTTCGGCCCGGGACGGCCGCCCTGTTGAATTCGTCCAGTCTTCGCTGGATATCCCGTTCCGTTGTTTCTATTATCTGACGGCGATCCTCCAAAAAGAGACTCCTCCATGCTGCTTTTTTCCACCGACATCGACGGGGCGATCTACGACGGTCACGAAACGGCGCGACGATTCGCCGAATTCTGGGCGACGACGAGAGAGAGACCGGAGCCGTCGCTGCTGGTCTACGACACGGGCCGTCTGCCGGCGGACGTTCAGCAACTGCTCGAAGCGACGGATCTTCCCCGGCCGGACTACGTCATTGCAGGAGTCGGAACGCAGATCTTCGAGTTCGGGCAGAATGCAATGATCGGGGCCTGGACCGACGACCTCGGCACCGGCCGGGACTTCGAGGCGGTGGAGAAAATCGTGGCGGATTCGGCGGCGGGAGTCGAGCGTCAGCCCGACGAGTGCCAGAACCCGTTGAAGAGCAGCTGGTACTGGAGGAACAAGGGCCGGGAGGATATTGACGCGATCGACCGGGCGCTTTCGGAAGCCGGACTGGACACCCAGATCGTCTACTCCTCCGACCGCGATCTGGATATTCTTCCCGCCAAAGCGAACAAAGGGAACGCAATCTGCTGGTTGTCAGGGTGGCTTGAGATACCGCGGGAAAATACCATCGTTGCCGGCGATTCGGGAAACGACGCCTCCATGTTTCTTATCGAAAGAGGCAGGGGCATCCTCGTGGCAAACGCCGAGGCGGCTCTCGTCGAAGCCGCGCAATGGACCGATTTCCACCGCGCGAGCCAGCCTTGCGCAGACGGGGTCATCGAGGGACTCCGAACCCTCGTCCCCTACCTCGAGATCAACGAAACCTGACGGAGTGCCTTCCCCATGAATTCCACGGACAATCTGTACCTCGTTCATCTTTCCATCCACGGTCTCATCCGTGGGGACAACCTCGAGCTGGGCCGAGACGCCGACACGGGCGGCCAGTGCAAGTACGTGGTCGAACTCGTGAAAGCCCTCGCGGAGCACGACCAGGTCGGTCAGGTCGACCTCTTCACCCGGCGCGTCATCGACCCGAAGGTCAGCGACGACTACGCCCAGCCGGTCGAGGATCTCGGAAACGGCGCCTTCATTCGCCGGGTCCAGGCGGGCCCGAGGCGCTACCTGAGAAAGGAGGCGCTCTGGCGCTACCTCGACATTTTCGTCGACCAGTCGCTGGCGCTTTTTCGGAAGAACGGTCGTCTTCCGGACATCATCCACGCGCACTACGCCGACGCGGGATACGTGGGCAGCCGTCTCGCCTCGCTGCTCGGGTGTCCGTTCATTTTCACCGGCCACTCGCTCGGCCGCAGCAAACTGGAGAGTCTGCTCGACAGAAACGAGGACCGCGAAAAGATCGAGCGCCGCTACAATCTTTCCGCCCGCATCGAAGCCGAGGAACTGAGCCTCGACAGCGCCTCGATGGTCTGCACCAGCACCAACCAGGAGGTCGAGCAGCAATACGCCCTCTACGAGTTCTACAGTCCCGACAGGATGAGGGTGATACCGCCGGGCGTCGACGTCTCGCGTTTTTCCCCGCCCGGCGCCGAGGAAGTGCCGCGGGAGGTCACGGAGAAGATCGACCGCTTTCTCGACGACCCGGACCGCCCGGCCGTCCTCGCCATCGCCAGGGCGGACGAGAAAAAGAACCTCTCTACTTTGGTTCACGCCTTCGGCCAAAGCGAGGTTCTCCGCCATGAAGCGAATCTGGTCCTGGTCGCCGGCAATCGCGACACCATCTCCGAACTGAATTCCGGCGCGCGGAAAGTCTGGACGGAACTGCTTCAGTTGATCGACGACTACGATCTCTACGGCAGCGTCGCCATCCCCAAACATCACCTCCCCGACGAGGTTCCCGGATTCTACCGCTACGCGGCCCGGAAACGCGGCGTTTTCGTCAATCCCGCGTTGACGGAGCCGTTCGGGCTCACCGTGATCGAAGCGGCCGCTTCGGGGCTCCCGGTGCTGGCCACCAACGACGGCGGGCCGCGCGACATTCTCTCGAACTGCAAGAGCGGCGAGTTGATCGATCCCCTCGACGTTCCCAGCCTCACCGCCGCGATGGAAGACGCTCTTTCGGACCCGACTCGGTGGGACCGCTGGTCGAAAGCCGGACTGGAGGGCGTGAACAATCACTATACCTGGAAAGGGCACGTCGACCGCTATCTGGACGAAGCTTCCGGGTTGCTCGAGGAAATCACCCAGCCTCAACTGATCATCGAGAAGATCCGCACTTCGCTCCCGCTCAAGGACCGCATCATGTTCACGGGCTTGGAGAACGAGCTGATCGAGGGCGACGCCGAAGCCATCGAGCGCATCCGCGAAATGACGAATTCCAACCAGCCGACTCTCGGTTTCGGAATCGCCACCGGCCGCAGCATTCACATGGCCCGCCAGTTGATCGAAAAGCACGGTCTGCCGGAGCCCGACGTCTACATTTCCCAACTCGGCGCCGAAATTCACTACGGAAAGCGCCAGGTGCTCGATCTTGCGTGGGAACAGCATCTCGCCCATCGGTGGGAACCAGACGCGATCCGCGAGGTTCTCGCCTCGGTTCCCGGCCTCTACTTCCAGGAAGAGGACGGGCACCAGCACAAGTTCAAGATTTCCTACAACTGGGACAAGGAGGTCGCTCCGAAGAGGCGGGACATTCAGAAAATGCTTCGAGAAAACAACCTGCCGGCCAAGGTGATTCTTTCGCTGGACTGCTTTCTGGACGTCATCCCCCTCCGATCCGGAAAAGGCCACGCGATCCGCTACGTCGCGATGCGGTGGGGCATCCCCGCCGACAAGGTGCTGTTCTACGCTCGACGCGGCAGCGACTACGAAGCGCTTTCGGGCCAGTTCCTGGCGGTCCTGGGATCGGACCACGCCCTCGAGCTGAATTCGACGGAGAACCTTCCCCTCGTCTATCTCGCTTCGAAGCCGAGTTTTTCCGGCCTCTTGGAAGGAATCGAAGCCTACCACTTTGACGGGGACATCCGCATACCCGAGAGTGCCCGCGGTCTCACGACCGACAACGGCGACGATACGGAAGCCGTTCTGGCTCCCGACATGATAATACACGCTACCGATGGAGACTGAAGAACTACCCAACATCGATCTGCACGCCCCCCTTTTCGGAGGAGTCGAGGCGGGCGGGACCAAATACGTTTGCGCCATCGCCACCAACCCCGCCGAGCCGCTTCTCGAAACGAGGTTCTCCACGGTGGAGCCCGAGGAAACGGTCGAGCAGGCGGTCGCTTTCTTCCGGGAAGCCTCGGAATCCTACGGGTCCATCCGCGCCATGGGGATCGGAACCTTCGGTCCGGCGGACATCGATCCCCGCTCGCCGGGCTACGGCTCCATCCTGACCACGCCGAAACTGGGCTGGTCCGGCTACAACTTGGTCAACCGAATCCGGGACGGCCTGCACGATCCCGTTCCCATCGCCTTCGAGACGGACGTCAACGCGGCCGTCATCGGCGAGGCGGAGTTCGGCATCGGCAAGCATTGCCGGAACGTTTGCTACATCACCGTCGGCACCGGAATCGGAGGCGCCTTTCTCCACGACGGGGAGGTCATACACGGCCGGATGCACCCGGAAATCGGACACATGGTCGTTCCCAACTTCGACGCCGAATTCGACAAGGACACGAACGTCTGCCCGTTTCACGATTCCTGTCTCGAAGGGCGGGCCAGCGGTCCCGCCATCGGAGCCAGATGGGGAACCTCGGGGGACGACCTCCCCGACGACCATCCGGCCTGGGATCTGGAGGCCAAATACCTCGCGGCGGGCTGTATCGATCTCACGGCGGCCTGGTCGCCAGACCTGATCATCCTGGGAGGAGGCGTCCCCAGGAAGACGGGCCTGATCGATCGGGTGCGACGGGAATTCGAGAAACTGACGGGCGGATACTGGGCCTTGCCGCCCTTGGAACTCTATCTGCAGAGGCCGGCGCTCGATCAGAACGCGGGCATCGTCGGAGCGCTTTGCCTGGCCCAACGATTGCTTTAGCAGCCCCCCCACATTCTTCCCGCCCCCGCCCGGCGGCCCCGCCTAGCCGGAAACACCCATGGTTCTCTCGGAACTCCAGTGCCAAACCACGCTCAACAGGATGAAGTCGCTGCTGGAGCGACGCTATCCCGAAGTGCTCGATTCGGCCGAATGGGAAGCCCTCGAATATCGTCTCGAAGAGACCTTCCCCACGCTCCTCCGCTATCTCATCGAAATCTACGGTCACCATTTCGACTTCTACTACCACCTCGAGCGCCTGCTCGAGATCATGGCGAAATCGTGGCTGGCCCGTTCGCCCGAGTGGAAAAGCATCGACGTCATGCGCGAAGCCGACCGCTCGTGGTACCAGTCCGGGCACCTCATCGGGGCGATGGCCTACGTCGACCTCTTCGCCGGCAATCTCACGGGTTTGCACGAGAAAATCCCCTACCTGAAAGAACTGGGGATCACCTACCTGCACCTCATGCCCATCTACAAAACCCCGGAGGGCGACGACGACGGGGGCTACGCCGTGAGCAGCTACCGGGAGGTCGATCCGGAGGTCGGAACCATCGAGGATCTCGAGGAACTCGCCACGGAATTGCGGCGCCAGGGAATCAGCCTCGTGCTCGACTTCGTCTTCAACCACACTTCCGACGACCACGTCTGGGCGCAACAGGCCATGGAGGGCGACGAGATTCACCAGGGCTACTACCTGATGTTCGACTCGAGGCGGGAGACCAAGGAATACGAACTTCATCTCCGTTCGATTTTCCCGGACGAACGGCCAGGCTGCTTCACCTACCTGAACCGTCTCAAAAAGTGGGTCTGGACGACGTTCCACACTTACCAGTGGGACCTCAACTACCGAAACCCCGAGGTCTTCAACGCCATGGCCGAGGAGATGCTCTATCTCGCCAACGCCGGAGTCGAGGTTCTCCGACTGGACGCCGTGCCTTTCATCTGGAAACAGAAGGGAACCAACTGCGAAAACCTCCCCGAAGCCCACACGCTGATCCAGGCGTTCAACGCCATCGCCCGGATCGTGGCGCCGAGCATGGTGTTCAAATCCGAAGCCATCGTCGCCCCGGATGAAATCTCGAAATACATGGGTCCGGGGGAATGCCAGGTTTCCTACAATCCCCTGCTCATGGCCCTGATGTGGGAGAGCCTGGCGACGCGGAATGCCACCTTGCTGCGTCACTCCATGGAAAAGCGCTTCGACATACCGTCAGGCTGCGCCTGGGTCAACTACGTGCGTTCCCACGACGACATTGGTTGGGGATTCGACAACAACGACGCCGAGGAAATGGGCATCAACCCGCACGACCATCGACGTTTCCTGACCCAGTTCTACATTGGCAACCACAAGTCCAGCTTCGCGGAAGGCGCGCTGTTCCAGGAAGATCCGATCACCAGGGACGCCCGCGTCTGCGGCACGTCGGCCTCGCTCTGCGGGCTGGGCCGGGCTCTGTCGACGGAGCACGAGGAGGAAATCGAGTTCGCGCTCCGCCGCCTCCTTCTCATGCACGGAATCACCTTCACCATCGGTGGCATTCCGATGATCTTCCTCGGGGAGGAAATCGGGATGCTCAACGACTTCAGCTACCAGGACGACATCGACAAGGAAGGCGATGCCCGCTGGCTGCACCGCCCGCCCTTCGACTGGGACAAGGCCGAAAAGCGGACCGAGCCGGGCTCCATCGAGCAACGAATCCACGAGGGATTTCTCAAGCTCTCCCAACTCCGGCTCAACAGCGCGGCTCTCGCCCGGGGAGAGACCGAGATCGTCGATCCCGGCAACGAGCACGTCTTCGGCTATTTCCGCACAACTCCGGACCAGAGCATCCTCTGCCTCGCCAACTTCAGCGACCAACCCCAGGTCGTTCCCGCCCCGAGGCTCCGGCAACTGGGCCTGAAAAAAGTGCTCGTCGACATCATCGCGGGCCAAACGATCATCGCGGCGAAGCAGCTCGAGATGGAGCCGCTCCAGTTCATGGTGCTGCTGCGGCAGGGCGGCTGAAGCCCGGTCAGCTCAAAATGCCGAGCCGGCCGGTCGAATCGCCGAAGCGTTCCTCCTTCACCCCCGCGCGGTCCAGCAGATCGAGGAAGAGATTGCACATCGGGATGTCCTCGCCAAGATCGGTGTGGACGCCCGTCTTGATCGTTCCGCCGCCCTGGCCCGCCACCACGATGGGCAATTCGCTGTGGCGATGCCGGTCCGGATCGGCGAGGCCGCTACCCCACACGATCATCGAATTGTGAAGCAGGGAACTCCCGTCCGCGTCTTTTCGCGACCGTAGCTGCTCCAGGAAATAGGCGAACTGGCGGGAGTAGAAAAGATCGATCTTGGCGAGCTTCGCGAGAGCCTCCGGGTCCTGCTTGTGGTGCGAGACCGAGTGATGCCCGTCGGAGACGCCGATTTCCCGGAAGCTGCGGTTGCTTCCATCGTGGGCGAGCAGGAAGGTGGCGACCCGGGTGGAGTCCGTTTCGAACGCCAGCACCAGCATGTCCATCATCAGGCGCACGTGCTCTTCGTAATCACTCGGAATCCCGGCGGGAACCGGCATTCCGGGATCGTCCGGCAAACCGAATTTCTCGACCTTCTCGATGCGCCGTTCGATCTCGCGGACGCCCGTCATGTACTCGTCCATCTTGAGCCTGTCGTTTCGCCCCAGTTGATGGTTCAATGCCTTCGCGTCCTCCAGCACGAAGTCGAGAATGGAACGCTGCTGGCGGTTGCGGATCGCGAAGCTCTTCTGCCGTTCCTCCTTCGAGCCGGATCCGAACAAACGCTCGAAGACGTACCGCGGGTTCGCCTCCGGCGTCATCGGCGTGGTGTCGGACCGCCACGAGAGATTGAACTGGTAGGCGCAGGAATATCCCGAGTCGCAAACGCCGCTCTTCCGCACGCCGTCGCAGGAAAGCTCCAGCGAGGAAAACCGGGTCTGGTCGCCGACGGCCGCCGCCATCACTTGATCCACCGACATGCCGAGCTTGATGTCGGCGCCCGCCGTCTTTCTGGGACGAACGCCGGTGAGAAAGGACGCGTTGGCGCGGGCGTGGTCGCCGCCGCCGTCGCCGCCGGACGTGCCGTTCCGGTGTTCCAGGTGGCTGAGGAGATGGAAGTCGTCCTTGAATTCGGCGTAGGGCTCCTGGGTGGCGTTGAGCTCGTAGTCCTTGCCGGTCCCCTTCGGCGTCCACTTCTCCACGTTGACGCCGTTGGGTTTGTAGAGAAACGCCGTGCGCAACGGCATTCCGGACGCCGTGGTCGCCGGAGCGGCCGGGCCCGCGGCGCAGGCCGTTTTCGGAAGAAAGGATTCGAAGGTCGGCAGGGCGATACCGGCTCCGAGCCCGCGAAGAAACTGGCGACGATCGGCTTTCATGGTCGATGAAGAGAGGAACTGGAGCCAAGCAGCCCTCGGGTGACGGGATCAACCTACGATGCCGCTCGCCGAAAACAATTCACGTATTCAGGGTGTCCGACAAGGGGAACAGGGTTGGGTCGGCCACTCGACCCTCTTGGAAACGACCATACTGCCGGGGCGGCCGGGGCGATCTCGCGATCCGGCCACCCTACTCGAACCAGCCGAGCGACGGCGGCGCGTAGGGCCGGAAAATCTCGGCGGTTCCGGTGGGTTCGTCGTAGAAGAGCGCGCGGTTCATCCCCAGGTCGGCGGCCTTGCCGGTGTCGACGAGACTGGCCGAATCCGCCGCGCTCATCTGGAAGAGCACCTTCTTCTCGAACTCCTCCAGCCCCTTGCGTCCCAGGAAACGATTCGCGTTGCTGTAGGAATCGACCGAGGTCACGACGTGGCAGCCCCAGCCCGGACCTTCCCCGATCAGCTCGTTCAGCGAGGCGGACGGCTTCGCCTCGGTCTCCTCCTCCAGCGAGAAGCTGAAGTCCTCTTCGAAGCGCAGCTTCTTGTAGCGGTGCAGCGAGGGAATGAAGAGCACGGTCGACGTCGCCGGATCTCCCCCCTCCCCCTCCGCGTGGCGTTTCACTTCCGCGGCGAGTTCGTTGACGAGGTCGCCCATCTCCTGCATGCTCGGACACTCGACGCCGCCGATTTTTTCCACCGCTCGGCGCAGCCACGATTCGTCGTCGGGTCGGGAGAACCGGTTGTCGATCAGGATCAGCCTGACCGCGTCGCCCATTTCCGTTCTCAGCAACCGCAGCCCGCAGGCGATCATGGAGTCGACCGCGTCGTCGCGCTGGCCCACCATTAGGAGGTTGGCCCCGCTCTGGCGTTCGAAGCGCACCTCGGTCGGGCCCTTGATGGCGTTGGGAGCGCCGAGAAAAAGGCGCGGCGTCGTCCCGGATCCGGGAGCGGCGAGCACGGCGTTGACGGCCGCGTCGTGCGCGATGTCGGCCGGGGCGTTTCCTTCGAAAACGACTTGGCCGAGCGCTTTTCCGCCCCGATTCTCGGCCATCATCCGGATGTCTTCGAGGTGCGTGTCCCGCTCGGATTCGCTCAACCAGACGACTTGGAAAGGCGAGTTCGCCTCGGCGGCCCCGGCCCGGTCGTTGTAGATGCCCTCTCCGGGTCGCGTCAGCAACCGGGGCGCGGGATTCGAGTCGTCCATGATCAGGTAGGCGTCCGACTCGTTGCAGGCGAGCGCGATGCGAACGGTCATCTGTCCCAGCGTCGCCCGCGCCAGCGTGAAGGCGCCGCCCAGCGTCTGCGATCCGAGGATCGCGTGGATGCCGAAGGCGCGGCCCTGGCGCACCACCCGGTCGAGCAGCACCGCCGCCTGCTGGGAGATCTGGTCGTCCTCCACGAAAAATTCCTGGAACTCGTCGATGAGGAGCAGGGTTCGCGGCAGCGGAACCGACCTCTCCGTTTTCCGGTAACTGGAAACATCCTGGACGCCGGCGGCGCGGAAAAGATCGCCGCGGTGCTTCAGCTCTTCGTCGAGCCGCTGGAGCACGGAAAGACCGAACTCCCGGTCGCTTTCGATCGCGATGACCCGCGCGTGCGGAAGCTCGTGGTCCGCGTAGCACTTGAACTCGACGCCTTTCTTGAAATCGATGAGATAGAACTCCACTTCGTCCGGATCGCACCAGAGCGCCAGGTTGGTCACGATGATGTGGAAGAGGGTCGACTTGCCGGACCCGGTCTTTCCGGCGATGAGCGCGTGCTGACAGGTGCCTTTTCCCAGCGAGAGATACTGCAGCTTGGTGGCGCCCGTCCGTCCGACCGGAACGCGGAGTTCGTCGGCCGTCTCCCCCGTCCACCGCTGGCCCCGGTTCGGCGCAATGAATGAAAAGGGCACTTCGATCCGGTTCGAGTCGCGGTTGAACTCGCCGATCCGGTGCACCCATTTCGCGAACTCGTCCGGAGGCGGCGGGCCCGCGAGAGCCAGCGAGGTTCCCTTGACCGGGTTGTCCTTCAGAAAAAAATCGTCCGCGTTGGTGCGGAGACAGACGCAAGCCTTGCGGAGATCCTCCATCCGAAAGCCGGTCGGCAGATCCGCCCGCAGATCGCAGTGCAGCAGGAGAAATACGCCGCAGCGGGCGCCGGACGACGCGATGCTGAGCAGACGGCGAGCCGCCAGGTCGCTGAATCCGTGCGGGAAATCTGCGACCACGAGGAAATAGTAGCGCTCCGCGATGGTGCCGGCGGCCTCGTTGTACTGGGTGATGCTGTCGTAGTCGTTGCGCAAGTACATCTGGATCACTTTCTCCATGTGATCGCAGAGTTCGCCGAGCCGTCGCTCGATCTGTTCCGGCTGGGTCCTGATGCGGGTGTTGATGAGAATTTCCTCGTAGTCCGCGAGATGCATGAGGCCGGCGAAACTCTCTCCGAGCCCGACCGGGTCTACCAGGGAAAACGAAAGCCGTCCCGCAGGCGATCCCGCCAGCCAGCCCAGGACGAGGTAGTTGAGAAAATCGATGGACTCCTCCCGCCCCACGTTCTTGGTTTCGATCAGGACCGAAGCCGCGTCGGGAATTCTAAGGCGAAGCGGAAGCAGGTACTCGGGGCTGCTTTCCAGCGTCATGCGTTCGGACGTCGGCATGGTCAGTTCGACTTCTCCGTCCGGGTATTTCAAGTCGCCGAAAAAGAGCGTCTCCCGGAACTTTTCGGGAGGTTCCCACCGTTCCGGATCCGGCGCCAGAGGATGGCTGTCGGCTTGATTGTCTTTGGACTCCTCGCTCAGCCTCCGGTGGGCGGGCACCACCGAGTCCCGCCACTGGTCGATCAGCGATTCGAATTGGCGGGTCAAATCCTCGGCCACCTCCGAACTGGAGGCCGACACTTCGCCGGACAGCGCTTCGAGCCGCTTCTTCTTCCGTCGCTCCGCTTCGGCGATTGCGTCTTTCAATCGCCGGTCCACCGAATCGAGGCGGGCCTGCTTCGCGGAGGCCAGACGCGCCTTCAAGTCCGCCGCCCGCTTTTCGACTTCGTCCGGGCCGCTGTATTTCCGCTCGGCGCCCTTCTCGCTCGACTGGTCTTCGAGACCCTTCTCGAACTCCCGCTTGATGCGAAGAAAGTCAGCCTCGATAGCGGCCGTCTCCTCTTTCAGCCACGTCTCCATCGCTTCGCGGTAACGGAGGCGCTTTTCTTTGATCGAAACGAGATCGGACTGGTTTTCCGCCAGGAATCGCGATGCCCGGCTCCGGGCGGCGAAAAAGAGAACCAGGACGAGCCCCGTCAACGCCGTCGCCAAGCCGAGGCTCCCGGCGTAGGCGACCTCGGGGCCGCCGAGCTGCGATACCAGGAACGGTGCCGCGCCGCCGACGGCCAGAATGACGAATATCTGGAGGACGAGCGGAAAGCCGTTGAAAAAGGCGACGAGCGGTTGACGTCGAAAACGCGTCAGGCGCTCCTTGAAGTCTCGCAACAGGCCGTCCATTTCTCCGGGCTCCGCAGGTTCGGCGGACGGCTCGTCGGCTTCTTTCAAGGCCGCGACGACCCTGCGCTGCAAGGACCCGAACCCGCGCAGCGAGCGAGCGGTTTGTTTCTCCAGCCACACCGATCGCTTCTGGAGCGACCCCGCCTCGCCGGAACGCTTCTCGTTTTCGGCCGAGAGGGCGGCGCGCCGTGCTTCGCGCTCGCGCCCGGCTTCCATGAATCGACGCTGGAGAGCGAACCGTCTGGCGCCTTCCGTCTCCTGAATTTCGGCGATGACCCGGTTCCTGACCTTGATCTGCGCTTGGTCGATCCGAACGCGACGCTGCTCGAAAACCTCCTCGACTCTCCGGCGCTTCTCTTCCGCCTCGGCCCGATGGTGCGATACGGTTTCGGCGAACTCCTTTTCCAGCAACCCCTTGTCCTCTTCGATGCTCTGACGCAGATTCGAATCCCGCAGCTGGCGAGCGCGCTCGATTCCTTTTTCGCGCTCCGAGAACGACCGGACTCCGCCGGTCAATTCCTCGAGCAGCCGCAGCGTCTCCTCGACCGACAATTCCTTAGAGTTCACAGTCTTTCCTCAATTTCCGAAGCGTTTTCTCCAAATCCTCCATCGCCGTCGCCGTGTTGTCGAGCGCGTCGAAAAGCGGTTGCATGTAGGCTTGGTCGAATTCCCGGCATTTGCGGTCCTGCCAGGATTCCTGGGTTTCCTGCCAAGTGCGCAAGAGTTCCCTGGATATTCCGACAAGGCGGCCGCGACTGTTGTTCAAGCTCATGGGTTTAAGGGGGAGTCGCCGGAAGCGTAGGCCCGAAGCTGGCGGGCGGCTTCGGAGAGGAAGACGAGCGCTTTCGCCATGTCCGTGTCGATGACGTGCCGGAGCTTTTCCACTTTGCGCGCTTCCGTCTCCACCGTGGAATCGTAGTTCCGCAGCCAGGCGGCGACGGCGCGCATCGTCCGTTCGAGGTCGTGGATCTCGCGGCGCTTCTTGTTCAGGCACATCTGCAGGCCAGTCTTGGCGGTCCCCATCTTGGAAAGACGGGCGGTGAACATTTCCTGCTCCAGCGACTCGAGTTCGCGTCGCCGCCGCTTCATTTCCCTCTCCAGTCCGGTGCGTTGCTCCGTCTGCAGCCAGACCCGGGTCCGCTTCACCTCTTCGCTCACTTCGTCCAGAACAAACTCGACCCGTTCGATGAACACGACGAGGCTGGAGCGGAATCGCTCCAACGCTTCAATATCGGTGACGTTCGCTCGATCGGACACGAAAAGATTGACTAACGTTGATTCAAATACTCCTCGATCCGCTGAGCTTTGCGCAGAAGAAAGGGGGCCTGCTGATTCGAGCTTTCCATGAAACGCCGGAGCACTTTCATCGTTTCCTGGAAATCCTGGGCGAACTTCGCGTGCTCGTGATCGGTCCAGGTGTCGCTCAAGGCGGAGAACCTCGCGTGAAGTGACGCCATCGAGTTCTGGAGGTCGCCGTTGAAGCGCTTCAGCTCCTCCGCAAAACGTCGCAGTTCATCCGGGTCGACTATCGCTTTCGCCATGCGGGGAAGCTATCAGTAAGGAATGCCCTCGACAACCCCATTGTCGGATCGCCTACGCCGAACCGCACAGGGTCGCGTTCAGTTTCACCGCTTCGAACATGCTCGACGGATCGGCGACGCCCTGCCAGGCGATGTCGAGGGCGGTACCGTGGTCGACGGAGGTTCTCGGAATCGGCAATCCGAGCGTGGTGTTGACCGACTTCTCGAACGCCAGCGCCTTCACCGGAATGTGCCCCTGATCGTGGTACATGCAGACGAAGCAGTCCGTCTCGGCCAGCCGCTTTTTCAAGAAGGCGGTGTCGGGAGGGATCGGTCCCTCAACCCGCCATCCGCGGTCCCGCGACGTTCGGACGGCGGGCTCGATGAATTTTTCCTCCTCGCTTTCGCCGAACAAGCCGTGCTCGCCGGCATGGGGATTCAAACCCAGCACGACGATCTTCGGTTCCGCCTTTCTGATCCTGACAAACGCCTCGCGGGTGAGCTCGATCACCTCGAGGACCCGTGCCCTCGTAATCAATCCGGGCACCTCGCGGTAACCGACGTGAACGGTCACGAAGGTGCAGCTGAGAACATCCGAGTACTGGAGCATGCAGAAGCGCTCGGAGCCCAGTTTGGCCGCGAAAATCTCGGTGTGCCCCGGAAAGGCGATTCCCGCAGCCCGCAGAGCCTCCTTGTTGAGAGGGGCCGTGACGATGCCGTCGAGGTCGCCCGCCTTCGCCGCCCCAATGGCTTCGTCGACGTAGGTGTAGCCAGCCCGGCCGGTCGCGGCGGTCACTGTCCCCGGCTCGAACATGCCAAGGGAAAGACACCCGCAGTCGACGACCTGCCGCGTCCCGGCCGCCCGGAGGCCCATCCTTTCCGCGGCGGCATCCAGAACGGCCTGGTCGCCGTATACGATCAAGTCGGCGAGAGCGGAAAGACCGGGATCTGCCAGCGCGCGCAGAGTCACCTCCGGCCCGACTCCGGCGGGATCTCCCATGGTCAGGGCGATTCTCGGTTTGGGGCGACTCATTTGCCGGGTTTCGGTTTGCGGAAAGAAGAGACTCCGCTATGTAGGATCAAACAGCCAGCGGAATTCTATGCTCACTATTCGGAATCTCAAAAAATCCTACGGCGGTCGAACGCTGTTCGAAGATGCCGATCTCCAGATCAACTACGGAGAGCGGGTCGCCCTCGTCGGTCCCAACGGGTCGGGCAAGTCGACGATTTTCCGGATCATTCTCGGAGAAGAGGAGGCCGACAAGGGAACCGTGGAACGGGACGAATGGACGCTGGTCGGCTTTCTGCCCCAGGAAAGCGAGGACGTCGGCGACTACTCGGTCCTCCAGATCGCCACCGGCCGGGCCGGAATGATCGCGGCACTCGAGGCGACCTTGGAAAAGCTCGAAGAAAAAGGCACCGTCGACGTGCCGGAGTATTACGAAGCGCAGGGAAAATTCGACGCTCTCAACGATCCGAAAGTCGAAGCCAAGGCCAAGGAAATGCTGCGCGGCCTGGGGTATCCGGAGGAAAACTTCGATCGCCCGGCGAAGGAAATGAGCGGCGGGTGGATCATGCGCGCCCACCTCGCCCGGCTTCTCGTGATCGAACCCGACCTGCTGATGCTCGACGAGCCGACCAACCATCTCGACCTCATGTCGCTCTTGTGGTTCCAGGACTATCTCAAGAATTATTCCGGCGCCATCCTCATGATCTCGCACGACCGCGAGTTCATGGACGATCTGGTGGAATCGGTCTACGACATCGACGGAAAGAAGCTGATTCGCTACACGGGCAACTATTCGGACTACGTCAAGCAGCGGGAGGCCCACTACGAAAACCGGAACGCCGCCTACAAGAACCAGCAGAAACAGATCAAGGAGCTTCAGGCCTTCGCCAACAAGTTCCGCTCCGTCTCCTCGAAGGCCTCGCAGGCCCAGTCGAAACTCAAGGAGATCGAACGGATGGAGAAGATCGAAAAGCCGAGGGCGCCGAAAAAGCCGTTCCGGTTCCAGATTCCCGAGCCGCCCCGGGGAGGCCAGAAGGCCATCACGCTCGACGGCGTCCACTTCGCCTACGGCGACCACAAGGTCTACGAAGGCATCGATCTGACCATCGAACGCGGCGAACGCACCGTCCTGGTCGGTCCCAACGGCTCGGGAAAGTCCACCCTGCTGAAACTGCTGGCGGGCGAACTGGAGCCGCAGAAAGGCCAGCGCATCGAGGGCCACAACGCCAAGATCGGCTATTTCTCCCAGCACCGCGCCGCCACCTTGAATCCGAACAACTCGGTTCTTACGGAAGTCCTGGAAGCGGCCCCCACTCTCCGCGAGGACGAGGCCCGGGGGATTCTCGGCTCCTTCATGTTCCGGAAGGAAGAAGTCTACAAATTGACCAAGGTGTTGAGCGGGGGCGAAAAGTCGCGCCTCAACCTGATCAAGTTCCTCGTCGACCCGCCGAACATTCTGTTGATGGACGAGCCCACCACCCACCTCGACATTCTCACCGTCGAGTCGCTCATTCTCGCTCTGGACAACTACCGCGGCACGCTCGTGTTCATCGCGCACGACGTTCACTTCATCAAGAAGCTGGCCACCGACGTCATCCACGTGAACAACGGCGCGGTTCAGCGCTTCCACGGAGACTGGGAGTACTTCATCGAGAAATCCGGCGCCGGCGACGAGCGAGCCGCCCTGACGGCGAGCTAGCACTTTCAAGACTCGAACGAAACCGCCAATGCGTCATTGGCGAACCGGCTCGGACGACGCAGAGTGCGGGACATGAGAATCGCTCTTTCACTCGGACTTTCCCTCCACCTGGTCGCGGCCGGCCTGACCGCCGAACCCCTTTCCGTAAGCGACCAGCGTCCCGACATCGCCGAGATCTCGGACCTTCCGGATTCGACCCGCTCCCTTCGCCAAGCGATCTCGGATCAGGACGGAAGCCTTGTGCTGAAGGCGGGCTTTTATCGAATCACCGAGCCCCTGGAGATCACCCTCGGCCAGACGCGCAGCACGATCGTCCGTCCGGCCGACGGACCCGTCACCCTCGTCATGGACGGCCCGGGCCCGGCGATACGCGTGACCGGATCCCACGAAGGCACGGCGAGCCCGAAGTCGTTCGAGCCAGCGACGTGGAACGAGCGCATGCCCTTGATCGAAGGGATCGAGATCGTCGGAAACCACCCGGAAGCCGATGGAATCGAGTTGGTGCGCTGCGTCAATCCGACCATTTCCCGCGTCACCGTTCGGTGGTGTCGGCACGGCATCCGCCTCGCGGACCGCAACCGGAACGTCGTCGTCTCCGACGTGCATCTTTACGAAAACCAGGGAATCGGGCTCTACCTCGACGACGTCAACCTGCACCAGATCAACGTGGCCAATTCCCACATCAGCTACAACCGCCAAGGCGGGATCGTCGTCCGGGACGGCAACGTCCGCAATCTCCAGATCACCGGCTGCGACATCGAAGGCAACATGCCGGACGACGACACGCCGACGACCACGGCCAACATTCTACTCGACGTCTCGGGGTCTCCGGACGACAAACGCAAATCCATCGCCGAGGTCGCCATCACGGGCTGCACCATCCAACACAGCTCGAACTACTCCGGAGACACCTATGACTCGATCGCTCCGGGCGGGGCGAACATCCGGCTTCTCGGGAAGGAGATCTGGCCCATCGATTCGGTGACGATCAGCGGCAACGTCATCAGCGACACCTCGGTGAACATCGACATTCGGCGCTCGACCGACGTCACCCTGACCGGAAACACCCTCTTCGCACCGAACCCCGATTTCCTGCACGTGGCCGACAGCCGCCGCGTGGTCGTCAACGGCAACACGTTCAACCCGCGCCAGTTCGAACGCGCCGGGCGAATCGTATTCGACCGGTGCGAGGACTGCATCGTGTCGAACTGCACGTTCCGCGCCCTCCACGCGGATGACGGAGCGATTGCCGTGAGAAACAGTGCCCGCATCAACCTGACGTCGAACATCCTGACCGAAAGCCGAAGCGGACTCGTCCTGGAGAATGCCAAGGACGTCGCCGTCAAAAACTGGATGGTGTCCGGTCTGCCCGCCGCAACGCCCCTGGTCGCTCACGACGAGGCGTCGCGGAACATCGTGGAGAGCGGCAACCACATCGCCTCGGGAGACGAGTGATCGATCTCAGCTCAGTCCCCTCGGAGAATCGTCCGAGGTGCCGGGACCGGAAAAAGTGAGGTTCAGCGCCCAACCGGCTTTCTCGGTCGTTTCCGCGATCAGTTTGCAAAGCGAGTGGGCGACCTCCTCGCTGAGCACCATCTCGACGCCCTGTCCCTTTTCGGGATGCATGCAGAGCATCGCCGGTCCCGCCGGATGCGGCTTGATCACCACGCTGAAGAGAAGGCCCGGTTGCTCTCCCAAAGGCAAATAAGCGCTCTCCTGGTACTCCGTTGCGAAATCCGACTTCGCCACCATCTCCTTGTGTTTCATCTCGGCGATGGTGGATTCGACCAGCGGATCCTTGGGACGAATCGACGTGTCCGCATCCTCCGGCCCTTTGACCGCGTCCGCCTTCGCAATGACATTCGTCAGAGAGATCCAAAGCAGTTTGACGTAGCGACGCGTCATCCAGAAGCGGAATTCCTGCCTGTTTTTCGTGCTCATCCGAAACAGCAGACGGTCCTCCGTCGGGACGTAGGTGAGCTGCATCTGGTGCACTTGGCCCATGGCGAAAAGTCGGTGCTCGAAGCGGATCGTCAACCGTCCTGGTGAAATTTTAAAACCTCGGCGGTCGTCCCGCCCGTGGTTGCCGTTTCGAAAACCACGGACGACATCCTGCGTTCGGCTCGTCTCGGCTATCCCGCACCTAAGCGATCAGATCCTTCACCACGTGACCGTGGACGTCCGTGAGCCGGTAGTCGCGCCCCTGGAAGCGATAGGTCAGTTGCTCGTGATCGAAGCCGAGAAGATGCATGATGGTCGCCTGCAAATCGTGGACATGGACCGGCTTCGCCGCGACGCTGAATCCGAGTTCGTCGGACTGACCGTATTCGAATCCACCCTTCACTCCCCCGCCCGCCATCCACACGGTGAAGGCGTCGGGAAAATGGTCCCGGCCGAGAACCTTCGACTTGGCCGTCCGTCCCTCCCGAAAGGGCGTCCGGCCAAACTCGCCGCCCCAGACCACCAGGGTGTCTTCGAACAGCCCGCGCTCCTTGAGTTCGTTGATGAGCGCGGCGACCGGCTTGTCCATGGTGGCGCACTTCGAAGTGAGACCGTCCGTGATGCCCGTGACCGCCTGAGTGCCGTGAAAGTCCCAGCCCCAGTCGAAGAGCTGGACGAAGCGCACCCCCGACTCCGCCAGCCGACGTGCCAGGAGACAGTTGTTCGCGAAGCTCGCTTCGCCCGGTTGGGCACCGTAGGCCTCGAGCGTGGCCGGACTCTCCTTCGAGATGTCCATCACCTCCGGCACCGAGGTCTGCATCCGGTAGGCCAGTTCGTACTGCGATATCCGCGTCAAGGTTTCCGGGCTCCCCATTTCCCGGGCCTGGAGGCCGTTGAGATCGCCGAGCGCGTCGAGAGTCTTGCGGCGAGTCGCGCGGTCCATCCCGGGGGGATTGGACGAATACAAAACCGGATCTCCCTTCGAGCGGCACTGGACGCCTTGGTAGACGGAGGGCAGGAACCCCGATCCGAACGAACTGTTGCCGCCGTTGGGTTGCACGCCGCTGGAGATGAGCACCATGAAACCCGGCAGATCGTCGTTCTCGGATCCCAGCCCGTAGGTGACCCACGCCCCCATCGAGGGGCGCCCGGAACGAGGGGAACCCGTGTAGACCAGCAGCTCGGCGGGAGCGTGATTGAACTGGTCGGTGTGCATCGAGTGGACCATGCACATGTCGTCGGCGATTCCTTGGAAGTGGGGAATCGCATCGGACATCCACATCCCGCTCTTGCCGTGTTGCGACCACTCCCTCGGCGAACCCATCAGCTTCGGAACTCCCGTGGTGAAGGCAAAGGATCTCCCTTCGAGAAACTCGTCCGGACAATCCTGGCCGTCCCGCTTGACCAGTTCCGGCTTGTAGTCGAAAAGATCCAAGTTCGGAGGCGAACCCGTCATGTGCAGGTAGATCACCCGCTTCGCCTTCGGCTTGAAGTGCGGCACCTTGGGGACATCCGACGCCGCCCTTCCCGCCTCGTTCGCCAGGAAGGCGTTCAGCGCAATGCCTCCGACGCCCGCCGTGGAGTGGCGCAGGAAGTGCCGGCGAGTTTGCCAGCGAAGACGGTCGAGTCGAGGATCCATTGAAAATTGAGCTATTCGGTTGGAGCGGCGGTCACCGCTTCAAAAACATTTCGTCGAGGTTCAGTATAACATTCGAGACAACCGTCCAAGCCGCGAGATCAACCATGTCGGCCCCTTCCGGTGCCGGACCGAGAGGCACCTCGGCAAGCGAGCGCGCATCGTCGGCGCGATCCGCGTAGTCGTTTCGGGTGCTGCGGAACAGCTCGGCAAGACGGGAAACCTCTTCGTTCCGAGGCTCGCGGACCAAGGCCCGCCGGAGGCCGAACGCGATCTTTTTCTCGACCGAGTCCCCTCCCTCGGTCGCCATTTTCCGGCCCAGCGCCTGGGCCGCCTCGACGTAGACAGGATCGTTGAGCGTCACCAGAGCCTGGAGCGGCGTGTTGGTTCGGGAGCGCCGAACCGTGCAGACTTCGCGACTCGGCGCGTCGAAAGTGGCCATCGAGGGATAGGGATTGCTTCGCCGCCACGAGGTGTAGAGACCGCGACGATACTTGTCGTCTCCTTCGCTGGTCTTCCAGTCGGTCTCGCCTCCGAAGGCCGCCTTCAATCCCATCTCGGGCTGCGGCGGCCTGGCGGGCGGCCCGTGCATCTTGTCGCTGAGCAACCCGCTCGCGGCCAGCGCCTGGTCGCGAATCGTCTCGGCGGAAATCCGGAAGCGCGGCCCCCGGGCGAGCAGCCGGTTGTATGGGTCGCGTGCCTGCAATCCCGGCGTGGTCTTCGACGACTGGCGATACGTTGCCGACACGACCAGTTGTTTGAGGAATCGCTTCAGGTCCCAGTTTCCTTCCCGCAGATCGACCGCGAGCCAGTCCAGCAGTTCGGGATGGGACGGCAACTCGCCCTGGGACCCAAACTCCTCGCTCGTCTCGACGATTCCGGTGCCGAAAATCGACTCCCAGTGGCGGTTGGCAATCACGCGGGCGGTAAGGGGATTCTCGTCGTCGATCAGCCACCGCGCCAGCTCGAGCCGATCTCGCCGGCCTTCGGAATCCAGCGAATGAAAGACCGCCGGCACCCCTTCACTCACTTCCGCGCCGAGGCTCTGGTAGTTCCCCCGCAGCTGGACGAAGGTCTTCCGTCGATCCTCTTTCGGAAGCTCGCGCATCACCGGCACCGTCGTGCGTGGCTTGGCGGACGCCAGAGCCGTCTCCAGCTTGCTCAACTCCGCTCGCTCTTCCTTCAACGACGGTGCGATCGTCAGGAAAAAATCATCAACCTGTCCAGACTGCTCCGGCTTCGGTTCGTCCCCCGTCCCTCCGATCAGATTCGCGATGCCGGCCGGAACCCGCGCCCACTCCCGGACATTTTCGTCGGACGAGGCGGCGACCGAAAAATGCGTCAGCACGTGTCCCTTGTGATTCGACTCCTGAAACAATGTCAGGATGATTTTTCCCGGTTCCGGGTCCAAGGGCTCCCGGAGGAGCAACGTCAATTGCTGGAGTTCGCCGGTGCCGCCGCCGATGGCCCAGCCCGCCTTCGGATCCTTTTTCGTTTTCAGCACCGCCGAAGCCGGAAACCCGGGCTGCTCGTACGTCGCGACCGCGCCGTCGAACGCGATTTCCCGCGTCCGGTCTCCGGATTGCCATCGCGCGGCCACCCGCGACAGAACGAAATTCGATTTCTGCTCCGCCGGAATCTCGAGCCTCAACGCCCGCAACTCCTTCCCGCTCTCGGGAACCGCGATCTCCAGGGAATAGACGTCCGTCGCCGGCTTCTCGCCGTCGAGCCTGATCCGGCCGTTCTCTTCGATGGCGAGGTCGGCGCTCTTGGCGTCGGCGACCGCGGGAACCAGAGCGTTCCACTGGGGAGACGTCTTCAGCCGCGCGAGCCATCGTGCCTGCTCCGCTTCGGTTTCCTCGGTCGGCGTGGTCACGACTTTCTTCAACTCGGCGATCCGGCTCCGCCAGGCGGACTTCTGCTGCTTCTGCTCCTCGGACCACAATTCGAGGACGGGGCTCTCGTCCTTCAAATCCGCATCCTCGCTCTGGTTGAAAAAGGCGAAGAGCTGGAAATACTCCTCGTGCGTGAAGGGATCGTACTTGTGGGTGTGGCACTGGGCGCAGGCCATGGTGGTCCCCATCCAGACAGCCATCGTCGTGTTGACCCGGTCGACCACGGCGGCGTTGCGGAATTCCTCGTCGTTGGTTCCGCCTTCGCTGTTCGTCGTGGTGTTTCGGTGGAAGGCGGTGGCGATCAATTGTTCCTCGTCGGGTTGGTCGAGCAAATCGCCCGCGATCTGCTCGATGGTGAATTGGTCGAACGGCTTGTTCTCGTTCAGGGACTGGATCACGTAATCCCGATAGGCCCAGATCGTCCTCGGCGGATCGTCCGCGTAGCCCGCGGAGTCGGCGTAGCGGGCGAGGTCCAGCCAGAGCCGGGCCCAGCGCTCGCCGAAGGCGGACTTCGCCAGGAGAGCGTCGACGTAGCGTCCGTAAGCATCCTCCGAGTCGTCCTGGAGAAAAGCGCTCGCCTCTTCCGGATGGGGCGGCAGGCCGGTCAAGTCGAGCGCGAGCCGCCGGGCCAGCGAAGCGCGGTCGGCTTCCGGAGACGGGTTCAACCCTTCGCTCTCCAACCTGGCGAGCACGAACCAGTCGATTTCGTTTCTGGGCCAGTCGGACCGCTTGCCTTTGGGAACGTCCGGACGCACCGGCTTTTCGTAGGACCAGTGCCGAGCGAAGGCCGCGTCCTGCTCGATCCACCTCCGGATCAGTTCGATTTCCTCCGCGTCGAGCTTCGTCCCCTTCCCCTTCGGAGGCATCGCGTCGTCGTCGCCCTCTCCTAGCGAAACGCGGAAGAGCAGTTCGCTCGCCTCCGGATCGCCCGGAACGAGGGCGGCGTAGCCACCCAGATCGCGCGTGGCCCCTTCGCGGGTATCGAGCCTGAGGTCCGCCTTGCGCTCTTCCTCGTCGGGGCCGTGGCACGCGTAGCAGCGGTTCGACAGAATCGGACGGATATCGCGGTTGAAGTCGACTTTCTCGGCCCCCGCAGCCGTCCCGCCGACGACGAGCAGACAAGCTGCCGCCAAGGATTGCTGCGATCTTGTCACGTTGAAATTCATGGAGATCCGGGGGAAATCGAAGATCTAATCCGACTCCTTCAACATGCCCGCCCTCGCGCTCGGAGACAATAGCCTGTTCGCGACCGTAAGAAGGCGACGGCTCCCCGCGTGGCCGACGGCTTGGACTCAACCGGGTTCGGTTGCGCCCCCGACCCTGTCGGGCCCAACCTTGGCGGAAACGCTGCGGTCCGGGAAGCGACGAGGTCCCGCGGACGATTCAAAGAATTTCTTCCATCGTCACCGACTCCCGCCGCTTGATCGATTCCTGCGCGGCCAGGCAGACGGCCACGGCCATTTTCGCCGAAGCGCCGTCGTTGAGGGGACGCTTGCCTTCGCGGACGCACTCGACGAAGTGGACGAGCTCCGGCTTGATTCCGCGGTCCACCCGCCCCGAGCTGTCGACGAAGTTCGCGGCATCGCCCTCGTCCGCCACCAGGGTTCGGGTGCGGTCGGGAATGTCGAATCGATGGTGCAGCAGTTCGAGCGCCTGGTTCTTCGTATCGATGCGGCCAAGAGGCCCGCACGCCCCGATTTCACAGTCGCCTCCGTGGGGCGCGAACAGGCAAAGCTCCAGAGTCGCGCGGCGCCCCCCTTCGTATTCGATCAGAACCTGGGCGTTGTCCAGGATCTCGCGGTCCGTCAGCACGTTGGTTCCCCCGTGGGCCGAGACCCGGACGGGCGGCCGTTCCATCATCCAGTTGAACAGATCGATGTGATGCACGTTCTTCTCCAGAATCGTGCCCCCCGTCAGCGCCTCGCTCGACCGCCATCCGGGTCGCATCGGGCCGCGGAACTCCCGGCACCACATCAGCTGCAAGTCGCCGATGTCGCCTCGGTCGATCATAGCCTTCATCTGCGCGTAGAGCCGCTGGAAGCGCATCTCGTGTCCGATCTGAAGCACTTTCTCCGCCGCGTCGGCGGCCGCGATGATCTCGTCGCACTGCCCCACCGTGAGCCCGAGAGGCTTTTCGCACATGACGTGCTTCCCCGACTCGAGAGCCGCCATGGCCGCGACGTGGTGCTGGTCGTTTGTCAGGGCAACGATGACGGCGTCGATTTCCGAGGAAGCGAGCAGCTCCCGCCAGTCAGTGAAGGTCTTCAGGCCGTCCCCCACCAGGGCGCGGGCCGCGTCCAGGCTGGCTTGGCTGCGGCTGCTCACGGCGGCGACCTCGACATTCTCGAGGGTGAGCAGATTTCTCAAATGGGCTTCGCGGCCGAACCAGCCGGCACCCAGTAGTCCGATTTTCATCATAAAGTGTGGCCCGGTCGTCTCGGGCGGAGATCAGCGTGCCTTTCGGGTCCGGGATCCCTTTCGGTTGATCCGACAAACCACGAGATTCAACTCAGCCGGACGCCGAGATGCGTTTCAGATCGGCGCGACTGTCGGAGTAGTCGTTCTCGTAAGCCAGAGTTTCCGGATCGGGCTCTTCGCCCCGAATTCGGCAAATTTCGCGGTAGAGATCCGGCCACCAGTTCCTGTGCTCGGTCAGCCCTTCCTTCTTCCAGGCGTCCCAGTCGGAAACGACCTTGTCCCAGCATTCGCTTCCATAATTGGCCGCGTCCTTGACCGAATCGAAATCCTTCACGTACCAGTCACGACCGATGCGGGCGTGAAGCACTTCGTCGGCCCAGTCGTAGTCCTGGACGAGTTCGGCGAACTCGTCGCCCGACGCTTTTCCGACCTCCCACTCGAAGCGCTTCCCCGTCTTGGTCATCAATCCCTGTTCGATGAACCAAAGCACCGCGTGCCGCTCGCGCGGGGTGAGCTGCTCGTTCAGTCCCTTCGACCAGGTGAAATTGATCATGACTTTGGCCGGCCAGTCGACGCCGAGCTTGGCGAAGCCGACTTCGCCCATCATGGCGTGGCGAGCCTCGTCCCAAAGCTGGCGGGTCATGTCGCGGTAGAACACCCACGGTCTTCCCCCGCCCTCTTCGTCGCCCGTGGCCACGGACATTTCGTAGAGGATGGAAGCCATCATCTCCGGCACGTCGATCTCGCGAAGCCGCTTGTAATACATCATCAACACCTTGTCGCGCTCCGCGAAACGCTCGTCGTAGAGGAACTCCTCCGCATGGACTCCCATGTTGTAGGGATCGGGAAATCGCTCGTCTCGCTGCGGCGTCTTGTCGTAACGCCAGGGTTTTCCCGCGTAGCGCAACCCATCGTCGGGCTCTTCCGTTTCCCCCGTCCCGGCAATGCCGCCGGCAGCCCGGACGAGCGACATCAGCACCTGCTTCCACTTGGACAAAGCCTCCCGTCCCGACTCGTCCAATTCGGATTGCAGCGCTTCGGCGCTCGCGGCGCCCCATTCGACCATGTCGGCGATCTCGGGAAGCATGATCCTGACGATCCTCACGGAAGGGGCGTCGGCGAGCGGATTGGTGTCGACCAGGTGAGTTTCGAGGGCCTCCTGCAATTCCGGGAGAACCACCTCGTAGAGTCCCGAAATCAATTCGACGGACGATTCGGACATCAGAATCTCGTCGAACAGCGTCTCGAGGTTCGGGTCGGGTACTTTGTCGAGTCCGAGTGGAGGATGCCGCATCTCGGCGACGCGGTCGCGGGCGAGAGTGACGTGTTCCGCAGCGAGGTAGGCGTGGTGGCTCAGTCCCATTTTCAGTTCGTAGACCGGCTCCGCCGTGAGACGCGCCAGTGCGGTGGACCAGAAACGATGCAGGCAGTAGTGGTAGCGCTTCAGTCGACCGACGCAGTCGTCGATGCTGAGACCGGGCCCGGCGGCGCGCTGAAAACTGGAGACTCCCGCCAACGGCGGAAGATCCTTGAGAGGACGATAGGAATCGATGGCGCTCATGGAGCCATTGTAGTGAAAGGGAGCGGTCATGGCAAACACCGATGGGTCACGGATACCGGCGCGAAACTCCCGGTCGAAAGCTGCCGTCACGCCCACACGTTCAGAAGCACGACGCCGGCAACCGCGACGAACGCACCGACGATCGACAGGACGCTCGGGTGATCTCCCTCCGTCCTCATCGCCAGCGGTATCATGACGATGGGCGTGGTCGCCACCACCGCGAGGACGATCCCGCTTTCGAGACTCTGCAGCGCCCACTGAAAGCAACTGACCCCGATCACCGGACCGAAGAGGGCGGCGCCGAGCAACCACGGCGCGACGGACCGGTCCAGCGGTGTCTTCCAATTCTCCCGGTGTCGCGCCGAACCGAGCCACCGGATCAACAGCACGACCAGGGCCGCGAAAACCAGTCCGGCGGCAACCCGTTGGAAGGCGGCGCTGATGCCGCTCCCCAGAACGCCGAGTTCCAGCGCGACCGCTTCCGCTTTCCGGCTGACGACGGCGCCGGTTCCCTGGCCGCAGCCGGCCACGACAGCGGCGACCAGGCCGAGCGCGAAACTGCCCCGCCGTTCGATCGCCTGTCTCGATTTCGCTCCCGGCCGAATCGCCATGACCACTCCGATCAAGACCATGAAAGAGCAGATCAGCACCCTGACGGTCACGCCGTTTTCCAGCCAAACCCATTCGAGCGCCATGGCGAACAACGGCGCGAGACACAGGTTCAGCAGCATGGTCAGGCGGGACCCGACGCGCTCGAACGCGAGATAAAGCGCGACGTCCCCCACTCCGAACCCGATCACGCCGCTCAGGAAAAACCACCGGAACGACTCCTGGTGCATCGAGTCCGGAAACAGGATCAAGACAACCAAGCCCAGCACACCGGTGGCGACGAGCAGCCGGACGAAATTTCCCCAGAGGCTCCCCATCCTCACGGCGACCCGTTGCCCCGCCACGGCGGAGAGAGCAAAAAAGAACGGCGTTAGAATGGCGGCCAGCATCGAATCACGACCGGGCCCGTCGCGGGAGATCCGGAGTTGCAAAGGCAACGACATCCGGACAGATTTGTAAAGCTCATGGATCGCCCCCCAGGAACCTCCACTCCCGTCATTTTTCACGCCGGCGAGGTGCACGAGGCGAATGGGCTGCTCGTTTCTCCGGTCGATCAGGCACTCGTCCAGGGACAGGCGGTTTTCGAAACGCTGATCGCCTACCACGGCAAGCCGTTCGCCTTGGGGCGGCATCTCGACCGACTCGGGAAGGGCGGGGAAGCCATGGGCCTGAAGATGCCCGAGGACGGAACCGTGGAGAGCGCCATCGCGACCGTGCTCGAGGCCGGCGGTTTCGACAACGCGGAGAGGGCGAGAATCCGAATCACTTTGACCGGAGGCGTCGGCGATCCGCGATTCACGGACGCACCCGCGCTCGAGCAACTTTTCGTGGAAGCTTCGCTCGCGCCCGTCTTCGCAAACTCGGCGTCGGTCGTCACCGTGCCCTTCGCGCGCAACGATCGCAGCGCCCTCGCCGGACTCAAGACGATCAACTACGGGGAAAACATCGTCGCCTTTCGTCTGGCACGGGAGGCCGGAGCCGACGAGGCGGTTTTCCGGAATACGCGGGACCAACTCTGCGAAGGCACGTGGTCGAATATCTTCGTCCATGCCGGCGGGAGATGGCTGACGCCTCCTCTTTCCTCGGGCTGCCTTCCCGGAGTGACGCGGGCGATCGTTCTCGAACTCGCCGAAGAAGCCGGGATCCGGATCGACGAAATCGATTTCCCGATGAGCGAACTGGATTCCACGGACGCCGCCTTTCTCACTTCGACGCTGCGGGAACTCCAGTCCGTCCGCGCCGTCGACGGACGGGAGCTTCCCCTGCCGAATCCGCCCGGCTGGCCCGAGCTGCTGGCGGCGTATCGGGCGCGTGTCGAAGCGGAGAGTTGACCGGCGTTACGCGAATTCGTCCGGTCGACGCCGCGCGAATTCCATTGCGAATCCGGCTCGCGATCGTCAATCTGTCGACATGCGAAAAGCCTCCCCTCTCGCGACCCTCCTGAGTCTGCCGCTTTCCCTGGCCCTCTCGTCGGCAACCGCGGTCGACTTCGAAAAGCAAATCCTGCCCGTTCTCGAAGCCAAGTGCGTCGAATGCCACCGCGCGCCCTACGAGGACAATGGCCGGACGAAGAAGCCGAAAGCCGGGCTCCGCATGGACGGGGCCTGGGCAATCATGATGGGAAGCGAAAACGGCGCGGTTCTCGTACCGGGAGACGCCAAGGGCAGCGAGATTTTTCATCGAGTGACGCTGCCGGAAGAGGACGAAGATTTCATGCCCCCGACCGGGAAAGCGGATCCACTGACGCCGAAAGAAATCAAGCTCCTCGAAAAGTGGATCGAGGAAGGTGCCGACTTCGGCGGCTGGACGGGCAACCTCGAAGGCAAACCGAAGGAACTCACCAATGCGGGCGAAGAGCTTCCCGTTTCCGAAATCCAGGAAGTCTACAATCGCCTCGCCGAGGGTCTGCCCATGCCCGACGAGGAAACGTGGACTTCCGTCACCGAACAAGGCGGACGGGTTCTGAAACTGGCCCGGACCAGTCCGCTCCTGTCCGTGGATTTCCGCCTGGCCGGCGAAGAGGCGACCGACGAGAACATCGGGTCGGTTCGCATGATCGCGCCGAACGTCGCCCATCTCGACCTGTCGAAAACTGCCGTCACGGACGAAGGCCTTGCCGTCGTCGTCGATCTTCCCAACCTCGTCCGGCTGGATCTGAGCCGCACCTCCGTCGGCGACGATGGCCTCGAGCATCTCCGCGGTCTCGACGAACTGCGCTACCTCAACCTCTACGGATCCGAAGTGAGCGACGCCGGATTGGTCCAGCTCGAAAAACTAACCAACCTGGAGGCCGTCTACCTCTGGCAGTCGAAGGCGACCGGAAAGGGGGCGAAGCGCCTCGCCCAAGCCCTTCCCGACGCCAAGATCAATTTCAAGTAGCCCGTCTCGCGGCAGCATGTGGACCGGTTCGTTCCACGGCGGGCCTCCCGGCAGCGAAGCATCCCTTCAACGGCCCGTCGCCTTCTCCGCCCACTCCACGACTGGAGCGGGATCGTGAAGCGAATGCGGATGGTGTCCGCCGCCGGCCTTGACAACGACACTCACATCCCCGCCAAGCTCTCCGAAACGCGTTTCCAAAATGCCGGCGTTTTCCCGATACGGAACCACCGCGTCGTTCCCTCCGGCGACCACCATGATCGGAACCCGCGCCCGCGCCAGGGTCTCGAGCCTTGCAAGCGGACCGATCCACCCATCGGCGTCGGCTTCCGTCAGTCCGTAGGCGTCGAGACATTTGCGCCAAAGTTCGTTCGACGCAGACTTCGGCCAGGAACGGATATCGAGAACGGGGGCATCGAGATAGACACCGGCGACGCGGTCGGGATGGCGGATCGCCCAATTGATCGCCGGCAAACCTCCCCGGCTGAAACCCTCCATCACGGGCAAGGGGTTCACCCCGTATCGGGCCGTGACGAACTCGTGGAATTCGTCGAAGGCGTCCATCGCCTCGGGACCGCCGAACAAATCGGCCACGTCGATCCAGGCCACGTGCCACCCCTTCGAGAGAAGGGCTTCGTCGACCGAGGGAAAGGCCCCGTAGAATCGGCACCGCCAAATCCAGGGTCGGCTTTCCGCCGCTTCGACCGGGCGCGTCAACTTGCATCGACGTCCGGCGACCTCGAACTCCTCCGTTGGGTATTCAGCCAGCCCGGCGCGCGGTTTCCCCGGGAGTCCGCTCACTTTCCGAACCTTGTGGGCTTCGGAATCGCCGATGTAGAGATCGCCGGTAACGGGATCCACGCCGACACCGTGCGGACGGTCCATGGCGCACTCGAGTGGATCGGGCGCATCGGGACCGTCGCCGCGCTTCCCGGAACCGGCCACCAGCGTCACCACCGGCGGATCGGTCTCGAGGTGGATCGCGCGAATCGTATGCGATTCCGTGTCGGCCAGATAAACCCGCGAACCGTCCGGCGAGACGGCCACGCCTTTCGGACCCGACAACAAGGCTTCGCGAGCCGGGCGCAACTCGGAATGGAATCCCTTCTTCCCCGTCCCGGCCACATGAAAAAGCCGGCCTTCCTCGCGATCGATCCTGAAGACCTGATTCCCCTCGCGCAGCGCCAGCCAGAGATCGCCGTCGGGAGCCAGGGCGAGAGCCCGGGGCCCCTTGAGCGGCGTGTTCGGACCGACCTCCGCACCGTCCTCCGTCGCCTTCGGCTCGCCCGTGCCGCACCAGGTCTCCACCGTGCCGCTTTCCAGATCGACCACCCGGATTCGGTGGTTGGAAATATCGCAGACGTAGAGCGATTCCCCGTCCTGATCGAACTCGATCGAATGCGGTTGGTTGAAAGCCGCCTTCACCGCCGGGCCACCGTCGCCGGAGAACCCGGCCTCGCCCGTTCCGGCCACCGTCTCGACTCGATTCGTTCTCGCATCGAGTTTGCGGACGACGTGGTTTCGCATTTCCACCCAGTAGAGATCGCCGGAGGGATGGTATCGGACTTCGTAGGGCTGGTTCGCTTTCGCCTCCAGCGGCGGCCCGCCGTCGCCCGAGTAGCCCATTTCGCCGCTGCCGACGATCGTGTCGATCGTCCCCGTCTTTCGTGACACGCGGCGAATCGCATGGTTGTCGATGTCGCAGAAAACAAGGTCGCCGTCGGGAGACACGATCACTCCGTAGGGATTGTTGACCTGCGCTTCGATCGCGGGTCCGCCGTCCCCGGCGAATCCGGGGCTGCCGGTTCCGGCGACGGTCGAAATCACCAGTTCTTCAGCGGAAGCACAAACGGCTCCCGCCACCAGGGCGGTTGCCGACAGCAAAAAAATTGGGGCATGTTTCATCGGGTGGAACCGTGACCGATTCCGCCGCCTATGGCCAGAAAAACCGAAGCGCGAAAGTGCGGGCGGGAGCGGACTGCTCGCCGGACGAACCTTCCCTCACCAATTCCTAGTCGCGCCTCGGACCAACCCCACCATGACGCCTTGGATGAGCAGCTCCTGCGCCGGGATCAAATCGGGAAAGTCCGGGTTTTCCGCGCGGAGATACGGTCTGCCGCCCTCGGAGACAAAGCGCTTGAGCGTGGTTTCGCCGTCGATGAGTGCAGCCACGATATCCTGGTTCCTCGGTTCGCGGTATTCGAGCACCACGTGGTCGCCGTCGAGAATGTGCGCGTCGATCATCGACTCGCCCCGGACCTTCAGGGCGTACGCTTTCGACCGCTCGCCGAGTCCCATGGAACGCACGTCGACCGAGAGGGTGCCGTCCGCCTCGGGAACCGTGTCGTCGCTGTAACCGGCCGGGATCGCTCCGTAAATGGGCACGTCGACGATGGGCTCGCGATCGGCGGCATCGGCGAGAATGACGGAACGCGCCTGACGTTCCTTGCGCACGATGGCCCCTTTCTTTTCCAAAGCCCGCAAGTGACTGACCGCGGCGGTCTGGCTGGCGAACCCGAAATGCTTCTGAATCTCCCGGGTCGAGGGCATGATCCCGGAACGGCGATGCTCCGACTGGAGGTAGTCGAGGATTTCCTGCTGACGAGTGGTGAGCTTCATTATGAACAGTGTTCCTAAGAACATTCGGCAAATTTACCGGCGCGCAAGCGAAAATCGGAATATTATTCAACTCGGCTCGATTATGAACCCACCTTCACCATTCCGCTCCTTTCTTTTGCTCGCGATCGCCGGCGCCGCGCTCCTTTCCGCGCCGCGTTCTTCCGGCCAGGAAACCGAAGAGCCTCCGGAAGAATCCATCCGGATGCGGGGACTGCGGTTCAACACGAAAGCCGACCCCGACTCCGATCCCAATTCCGCGGCGTCGGCTACCGCCCCGTCCTCCCGCCGGAAAACCGAACTCCCCGAGGGCGCCCTGACGGTCGGCGTGGTGGCGGGGCAGTCGAAGCTTCCTCCGGAACTCGCCGAGCTAGCTCGGGAAGGGGCCGTGGCGATCGCCGGGCAGGAATGGGAAGAGGCCCGCGACGCCTATTTGAAGATGGTCAAGGAAGCCCCCGACAACGCCCTCGCCTACGCCAACCTCGGCGTCGCGGAACATCAACTCGGCAACCTTCTCGCCGCGGAAGGCAATCTGCATCGCTCGCTCCAGATCAATCCATCGATCGCGCAGAACTGGCAGACGCTTGGTCTCGTCCAGTACGAGAGAGGCGACCTTGTTCTGGCCATTTCCAGCCTCATGCGCGCCATCCACGAAGAGCCTGGCGAAGCCCGTTCGCGGCTCTATCTGGCGACCGTCATTCGCGACTACGGCTGGACCGATGCGGCCACCACCGAACTGGAGCGCGCCGTGCAGACCGATCCCGGCCTGGCCGACGCCCATTTCAATCTCGCGGTCACCTATCTCGACGCCGATCCGCCCCGGCTGGAACTGGCGAGGCGGCACTACTACGCTGCGCGCGACCTCGGAGCCGAGGAATCGGAGGAAATCGAGACGATTTTTTCGAAAACCGACGAAGGACGCAAATAAGCTCTTGCTGAAATCGTTCAAATATCGGTTACGTTCGCTCGGTTATGAGACGCCTCTTCACTTTCCGCTTCGTTCGACCTTCTATTTTCGCCGCGACCGCCTGCGCCCTGGGCCTCGCCGCCTCCCTCGGCGGATGCCGAGCGAGCGTGACCGAAGCGGGAGCCGCCCGGACGGTCTCCGCCGCCGCCAGCTATCCCTCGGCCGTTGAAGAAGGTTCCAACTCGTCCGCGCCGTACACGCCGATATCGGCGGACGGGTTCCCCCACGGGATCCCCAACGGGGGGCCGCCGGACCCCACGCCGGTCGCCTACGACCGGGACATCGAGATCGACGAAGCCAGCAAACCGAACATCACCGGGAAAGCCGCCATTCTCGTCGACGACTGGGGCCGCGTGCTTTACGAAAAGAACGCCGACACCCGCCTGCCCGCCGCCAGCACCCAGAAGCTCCTCCTCGGCATTCTCATCGTGGAAAACGGCAATTTGAGCCAAAGGGTCACCGTCGCCGACTCCGACACCTGGGCCGAGCCGACCAAGATGGGGATCAAGACCGGTCAGACCTACACCCGCGAAGAACTCCTCCGCGCCGTTCTCGTCAGAAGCAGCAACGACATCGCCCGCGCCCTCGCCCGCGATCACTCCGGAAGCGAGGCCGCCTTCGCCGCCAACATGAACCGACGGGCCCGGGAACTGGGGATGCACAACTCCTACTTCACCAATGCCAGCGGATTGCCCACTCCCGCGGGCCAGTACTCCACCGCGCGCGACCTCGCCATTCTCGGCAACGCGGCGTTGAAGAAACCTTTCATCCGGGACGCCGTTCGGACCAAGGGGCTCGTCTTCCGTTTCGCCGACGGCACCACCAAGAGCATCACCAACACGAACGCCCTGCTCAAGAGCCGGGACTATTGCACGGGATGCAAGACCGGCTACACCCACGCCGCCGGAAAATGCCTGGTCTCCTCCGCCTCCGCCAATGGCAAAAACGTCCTCGCCGTCATTCTCGGCAGCAAGACGCCCACGATCTGGGACGAATCCGACGAGCTGTTGCGCTACGGGCTGAAGATGTGAAGGGCAAGTGATTGCATATCCCCCGGGGATCTGCTGCAATGCACCCATGATTCGATTTCAAGTTGCCGTCCTGCTTTCCGCTTCGTTCTGCGCCCCGTGGCTTCAAGCTCAAAGCAGCTCGACCGACGGCGACCCCTGGCCCATCCTGCAACCCGCCGATCGCACCGAGCCTCTTCCCGGAACCGAACTGCTGACCCGCGAAGGCGACATCAGTCGTCAACTGGTCGAAGCCAACGACGTCTTTCTCGACGGACGGATCGCCGCCGCTGCCGAGGCCCGCGCCGAACTCTGGAAATCGAGCGGCTACGATCCGGCACAACGGCGCGCCGAATTGGCCGGCATGCTCGGTCTCGACCGCGACGCCAGAGACACCGAAACGCGTTTCGAACACTACAGCGCGCGAAAAGCGGGCGGGACCACCGCCGACGGAATTTCCGTTTCCCATGTCCGCTGGAAAGCGCTCGACGGAGTCGACGGCGTCGGCTTGTTGCTCGAGTCGGAAGGAAAAGATCGCCCGATACTCGCCGACGTCATCGCCGTCCCCGACGCCGGCCAGACGCCGGAAGACATCGCCGGAATGACCGACGAGGCCACCACGTCTCCCTACGCCCTTCTCCTCGCCCAAGCCGGCTGCCGCGTGCTCGTGCCGACTCTGGTGAACCGGGAGGAAAACGAATACCGCATGACCAACCGCGAGTGGCTGCACCGGCCGGCCTTCGAACTGGGGCGCCATCTGCTCGGCTACGAGCTTCATCAAATTCTAGCCGGAGTCGACGCGCTCAAAAACACGACAAGCAAAACCAGACCTCTCGGCGCGCTCGGATGGGGCGAAGGCGGCTTGCTCGCCCTCTACGCGGCCGCACTCGAACTCCGCATCGACGCGGCGGCGGTCAGCGGCTACTTCGGGCCGCGCGAAGCCCTCTGGCGCGAGCCCTCCGAACACAACGTTTTCGGGCTGCTCGAAACCTTCGGCGATGCCGAAGTCGCGTCGCTGATCGCTCCTCGCCCGCTGGCGATCGAATCGGGCCACCATCCCGACTTCGTGTTTCGTCCCGACGACACCGACGGCCTCGAAATCCTCGACGAGCGTCCCGAGAAGCGCGGCAAGCCGGGTCGATTCCCCGCCGCCTCCGCCGAAGAAGTCTCCGCCGAACTTTCCCGACTGCACGCCATCGCCGGCCTGGACTGGCAGGCACAATCCATCTCCGCCGAAAAGGCCGTCTCCGCGGAAACGCTCGACGCGTTCGCCGCGGCGCTGGGCCTAGACTCGTTCGATCCGTCAAGCCCGCCGGCTCGCTTCGAAAACTTCGCTCCCGCGCCCGAAGGCAGCGATCCGGTTGCCGAAAGACACGAAAAGCTTGCGACGCAGATCGGGCGATTCAATCAGCGCGCCCTGATCGAGTCCGGCCGCGAGCGGACCGAGTTTTTCGAGAAACTGGATACCGAATCGCTCGAGACCTTCGAAGAGTCGATCGAGTTCTACCGGGAGATTTTCAAAAACGAGGTCATCGGCGATTTCGGCCTCCCGCTCGCCGAGCCGAATCCCCGGTCCCGCCCTTACCAGGAGGGGCCGAAGACCATCAGTTACGAAGTCGTGCTCGACGTGTTCGACGAAGTCGGCCGGGAAGTTTTCGCCTACGGAATCCTCACGCTCCCCAAAGACCTCGACCCGAACTCCGGCGAAAAGCGCCCCGTGGTGGTCTGCCAGCACGGTCTCGAAGGAACCCCTCAGCAGACGGTCGGCGAAGACCGTTATCGATCCTACAAGGCCTTCGCCACCCGCCTCGCCGAACGCGGCTTCGTCACCTTCGCCCCGCAGAACGGCTACAAGTATTTCGACCACTTCCGGATGCAGCAATTCAAGGCGCAGTCCATCGGAAAAACGCTGTTTTCCACCATCGTTCCCCAGCATCTTCAGATCACCGAATGGCTCGCCGAGCAGCCCTTCGTCGATCCCGACAAAATCGCCTTCTACGGTCTCAGCTACGGCGGCAAGTCGGCCATGCGAATCCCGCCGCTGGTGGAGCGCTACAGCCTTTCCATCTGCTCCGCGGACTTCAACGACTGGGTCTGGAAGAACGCCGCGACCGATCCCGCCTCCCTGCGCTACAGCTACGCCAACAAGGGCGAGTACGAAATGTACGAGTGGAATCTGGGCGGCACGTTCAACTACGCGGAAATGGCCGCCCTCATCTGCCCGCGACCCTTCATGGTGGAGCGCGGACACTTCGACGGAGTGGCGCCGGACGAGCGCGTCGCCCACGAATTCGCCAAGGTCCGCCGTCTCTACCAGGCGAAACTCGGCATCGAGGGCCGAAGCGAAATCGAGTGGTTCGTCGGCCCCCACACCATCAACGGCGAAGGGGCGTACCAATTCCTGCACAAGCACCTCGACTGGCCCCAGCCCGAGTAGCCCTCAAAACTGACGGAACCCGCCTCGGTTTCGCCGGGCCAGCGCAGCAGACCGGGAACCCGGATGCCGCCCTCCCACAAGTGCCCCTTCTTCGCCCGCAGCGGCCCCGCCGAGCCGTAGGGATGCTTCGCCGTCAGAGCGGGTCCGTTGTCGCTGGTGAAAAACACGAGCGTGTCCTCGCGCAGTCCCTGGCTGTCGAGTTCGGCCATGAGCCGCCCGAAGCCGGCGTCCAGTTGGGTGACGTTTCCCCACAGGGCGCGCTCGGCCGGGTCTTCGATGTCCCCGTAGAGACGGGTGAAACGCTCCGCGGTCGCCACCGGTTCGTGCGGCTCGTGATAGCAGACGAACAGAAAAAACGGCGCCTCGGGATCGCGCCCGTCCCGGAGCCAGTCGATCGCCTCGTCGGTGACCAGGTCGGCGGAACAACCCTCCAGCGGCCCCGCCGGAATTCCGGCGCCCCTTTCAACCTCGCGGGTTCCGTCTGAACGCCGTCGAAGGGTGTCGGCGAGAGCAAGATTCCCGGAACCCCAGTTTGGCAACGTCCGCTACCGAGTCCAATGTAGGGAACTTGCCGTCTCGCCGATCCCCGTCGGGCCGGCCGAAACAGAATTCACGACGTGAGCATTGTCCTCAAGAGAAAGAAGTATTATCCGGTGAGCCACCATCTCGGCGCCTACCTGAGGAAATATCAGCGCTCGTTCGACATCCCGGTCGTCTACGAGGATCTGCACCGCTATTCGGAGCTGTTTCCGCTGTTCGACCGCGAGGGCAACGACACGCTCTGGAAGACGGCCTATTACGAACCGTCGATCCGGGCGGAATTGAGCGAGAGGCTGACGCGGATCTATTCGCTGATCAGAACGAACGACGTCCGCGTCGGCGATCACCTCATCATGGAACGCATAGATTTCTGCGATTTCGGGAATTCGTGCCCCTTCCGCGTTCGGATCGTGAACCAGTTCAACGACAACTACGATCACTTCTACGTGAAAATCGCCGACGCTTCCCGGATCTACGGCCTCGAACTGGAGCACATCCTTTCCCCGAATCGGATCAACTATCTGGTCAGCGGCGACACGCTGATCGAGGAACACGTCGCCGGAGTGCCGGGCGACATTTTCATCCGCGACTACTTCGGCCGGGAGGAGACGAATCTGGTCCGGGTGGCGAAGGAGTTCGTGAAGTTCAACGAGCGGTGTTTCATCCGGCTCCTCGGCGACATGCGGAGTTACAACTACGTGGTCGACATAACGCCCGACTTCGAAGACGCGCAGTACCGCGTGCGGGCCATCGATTTCGACCAGCAGAGCTACGAGGGCAGCAAGCGAATGTATTTGCCCCAGTTTTTCGAGGAGAACGCGCAGGTGGTGCAACTTTGCACCGACAAGCTGAACTACCAGACGATGCGGCAGTATCAGAACGAGGAGCGCACCCTGATGAACCGCCGCTGTCAGCTGGCGGACTCCCGACTGGGCAGCTTCTGGCAGGCGATCTGTCCCGACGAAATCGCGCCGGAGGAACACATTCTCACCCTCCAGGGCGAATTGAACGCCTATCACGAAACGACCGTCTTCTCCCGGTGCGAAACGATGGGCGAACTGGTGCGAGCGAATCTCGAAGTCTCCCTCGCGAAGACGGATTCCTGAACGCGGCGGCGGGATTCGCAGAAATTCCGTCCGCCGCTTGCCGCAGCCGCGGTTTCGACGGGAAAGATCACACCGAAGCCTCGGCCACCGCTGCCTTCATTTTCTCCAGCCCCGTCTTGGCGCACTCGAGTGCCGGCATTTCCCAGTAGGACGGGTTGAAAAGTTCGAGCGACAGGGCGGGATAGGCTCCAACGGAACGGAAATTCCCGATGATCTCGGCAAGCGGGGCGATGCCGTCGCCGGGAAACACCCGGTCGCCGTCGCGAATCGCGTCCCTCGGCGGATCGGCGGGATAGTCGTTCATGTGGTAGCATCGAAGCGCCCGCGGTCCCATCAAAAGAATGGAGTCGAAGGAAGAGCCTCCTTTGTAAGTATGGTAGACGTCTCCCAGGAAACAGGCCTTGGAATGCCCGGCGCGGGCGGCGACGTAGAGGGCCTTTTCAACGGTGCCCACGGTCGGGTTCCCGCCCCACATCTCGATTTGCGGCACCACTCCCATTTCGTCCCCCAGCTCGAGAAGAGCCCGGTAGCGGTCCGCCGCGTCGTCGAGACTCACCGTTCGACCCTGCGGGACGCCGGCGGGCGGGGCGGCGATGCGGACGCCACCGAGCTGCGCGACCGTATCCATGTCGCGCTTCGCCTCCTCCAGGCCGGCGGCGCGCTCGGTGGGGTCGTCCACGATCCATTTGGCGAAGCCGATGGCGCTCTCCACGGTGAGGCCGTGATCGTCGATGCGCTTTCGGAGATCCGTCAGAGAGCCGCCGTTTTCGAGGTATTCGGTGATTTTTCGGAACCACGGCTCGATCGAGTCGTAGCCGGCCTTGCCCGCGATTTCGATCTCTTCCGCCGCGTCGAGTTCCTGTCCGCGGATGGTGGACATGTTGAGGCAGAATTTGAATTTTTCCGCAAGTGGCTCGTCCTCGGTCGCCGCGGCGAATCCCGGGGAAAGAGTACCGAAGGCGAGGCCGGAACCGATCATGAAGGCGCGGCGGCCGGGCTGGGGAAATTCATTGGTGTCGGACATGACAGAGTCTTGCCATTTCCGCGAATCCGAATCAACCTCCATCGCTTACATGATTCAGGTCTCGGAAAACTGTCTCTGGCCAGGAGGTCCCACGACCGCACCTCCGCTCTGCGGGATTAGTCCCGAACTTGGCGATCGACTGAAAGAATCCCCGCTCTCAGCCGTCTATTCAATACGTAACCCTATCAAATTCCTCCTCGGTCATCCTTGACCCGAAGGCAACCGTAATCCCTGATCAACGGAGGAAAGACACCATGATTCCATCCGAAACCGCTCTCGAAGACCGGACGCAAGCCGAGAACTCCTGAGAACCGACCTCATCAACCGCTTTTTTCAACCACTGCTCTGAGCCGCTCCACTTCTCGGAGCGGCTCTTTTTCTTCTTAGCCGATGGCTCTGACCTCCACCAGCGACTCCCGCAAACAGCGAAAACCAGATCCCGATCTGGATCTGGTTCAGCGTGCCCGCGAGGGAGACACCAAGGCCTTCGATCAGCTCGTCGAAAAGTACACGCCGAAACTCTACGGCCTGGTCTACCACATGACCTCCAATCACGAAGACACGAACGACGTGCTTCAGGACGTGTTCGCCAAGGCCTACCGGGCCCTGAAGCGCTTCCAGGGGAAGTCGACCTTCTACACCTGGATTTATTCGATCGCGACGAACATGACGCTGAATTTCCTCAAAAAGCGGAACCGTCGGCGGGGCATGAGCCTCGACGACGTCGATCTCGCCATTGAGCACGACAAGGACTTCATCGAAGCGACTTCGAAAAGCGACCCGGTGCGGGAAGCGAATATTTCCGAACTCCAGGAAAGATTGAACATGGCCATGCAGCAGCTGTCAGATGATCACAGAGCAGTGGTTACGATGTTCGACATCCAAGGAATGCCCCACGCCGAGATTTCGAAGATCCTGGGGGTCTCCGAGGGAACCATCCGGTCACGGCTCTTTTACGCCCACAGACAGTTGCAGACCTATTTCGACGACTTCAGGAAATAGTCCTTACGGATTCCCGAGACCTTTCCGGGATTGAAAAATGCCGGCGGACGATCTTAACTATGGCTCGGTTCAAAAGATGAGATGAAAGACGAAGATGAAGTTCAGAAATTGATCCGGCTCAAGCGCTACGAGACCCCGGGAGAGCAATACTACAGGCGGTTTGCGGAAGACTTCAAAGACCGCCAGCGCGCCGAGCTTCTTCAGCGATCTTCGCGCGCCCTGTTCGCGGAGCGTTTCTCGCTCTGGTTCGACGAGGTCAACGGCACCAAGTGGCTCGTCCCGGCCGGCGCTGCCGCCGCGGTCGTCGCGGCGGGCGTGTTTCTCTCCCCTGCGGAACAGAACGAGGCCGACCCCGGCGTCGCCACGGTGGCCAGTCGCCAAGCTGCCGAAGAACCGACCGGAACCCCGGCTTTTGGCGACGAGGACTTCCAAGTGGATATTCCCAGACCCGCGGCGTCGATGCCCGACGTCTCTATCCCGGGCTTCGGGCCCGCGCCCTCGGGAGACGCCGCCGACATCGTGCCGGCGAGCGTGCGCGGCAATCTTCGCGAGCTTTGAAACGGCAGATGAACGTCGTTGGCATTCCGATTCTCGCCGTGTTCGGACCGGCGTTCCTTTTCTTGTCGTCCGGCATGGGCCAGGACACCGGTCCCTCCCCCGTTTCCATCGTCTGGTCGCCGGAGGCCGAGACGTCCGGGGTGTGCGTCAACCGCCGAAACTGGTACGTCACCGTGATCCCGCGTGTCGTCGATTCCGAGGGTGCGGCGGGGCCCTCCCTGCAAGCGGCCGGTCAAAGAGTCTCCGCGAAGATTCTCCACGTCGACGAAAGACAGAGGCTCTGTCTCCTCGAAGCTTCCGAGGAAATCGCCGAGCAGATGCCCGTTGCCTTGGCGTCCGGGCCGGCGGCACGAGCGGGCGAGCTTCTCGAATCTCTCGCCCCGGATTCGGATTGCCGGGCGACCGTGGCAGGCAAGGAGTGGAGTTACCGAGGGGAGCAGCTCGGCATACCGCTGCTCAGGATCCGGTTCGCCGATGCCGGCCATCTCTGCGCTCCCGGGGCTCCTCTCGTCAACCAAACAGGCGAACTCGAATGCCTTCTCACCGATCGCGAGCTGGCATCCGAAACCGAAGCCCACGCCATTCCCGCCTCGCAGATCCGGAAACTGGTCCTCGATATGCAGCGCCACCAGCGAACGGGAAGGGTCTGGGTGGGGCTGGTGTTTCACAACCACTCTTCGACTCCCGAGGTCCTCGAAGTGAAGCCGAACTCTCCCGCCGAAGATGGCGGGTTCAAGCCCGGCGACGTCATTCTCTCGCTCAACCGGATCGAAATCGATGATTTGGCGGACGTGGTGGAAGCAGTCCACAACCTGCCCGCCGGAGAAGCAACGACCTTCACCGTGCTTCGCGGCCTCTCCCGGAAGCCGCTGGAAGTCGTTCCCGAATTTGCCGAAGCGAACGGCAAAGCTGCTCGAATTCCCTGATCAAACGCCGGTTCTTCCCTGAAGAGCCCGCATCAGGGTCAGTTCGTCGGCCGAGTCGAGGCCTCCCCCGGCAGGGAGTCCCTGGGCGAGTCGGGAGACGGCGACGGCCTCGAAATCGGCCAGTAGCTCCGCAAGATAGTTGCTCGTGGCCTCCCCTTCCACATCCGAGTTGAGCGCCAGGATGACCTCGGTGAAGGAGCCCTGCCTGAGCCGGGACACGAGTTCGCCGATCCTGAGATCTTCCGGCCCGATATTGTCCAAGGGAGAAATCCGGCCTCGGAGGGAATGGTAATGCCCCCGGTAGGCGCCGGAACGTTCCAGAGGCAATATATCCGTGGGGCTTTCGACGACGCACAGCGACCCCTCGTCGCGATCCAAACCGTCGCAGATGGCGCACCCGTGCTCCTCCGAGGAAAAAAATCCGCAGATCCGGCATTCGAGGACCGTCTCTCCGGCGCGCCGCAGAACGTCCGCCAACGTCCCGGTCACTTCGGCTCCCTGCTGCATTAGCCACACGGCGATCCGTTCGGCGCTTTTCGGACCGATGCCGGGCAACTGCTTCAGATTGAATACCAGTGCTTTGACCGGCTCGGGATAATCGACTTGCGCCATAAGGGTTCCGCTGTGTTTCTCACATCAACCTGATCAAGCGGGCGTGCCCCTCTTCCGTCAGTTTGTGAGATTTCGCCGAAGCTCCAGTTCCGGGTGCCGACACTCCCTCCTGGGCGCGGGCGATGAAAAAGTCCGCCGGTCCGTCTTCCGCCCCGGAAAGCCGGGCCCGACTGAGGTGATCGAGCGCTTCTTCGAACCGCTTCTCCCGAAGAAAAACCACCCCCTGCCAGAACAAATCGCGGCGAGCGCGGTCCACTTCGCCGAAGGCGTCCGCCGGAGCCAGCAACTGGTAGATTTCGCTCATCGCGTCGGTCTCGGGATCGTAGAACATTTCCATTGGCCGGACTTCGAACGATTCCTTCACGAGCGTATAGGTGTCGGGGCCGATCAGCAGATCCGAGCCGTAGCGGCGATTGGCGTGAGCCAGCCTGCGCGAGTAGTCCGTTTCCGCACCGGTTCCGCTGAAGAAGAAGTGCTGTCTCGAACCGTAGACCCCGGCCGTCATGGGTCCCGAACTGATCCCGACGCCGTAGCCGAGCTTCTGAAACCAGCGCGTTTCACACTCCTGGCTGAGGTTCCGCAGCCGGCTCCGCAGTTCCAGCGCTGCGCGACAGGCCTGCTCGGCGTGATTTTCCGAAGGTTCGAGCATCCCGAAGTACACCCGGACCAGTTCCGGCCCCGACTCGTCGAGATAGGCGCCCCGCGACATCAGGAAATTCGAAACGCTCCGCAGAAAAAGATTGCTCATTTTCAGCAACTCCGCCGGCTCGAGTCTTTCGCGGAGTTCCTCGTGGTTGAAAAGCCGACAAGTGAGAACCGTGACGTCGCGGACCGAGCCGCTGAAGTCCGGCGGTTCATTCGCTTCCATGAGTTTGTCGAACGTCGAGTGCGTCACCCGGATCCCCAGCACGCCCTCGAGGACTCGCTTGCGCATGCCCTTCTCGGTTCCGGCGAAAACAAAGCCGCCCGCCGCCGCTAGCAAAACGGCGGTGAGAGGGGCAAAAGGCTCGAAAAGAACATTGTAGAGAGCCAGGGTCGGCGAAATCCCGAAGACGATCAGCGAAACCGCGCAGAAGACGAAAATTTTTTGCGAGACCTGCGACACGTCGACGACGCACCAGGCCACGCCGAGGGAACCGAATACGACCACGACCACCTCCAACCACTTCACCCTTGCGACCGGGGCGTCCTCGAAAATTCCTCTTAGCGCGTAGACCTCCTCGAGCCAAGAGGCCGGGGCCGCAAAGGCACCCAGAAAATACAACGCGAGCACGACCACGATGGCCGCGGCGGCGATGCCGACAGATGTAAGGACGTACCGCTTCATGACGCGAATCTCCAAAGAGCCCCGTCCATATTCCGATCTGTCGAAGCGCCGCATTCGCCGCTTCCCGAGCAGAAACTCTCCTTCAGGGCCGTGGAAACGATAAATCCGGGGACTGAATGAGCAACACGAAGATCAACAGCGTCTTTTCCAGCATCTACGCACCAGTGGGCACAGATGCGTCCTGGTTGGTTCTGTTCCTCGTCCAGCCGACCATTAAGAGACTGTTGAAAAACTCGGGAATGGAAAACTGCGAGTCATTTTGTTTGCTGGCGAGGCGGGACGAGGGAGTGGGGCGAGCCCCACGACCGAGGAGCAACGAAGCCAGCAGGCAAAAGGGCCACAGCCCGAAGGGGCGTTCTCAGGTCCATCCGGCGAAGCCGCTGATTTTGATCTCGTCTCTTCATCCAGATTTTGCGTTTCAGAATTTTTCAACAGTCTCTTAACGCTCCGACGGAACCCACCGTTACAGGGCGCGGCGTGAGTTCGTCAATGGTTTCCGTGGCGTGGCGAGAGTGCCGACCTTGGGTCCGGCTCACACGGAAGGTCGGGCGCCGAACCGCTTCCGAATCGACTTGGCGGCCGAGCCGGGGTCGAACCGTTTCTTCGACCCCCGATTCAGCTTGCGGAAGAGGCGGCGGTTTTCCGAATCATCCAACCACTCGTCGTTCAGGTGATGACCGGCCGCGGACGCTCGGACGTGCGGCGTTGTTTCGGGTCGGCTGGCCGCGAGTCTGGGGGAGAGCCCCGTGGCGCGACAGAATTTTTCGAAAGAATCGAAGTATTGCCCGTGCAGTTTCGTCGCGTGGTCCTGGAGAGTCGAAAAATCGACCTCCAGGGCCCGGGTCAGAGCTTCCTCCCATGCTTCCTCCCTCGGCAACTCGATTGGAACCGAGTCATTCTCCCAAAGCTCGCAATAACTTCTCACGGAGGGATCTCCGGTCGGCAGGTTAACTCGGGCAACCCCACCGGACATGGCAATGACCCGGCAGCTCAGGCACGTTCCGCAGTAGAGCCGCGAATGAAGCAGCAGCGAGGCGATCTCCCAGATGTTGTCCGAGCCGAAGGCGGCCGCTTCCCATTCCGGAAAAGCGTCGACCCAGCGGCGCAGTTTCGGTGAAGGCGCTCCAGGCTCCTGCTTCCGCGCCTCGAAGAAGACGAGACCCAGGCCCTCGCGATCAGCGACCTCGCGCAAAGCCTGCGCGAGCCTGTCGAAGTCACCGCGCTCGACGTCGCCGATCTCCACGGCCACCCATCCATTCGGAAAACGATGGCGAATCTCCTCCATGGCATCGCCGTCGCGATGTTCGCGGAGTTGCCGGGCGCATGTTTGCGGAATCACGCTCAGACCGCAGGGCATCCGCTGAACCGTGACGCCGCAATTTTCCAGGAAACTGGCTCCCACCTCGTCGCGAATGCCCACGAAATCCGCCCCTTTGAGAATCGAGACCAGCCTCTGCCGCGCCGATTCGTCCAGGCGTTCGGGCTCGGACAGACCGACGGCATGGAAACTGGACCGCGCCCCATAGAATTCTCCTTCCGCGGCGAGCACGTAGGCCAAGTCGTCCAGCTGCCCGGTGCGACGGCGCACGTAGCGGAGGATCTCCTCTTCGCTGCCAATGGCCGCGAGGCTTTCGAAGCGTTCCGATTCCTCTCCGGTCGCCACCGCGGCGTATCCCGAAGTCAGTTTTCGAGAAAGCGTTTCACCCCCGAAGTGAACCAGTTGGAGATCTTTGCCTCCCATCTCCAGCGCGCTCTCGCCGTAGTTTCGAACCGAGTGCCCGCCGACGGAGGTGAAATCGACCCGCGTCATCCCCGCGCATCGAAGACGCGAAAAATTGAGCAGCCGGGTCAAGACGTGCGGCATCAGCAGATCGCCGACGCTGTAGCTGTCCGAGGCACCGACGAGAAGCCCTTCGTGAGCCTTTACCGAGATCCGGTTGACTTCGGCGACCGGAAGCACCCAGTCCAAGCCCACTTTGTGGTGGCCCCGCCCTTGGTGGCCCCGCCCTTGGTGGCCCTGCCCTCGTGGGCGACTTTCCGATTCCAAAAATTCTCCTCCGGCGGAAAAACTAAGCGCATTCTGAGCTACGGTCATGCTCAAGTATTACGCAAACCTGAAATATTTACAATACCTAAAGATAAAAATAATAAAATTTTTGCCCTTTTCTGCGATGCCGGAGAAAAAGGTCGCGGCGGGAACCCGTCGGCACCCTCAATCGACGGCACCTGTTGCCGCCTTCATTTCTTCTTCCGACGAACCCGTCCGGAGAATGCGGACGAGGTAGTCGCTCGTTCGCTCCGTCTCCGACAAGCCGAGCCAGTTTGCAAGATTCTCCGGGTGCTCGAGTCGGGAAAACAAGGCTCTCGCGATTCGGCTTTTTTCGACCGTCATCGTGCCGTAGCCATTGGAGCCGTCACTGTTCGAGAGATTGCTGGACCACACCTGAAGAGCCTTGCCGTCCTCGCTTTCGCCAAGGTAGAGAACGAGGTGTCCCCTCTCGCCCTTTCCAATCGCGTCGTTCCAGAAAATCTTCAGGAAATCTCCGGGCTTTGCCCTTTCGAGACTGGAGAAGTTTCGTCCCAGGTTCAATCGTTCGAAGAGAACGGCCGTCCCGGGTCCATCCGCGTTCCAGTGGCCGAAAAGCCCTACGCCGTCGAGTTTCCCGTGAATGACGTCCCTCTTGTCGCCGACCCTCGCCAGTTCGCGGCTCAAGGCTCGATCGGAGGACACGACGCCTTCCTTCTGCAACGATTCGACGACTTTGCAGAACAACAGATACGTGGCGCTCGAGCAGAAACTAAAGTCCGCGGCCCGGGCGGGTTTCACCCTCAGCCGCCCCTTCGGATCCATCCCCAGGGACCGGTCCAGACTGGCTACCGCTTCGTAAAGATCGTCGAATCGCCGCGCCTCGGGAAGATCTTTTCGGTACGCGGCGTAGGAGCCCCCTTCCGGCATCGTCATCGCTTCCCGAAGAATCAACTCGTTGTAATCGCGAGCGGAGGCCAACTCCGCCGCGACGAAAAGGGCGGGGAATGCAAAAAGCCAGGTTCTCATGCCGGGGTGCGGGAAACCGTTGCGGGAAACCGACGCGGTTATCGTTCAACCCGCCGAGTCCGATTTTTCCTGATGGGCCAGGACCTGCTGCAGCGACTCCCTCTCGGCGTCGGGCAAGTCGGGATCGGCGATCAGATCCCGAAGATTCTCCTGCTCCAGCCAGATCACGACTCCCTCCGGCCAAATCCTGATGTCGAAGTTCTCGTGCATTTCCCCCTCGATCCACCGCGGCAGTTCAACGCCTTCGGCAGTCTGGAGTTCGGCGCTCTCCGTCTCCTCCGCCACAGGGGAGGCCAAAGACGCCGTCGGCACGAGAAGGGTGAACGCGGCGGCCATGAGAAAAAGATCAAGTCGAGGGAGTTTCATGAGCGGATGGGAGGTCGTCCCATGGACGAACGGGCGTCTCATGCTCTTAGAAAAGAATGGCTCTCGCATCGCTTGTTTTCCTCCCGGCCCCCCAGCGAGCGGAAAGGCCGAGTTCACCATGTTTTTCGCCATCTCAATCCCTTGACAAGGCTCGCATCCCGCCTAGATTCCCGCTCTTCCCCCGCCGAAGCCCACGGCTCGGACATCGTAGCGAGATCTATATTTTACGCGACCGGGGAAGTCCGAAACCTAGGGAAATGAAGACTTTTTCTGCCAAAGCCGAAGAGATTGAACGCCAGTGGTACGTCATCGACGCCAAGAACGCGGTGCTCGGAGAAGTCGCCGTCGCTGCGGCGAAACTTCTCCGCGGCAAGGAGAAACCGCTTTTCACGCAGCATATCGACTGCGGTGATTTCGTGGTCATCGTGAATGCCGAGAAGATTCGCCTCACCGGCAACAAGGAAGAACAGAAGATTTACACCAGCTACTCCGGCTACGTGGGTGGCCAGAAGCGGGAATCCGCCGCCAAGTTGCGCGAGCGTCGGCCCGAATTGATCGTCGAGCGCGCCGTGCGCGGAATGATCCCCCACAACCGCCTCGGCCGTCAGATCATGAAAAAACTCAAGGTCTACACGGGAAGCGAACACCCCCACGAAGCCCAGCAGGTGCAGACCTACGCCCTCTAATTTTTTCCAGACATGAGCGAAACATTCTCCGCCACCGGCCGCCGCAAAACCTCCACAGCCAGGGTCACGATCACTCCAGGTTCTGGAAGCATCACGATCAACAAGCGTCCCTTCGAGGAATACTTCGGCACCCTGTCGATGCAGAACCAGGTGCTTCACCCCTTTCACGTCGCCAACGTAACCAATCAGTACGACACGGTGGTCAACGCCGAAGGTGGCGGCGTCACCGGCCAGATCGGCGCTATCCAGCTCGGCATCGCGCGCGCACTGCTCAAGACCAACGAAGAGCTGAGAGACGATCTGAGGGCCGCCGATCTTCTCACTCGCGACCCTCGCCAGAAGGAGCGCAAGAAAGCGGGTCAGCCCAAGGCACGGAAGCGCTTCCAGTTCTCCAAGCGTTGATCTTTTCCACGCCACGGATCTTCCGCTGACACAAGTTCAGTCGACAGACAGGGTTGGTTCTTGCACCCCGCCTTGTTTTTTTCGTTTCGCGGAGCCGACCGACCGTGAAAGGCACTCACTCTGGTCGCTTCGTTCCCGAGAAACGGAAGCGCAATCCCCTCAGTTTGCTTCGATTTCCTCGGCCGCTCTTTCGGGTCCCAGATGACGGACGTCGGTGGCCTCCTCCAGGAAAATACCGTCCTCGGCGATGTTGACGGCGTGGTCGCCGATGCGTTCGAGGCTGCGGACGATAAATACGAGGTGGAGAAAGGACTTCACTTTGAGCGCCGACGAGTCCTTGTCCATTCGCTTGCTCAGCTTGCGGATCACGCCCTTGTGGCCCTTGTCGAGTTCCCGATCGCGGTCGTAGAGAGACAGGCCGAGTTCCGTGTCGCCTTCGGCGTAGGAGCGCATTCCGTCGCGGAACAAGCTGAGAGCCCGATCGTAGAGCGGCTCGATCATGAGCGCCTCCTCGATCTCCGGATGTTCCATAATCTTCCGGGCGCGCTTGGCGATGTTCCGCGCCTCGTCGGAAATCCGCTCGAGGTTGTTCGCCACCTTCATTCCGGCGATTACTTCCCTGAGATCTCCGGCTACAGGGTTGAAGCGCATCAGAATCTCGAAAGCTTCCGCGTCGATGCGACGCTCGAGAGAGTTGACCTCGTCCTCCTCCGCGATGGCCTCGTTGCATAGTTTTTGGTTCCGAGTCAGCAGGCCGTTGACGGCATTCTCCAAATTCTGCTCCGCGATGCTCGCCATGCGAAGCACGTTGTTTCTGGCGTCCTGCAATGCCTTCTCAAAACTTCCTAGCAGGTGGGTGGATTCGGTCATGATTATAGTGTATTCCAAGGTTTTGTTAATGCAGTCAACATGTACGCCCAGTGGCCGTTTCGCAGCAGATTTCAGGCGGCGACCGTTCCGATTTGGGCCGTCGCTGCCGGATCGACCTCTACGAAGTCTTCCTCCTGCGCTTTCAGAGTCTCGCCGCTCTCACGCCGCTTCATGAGTTCCGAGACGGAATCCGGAGGCCACCGGAATTCTCAGTGCTCTCGCCGCGGAAATCGCGGAGGCACCCAGCAGGGTTTCGGTAGCCACGTAAACGATGTCGGGCCGGCTCTTGCTCCATCGCGCCTGCAAGGCGAGCTTCTGGGGAAATCCGAAACGGATTTCCCGGTATCCCGGGAGTCCGAACGAGGGGACTCCGAGACCCGCTTCGTCGCAGGCGAGAATGGCGGGTCGAACCACATCGACTTCGTGTTCACGTTCCCGCAGCCCCGTGACGAGCCGTTCCAGCGTTGTGGCCACACCGTTGGCCTGAGGCAGATAGGTGTCCGTGACAAAAGTGACTTTCATGGCGTTTGCTGAGTCGGACCGATCACCGGTTTCTTTCTCGCTAAGCTTCAGTTGGAGTCGTCAACCGAAGTTCCGTAACTGGTACCTCCGATCGACTTCTCAAAAGAGTCGGCGAAACAGACCAGTGTAAAAGCAACGGTTCCGTCACTCCACGGCCTCTCCTGTCGAACATCGGCCGACCGGAAAGAGACGAACCGCAGCCCGGCTACCTGCCAATAGTCCGGACTGCGGTCCTCCCTTAACTCGGAAACGAGCTTGGCCACCTGTCAACAAGGGACGGCGGCCATGATCTCTATCCCGATCGTTTTCGACGGTGGCGGGCGATACCCAAGCGGTCACGCGACGAAAAAGGCTCGGCAACCACCGCGTCTGTTTGTGCAAAAAGGCAATGAGGGTCTCGGATGGCCCGAAAAGACCGGCCCGCGTGTTGCGCCGGCCGACGGACGGGATCCGTGTGGTTACTCATGATTCGCTGACTTCCGTTAAACATTGATGGCTTAGTTTACTAAACTATTCAGCGAGGGGCAACTCATTTTTAAAACTTATTTCACTTTTGCGAGCCTTTGACGCGAATTATTAAATTTTCATCCCGCCGACGCGCTCTGTCAGGCCATCGGCACGAAGATCGCGCCCAGCATTATCACCGCGAGGCCGACGAGCGACATCACGATCATCATCACGCTGACAGTCTTGAAGGTCTCCACGGGTGTCATGCCCGACATCCTATCAGAACAACCGGCAGGATGATCGGCAGGAGAGCGAACCACAAAGGTGGCAGATCTTCGACCGGCAATGCTTCCACGGGCATCGCTTCGTCTTCCGGCAACTCAATCCGCCAACGCCGATTGGCCCAGAAGGCAAAGGCGATCCCCGCAGCCACCGTGAAAACACCCACGACGAGGCCGCCCATCATCATTGATCCGATCGAGACCGCGTCGCCGAAAAAGCCCGCTACGGTCAGTGGCCCTGGTGTCGGCGGTACCAGCGAGTGGGCCATGGTCGTCCCGGCGACGATCGTCAGTATGTAGAGCAGATGATCCTTTCCCGACTGGCGCCGCATGGCCTTCGCCAGAGGGATTGAAAGCCGGACGGGAACCGGGTCCGCGGAAACAACACGACTATTTCATCGCCCCGAAGCGTGCCGCCAGAAGGTCTTTCGGCGAGGCATTCTCGACCTTTTTCCGAGACGAGTCGATCCATTGCTGTTCCAGCTGGTTCTTCGTGGGACGATCGGTCTCGTAGAAGACGCCGAACTTGCCGGGATACTGCAAGGCCGCCAAGCGGTAGGCCTCGTTCTCGTCCGTCACGTCGTGCCGGTTCTTGTCCTCTTCCGTGTCGTCCCACTTTTTCTCTTCGATGAGATCGAATTCTCCGCCCTTGCGGGGATTACCGTCGTCGAAGATGCCGGGGTAGAACACCACGCATTCGGACAACACTTCGACCACGCTGAATCCCGGGTGGAGAATGGCGCGCTCGAAGACATGCATCATGTGCTTGACCTGCGTCGCATGGGTCCTCGCCACGAACGAAGATCCCCCGTAAACGAGCTTCTTCATGGGATTGATCGGCTGATCGATCGCTCCGGTCGGGTCGGTCTTCGATTTGAATCCCGTCGGGCTGGTAGGCGAAGTCTGTTTCTTGGTGAGGCCGTAGACGAAATTGTCCATCACCACGTATGTGAGATTGACGTTTTTCCGCGCCGCGTGGTCGAGATGGTTGCCGCCGATCGAATAGCCGTCGCCGTCGCCGCCGAAGGCGAAAACATGGAGATCGGGCCGCGACAGACTCACACCCGTGGCGAGAGGCAGGGCCCGGCCATGGATGAAGTGGACACCGTGTCCGTTGACGAAATAAGGGAAGCGGGAGGAGCAACCGATCCCCGCGATGGTGCATATTTTCTCGTGCGGGATCTGGAGTTTCTCGAGAACCTTGAAGAAGGCGGCGAGCACCGCGAAGTCTCCGCAGCCCGGACACCAAGTCGGGTGATCGGCGGTCAGATCCTTCTTGGTGAGTTTCTTGGGTTCGGCAGTGGCTGACATAGTAAAATTTTCGTGTGGAAAGTTCAGGCAATCGCCGAGTCGACTCTCTCCATGATTTCTCTGACCCTGTAGGTGAGACCGTCCGTTTTGCAGACTGACTTGATCTTCGGGTCGCAATGCCTGGCCCTGAGCAAGGTGGCCAGCTGCCCCATGCCGTAGAGGCCTTCGTCGTTCATTTCGACGACGACGACGTGGTCGTACCTGTCGAAGACCGTCTCGAAGCCGTTGGGCATCGGATTCAAATGCCTGATGTGCAGGGTACCCACCTTGCGTCCGGCTTCGCGCATCCGCATCACCGCTTCGCGAATCGGGCCCCACGTCGAGCCCCAACCGACCAGAAGAACCTCTCCGGCATCGTCTCCGAATATCGGAGGGAGTTCGAGCGTCTCGGCGAACGATTTGATTTTCTCCCGGCGCCGCTTCACCATCTTCGCGTGCATCTCCGGATTGCCGCTGGGATGGCCCCACTCGTCGTGTTCCAGACCCGTGACGACCGGATATTTTCCGCCGGTCATCGTCGTCCCCGGAGGGGCGTGGCGAGTCAAGCCGTCCAGAGGATACGGACGGAAGTCTTCGCTTCTGTCGTCCTGATCCAAAACCGGAATCTTCACGCACGCGTCCAGGTCGGGTTGGGCGAACGCTTCGATGCGCGTGGCAAGGGCCTGGTCGGTCAACACGAGGACCGGACAACTGTATTGCCTCGCCAGTTCGCAAGCTTCCACCGCGACGTGAAAGCAGTCTGCGACGTTTTTCGGCGCCAGCACGATCCGCGGACAATCCCCGTGGCTGCCGTAGATGGCCTGCATCAAATCGCTCTGTTCGACGCTGGTCGGCAAACCGGTGGAAGGCCCTCCCCGCTGCACATTGATGACGACGAGTGGCAGTTCGGCCATCGTCGCATAGCTGAGGGCCTCCATTTTCAGGGAAAGCCCGGGTCCGGAACTCCCCGTCACGGCAGTGTGGCCGGAATAGGCGAATCCAAGCGCGATCGAGACCGCCGCCAGTTCGTCTTCGGCTTGGACGAACAGCCCCCCGTACTTGGGAAGCTCGACGCGGAGCTGCTCCATGATCGTCGACCACGGGGTAATCGGATAGCCGGCACCGTAGCGGAGCCCTCCCGCCAAGAGTCCGAGGGTCAGGGCCGTGTTGCCGTCGGTGGTGACCTTGTCCTCTCCTTCGACGCTTCCCTTTTTCAGGTCGAACCCGCCTCCGAGGAGATCCCCGATCGGGAACGCGTACCCCGCGTCGAAGGCGAGCATGGCATTCCTCAAAACGTCCTCTCCCTTTCGGCCGAACTGCTTCTCGACCAGCGACACCAGTTTCGCCTTGTTCAGCTTGAAAAGCTGAGTCACCAATCCCAGCACGAAGATATTCTTGCCCCGGTCCCGCGCGCTGCCGCCGATGGCCTCGACCGTGGCGCTCGTGAACGGAACCCCGACGTGTCGGATATTCCGCTCGTTTTCCCTCAGTTCCTCGACGTGATCGGAGTCGTAAAGGCATATGCCCCCGTCCTCCAGGGAATCGATGTGATTGTCGTAGCTGTGCTGATAAAAGGCAAAAAGGAAGTCCGATTCGTCGCCTGCGGACAAGACCTCCCCCGAACCGAGGTGAACCTGGAAGATCGAGGGTCCTCCTGAGATCGTCGAAGGAATCGTCATGTAGGTCATGACCTCTCTGGCACTGCGACCCGCAAGCCGCGCCAGAAAGCCGCCGATCGTTTGGATACCGTCCTGCGAGTTTCCGGCGAACCGGATCACCGCATCGTGGATTTCAGTGACCCCTCCCGACGGTGCGGGAAGGCTTTCGCGGATTTCGGGCGAATCCGAAGTAGCGGACAAGCTCATCGAGAATTGGACATCTGGGAGGTTTTTGCTAGGGACTAAACCAGTCGAGAGGCCGAATGCAAAGAAAATGTCGCGGATTTCCGGCGGGGACCCCGCGGACGCTCACTTCGAAGGAAGCGGCATTGGCCCCGGTGCGAAGACGGGCGAGGATGGTTCCGGAGGGTCGTCCCGGCTGGTGACCAAATCCGGCTCCTCGGGTAGGTTGATGGGAGAACCGCCCGGATCGATGAGGCTGACGGAGACGAAAATCAGCATCGCACGCTTGGCGGTGTCCCTCGTGGAGGACCGAAAGGCCCGTCCCACGACCGGCAGATCGCCCAGGTAGGGAACCTTGTCTTCTCCGTCGATGACCGATTCGCCGTGAAGACCTCCGATCACGATCGTCTGTCCGTCCCAGACGGACACGTTCGTGGTCTCCTTGACCGCGTCGAACACCGGCATCAGGATTTCGTTTTCGGTCACGACGGAGGGCGATCCGTCGGGCGCGCTAAACCTGGCGTTCGTGATAGGCGTGCCGTAATTGATGAACCCGACGAAGTCCGTAAAATCCAAAGTCACGTTCACGTTTACCGTCTGGTTGTCCGACGAAACCGTGGGCTCGACTTCGATCGAGCTTCCCAGAGGCCGCATCTCGAACGCCGTGGGAGTGGCGGGCGTTGCCGGAAACACTCCCGACTCTTCCCCGATAAAGCGCGTATTGCCGATTTGAACCCCTCCGAAGTCATTCGGGATTTCCGGAGGATCATATTCCGTCGGATAAATGAATTCTCTGATTTGCTCGATGGTGGCTATCTGCCCGGGGCGAACCACGACGTGCGTGTCATCCAGCGTGTCTTCGCCCTTCATCTGGCTGAGTGCCCTCAGCACCATTTGAAACTGGGGATCCGTGAACACCCCCGCCACCGAAAACACTCCGGGAGACCGGCCCGATCCCGACTCCGGATTGCCCCCTTGGATCACGTTGTCGATGCTCTGACCGCTCGCCAGGTTGCCCATCCTGAGCCCGCTGGTCACCGGATTCATGCCCACGACCGACCCTCCTGGGGTGACGAAAGGGTAGTCGGCACCATCGACCGGAACGGCCGCGTTGCCGTCGGTTCCGCCGCCGAAAAAGACCCGCGGCGTGGAACCGAGGTTCGACGCCCCGAGTAGGAAGTCCAAGCCCGACTGCTTGAGAAGCGTCTGCTCGATCGAGATCATCTTCACGTTCACCTTCACGTTCTTTTCCGCGTTCTCCTTCACGGAGCGAATCAGATTCTCCACCGTCTCCAACTGTTGAGGAGTATTGCGAACGACGAGGGAACTCGAGGCCGGGTTGTAGCGGGCCAAGCTGCCGGGAGAGAAGACGACGCCGTTTTGCTCCAGAAACGACCGGGCGGTCACTCGGGTAACCAAGGCGCCCGCGGACTCGGAAGGTTCGGCGAACGGATCGGTCACCCCGCCGGTATCCCCTCCCGTCTGCGCTCCCGTGGAAAGGAATCCCGGAGGCACCGTGTAACTCCGAGACACGAGCGCGGCATTGGCGTCCTCGGACATCGGAATCACGGTCACGGCGTAATCGTCGACCCGGTATTTCATGTCGACTTGCTGAGTCACGTACTTCAAGGCAACGCCGAGCGGAATGTTGGACAGTCGCACGCTGAGCGTCCTGCCCGACACGTTCTGCCCTTCCTGTTCCGCGGAGGGAGAGACAACAATATTGACTCCCCTTTTGGCCGGATCCTGTTCGGAACTGTCAAGCTCCTGCGATTTCTGGCCCAGAAACTCCAGCACGTCGGACAACGTAGCGTCGTTGAATTCGACCCGGGGTATGACGATCGATTTCAGCTTCCGCTCGATCGCCGCCGCTCCACCGCCCGCGACCTCGGTCGGGAGGTCGACCTCCGCCGTCCCAAGCCCGATCGTCGGGACGGGCGATTCCCATCCCGCCGCAACCTCGGCCAGCATCTTCGCCCGGGTGTGATCCTGAGCGGCATCGTAGTAGTTCAGTCGACGGCGTTCGACGCTCTCCAGTCCTCTCCGGGCGGCCGTGCTGTAGGGATCGATGGCAAGCACCTCGTTGTAGGAGCGCTCGGCTCGATCGTAATCGCCCAGTTCGAGGTATCCTCTGGCCAGAATCAACTTCCCCTCCACCGCGTTGACGTTTCTCAAGTGCTGCGAAGTCGTCGCCCTGTTGTAGCGATCGTCGTGGCTGGCAAGATCCTCGAGCATCTCCCGAATCTCGGGATCGACGAGCGTCGCCGGCAAGGAATTGTCGTCCGCCGTCTCGATCACATCCTCGAGGGTTTGCTCGGCCTCGGCCCAGCGCGCCTCGGTCGCCAACACCTGCGCGAAGCGGTAGGCCGCAGCCTGGTACCGCTTGAAGAAAACAAGGCGCTGCTCTTCGACCGCCGGAACCGCCGGCACGGTTTCGAACGCCGCTTTGAAATTGTCCATCGCCTCGCCGTAGGACCTGTCGGCGAAGGCTCTCGAGCCCACCGTGAAAAGCGTCTGAGCCGCCTTGACCTGCTCTTGACGCCGCACGGCTTCGCGGGCGGCCACCCCGACGATCCCGCCCGGAACCTCGTTTCCGTCACCGTAGGCGACGCGGACTCCCGGAGTCAGGAACACGAAGATCCCGACAAGCAAAATCACTCTGCTCGGCAAAAATCCATCTGTTCGACGATAATGCACTGCCGTTCGGGAATCTAAAGGCCTCCTGGACTAGAAGGCAGAGATTAGCAGCATAAGAGCAGGCGGCGCAAGCAGCGATTTCGGGCTCCTTTCGCCCGCCGGCCACGACGAGGTCTCGGCTCCATAGACTGAAACGAGGCCAGGTCCCGCCATCTTGGGATCCCGGGAGCGAGACGAACCTTTCCCGCTCGCCCTCGCCACGGTCGCCGGAGATTTCCGCTCCCCCCTCGGAGGGGGAAATCTCAATCGTCGGACCGTAGATCACTCTCAAGTTTGTTCGTGGATAACAGCCGGAAGCGGCTCTCGCCGTTCAGTCCGTATTGGTCGTAGCCCACGTAGTAGATCGAGAAAGGTCCGAAGCTCGTATAGAATTCCTCCCTTTTCCGTCGCGAGTCGTCCGTGGTCCTGTCGTCCGGAAACAAGCCGAACAGGAACATGTCCATGCCCGGGTCCGGCGATTCCGCCCCGTCGAGGCACGTAGAAGCGCAGTTCGTCGGCGCCTTGGAATTCGCTCGCCGCGTCCGCCCGGAGGGTTCCTCCATTCGGATCGGCGGGATCGTCCCGGCTCACGCCGACCTGGGTCGTTCCCCCGGCGGCGTCCGCCCGGCTGCTCGAATTCACATAACCGATCATGGCGTCGACAAGCGTGATATCCGACGCTGCCCCGACTTCGACATCGCCGGCTCGATCTCCCTGACCGGACAGGGAACTCAGCGACTGAATTAAATCGTCGCCGTGACCGATTTTCACGTAGGATCCGGAGGACCCGTTGGTCGTTTCCAAACGGAACGGTTTCGCCGAACGGGGTCCTCGACGAGTCATTCTCCGCTCTCCCCCGCC